>UQZJ01000006.1 GCA_900545495.1 uncultured Eubacteriales bacterium
ATTTCGTTGCTACCCAGCCGCTGAATAACCTGTGCAGTAGAACGGTCAACTATATATCCGCGGCGCCCACGGCTCTTAAAGGTGATTTTCCTCTTGCAGTGTGGGCAAACGCCTTCGCCGTTGTGCTTGGCTTCAGCGACCGATACATTATGCTTGCAGGCAGTACAGTATGCGTTTTTCGGCGCTTTTCCCTTGGCATAATCATAGAAGATATAATGCGGCAGGGTCTCTCTGTGCATAAAGCCTTTGATGTCCCTGGGTAATGCGCCTACCGGTTTCATCCGCTCGATAATCCTGCGCTGCTTTTTCAGTTCATTTTCCCGTTGCTTTTTCCGCAGCAGATCCAACTGAAACAGGCAGAGGCTTTCAAATCCTTTTTGCTTTTCGGACTGACAATATCTCGTGACCCGTCTCTCGTCGGCCTGGGAATAGAAAGAGCATTTGTCCCTGAAAAAGTAATCCTTTCCGAGGTTCTCAAACATAGACTGCTGCCAGCGTGTGCCTTTATCATCGGTGCATAAGGTGATATAGCCGCCTTTCTGCTGAAACATTGTCCAACGAGGGGTATGATTTCCGGCCAGCACACTTTCCTTTGCGTAGATATACAGTACCAGCGTGCGCTGATGGTCGATGTTTTTGATCGCCGTGCGCACCACATACTTCACCTGATCGGCACAGAAAATGCCGTTTTTCGGGTTAGGACTGTTGCTCGGTATTGCAAATTTGCGCAAGACTCTTTTATTCATCATGCGCCCACCTCAAACAAATTCATCTGCGTGCTATCGTTCGGGTGATCCTCTGCCGGCGGCTCCTTTAGGGGAGCCGACTTTTTCTTGTCGGCTTTCTTATTGGATCTCGGAGCCGGCTTTCCGGGATAGGGCTTCGGAACGAATTTTTCCTCCTTTTCCTTGTCTTCCTCTGCGTCCATATCCATAAAGTATTCTTCGGCCCAGAGATAGCACATATCATCTGGCACATCACAGCCATAACCGCCTGCGATCGGCTTTTCGTCGTTGTCCTTCATTTCCTGCTCGGCAAACTCCTTGGCTTTGCGGGTAATGTAACGGAAACAACGGATCATATTCTTGCGGGGGTGCATGACCTGCCGGGCAAACTCCGGTTCGCTGAGGCACTTAGTCTGAATATGCTCGGTCACGCATTGCTTCATATTGCGGCGGGTCAGTCGCTCGGCGTCATCACCGACACGCTTCATCGAAGCTATCATGACCTCATCATCACCCATAGCTACGGCGTTTTCCCAGGCAGCCTGTTCAGCTTCGGCTTTTTTGCGCTGTTTTTGCTCCCATTCGGCTTTGCGCTTGGCTTCGGCCTCCTCGTGAGCACGGCGCTTTTCGTCCTCGGCTGCAGTATCCTGCATTCGCTGAAGCACTTCCTGTGCAGCTTCGGCTTCCGCCTGCTGCCGCTGATCATCTCTTTGTTCCGCGATAGTCGCCAGATCGGCGCCTTTTTTCAATTCCGTATTGTTGGTATCAACACTCATAAAATGTTCCTCCTATAAAAATAGGGATACAGCGCAGTTTTACCCACGCTGTATCCCATTCTTGACCTATAGCCGTTTCCGGCTGTTCCTATTTCTTTGCGAGCATCGGAGAAAACTTCACCGGACAAAAACCGTCTGTGTCACGGTAGAAATAACGCCGTCCCGTGTCGTCATACAGTTCTATCACATCGGATGGGGCGACACTCCTGCCACGGTAATCCTTCGGCAGAACATCTCCGAAAAGCTCGGCAATGCGTGTGAGCCGCCCTGTATCACTCTCCGTTTCCTCACAATGCAGCATACCGTCATGTATCAGACTATATTGCGCCGCCGGCGGGTATTCGTGACCTGCTTTTTGCAGTTCTTTTATTCCGCCGAAGGCAAAGGGAATGACCTTGTAAAGACTGACCTCCAACTGGTATATCCGAAACCGTTGCTCCTGCCTTTGCGACAGCAACCGACCTTCAAACTCGTCGGAGCTTCTGACGAATAAAGAATACTCTTCCTCCGTCAGTCCGAGATATTCATGCAGTTCGCACGCACATTCCGTGCTTTCGTGCCACTGTGCAATATCATCGTCGATCGCATCAAAGTCACAAAGACCGTACATAAATCTTTGCCTGAAATTCTTCCTGCTATCCTCCTTTGTGTGGGCATTTCGCTTTAAGGCAAGCTGCCAGTCGTCAACGCCCTTATAATTCGGATTCCAGTTAAGTCCACGGCACACCATGCCGTATTTCCTTGCCAATTCGTGCAGCTTCAAGGCGCCCTTGCAGGCTGCTTCATTCCGATATTTGTCCATATCCTCCGATTCAATAATCGTATGCGTACCGTTCTCCGCCAGTTCTTTCAGCAGAAACTCCAGCTGCGCCATATTGTTGACGCCGGCCGTAGCGGCAAAGGAACGGTTCATCAGATAATGGGCAATGTCGGATTTCAAAAGTCCTTCCGTCACATAGACCACGCCTGCATTCGGATCACCGACAAAATGCGCAGGGCTTCCGGAGGAGGTGCCTTTCGGCTTACCGGCAGACGAAAACCAGATGTATTTGGCTCCGTCCTTTTCCGGTGGATCATCCTCATTCTTCAGCGGCACATCCAAACGGATCTGAAAGCCGCTGATAAGACCTTGCCTTGTCCGTGCTGGGATCATAATGCCGGCGGTATAGGTGGAGCTTGCAATCGTCCACTGACCGTCTTTTTGATAAAATCCCGGCACGCCATCCAGCTGATGCCCGTTTTGCAGAAGCCGGTTTGCCAATGAACGGCACATATAGAAGGGAGGCATACTCTTGTAGCCCAACCTCTCAATCTGTTCGTCCGGCAAGCCTCTGACCGTTTGCAGATGCGCACGGTGCTCCTTGGATAGCGTCAGCATAGCAAGAAGTGCGGTATAGGTTTTATGGCGCACGGCAATATCGGCAACAGGCGCAGCTTCGGCGGGCGTTTCCTTCGGCTTATCCGGGTACTTGACCGCATGATCCGAAAGGTTTACTCCGTTGAGCAGCGCATCGCTGATTTCCCGATAGGCAGCGCTCGTACTGATGCTATGCACCTTTGCGTATAAAGCCAGCATACCGCCGCTTTCATCGCAGTAATTGCACCGCCAGGTATCGGTCTGCGTGTTGATGTGCATTTTCCCTCGCTTGTCATTACAGATAGGACAATCCACATAAAACCCTTGCGGGCTCGGCCGCCGTATCCGCAAGTGAAGCAGTTCCGCCACATCCGTTATGTCGAACGGAAAATCATGCGGCTGGCTCATGAACAAGCCTCCTTTCTAAAGAAATATCGGTGAAAGTCAGCTTGCTCTCTGCATTTCATCCAAAGATGCCTGCATAATCGTTGCTGCCGCACGAAGAATGTTATCATTGCCGGAATAGCCGTTGATGTACCATTTCAGGCTCGCAGGGCGGCGGTCAGCTACTTGCGACATTGCCCAGCCCTTGCAGGTGCCAAGCGGCACGATCACATTGCCGGCTTCTTCGTAGGTCATCATGGAGCAGATCGCATCGACCGGCATATCCGCAGAATAAGTCGGCGCTGCCGTATCGGTATCGGCGGTTTCTTCCTCAATTTCTTCACCCTCGGCTTCTTCCGTGACCGGAGCCAAAGGTTCCATGACCTCTGCGGTCGGAACTTCTGCAACGGTTTCCTGAACAGCCAGGGCTTCCTGCGCAGGCTCGTTGTTCACTTCTGTAGCTACCTCAGCAACCGTAACCGGTGCTGCTGGGGTGACTTGCTCCGTCGTAGCGGTTTCCGCTACTGTCGTCTGCTCTTTGACGGTTTCGGCTGCTTTCTCTGCGTTCACTGCAGGTGCGGCAGCAGAAAACTGCACGCCAAATCCAGCGTCCGATAATGCCTGGTCGATGGCAGCGTGCTGCGCCGACTCAATATACAGACCGCCCAGAGTGGCTTTCGCCTCTCTTTGGGCAATGAAGCTGGATCTCGGCTGTGCGTCGTTCTTGTCGAAATACACACGGGCCTCGATGATCGCCAGCTGATCCGTAATCTTGAGGGAGGACAGCTTGATCCTGCCGTTCGGATATTTCAGGCGGAACCAGAGCTTTTTGTATTTGAGGTCAAGAACCTTTTCGCCCTTGGTCGTTCTGCGCAGAAATTTGAGCGGGTCAAAGCCCTGCACCTTGTTCAGTTCGGAAACCACAGGGACAGATTCATACATCGTTGCACTTTGATTTGTATTCATACGGGAAATCTCCTTTCATAAATAAACACGAAGCACTCCTGCACTTTTCTGCAAGCCGCTTCGTATCAACTGACCTTTTTCAATTCATTTTGGCGGGTAAAGGCTTTCAGATATTTGCCGATACGCTCGCCAAGCTGCGTATTTCGTTTTCCGGTGGCCTTTTTGAGAATCGCCATGATCAGCGTTTTCTTCTGACCGACCGGGATGACCTGCTCCTTCGCACGGGTGATCGCCGTGTAGACGATGTTCCGATTCAGCATAATGTAATGGCTGCGAAGAATAGGCATGATTACAATATCAAATTCCGAGCCCATCGCCTTATGCACGGTAGTCGCATAAGCCAATTCCATATGGCTCATTTCTTCCATACCGTATTCGGCAATGCGGTCGCCGGAAAATTCAATCGTCACGTCCATTTCATTCTTTGCATTGCGCCCCATTTTGCGAATATAGCCGATGTCACCGTTGGACGCCTTCGCATTGTTTTTCGTCTGCATCACCTTGTCGCCCACACGGAAGTAGTGGCTGCCGACCTTCAGATCGGCAAACTCATCTCTCGCCGGATTGACAAGCTCACGGATGGCGGCGTTAAGCTGCTCGACCGAAGCCGGCCCTTCCGAACGGAACGGGGAGAGTATCTGCACCTTTTCAATTCCGTGCAAAGCGACCTGTTCACAGAAGCTCCTGCAAATAAGGTCAGCGGCTTCCTCCTGCGTCTGGCACTTTACAAACTGAAAATCTTCGCCGTACTGAAGGTCGATATTTGCCTCATTGATGCGCTTTGCGTTATAGGCAATGAGACTTCCTTTTTTCTGACGGAAGATCTCGTTGAGCACCGTAACGGGGATAAGTCCGCTGTCAATCAGCTCACGGAAGACATCACCGGCACCCACGCTTTGCAGCTGGTCCACATCACCGACCAGGATAACTCTCGTACCCATACGGACACGGCTGAAGAACTGCCTTGCCAGCCACATATCGATCATGGAGCTTTCGTCCACGATGATGAGGTCGGCGTCAAGCGGTTCTTTTTGCTTATCCTTTTGGATCGGTCCACTGTCGCCCAGAAGCCCTAAAAGGCTGTGCAGCGTTTTGGCGTCGTTTCTACCCGTGCTTTCTGCCATTCTTCGGCTGGCTCGTCCGGTCGGAGCGGCAAGCAAGATCTTCCCTTTGGGGTAGAGCATCTGAAAGACCTCTATGATCGCCCGCAAGACTGTGGTTTTACCGGTACCGGGAGAGCCTGTGATGATAGACAGATTACTGCGAAAAGCCATATACACCGCCTCGCTTTGCCTTTGTGAAAGGGCAAGACCGAGGTTTTTGCGGACATATTCGAGTGATTCGGATATATCCAGCGTGACCGGCGGTACAGCCAGCATTTCCGCAATTTTCCGGGCGGTTTCATCCTCCTGCACGAAAACATTGCTCTGATAGATGTTGCCGTTGCTTGAAACGATCTCACCCTTGAGGATCATATCCTGAACAACGGCGTCCACTTCCTCGGGCGTGACCTTGACCTGTCCATCGGTAATATTCTCATTGAGCAGCTTCACACCCGTTTTCGCAAGCGCATCTTCTTCCAGAAAAAGATGGCCTTTTTCGTTGCGCCCCGTATCCAATGCCGCAAATACGGCGCCGTGGATCCGCATAGGAGAATTCAGCGGCAGATCGCCCTTGCGGACGATGGCATCGACTCTCTTAAATCCGAATCCGGATACCTGGCACAATTCATAGGGGTTCTTTTGCAGAATGTCTACGCTGCGGGAGCCGAAATGCTCATAAATCTTCATGGCCGTTACCGGCGTGACATTAAATGGGGTCAGCAGGATCATCAGATCCCGCACGCACCGGCTTTCCGCATAGGAGGCTTTGATGTCCTCCAGCTTATCCGGGGTGATTCCTCGAATCTCCAGCAGTCGCTCCGGCTCGTTTTCCAGCACACGCAATGCGTCGGCACCGAAGCGGTTTACGATCAATGCGGCAGTCTTTTCACCGACGCCTTTGATCAGCCGGGAGGAAAGATAACCGTATACGCCCTCTTTGGTCTGCGGCACGATCTCCTCGCACTTATCGACCTGCAGCTGAACACCGTGTTTTCCGTTCTCCCATTCGCCGTCCAGGATCATGCTCACCTTATCGGTTTGAGGCAATTCATACCCGACGGCGATAAACCGGATCATATTGTCCCGGTGATGGTAAGCACTTCGTGCCTGCTGCGGTACGCTTTGGTCGGAGGTTTTCACGCTGATAATGCAATACTTATTGCTCGGATTATAGAAGATCGTCCGGTCATAAGTCCCGACATACCCCACGGTTCACCACTCCTTTCTCGTTTTCTTTCTGTGCATCGTTTTTCATCTGCACCATCCTTTCTTCCGTTTATGCCGCCTCGTCAAATTTGCGCTTTACATAGAAGCGGCGGCTTTCCGATACCGTCACATAATCCTCATAAATATCGGGATGCTGTGCTTTCAGCCGTATCAGATTTTCCTTGCCGATGTCGGGCTTTCTCGTAGGCTTGTAGCTGATGGAATAGGAAACGCCGCCGCTGTTTGCCGTAGCCGTGCAGCTTCGTCCCATTTCCGCCACAATGCGCCCTTGCAGCCGTTTCATCTCGTTTTCGACCCGCTTGACCTCACGGTTCAATTCCGACTTTTCCGCCTGCAGCTCGGTATAGCGCACCAGACTGCTTGCCAGCGGCACACTCAGCTCGATCTCAGGGGCGTTTTCGTCGGCAGGGCCGAAGTGACGCCGAACGCTTTCAAGCGTCAGCTCACCGTCCTCTGTGTACGGCGGCGGTGTCTGTGTCAGAACATGGTAGTTCCAGAAGTTGCCCTCCAGAGCGATCATTTCCGCCTCGTAATCCGGGTCACGCTCAATGTGCCGGATGATGACTTCATTTTCGTTATTGCCGTAAAGGCAGCAGAAGTACACCTCATCCATATTCATCACGCACATATAATGGCGGCCCTGGATCTCGTAGTTGACGGGAACGATCTCCTGTCCGTCGCACCACCAATGATCCTTGGCGTTGTAGTTTGTGGTCTTGATCTCAAGGATCGCCGTTTTGCCGTTTGGCAATCGGATGAAGTAATCAATGTCTGCCAGCATATAGGTGTAGACCGGGTGATAAAACATCTTCTTCACCTGATAGATCTCAAAACCTGTTTTCACATGGAAAATCTCAGCGACCAGATCCTCAAGCAAATGCCCGACCTTCTTTTGCACCCAGTTGCTTTCGCCGTCCTCATACGATACGACTTTGAGTTTGTCGTAGTAGAGGTCGCGGGCGGTCGCAAATGGGGACACACCTAAAATGGCAGCGGCGTCACTTCCGCCGATTCCTCTGCGGCGATATTCCAGCCATTCCTCCTCCGGCAGATCTGCCGTGTCAACCAAAACCAGCGGTTCGTAGGTACTCGTTGTGTTCGGCATATTATGCACCTCGATTCTGAGGCTGATAAAGCCTTGTGCGAGAGACATATACCGTTTTCAGCGGGTACTTTGCAAGCTTTCTTGCCTCCTTTCTTTTTACCTGCTGCTTGAACACAGCAGGTCTGGACACTCTTCTGTGCGAGTGCCGATGGGTTCGTCTTTTCATTCGATTTCCGCCTTTCTAAAAATGTATTCCAAAAGCACGAAGGCTTTTTGGGCATAAAAAAAGCGAGAACAACAGCCGATGCCTTTTCAGGCATTCATGTCCGTAATGAATTACGAACAGGTGTCATTCTCGCAGAGGATATAAATATCCTTAAAAAATAAAAAATGCCAGTACATAACCGGCCTCACGGCACAGTTATACTACTGACATACTGCAAACTTAACGATATGTGCAATGCAGAAGCGTACTGCTGGTCCTTACGGACAACGCACAAAAATCAATTACAGAAGAAGTATAGCACAATATATCGTGTTTGTCAAGAATTTAGAAACTATATATAGTTATGCGGGTGGCAATACGGAAAAGGAAATTTCGCTTTTTTGAATTTTGATTGCAGAAAAGGCGGGTATACCCCCGTGTTTATTAGTGAACGGATAGAGGAAGAAGCTCTATCCGCTTATGCACCTTGAAAACCGAATATCCTTCCGCCGGGAGTTATACAGGATC
This sequence comes from uncultured Eubacteriales bacterium, assembly GCA_900545495.1. GTDB lineage: Bacteria > Bacillota > Clostridia > Oscillospirales > Oscillospiraceae > Vescimonas. The sequence continues at coordinate 8,317 of UQZJ01000006.1, forward strand.
TGCGGACAGTATGCCACGATGATCGATTCGGAGCGTGCCCACAGAAGAATTGCCGTATAGCGGCAGCCTGCCAATACGCGGCTGAAATGGGCGCAGGAAATGGCCCGGCGGACAGGCGTTTTTAATTTGAACACAAACTAAATATAAATATATGCGGACAGCCCCACACGGGATCTTTTGCGAAAAGTAGTATAATGACAATATCGCAAGGATACTCCATTGCTGCAGGCTGTCAGAAAGGAGGAAAACATGGCGGAATACAAACCGACAGCATTACAGACGAGCAAAAGATACTTGACAGCAACGGATGTTGCCGAATTACTCGGTGTTTCCCGCAGTACGGCATACCGCATTATCAAGCGGCTTAACAGTGAACTGGAAAAAGCCGGAAAGCTGACTGTGGCGGGCAAGGTATCTGCCAAATATTTTTACGAGAATACCTACCTGTAAGTGACGAGGGAAACCGTATCCGGGCGATGAAACTTTTACAGATCGGAGGTGAAATCATTGCCGACCTACAAAGACGAAAAGACAGGGTTATGGTACTGTAAATTTGTTTACACAGATTGGACAGGCACCAAAAAGCAGAAAAAGAAGAAAGGTTTTCGCCTGCAAAAAGAGGCCAAGCAGTATGAACTGGATTTTCTGAGCAAGACATCAAATTCCTGCGATATGCTTTTTAGTGATATGGTAGAGATCTATATGGATGACTGCAAAGCCAGAATCAGACCGACTACCTACAAAGGGAAAGAGGACATCATTGCGGTACATATTATGCCGTATTTCAAGAATTTGAAAGTCAATGAGATCCAGCCGATGAATGTGCGTCGCTGGCAAACCGAGCTGATGAACAATCAGAAGAATTATAAGCCAACCTATCTGAGAACTCTGAACAGCCAGTTGTCTGCGATTTTCAATTTTGCAGTCAAGTATTACGGCCTCGGCAGCAATCCGGTACAAAAAAGCGGAACTATCGGTAAAAAGAATTCTGGCTTGGAACAGATCTGGACAGCGGACGAATTCAAGATTTTTATTGATGCTGTCAGTGATAAGCTGCAGTCCAAGGTCATCTTTAATCTGCTTTACTGGACAGGAATGCGATCCGGAGAAATGCTAGCTTTGACCCTGAACGATTTCGACTTTGAGGAACGGACGGTTTCCATTACAAAAAACTATGCGCGTATAGACGGCGAGGACTTATTCCTTGACCCAAAGACGCCAAAAAGCAATCGCAAAATTACCTTGCCGCAATTCGTTTGCGATTTGGTAAAGGATTATGCCGACAGATTGTACGGCTACGATCCGTCAGATAGACTGTTTGAAGTAACAAAGCATTATTTGAAGCACGAAATGGAAAGGGGCTGCAAGAAGACCGGACTCCGGGAGATACGGGTGCACGATCTTCGTCACAGCCACGCCAGCTTGCTGATTGAACTCGGTTTTGCACCGCTGCTGATCAGCGAACGCCTCGGGCATGAGAGCGTAACGACAACTTTGGAGATTTATTCCCACCTGTACCCGACAAAACACGGGGAAGTTGCAGACCGCTTGGAGGCTTTCGCATAAATTTTTCGTGTACCCGCCGTGTACCTTTCATGTACCCGGAGCAAAAAAGAAACCCGAAAACCCTTGAAAATAAAGGGTTTTCGGGTAAGTGGCGATTACTCCCACTCTACGGTGGCGGGGGGCTTGGAGGTGATGTCGTAGCAGATGCGGTTGATATGCTTGACCTCGCCCACGATGCGGCCGGAGACCTTATCCAGCAGCTCGTAGGGCAGGCGGGACCATGTAGCGGTCATGAAGTCCTGAGACTGCACCGCCCGCAGTGCCAGCGTGTAGTCGTAGGTACGCTCGTCGCCCATGACGCCCACGCTGCGCAGATCGGTGAGCACGGCGAAGAACTGGCTGGTGGTGCGATCCAGACCCGCCAGCTTCATCTCCTCACGGAAGATGGCGTCGGCATCCCGCAGGATGGACAGCTTCTCCTCGGTGATCTCGCCGATCACGCGGATGGCAAGACCGGGGCCGGGGAAGGGCTGACGCCACACCAGCTCGTCGGGCAGACCCAGCTCGGTACCCAGCTGGCGTACCTCGTCCTTGAACAGACGGCGCAGCGGCTCGACGATCTCCTTGAAGTCCACGCAGTCGGGCAGACCGCCCACGTTGTGGTGGCTCTTGATAACGGTGGACTCGCCGCCCAGACCGGACTCCACCACGTCGGGGTAGATGGTACCCTGCGCCAGGAAGTCCACGGCGCCGATCTTTTTGGCCTCCTCCTCAAAGACGCGGATGAACTCCTCGCCGATGATCTTGCGCTTGCGCTCGGGATCGGTGACGCCGGCCAGCTTACCGAGGAAGCGAGGCCCGGCGTTGACGCGGCGGACGTCCACATGGAACTGGTTCTTCATAACGTGCTCCACCTGATCGCCCTCGTCCTTACGCAGCAGACCGTGATCCACGAAGATGCAGGTCAGCTGGTCGCCGACAGCCCGCTGGAGCAGGGCGGCAGCCACGGAACTGTCCACACCGCCGGAGAGCGCCAGCAGCACGCGGCCGTCGCCGATCTGACGGCGGCACTCGGCCACGGCATCCTCCAGATAGGAAGCCATAGACCACTCGGGACGGAAGCCGCAGATGCGGTACAGGAAGTTCTGGAGGATCTCCTTGCCGTACTCGGTGTGGAGCACCTCGGGGTGGAACTGCACGCCGTACAGGTTCTTCTCGGCGCAGCAGACGGCGGCGTTCTGGCAGCCATCGGTATGGGCGATGGCGGTAAAGCCGGGTGCCAGACGCTCCACCTCCACGCCGTGGCTCATCCAGCACACGGACGTCTCGGGTACGCCCTCAAACAGGGGAGAGGTGCCGTGGGTCAGCTGGATCTTGCCGTACTCACGGGTCTCGGCCTTGCGGCACTGACCGCCCAGCAGATGCATCATCAGCTGCTGGCCGTAGCAGATACCCAGCACGGGGATGCCCAGCTCGAACAGCGCCTTGTCCACCATGGGGGCCTTCGGCTCAAACACGGTGGCGGGGCCGCCGGTGAAGATCAGCGCATCAGGTGCAAAGGCGCGCACCTCATCCATGGAGATGCGGAAAGACTTGATCTCGCAGTACACGCCGCACTCACGGACACGGCGGGCCACCAGCAGGTTATACTGCCCGCCAAAATCCAGTACAAGGACTTTCTTCATGTCAGGTACCCTCCCGGAAGCGGATGTGATGCTCGTCGGCCTCGTCGATGATGGCCAGAGAGTGGATGGGATATCCCTCGCGGCGCAGGCTGTCGCCGCCGTCCTGGAAGCCCTTCTCCACGGCGACGCCGATGCCGACCAGCGTAGCGCCGGCCTTGTTCACGATGTCGATGAGGCCGCGCATGGCGTAGCCCTTGGCCATGAAGTCATCGATGATGAGCACACGGTCATTGGAGTTGATCCAGTCCTGAGAAACCAGCAGGGTCACTTTCTTCTTGTAGGTGTAGGAAAAAATATCGCTCTGGTACAGGCCGCCCTCGATGTTATCGCTCTTGGCCTTCTTAGCGAACACCATGGGGACGCCATATCGCTGGGCGCAGATCGTGGCCAAAGCGATACCGCTCGCCTCGGCGGTGAGCACCATCGTGATATCCTTCACGTCGAAATACTTGGCGAACTCGTCTGCCATATCGCTCATCAGAGCGGTATCTATGCGGTGATTCAGAAAACCATCCACCTTGATGATATTTCCGGGGAGAACACGCCCCTCCCGCTGGATGCGATCCTTAAGCTGCTGCATGGTCACCACTTCCTCTCAAAAGTATTAGTTTTATACTGCTTTATACTGCCCGATTTTTAACAGAAAAGCAACAGGAAAAAATGCAGAATATCCCGGTGCTTTTTGCCCTTTTTTGTAGGTTTTACCGGAGGAAAAGCTGGGCTTATTTCTCCGATAAGCTCTGTTTGACAAACTCCGCAAAACGCTGCGCCGCGGCGGTCTGCGGCACGTCCCGCAGCATACACATATCCACGGAGCGGGGCGGGATCTGGAACGAGGTCTTGAGCCGGCGCAGGCGGCCGCTGTCCAGCTCGCGGGTCACAAATTCCTCCGTCACGCCGGCTACGCCGAAGCCGATGGCGGCCAGATCCACCAGCAGGCTGCGGGCGCCCAGCTCGATCTCCGGGTTCAGGCGCAGGCCGTTCTGGAGGAAGAACCGCTCCAGATACAGGCGGCTGGACGCCTTGCGCTCCAGCAGGATCAGGGGGAAGGCGGAGATCTCCTCCAGCGAGTAGACATGGTCGAAGTCGCAGGGATAGTCGTTGCCAGCCACGAAGATGGAGTGGGTGGGGAAGCAGGGGTGCGCCTCCAACGACGTCATATCCGTGGGGGTGCTGGCAAAGGCGATGTCCACCTTGCCGGAGCGCAGCAGACCCAGCACCTTATGGCTGCGGCCGGAGATGATCTGGATGTGGATGGCGGGATGCTCACGGTGGAAGCCGTCCAGATAGGGGAGCAGGAACTGGCTGGTAACGGTGTCGCTGGCGCCGATGACCAGCTGGCCCATTTGCAGCTCGCGGGTCTGGGACAGCTTTTCCTCGCCGGTCTCCAGCAGGCCCATGGCGCTGCGGACATACTCATAGAGCATTTTTCCCTCCGCCGTCAACGTGACGCCCCGGGAGTTCCGGGAGAACAGCCGGGTCTGCAGATCGTTCTCCAGCTGCTTGATGGACTGGCTCACCGCGGACTGGGAGATATACAGCGCCTGCGCCGCGGCGGTGATGTTGCCTACCTCGGCCACTTCCTTAAAGACACGATACAATTCGAGCTTGACCGACATATACGCCTCCTATTAGAAAATCACGATATTAGCCGATATTCTATCTGCCATGATTATACCAAGAATCATAGAGAATGCAAGGGCAAATTTGCGGTTTTTGGCGGGGGTTAGCGCTTGCATAAGTGATGGGTATGTGATAGAATAATAAAGTTGGAAACAGAGAAAAGGAGAACGTGCATGAGAAAGCTGAAAGAGATCTGGCTGGGTCAGGACGTGATCAACCGCATCATTCTGGTGTCGGGCATTCTGGCGTGCATCTGGTGCCTGATCAAGGGCCAGGGCCTGTACGGTGTGGCGCTGGTGGTGCTGATGGGAATGCTGATGGTCAGCCGGAAGAGCAACCGCGAAAAGCGGCTGGGCCGTCTGTACGGCGGGCTGTATTTCCATATGCCCGACGGTGAGCTGGTGCCGCTGTCCTTTGACCATGTGAAGGCCGAGTATACCCACGGCCAGCAGGGGAAGTACGCCGGGCGCACGGTGACGCTGCGCTTTCCGTGGTGGCATCTGAATCTGGATGGCCACGGCGATACGGGCTTCGGCCTGCTGATCCATTTCGACGGCAACGAGGAGGCCATGGCGGAGGCAAAGACCCTGCGCCCCGGCGATTTTGTGTCCGTCACCGGCGAGATCGTGCCGTCCGGCAGGATGTACTTCTACATCGGCAACGTCACGGAGCTGCGCCGTGTATCGGAAAAGGAAGAATTCCCTCCGCGGGAACAATAATATCACACTGCAAGAAAAAACAAAGGAGAGATCTACTATGAGTTTCATGATCGAAACTTCCGCCCGTCACATCCATCTGACTCAGGAGACGGTGGAGAAGCTGTTCGGCAAGGGCTATGAGCTGACCATCCGCAAGCCCCTGTCTTACCCCGGCCAGTACGCCTGCAACGAGCGTCTGACCATCGTCGGCCCCAAGAAGGAGATGGCCAACGTGTCCATCCTCGGCCCCGTCCGCAAGGCCGATCAGGTGGAGGTCTCCGCCACCGACGCCCGCACGCTGGGCATCGACGCACCTGTCCGCGAGAGCGGTGACGTCAAGGGCTCCGGCGCCTGCAAGCTCATCGGGCCTGCCGGAGAGGTGGAGCTGACCGAGGGCGTCATCGTGGCCAAGCGTCACCTGCACATCCTGGAGAAGGACGCTGCCGAGCTGGGCGTCAAGGATAAGGATATCATTCGCGTGGCCTGCGGCGGCGAGGGCCGTAAGCTGATCTTCGACGACGTGGTCGTTCGCGTCAACAAGGACGGCGCCACCACCATGCACATCGACACCGACGAGTCTCAGGCGGCGGGCAACCCCACCAGCGGCGAGATCTTCCGGTAAATAAAAGCAGAAAAGCTGCCCTGACAATCCGTTGTCAGGGCAGCTTTTTTATCGGACTGCCCGGCGCAAAAGCGCGGATCGAAAGCAGCCCCGTTCCGTCAGGAGCGGGGCTGCTGTTTGCCTGATTAGATATTCATGCAGACATCCCATGCGCCCCAGATGACGTTGCGCAGGTTGCCCCACTTCTCACAGGTACCCACACGGTGTACCTTCTTGTCGTCCGGCGCGATGGGCGCGGGAACGAAGCCGATGCCGTTGACCACGCTGTCGCAGTCGATGCGCTGGGTCTGGCCGTCCTTGCCCTTGACCATGACGAAGCCATCGTCGATCTCGGTGATGGTGGAGTTCAGGTAGACAGGCACCTTCTTGAACGCCAGCATCTCCCGGAGGAAGGAGGCGTTGGCAAGGCAGGTGCCGGGGGTGGCGATCAGGTCGTTGGCGTACTCCACGATGATGGGGTGACGGCCCTGCAGCACCATCTCATAGGCCGCCTCGCAGGAGGACTGGCCGCCGCCGAAGAACACGATGCGGTCGCCGGCGTCCACCTGATTCAGCAGGAGCTGGGTGAAGTTGATGGTCTTGTTGAAGCCCTTCACCGGCAGGGTCTTGGGGGCGGAGCCAGTGCAGACGATGACCTCGTCGAACTCCCGGCGCAGCGTGGCGGGAGCGTTGATCTCCATGTGGAAGCGCACCTCGATGTTGTTCTTCTTCAGCTCCCGCTCATACCAGCGCAGCAGCGCCTTGTCGGCCTCCTTGAAGCTCATGGCGGCGGCGGTGATATACAGACCGCCCAGCTCGCCGGATTTCTCAAAGATCACGGGGGTGTGACCGCGCTTCTTCAGCACCAGCGCGCACTCCATACCGCCGATGCCGCCGCCGATGATCGCCACCTTCTTGGGCTTTCTGGCGGGGACGATCTTATACTTGTTGTGCTGCATGGTGGAGGGGGTCAGGGCGCAGCGCGCCAGATGCAGGGAGTCGTTCATGGGCTGCATATTGGGCGTACCCTCGGACTTGTTGAAGCTGAAGCAGGCGTTGTGGCAGTTGATGCAGGGCTTGATGTCCTCCACCCGGTCTTCGATGATCTTGTTGACCCACTCGGGGTCCACCAGATTCTGGCGGGCGATGCCCACGGCGTCCAGACGGCCGGCGGCGATCTCCTCGGCGGCCTTGGCGGGATCCATCTTGCCGGCGCAGACCACCGGCTTGGTGGTGAAGTTCTTGATATGCTCCACCTCCGGCAGGTTGCAGTTCTCCGGCATATAGACCGGCGGATGCGCCCAGTACCACGCGTCGTAGGTGCCGTTGTCGCAGTCGAACATATCGTAGCCCGCGTCCTCCAGATACTTGATGGCGCGCTCAGACTCCGCCATGTCGCGGCCGAACTCGGTGAACTCCTCACCGGGGACGGCGCCCTGACAGAAGCCCTTGGTCTTGGACACCACGGAGTAGCGCAGCGCCACCGGGAAGTCCTTGCCGCAGACGGCCTTGATGGCCTGCACGATCTCCACGGGGAAGCGGTAGCGGTTCTCGAAGGAGCCGCCGTACTCGTCGGTACGGTAGTTCATGTTGGCGATGGTGAACTGATCCAGCAGATAGCCCTCGTGGACCGCATGGATCTCCACACCGTCCACACCGGCATCCTGCAGCAGCTTGGCGGTCTTGGCAAAGGCGTCCACCATCTCGTGGATCTCGTCCACCGTCAGGGGGCGGGACTTGATCTCCGGATACCAGCGGTTGGGGGTGGCGGAGGCGGAAGCGGTGATGTAGTCGATGTCGATAAAGGGCTTGCTCACTGCGCCGAAGGCCTTGTTTTGCAGCATCTTCACCATCAGCTCGTTGATGGCCATGGAGCGGCCCATACCGGCGGCCAGCTGGATGAACAGCTTGGAGCCGGTCTTATGGAACTCCGGCAGCCACTCCGCCAGATCCTTGAACATCTTCTTGTTCTGGTAGAGCCAGCGCCCGCCCATGGCGTCGCGGACGCACTGCATACCCGGCAGCACCAGACCCACGTTGTTCTGGGCGCGGTTCAGGATGTGGTAGGCGGCCTCCTTATCGAAATGGCACGGCTCCATCCAGCCGAACAGAGACGTGCCGCCCATGGAGGGCTGCACGATACGGTTCTTGATCTCCACATTGCCGATCTTCCAGGGGGTAAACAGCGCACTGTATTTTTCGTTCATTCGGTGTTCCTCCTTCGTATTTTCAGCATACTGCCGGTTTTCACCGTTTTATTATACAGGAGCTTTGGGGAAACTACAACAACGAAAACGGAAAAACTGTTGGTTTTCCGGCAAAAATGCCAAATCAACCAAAAAGGGAGACGGCCTTCGCCGTCTCCCGCTTATTCTGCTTCTGTATCCGTCTCGGCGGCAGGCTGCTGCGTGGCCTCATACTCCGCCAGCGCCTGCGCCAGCACCTTCTTGTCGTGGCGGCTGTGTACCTGCGTCAGATCGAATTTCTCCCACAGGTCGGGACGCCGCGCCATGGTGCGCTTGTAGCTTTCCCGCGTGCGCCAATCCGCCACGTTGCCGTGGTGTCCGCTGAGCAGCACCTCCGGCACCTTGCGGCCGTGCCACTCCTCCGGCCGGGAGTACTGGGGGTACTCCAAAAGCCCGTTCCAGTGGCTCTCATCGGTGTAGCAGCTCTCCTCCGGCAGGACGCCCGGCACCATGCGGCACAGGCAGTCCGCCAGCGCCATGGCCGGGATCTCACCGCCGGTGAGGACAAAGTCACCCATGGAGATCTCCTCGTCCACGCACTCGTCCAGAAACCGCTGATCCACGCCCTCGTAGTGGCCGCAGACCAGGATCAGATGGTCGTGCTGCGCCTTCAGCTCCCGTGCCACCTGCTGGGTCAGCACCCGCCCGCAGGGGGACATATAGATGGTGTGTACCCGCCCGCCGGCCTCGTCGCAGATATGCTGCCAACAGCGGTACAGCGGGTCGGCCTGCATCACCGCGCCACGTCCGCCGCCGTAGGGGTAATCGTCCACCTGCATCTGCTTGTTGGTGGTGAACTCCCGGATCTGGTGGGTGCGGATGGTGACGAAGCCCCGTTCCTGCGCCCGTCCGATGATGGAGGCGTTCATCATGGCGTCCACCGCATCGGGGAACAGGGTCATGATATCAATCCTCATCGGTGGCCAATCCTTTCATCATGCGGACGCGGATGATCTCCGCATCCGGGTCGGCGGAGACGATGAACACATCGGGTACGGCGGGAATCAGGTACTCGTGAGCGCCGCCCCGCACCTGATAGACCTTGTGGGCGGGGTAGGACAGTACCTTGTCCAGCCGCCCGAGCTCCTCGCCGGTGGCGTCGTCCACCACGGCGCAGCCCTCCAGCTCCTCGTCAAAGAACTCCCCGGCGGGCAGGTGGGCATCGGTGCGGCGGATGGCCACGCTGCGGCCCTTCAGCGCCAGCGCGCCGTCCATGGTGTCCACGCCGGGCAGCGTCAGCAGCACAGTGGACTTGTGGACGCGGGCGGCGGTGACTTTTGTCTCCGCCCCGCCGATGTACAGGGTGCGGAAGGCGGCGATGAACGCCGGATCAAAGCCGGCGGGGTTCACCTTCACCTCGCCGCGGACGCCGTGGGCATTGACAACTGTTCCCACCGTAATAAATTCAGGCCGCATACCGCGCCCTCCTTATCATAAAAAAATCAGACCAGCATCCCAAGCAGGGTAAAGCCCAGATGGAAGCGGAGCATATAGTACAGCGCCGCGCCGCCTACGGAGAAGATGATCCCCAGCAGGGCGCGGGTCCTGCCGCGTCTTGCGTAGCGCACCCCGCCGACGATCACGCCAATGAGGTCGGAGAGAAAGGGGAGATAGGTGAGAATGCGCATGGGCCAGACGGAGAGCCACGGCGAATAGTCACCCACCGTCAGGGAAAAGACCAGCAGGCCCGCCAGATCATAGGCGAAAAACGGCAATATCAAATTGAAGATGCCGTGGAGCAGCGAACGGGTATCGGGTCGCATGGTGAGTTTCCCCTCTTTCAGTAGAGTGCGGTTGGCGGTTTTTGTTATAATAACCGTCTTATTATACCATATCTGACATTCCGGTGCAACGCCGATTTTTCCGGCAGGGGAAAAATGCGCGAAAAGAGGGAGGAGTAGGGGAAACACCAGCCAATATGACCGTATTCTGCGCCGAAAAAATACCATATCTTGTACGGCAGAGCGCGAGTTTGGGCAGGATACACAAAAATATCTGCCGCTTTTTGGCAACAGTCCTCTCTATATTTTGAATTTTCACCTTGAAAAGACACAAGATATAGCGTATGATAAGGCAGAAATGTGTATACACGCCCCGATATATGGGGCGCGAGGGATAGGAGAGAACGAAGGAGGGCCCCTATGAGGATCATAAAGAGAAACGGAGCCGAGGTCGGCTTCGACATTACCAAGATCATTATCGCCGTCACCAAGGCCAACGAGTCCGTGGAGGAGGTGGACCGGATGACGCCGGTGCAGATCCAGCGGATCGCGGAGTCCGTGGAGCTGCAGTGCCAGAAGATGAACCGCGCCCCCACCGTGGAGGAGATCCAGGACATGGTGGAGCACTACATCATGGCCCACGGCGCCTTTGAGGTGGCCAAGCACTACATCACCTACCGCTACACCCGCTCGCTGGTGCGTAAGTCCAACACCACCGACGACAAGATCCTCAGCCTCATCGAGTGCAACAACGAGGAGGCCAAGCAGGAGAACTCCAACAAGAATCCGGTGGTCAACTCCACCCAGCGGGACTATATGGCCGGCGAGGTCAGCCGCGACCTCAGCGAGCGCATCCTGCTGCCGCAGGATATTGTGGAGGCGCACCGTGAGGGCATCATCCACTTCCACGACAGCGACTATTATGCCCAGCATATGCACAACTGCGATCTGGTGAATCTGGAGGATATGCTGCAAAACGGCACCGTCATCACCGGTACGCTCATCGAAAAGCCCCACAGCTTCGCCACCGCCTGCAACATCGCCACCCAGATCGTGGCGCAGGTGGCCAGCAACCAGTACGGCGGCCAGTCCATCTCCTTGACCCATCTGGCGCCCTTCGTGCAGGTGAGCCGCAACAAGATCCGCGCCAGCGTGCGGGAGGAGTTTGACGCCGTGGGCGTGGCGGTGACGGAGGATAAGATCAACGCCATCGCGGAGAAGCGCCTGCGGGAGGAGATCCGCCGCGGCGTGCAGACCATCCAGTATCAGGTGGTGACGCTGCTGACCACCAACGGACAGGCGCCGTTCATCACGGTGTTCATGTATCTGGGCGAGGCTCGCAGCCAGCAGGAGAAGGCCGATCTGGCGGTCATCATCGAAGAGATGCTGCTCCAGCGGTATCAGGGCGTGAAGAACGAGAAGGGCGTGTGGGTCACACCGGCGTTCCCCAAGCTCATCTATGTGCTGGAGGAGGACAACATCCACGAGGATAGCAAGTACTGGTACCTGACGGAGCTGGCGGCCAAATGTACCGCCAAGCGGATGGTGCCGGACTATATCAGCGAGAAGAAGATGCTGGAGCTGAAGGTGGACAAGAACGGCGAGGGTCACTGCTACCCCTGCATGGGCTGCCGCAGCTTCCTGACCCCCTATGTGGATGAGAACGGCAAACCCAAGTACTACGGCCGGTTCAATCAGGGCGTGGTGACGGTAAACCTGCCGGATATCGCCCTCAGCTCCGGCGGCAATATCGAGAAGTTCTGGCGCATCTTCGATGAGCGCATGGAGCTGTGCCACCGGGCGCTGCTGTGCCGCCACGAGCGGCTGAAGGGTACGCTGTCCGACGCCGCGCCCATCCTGTGGCAGTACGGCGCCTGCGCCCGGCTGAAGAAGGGCGAGCCCATCGACAAGCTGCTGTTCGGCGGCTACTCCACCATCTCCCTGGGCTATGCGGGCCTGTACGAGTGCGTGAAGTACATGACCGGCAAATCCCACACCGACCCCAGCGCCACCCCCTTTGCACTGGAGATCATGAACGCGCTGAACGCCGCCTGCAAGAAGTGGAAGGCCCAGCACAACATTGACTTCTCCCTGTACGGCACGCCGCTGGAATCCACCACCTATAAGTTCGCCAAGTGCCTGCAAAAGCGGTTTGGCGTGGTGGAGGGCATCACCGACAAGGGCTATGTCACCAACAGCTACCACGTCCATGTGACGGAGCCGATCGACGCATTCAAAAAGCTGGAGTTCGAGGCACAGTTCCAGCATCTGTCCCCCGGCGGCGCCATCAGCTATGTGGAGGTGCCGGATATGCAGAACAATCTGGACGCGGTGCTGGAGGTCATGAAGTTCATCTACGACCACATCATCTACGCCGAGCTGAACACCAAGAGCGACTACTGTCAGGTGTGCGGCTGGGACGGCGAGATCGAGATCGTGGAGCAGGACGGCAAGCTGATCTGGAAATGCCCTCAGTGCGGCAACACCGATCAGGACAAGATGAACGTGGCGCGGCGCACCTGCGGCTACATCGGCACCCAGTTCTGGAACCAGGGCCGCACGCAGGAGATCAAGGACCGCGTGCTGCATCTGTAAGCAACGCAAAAAAGGCGGGCAGACGCCCGCCTTTTTCAATCTGTTCATGATTTATCGGCGGGTTTCTGGTATGATCCTGCCATAGGAGGCCGTTATGCACTACGGAGAACTGAAAAAATGTGATATCGCCAATGGTATCGGCGTGCGGGTGACGCTGTTCGTCTCCGGCTGCACCAACCACTGCCCGGACTGCTTCCAGCCCCAGACGTGGGACTTCGACTACGGCAAGCCCTTTACCGACGAGACGAAGGCGGAGATCTTCGCCGAGTTGGACAAGCCCTTTATCAACGGCCTGACCGTGCTGGGCGGCGAGCCCTTCGAGCCCCGGAACCAGCGGGAGCTGCTGCCCCTCTTGCGGGAGGTGCGGGAAAAGTACCCGGACAAGACCATCTGGTGCTTCACCGGCTTTCGGTTGGACGATGAGCTGCTGCGTGACGGCAGCTATCCCCGGTGCGAGGCTACGGACGGGATGCTCGCCTGCATCAACGTGCTGGTGGACGGGCGGTTCGTCAAGGAGCTGAAGGACATCTCCCTCCAGTTCCGGGGCAGCCGGAACCAGCGGGTCATCGACATGGATCGCACCCGTGAAACGGGACAGGTCACCATCTGGGAAAAACTGCGGAAATGAGGTATACACATATGAAAAAAGGCATCGCGCTGCTGCTGGCGCTGGTCATGACGCTGGTACTGGCCGCCTGCACACAGACGCCCCCGCCGAGCCGTACCGACGGGGAGGGAACGGCGTTGCCCGATGAGGGGTACAGCGCCGGGAACGTGGATATCGTCCAGCTCAACGGGTTCCGCTCCATCAACATTGATTGGACGTCTGGTTTCGTCACGGTGGAGCTGTACGACGGACAGGGCATCGAGCTTTCGGAGACGATGATGGACGGCAGCGATGTGGCGCTGAAGATGGAGTGGCGTGTGGACGAGGACGACAGCACGCTGGATATCCTCTCCCAGCCGCTGACGGTCAGCGCCTCGCAGAAAAAACACCTGACGGTCAAGCTGCCCCGCAGCATGGTGCTGCACGAACTGGATATCCATACGGTCAGCGCCGACGTGTCTGTGGATCTGACGGAGGAGGACACGCTGACGCTTCAGGAGCTGGATGTGTCCAGCGTCAGCGGAAACGTCAGCGTCAGCGCCGCCAACGCCGGGGAGATCTCTCTGTCCACCACCAGCGGCGCTGTCAGCGGCAGTGTCCGCACCGCAAAGCTGGAGGCGGACACCGTCAGCGGTACGGTGGCCTTGACGCTGGAGGTCTTACCAACGGAGCTGGAGGTGGAGACGGTCAGCGGCGGCGTTGCACTGACACTGACGGAGAAACCGGGTGTGCCGGTAAATGTGGTATTCCGCACAGTCAGCGGCCAACTCGACAGCGACGTGGACAGCGCCGTCGGCGCGGACTGCGTGTGGGAGCTGGAGACGACCAGCGGCGACGCGGTCATCCGCATCGCGGCGTAAGCACGGCGGACAAACAGAAAAAACAGGCGCTCCGGCCAAGATAGCCGGAGCGCCTGTGTCAAATAGCAAAGCTGGATGGTATCAGAGGAAGGGGGCAAACTCCTCCTGAAACAGCTCGTCCGCCGCATCGTGCAGCCGGGCGCAGAACGTGTCGTAGGCGCGGAGGAGCCGCGCTCCCTCCGGCGTCAGTGCCGCGCCGCCGCCGCCCTTGCCGCCGGTGGTGGAGTCCAGCAGGGAAAAGCCCAGCGCCTTCTCCGAGTTCTTGATGATCGTCCACGCCTTGGAGTAGGCCATGTCCATGCTCAGCGCCGCAGCGCGCAGCGAATGCAGCTCCTGCACGGCGTGCAGCAGCTGGGCTACGCCCGGACCGAAGCATTTGGCGTCGGTGAACAGGCGGCAGGATAGGTTGTACGTCATTTTCGTTTCCATACCGCTATTCTATCAGGAGGAGAAGGAAACGTCAACGGGGATTGACCTTTTTCCGGCGAAGTGTTATCCTACCATTGAATATAGGAGGCGAGGTTTTTCGCATGAGAGTCTTGATCCGCGGCGCCGGAGATATCGCCACCGGCATCGCGCTGCGGCTGTTCCGCAGCCATATGGAGGTCGTGATGACCGATCTGCCCGCGCCCACCGCCATCCGGCGGACGGTGTGCTTTTCACAGGCCATCGTGCTTGGGAAAACGGTGGTGGAGGACGTAACGGCGGTGCGGGCGTCGGACGCGGCGGAGGCGGAGACGCTGCTGGCGCAGGGGGTCATCCCGGTGCTGGCAGACCCGGCGGGCGCGTGCCGCGAGGCACTGCAACCCGACGCGGTGGTTGACGCTATCCTTGCCAAGCGGAATTTGGGTACGCGCATCACCGACGCGCCGGTGGTCATCGGCATAGGGCCTGGGTTCACCGCCGGGACGGACTGCCACGCGGTGGTAGAGACCATGCGCGGCCATACGCTGGGGCGGGTCATCTATCACGGCAGCGCCCTGCCCAATACCAATATCCCCGGACTCATCGGCGGCTACGCCGGAGAACGGGTGCTGCGCGCCCCGGCGGACGGCGTGTTCCATCAGCTGCTGGACATCGGCGCGGCGGTAAAGGCCGGCGATGTGGCCGGCGAGGTGAACGGCCTTCCCATGCGCTGCACCATCGACGGTGTGGTGCGCGGTATCCTGCCGGAGGGTACGCCGGTGCATAAGGGTATGAAATCCGGCGACGTCGACCCGCGGTGCCGTCCGGAGTACTGTACCACCGCCTCGGACAAGGCGCTGGCGGTGGGCGGCGGCGTGCTGGAGGCACTGCTGCATCTGCGTGTGACTGCAAAGCAAAATGACTGATATGATACAGGAGGAACGAGCAATGGAAACCTATGGACTGGAAAAGCTGGGACTGGTAAACGCCGGCGCTGTGTACCGCAACCTGACACCGGCGCAGCTGGTGGAGCACGCACTGCGCCGCGGCGAGGGTACGCTGTCCAACACCGGCGCGCTGGTGGTCAAGACCGGTAAGTACACCGGCCGCAGCGCCAACGATAAGTTCATCGTGGACACCCCGGCCATCCATGACGATATTGCATGGGGCAAGGTGAACCGCCCCATCGAGAAGGCGAAGTTCGACGCCATCCGCGCCAAGGTGCTGGCCTATTTGCAGGGGAGAGATATATTCATCTTCGACGGCTTTGCCGGCGCCGACCCCAAGTACACCAAGGCGTTCCGCATCGTCAACGAGCTGGCCAGCCAGAACCTGTTCATCCACCAGCTCCTGCGCCGCCCCACGGCGGAGCAGCTCAAGGACTTCCATGAGGACTACACCATCATCGCCGCGCCCAACTTCAAGTGCATCCCGGAGATCGACGGCACGCGCAGCGAGGCTGCCATTTTGGTGGACTACGAGGCCCGCGAGGTGGTGATCTGCGGCACCCAGTACGCCGGTGAGATCAAGAAATCCGTGTTCTCCGTGATGAACTATGTGCTGCCCAAGCAGGGCGTATTCCCCATGCACTGCTCGGCCAACATCGGCAAAAACGGCGACAGCGCCGTGTTCTTCGGCCTCAGCGGTACCGGTAAGACCACCCTGTCCGCCGACCCGCAGCGGATGCTCATCGGCGACGACGAGCACGGCTGGGCGGACGACTCCGTGTTCAACTTCGAGGGCGGCTGCTACGCCAAGTGCATCAACCTCAGCCCGGAGGGGGAGCCGGAGATCTACAACGCCATCCGCTTCGGCGCACTGGTGGAAAATGTGGTCATGGACCCCGACACCCGCGAGTTCGATTTCGACGACGACTCGCTGGCCGTCAACTCCCGCGTGGGCTACCCCGTGGAGTATATCCCCAACGCGGAGCTGTCCGGCATGAGCCCCAGCGTACCCAAGACCGTGATCTTCCTGACGGCGGACGCCTACGGCGTACTGCCCCCCATCAGCAAGCTGGATAAGAATCAGGCCATGTACTACTTTGTGTCCGGCTTCACCTCCAAGGTGGCCGGTACGGAGATCGGCGTCACCGAGCCGGTGCCTACGTTTTCCACCTGCTTCGGCGAGCCGTTCCTGCCGCTGGATCCCTCCGTCTACGCCGCTATGCTGGCGGAGAAGGTGGAGAAGGCCGGCGCCAAGGTCTACCTCGTCAACACCGGCTGGAACGGTACCGGTAAGCGCATGAAGCTGGGCTACACTCGGGCCATGGTGACGGCGGCTCTCACCGGCGCCATCGAAGAGAGCGAATTTGTCATCGATCCCACCTTCGGTGTGCAGGTACCCACCAGCATCGAGGGCGTGCCCTCCGAACTGCTGATCCCCGCCAACACGTGGGAGGACAAGGCGGCCTACGAGGCCAGCTGCAAGAAGCTGGCGCAGAGCTTTGCGGAGAACTTCAAGAAGTATACCCACATGAGCCCGGAGGTGGCGGCGGCAGGCCCCAAGGTGTGAGCCTATGCTGGAGCTGAAGATCCTCATTGACGATATCGACTACAACAGCGTGACGGAGCTGCTGGTGCCGCTTCTGGCGGAAAAGCTGGAGAAGGACGGCAAGGGCGGTATTCTCGGCAATGTGCTGGCGGGAAATACCAACATGGCCGTGAGCATGGCGCGGACGCTGCTGAACACCATGCCGCAGGAGAAAAAGGACGAGCTGGTGGTGCAGTTGGTCACCAAGAACCGGGACAAGCTGCTGCAAAAGGGCGGCGAGCTGGCGGCGAAAAACGGCGTCCGGCTCCGGCTGTGCGATATCGCGGCGAAAAAGCTATGAAAAAGCGCCTCTGACCATCGGTCAGAGGCGCTTTTACGCGGTGTACTTACTTCTTCAGAGCCTGCACGGCGGCGCGGAGGGCGTCCACGTTTTCCTGCGTGGTGGCCCAGCTGGCGCAGAACCGCACGCCGGAGTGGGTCTCGTCCACACGCTCCCAATACTCGTAGCCGAAGCTCTTGCCGATCTCGGCCAGCTCGTCGTCGGGCATGATGGGGTACTGCTGGTTGGTGGGGGAGTCGAACAGCAGGGGATACCCGGCGGAGACAAAGATATCCCGGATCTGGTGGGCCATCTCGATGGCGTGGCGGGAGATCTTGAAGTAGAGATCGTCGGTAAACAGGGCGTCGAACTGGATGCCCAGCAGACGGCCCTTGGCCAGACGGCCGCCCCGCTGCTTCATCATAAAGCGGAAGTCCTTTTTCAGTGCCTCGTTCATGATGACCACAGCCTCGCCGAACAGAGCGCCGACCTTGGTGCCGCCGATGTAGAACACGTCGCACAGGCGGGCGATCTCCGGCAGGGTCAGATCGGTGCCGTCGGCCATCAGGCCGTAGCCCAGACGGGCGCCGTCGATGAACAGGGGCAGGCCGCAGGCGCGGCAGGTGTTATACAGCTCCGTCAGCTCCGCCTTGGTGTACAGGGTGCCGCCCTCGGTGGGATGGGAGATGTAGACCATGGCGGGCTGGACGATGTGCTCGGTGGACTCGTCATTCTTGTGCCAATCCACATAGTCCGCCACCTGCTTGGCGGTGATCTTGCCATTCTCGGCGGGCAGGGTAATGACCTTATGACCGGTGGACTCGATGGCGCCTGCCTCGTGGCAGTTGATATGACCGCTGTCGGCGGACAGCACACCCTGCCAGGGGCGGAGGATGGAGGCGATCACGGTGGTGTTGGTCTGGGTGCCGCCCGCCAGGAAGTGGACGTCGGCCTCCGGGGCCTGACAGACCGCCTTGATCTTCTCCCGCGCAGCGGCGCAATACTCGTCCTCGCCGTAGCCAACGGTCTGGACCATGTTCGTCTCGTTCAGCTTTGCCATCAGGGCGGGGTGGGCGCCCTCCAGATAATCACTGTTGAAATAGATCATCGCAGTAAAACTCCTTTTCGCGGAACGGATCGCACCGACATTCCGTCCAATATTGTGTAGATGCATTTTACCGCAAAAGCGGCGTAAAGTAAAGACAAACTGTTACATTTGGTTACACGTTGCAAATACAACTTGCATTGAAAAGTGAAACCTGCTACAATGACCGGAGACAAGGAGGCTTGTTACATGAATGATAGACCTAACAGACGCCGCGAGGAGCGCGGCGCTCATTCCCGACAGGAGCGTATGCAGAGCCGTCCTGCAGAGCGCAGCGAAAGATCCAGACGGAACGGCAAGCGCAAAAACGGCAAGGTGCTGTACTACGGTATACTGGTGCTTCTGCTGGCGGTGCTGGTATTTTCCTCGGTGAAGATCATCAGCTACATGATGGAGAAGAAGCAGAGCGAGCGGAAGCAGCAGGATCTGATCGATCAGGTGGTGACGCCGGGTTCGGACAGCAACGATACCGACAACACCGACAAGGACAACAGCTCCACCCCTGAGCCCGCCGGCAGCGAGCCGGACTATATCTCCGTGGATTTCAAGACACTGCAGGCCAAGTACCCCGACGTGGTGGGCTGGCTGTACTGTGCCAACACCGGCCTGAACTACCCCATCGTGCAGACGGCGGAGGAGGGCGGCGAGTACTACCTGTACCGCGACATCGACGGCTCCAGCAACAAGAACGGCACGGTATTTCTGGATTGGCAGTGCAGCTCCAATTTTACCAGCCAGAACAATCTGGTGTACGGCCACAACATGAAGACCGGCCGTATGTTCGCACCCATCGTCAAGTATAGAGATCAGTCCTTCTACGATGCCCATCCCTATATGTATCTGTATACCCCCAACCAGCTGTACAAGGTGAACCTGTTCGCCGGTATGGTGACGCCCCACGACTCCGCGGTATACAGCTACAGCCTGTCCTCGGACTACATCAAGGAGTGCATCGCCAACTCCACGTTCAAGTCCAGCGTCGGCACACCTACCGGGAATATCCTGACCCTGTCCACCTGCGCCTACGACTTTGACAATGCCCGCTATGTGGTCATGGGTGAGATGGTACCTATTGATTTTCCCAGCAGCGGCAACTAAACTAAAAAAATATATCCCCCTCCAGGCGGAGGGGGATATATTTTTTGCGTTTACAGCTCCGTTTCGAAGCAGCGGGCCATGGCATCCGCCAGATAGCCGCAGTCGGCAGCGCCCATGGTCTCCCATGCGGCGTGCATGGCCAACTGGGCAAGACCGATGTCCACGGTGCTCACCGGTACCAGCGTACCGGCGATGCAGCCCAGTGTGGAGCCGCCGGGCAGGTCGGAACGGTTTGCCATGACCTGCACCGGCACGCCGGCGTCGGTACAGATGGCGCGGAACACCGCGCAGGAGCGTCCGTCCGTGGCATAATGCTGGTTGGCGTTGAACTTGATGACCACGCCCTTGTTCATGCGGGGGCAGTTGTCGGCGTCCGCATACTCCGGGTGATCGGGGTGGATGGCGTGGGCATTGTCGGCGGAGACGAGGAAGCTGCGGGCCAGCGTGGTCTGGAACGCTTCTTCGTCCTGTCCCAGCGCCAGACTGATGCGGCGCAGGGTATCCCGCAGGAAGGTGGAGGCCGCGCCCTGCTTGGTGGCGGAGCCTACCTCCTCATTGTCGAAGATGCACAGCACCGGCAGGCTGCCGCTGTCGCCGGAGGCCAGGAAGCCCTGGGTGCAGCCCCAGGCGCAGGCCAGATCGTCCAGCTTGGGGGAGAGGATGTACTCGCCGTGGACGCCCAGCACCGTGCCGCGGCCGCGGCAGTAGAGGAACAGGTCCTGCCCCAGCACATCCTCCGGCCGGACGCCGGCGGCCTCGGCCGCCATGGAGAGAATGGCGGCGTCGGGATCCTCGGCGCTGAACAGGGGAACGGTGTCCACGTTGGCCTGATACTTCATGCCGTCGTTGGCGCTGCGGTTCATGTGGATGGCCACGCTGGGGATCACCAGCAGGTCGCGGTCAATGTCCACCAGCTTCTCCGCGATGCCGCCGCCCTCCCGGACGAACAGGCGGCCCGCCACGGACAGGGGACGGTCGAACCATGTGGCCATCAGCATCCCGCCGTACTTCTCGGTGTTCAGACGGACGTAGCCGTTGCTCCGCAGCTCTGCGTGCTCCTTGAGCTTGAAGGTGGGGGAGTCGCTGTGGGCGGCAGCCATCATGAACCCGCCGGTGAGGGTCTCCGGCACGCGGAAGGCGATGAGGCTGGAGCTGTTGCGGGTGACGAAATACCTTCCGCCGGGCTTCAGCGTCCAGCGCTCCCGCTCAGACAGGGGCGCATAGCCCGCTGCCGTCAGCTCGGCGGCGGTGTTGGCGATCACGTGGTAGCAGCTGGGGCTGTCGGCGATGAAATCCAGCATAGGCTGGACAGAGTGCTGCATCATAGAGAAAAACCTCCTTTGTCCGCGAAAGAGGGACAGTTTTGTTGCCGTATATTATATCACAGGGATGCGCCGTGTGGCAAGCACCATCGGACCCGGCGAAAGATGCTTGCCATTCGAGGACAAATCCGTTATAATGTCTACTCACACGACAATATTTCATCCGAAGAAAGGAGAGGAGCGCACTGGGGGGTGGCGGTGCGGCTCACGCACATCCATGGCAAAAAACGACGCAATCAAACCGGCGGCTCCTCTGTGGACCCGGGATTTTACCATCATCACACTGGGCAGTGTTGTCTCTATGCTGGGCAACAGTATGTCCGGCTTTGCACTGAGCTTGCTGGTGCTGGATTACACTCAGTCGTCCCTGCTGTACGCCATTTACATCGCGGCGTTCACAGCACCCCAGATCATCGCGCCCATCTTCTCCGGCGCTATATTAGACCGGTTCTCCCGGAAGCGCACCATCTACACGCTGGACTTTATCTCCGCCGGCATCTACGCCACGGCGGCGCTGATCCTGAGTCAGGGGTGGTTCAGCTTTCCGATACTGGCTGTTTGGTGCTTCGTCATCGGCACCATCAACAGCATCTACATGGTGGCCTACGAGAGCTTTTATCCCATGCTCATCACGGAGGGCAACTACTCCAAGGCCTACTCCATCGCCAGCGTACTGG
Organism: uncultured Eubacteriales bacterium; assembly: GCA_900545495.1. Taxonomy (GTDB): domain Bacteria; phylum Bacillota; class Clostridia; order Oscillospirales; family Oscillospiraceae; genus Vescimonas. The sequence goes on from UQZJ01000006.1 coordinate 29,878, forward strand.
AGACGCTGTCGGCGGTGATGATCCCCGTCTCCACCTACGTTTACAACAAAGTAGGCATCGCGCCGCTGCTGGGCGCCAACGCCGTGTGCTTCCTCACCGCCGCCATCGCGGAGACGCAGATCCGGGCGGAGGAGCGGTACATCGAGATGCAGCGCGCCACAGTGACGGCAGGGGAGTCCTCTGCCCGGCGGCTGCTGCGGGACATCGGAGAGGGCTTCCGCTTCCTGTGGAGCGAGAAGGGCCTGCTGGCGGTGGCGTGCTACTTCGCTTTCAGCTCGCTGGCCTCCGGCGCGTCGCAGGTCATCACGCTGCCCTACTTCAAAAGCACCTTCGAAAACGGCGAGTACGTCTACATGATGGTGTGGGGCATGATGGTGGTGGGCCGTACTGTGGGCGGTCTGGTGCATTACAAGGTGCAGCTCCCCACCCACCGGAAGTATGCCATCGCCCTGGCGGTGTATGTCCTCATCTCCCTGCTGGAGGGAACATACCTCTTTATGCCTGTGCCGGTGATGATGCTGATGTGCCTGTGCAACGGACTGCTGGGCGTCACCAGCTACACCATCCGTATCTCCGCCACCCAGAGCTATGTGCCGGATGAGAAGAAGGGGCGGTTCAACGGTGCGTTCAATATGCTGAACACCGTGGGCAGCCTGACCGGTCAGCTGCTGGCGGGCGCCCTGACGGTGCTGCTGCCCGCCCGGCTGGTGCTGTCGGTCTTCATGGCGATGACAACGGTGACGGCAGTCGTCTTTATCGGCGGGAACAAGCAGGCGGTCAGCGCCATCTACAACCGCCAGCAATAGTGTATAGCCCCACGGCCCGGTGCTGAGCGCCGCCGCCGTGCATAGACTTAATTATAATTCTACAAGGAGGAACAAGACATGAAGTTTTCCGAGATGCCCTATACCCGTCCGGACGCGGAGGCGTTGAAGAAGCAGATGAGCCAGCTGACGGAACGGCTGAAGAGCGCGGCTTCCTACGAGGAGGCGCGGCAGGTCTTTCTGGAGAAGGAGGCGGCGTCCCGCACCGTGGAGACGCAGGCCACGCTGGCTTCCATCCGCCACTCCATCGACACCCGCGACACCTTCTACGACGGAGAGGAGAAGTTCTGGAACACCTTCGGCCCGGAGCTGGAGGAGTATGAGCAGGCGTGGAAGGCTGCCATGCTGGACTCCCCGTTCCGCAAGGACTTTTCCGCGGAGTACGGCGACCTGATGTTCCTGAACGCCGAGATCGCCCGGAAGTGCTTTAAGCCGGAGATCATCCCGGAGATGCAGCAGGAGAACGACCTGACCCAGGAGTACGAGAAGCTGCTGGCCTCCGCCCAGATCCCCTTTGAGGGCAAGACCTACACCCTGTCCCAGCTGACGCCCCTCAAGAGCGACCCCGACGACGCCCGCCGTCTGGCGGCGTGGCAGGCCGACGCCAAGTGGTCCATGGAGCACGCGGCAGAGCTGGATGAGCTGTACGACAAGCTGGTGCATCTGCGTGATTCCATGGGCAAGAAGATGGGCTACGAGGGCTACACCACCTTGGGCTACTACCGCATGAACCGCAACTGCTACACCAAGGAGGACGTGGAGAAGTTCCGCACCGCCGTGCAGAAGTATCTGGTGCCGGTGGCGGACAAGATCTGCCGCAAGCAGGCGGAGCGTCTGGGCAAGACCTATCCCCTGAGCTTCGCGGATCTGGCGCTGGAGTTCCGCTCCGGCAACCCCTGCCCCATGGGTACGCCCGACGATATTCTGGCACAGGGCATGAAGTTCTACGGCGAGCTGTCCCCCGAGACGAAGGTGTTCTTCCGCACCATGCTGGACAACGAGCTGCTGGACGTGCTGAGCACCGAGGGCAAGCAGGCAGGCGGCTACTGCACCAGCCTGGGCGACTATGAGGTACCCTTTATCTTCGCCAACTTCAACGGCACCCAGCATGACGTGGAGGTGGTGACCCACGAGGCCGGTCACGCCTTTGCCGACTGGACCAACCGCAAGCGCATCCCCAGCAGCTACATCTGGCCGACGCTGGAGGGCTGCGAGGTACACTCCATGAGCATGGAGTTCTTCGCATGGCCGTGGGCGGAGGGCTTCTTCGGCCCCGACACCCGCAAGTTCCTGTACAGCCATCTGGCAGGCGCACTGACCTTCATCCCCTACGGCACCATGGTGGATCACTTCCAGCACATCGTGTATGAGAAGCCCGACATGACCCCGGCGGAGCGCAACGCCGCGTGGAAGGAGCTGACCGGCATCTATATGCCCTGGGTGAAGATGGACGGCGAGATCCCCTTCTACACCGAGGGCCGCCGCTGGCAGCGTCAGCACCACATTTACTCCAGCCCCTTCTATTATATCGACTACTGTCTGGCGCAGACCGTGTCTCTGGAGTTCTGGGCGATGATCCAGAAGGATCTGGGCAACGCGTGGAAGCACTACATGGCCTACACCGAGCAGGGCGGCAGCCGCACCTTCACCGAGCTGCTGAAGAACGCCGGTCTGGAGTCCCCCTTCGAGGAGAACTGCCTGCGTACCGTCTGTGCCGCCGCCGAGGAGTGGCTGGACAGCTATGACATGACCGGCATCCTGTAATGGCGGAGGAGAAAAAGCGGCGGGGACGCCGCGCGCATCTCAATGACTTCTACCGCGATGTGTCCGGCAACTATATCTACACCGGTACCTGCTATGTCTGCACCGCCGCCCCGCAGGAGCGTACTGCGCTCCTGCGGCGGCTGTGGCTGCTGGCGGCGGTGATGGCGGTGTCGGTGGTGACCGGCGGCTGCATCCCCGCGCCGGGCATGGGCGGGAGCTTCTACCTGCTGCTGCCCTACGTGGCGGAGGTGGGACTGACCGGCAGCGTCGTGTGGGCCATGACACGGTGGCAGGCCAGAGAATACCCCATGCGGGCGTATGTCTACAAGGCCACGGTCAAGGCCCTGCCGGGCCGGTGCATGGCGGAGGCCATTCTGGCTGGCGTGGGCGCGGCCGCGGAGGTCGTATACCTGCTGCTGTCCGGCACAGGCGGACACGGCCTCATGGCGGCGCTGTATCTGCTGCTGAAGGCCGTATCCGCTGCGGCAGCACTGTTTGCACGCCGTCTGGTGCTGCAAAGCCGGTGGGAACCGGCAGAGGGGAATGGCGAAATAACGACAGAATCGTAAAAAAGACTGTACAAGCACCATGAGATTATGGTATAATAGACGAAATAGCTGACACCGCCGGGGCGGTGCCAGCCAAACGGAAAAAGAGGCATTCCCCATTTTCCCGCATACGGTTTGCGCGGGAACCCAAATTGTGCATCATGGGTAAACACCCGTTGAAGCAAAAATATTGAAAAGGAGTTAGATCCAATGAAAAGAGCACTTGCATTGATCCTGTCTCTCGTCATGTGCGTGGGTCTGTTCACCGCTTGCGGCGAGCAGAAGAACCCCGATGGCAACGGCGATGAGAGCAAGGATACCCCGCTGGTTGTCGGCTATTCCGCGTTCAACCAGAAGTTCTCCCCCTTCTTCTCCGAAACGGAGTATGACCAGGATGTCTGGATCATGACCTCTCTCGTTTTGCTGAACAGCGACCGTCAGGGCCAGATCATCATGAAGGGCATCGAGGGCGAGACCCACAACTACAACGGCACCGACTATACTTACTATGGTCCCGCTGACTGCGAGATCGTCCAGAAGGACGACGGCACTGTCGACTACAACTTCAAGATGCGCGAGGATCTGGTGTTCTCCGACGGTGAGAAGGTCACCATCGACGACGTCATTTTCTCCATGTACGTCCTGTGCGACCCCACCTATGACGGCAACTCCACGCTGTATGCCGCTCCCATCCAGGGCATGGCTGCTTACCGCGCCGGCATGACCACTCTGGCGAAGGCTCTGGCCGCCGCCGGTCGTGACAACGCCGACTTCACCTACTGGACCGAGGAGCAGCAGACCAAGTTCTGGGACAACTTCGACAAGGGTCTGGTTCCCTTCGCTGAGGGCATCGTGGCCGCCTGCGTTGAGGGTGGTCTGAATAAGGAAGGCGAGATCGCCGGCGCCGCTGCCAACTGGGGCTTTGAGGGTCTGGCTGAGGACGCCACCATTCAGGACTTCGCCATGGCGATCGGCAACCAGTACGGCTGGGTCTTCTCCGCTATGGAGAAGGAGGTCGGCAACTCCGACGCTCTGTCCACGATGATGGACGCTGACGTCTACAACGACTATCCCACCACCGGTGTCAAGACCGGCGAGTCCGCTGACAGCATCACCGGTATCAAGAAGACCGGCGATTACAGCATGACCGTTACGCTGGACAAGGTCGACGCCACCGCTATCTATCAGCTGGGCGTGACCATCGCTCCTCTGCACTACTACGGCGATCCCGCTCAGTTCGACGCTGAGAACAACAAGTTCGGCTTCCCCAAGGGCGATCTGAGCAGCGTCCGCGCTAAGACCACCGAGCCCATGGGCGCTGGCCCCTACAAGTTCCTGAAGTACGAGGACGGCGTTGTCTATTTCGAGGCCAATGAGAACTACTTCTTGGGCGCTCCCAAGACCAAGTACCTGAACTTCCAGCAGTGCATGAGCGATGATGATAAGCTGAACGGCGTCATCACCGGCACCATCGACATCACCGATCCCACCTTCTCCAACGATACTGTTGATGCCATCACCAAGGCCAACAACGGTTCCGGCGTGGATGGCGACAAGGTCACCACCGACACCGTGGATAACCTGGGTTACGGCTATCTGGGCATGAGCGCCGCCTGCGTCAACGTCGGCGGTGAGCCCGGCAGCGATGCCTCCAAGAACCTGCGTAAGGCTTTCGCCACCGTCTTCTCCGTCTATCGTGACGTGGCTATCGAGTCCTACTATGGCGAGCGCGCCAGCGTCATCAACTACCCCATCTCCAACACCTCCTGGGCCGCTCCTCAGCCCACGGACGACGGCTACAAGGTCGCTTTCTCCGTTGACGTGAACGGCAACGACATCTACACCTCCGGTATGTCCGCCGACGAGCGCTACGCCGCTGCTCTGCAGGCTGCTCTGGGTTACTTCGAGGCTGCCGGCTACACCGTGACCGATGGCAAGCTGACTGCTGCTCCCGCCGGCGCTAAGCTGGAGTACGAGCTGCAGATCCCCGCTGACGGTTCCGGCGATCACCCCGCCTTCATGATGGTGTCTGAGGCCAAGAAGGCTCTGGAGACCATCGGCATGAACCTGATCATCACCGACCTGAGCGACTCCTCCGGTCTGTGGACCGGCATCGATGCCCACCAGGTCGATATGTGGTGCGCCGCTTGGAGTGCTACCGTTGACCCGGATATGTATCAGATCTACTACTCCGACGTCGCTAACTGCAAGGGCGACCTGAGCACGGGCAAGAACCCCTATGGTGGTGCTGCGCAGGGCGGCTCCAACAAGATGTACTGCATCGCGGACCCCGAGCTGGATAACCTGATCATGACCGCTCGCGAGTCTCTGGATCAGAGCTATCGTAAGACCATGTACAAGGCTTGCCTTGACATCGTTGTCGACTGGGCCGTTGAGGTTCCCGTGTATCAGCGCCAGAACGCGATCATCTTCTCCACCGAGCGCGTGAACATGAGCACTGTTACCCCCGACATCACCACCTTCTACAAGTGGTACAGCGAGATCGAGAAGATCGAACTCAACTAACGATCGAACCGTTGGAAATTCCGACAATTTGATCTGAACCAAGCGAGCAGCCCGGCGGTCTTTACCGGCCGTCGGGCTGCCCCAACTGCGCGGCAAGGAGCGCTTCTCCTGTGAGGAGCGCTGCTTGGTGTGCAGCGGGATTTGAGAGAGAGCAATTGAGAGCGCACATCAGAACGGAGGTAATTTGCTTGCGAAAGTACATAGTAAAACGAATTTTGATTTCCATTGTGATCCTATTCTTTGTGGGATTCATTATCTACGCACTGATGCGTTGCCTGCCTACTTCTTACATCGAGAATATGGCACGTCAGAAGTCTCAGAATCCCGGTTCTCAGAGCTATGAGGACTGGATGGCCCAGCTCGAAGCCATGTACAACATGGATAAGCACATCGTTCCCGGCTATTTCTCCTGGCTGGGTACAGCCATCCGCGGTGAGTTCGGCGAAAGCTGGTTCTACACCGTTCCCGTGCTTGAGAAGTTCAACGACTGCATTTGGCTGTCCTTCGTAATGGGTGCTATTGCGTTCTTCTTTGAGATCATCATTGCGGTGCCTCTGGGCGTCATCGCCGCAACGAAGCAGTACAGCCGCACCGACTATACCATTTCGATCATTGCGTTGGCAGGTATCTCGCTGCCTACGTTCTTCTTCGCCTCGCTGCTGAAGCTGGTCTTCTCCGTCAAGCTCCAGTGGTTCGACCTGTTCGGATTGGTGAGCCGTAACTACAACCAGCTCAGCGCGTGGGGACAGTTTATGGATAAGGCGCACCATCTGGTGCTGCCCATCGTCACGCTGGTGGTCATCAGCGTCGGTTCCCTGATGCGTTATACCCGTACCAATATGCTGGAGGTGCTGAACGCGGATTACATCCGTACCGCACGTGCCAAGGGCCTTTCCGAGAAGAAGGTCGTCTATCACCATGCCTTCCGCAACACCCTGATCCCGCTGGTCACCATCATCGGCGGCAGCCTGCCCGGTCTGTTCTCCGGCGCGCTGATCACGGAGACGCTGTTTGCCATCCCCGGCATCGGCTACATCTCTTATCAGGCCATGGTGAACGGCGACATCCCGTTCTCCATGTTCTACCTCGTGTTCCTGTCGGTGCTGACCCTGCTGGGCAACCTGATCGCCGACGTCCTGTACGCCGTGGTTGACCCGCGCGTGCGCATCGCTTAAGAAGGGGGGAAGATCATGAGCGTTTTTGATTACGATAAAAACCAGAATAACCAGAAGCCGTTCCACGCTTCCGGTATGGCGGAGAACGCCGCCAAGCGCGCGACAAAAGACAATCAGGACAAGTACGCCAAGCAGGACAACACCCCTTCCGGCGGCAATGAGGAACATTATTCCCTCAACGACGATCGCCGCGTGAAGGTACTGTCCCCCGGCGCACTGGTCGCCAAGCGATTCTTCCGCAACCGCCTGGCGGTGGTGGGCATGAGCATTCTCATCTTCATGTTCGTCTTCTCCTTCATCGGCGGCCTCATCTCCCCCTACGGCGAGGATGAGTTCTTCTACCGCGATGATCAGATCAATAAGGAATTTGCCGTGGTGACGGAGAACACCGATTTCCGTTACAAGGCAAAGGATGCCGATAAGTTTACCGGCCCTGTGCAGGCACAGACCATGCTCGCCATTCAAAAGAACAGCGAGACGTTCTCCTACAGCGGCACGGACTATACCCTGACCCCGGAGGGCAAGGATTTCTATTCCATCGCCACCGGCGGCGCGATGATCGGTATCGCTTACAAGGACGTGGTCAGCCCCTCCAACGAGGGCGATGCACTGAGCTTCGAGTTCATCTATGCCGCGCTGAAGTCCTACGCCGCTCTTGAGCAGGAGACCGAGGGCGGGACCCCGGACGCACCCGCTGCGCCTGTGGAGACCACCGAGCCTGCTGCGCCTGCCGAGCCCGCCGTCAAGACCTTTACCGTGGACGGTGTGGACTACGTCATCGACGAGGACGGCAGCGTGCTGCAGGGCGACACCGAGGTGGCGTATGTCAGCCGCTACATCGTACAGGCCATCCTGCCGGACGTGTTCCTGTCCCGCGACTTTAAGGAAAAGCTCATCGACACCATCGCAGCCGGCGAGACGAAGTTCGTCTACACCGACGAGTCTCTGGTGGTGGACGCCGCTGTTGAGCCTGTGGTCGACGGGGAAGAGGGCGGCATCGGCACAACGGACGATGTGCTGCCCGACGACGGTACGGCCGTGGAGTCCTCCGCTACGATGGAGTACACCATCGAGCGCAGCCAGAACCACGCCAACTGGGTCATCCGCCAGCAGCAGGCCTCCCGTCAGTACGACTCCTATCAGTTCCCCAGCTCCACGCATTGGCTGGGTACGGACCGCTACGGCATGGATATGCTGACCCGTCTGATGTACGGCGGCCGCGTATCCCTGATGATCGGCTTCATCGTCATCATCATTGAGACCGTTCTGGGCGTTATCCTCGGCGGTGTCGCCGGTTACTTCGGCGGCTGGGTGGATAACCTCATCATGCGTCTGGTGGATATCTTCTACTGTATCCCCTCCATGCCCATCATTCTGATCCTCGGCGCCGCCATGGATAATATGCGCGTGGAGCCCGGCAAACGACTGATCTACCTGATGCTCATCCTTGGTATCCTCGGCTGGGCGGGTATCGCCCGTCTCGTCCGCGGCCAGATCCTGTCCCTGCGTGAGCAGGAGTTCATGACCGCTACCGAGGCCTGCGGCATCAGCGTCAAGAGCCGTATCTTCAAGCACCTGATCCCCAACGTCATCCCCCAGCTGATCGTGAACTGCACCATGGGTCTGGGCTCCGTCATCATCACGGAGGCTACCCTGAGCTTCCTGGGTCTGGGCGTCAAGTTCCCCTTTGCGTCTTGGGGCAACATCATCAACGACGTAAATAATACCCATACGCTGACGACCTACTGGTTCATCTGGATCCCCGCGGGTATGCTGCTGCTGCTCACCGTCCTCGCCTTCAACCTGGTCGGCGACGGTCTGCGCGACGCGTTCGACCCGAAGATGAAGCGCTAAGGAAGGAGGGCATCAGAAATGGCTAAAAAGCAGAATGACGGCTATCTTTCCGCAAAGGAATCCCGCCGCATCTCCAAAGAAAATCGTAAGATCACCAATCAGCTGGAAAAGCAGCACAAGCGTAAAAACGTGCCCGAGAGCGAGTATCTGACCCAGATGAAGGACACCTCCAACGTTCTGGAGATCGATAACCTGCACACCTACTTCTTCACCGACGTGGGCGCAGTGCACTCCGTGGACGGCATTTCCTTCAACATCCCCGTAGGTAAGACGGTGGGCGTCGTGGGCGAGTCCGGCTGCGGCAAGTCCGTGACCAGCCTGTCCATTATGCAGCTTCTGCAGCGTCCGCAGGGTCAGGTCGTAGAGGGTGAGATCCGCCTGAATCTGGGCGACAAGGCCTACGATGTCACGAAGGCGCCGGACAGTGTGATGCAGCATCTGCGCGGCAACTTCGTTTCCATGATCTTCCAGGAGCCCATGACGGCGCTGAACCCGGTGTTCCGCATCGGCGACCAGCTCAATGAGGTGCTGACCCTCCACAACGAGGAGGGCCTCAACAAGGAGCAGATCAAGGAGCGCACCATCCAGCTGCTGGAGATGGTGGGCATCGCCAACAGCGAGGGTGTGTATAAAAACTTCCCCCACGAGCTGTCCGGCGGTATGCGTCAGCGTGTCATGATCGCCATGGCACTGGCGTGCAATCCCCGCCTGATCATTGCCGACGAGCCTACCACGGCGCTGGATGTGACCATTCAGGCGCAGATCCTCGATCTGCTGCGTAACCTGAAGGATAAGATCAATTCCTCCATCATGTTCATCACCCACGATCTGGGCGTCATCGCCGAGATGGCGGACTATGTGGTGGTCATGTATGCGGGACGCATTGTGGAGCAGGGTACGGCGGAGGAAATCTTCGCGCATCCCGCCCACCCCTACACCATCGGTCTGATGGCTTCCAAGCCGGTGGTCGGCAAGCAGGTCGACAAGCTCTATTCCATCCCCGGCAAGGTTCCCAACCCCATCAATATGCCGAATTACTGCTATTTCAAGGATCGCTGCGAGATGTGCCTGGAGCGCTGCAACGGCGAGTATCCCTGCGAGATCAGCATCTCTCCCACCCACCGGGTGTCCTGCTACCGCTACTATGACGGCAAGCGTCCCGATCTGGAGGATCAGGTAGAGAAAGTGCTGAACGGCACCGACAATGAAAAGGAGGGTGAATAAGATGGCTGCGCATAAGGACAATCCGTTTCAGGATCCCAATTTCACCCCCGTGGAGTATGATCCCCAGTACATCCTGCAGGTCAACCACCTGAAGAAGTATTTCCCCATCAAGAGCGGCATGATCTCCCACACCGTCGGCCACGTCAAGGCGGTGGACGGCGTGACGTTCAACCTCAAGCGCGGCACCACCATGGGCCTCGTGGGTGAGTCCGGCTGCGGCAAGACCACCACCGGCCGCACCATCCTCCGGCTGTACGATGATAAGACCGCCGGTCAGGTGCTGTTCAACGGGCAGGAGGTCTACGACCTGTCTCCCAAGGAGATGCGCGCTCTGCGTACCAAGATGCAGATCATCTTCCAGGATCCGTTCTCCTCTTTGTCCCCCCGTATGCCGGTGGGCGAGATCATCGGTGAGGCGGTGCGTGAACACAATCTGGTGCCGAAGGCGGAGTTCGACGATTATATCGACAAGGTCATGGACAACTGCGGATTGCAGCCCTTCCACAAGGACCGCTATCCCCACGAGTTCTCCGGCGGCCAGCGGCAGCGTATCTGCATCGCCCGTGCGCTGGCGCTGAACCCCGAGTTCATCGTCTGCGATGAGCCGGTGTCCGCGCTGGACGTGTCCATTCAGGCGCAGATCATCAACCTGCTGAAGGACATTCAGCAGAAGTACAACCTGACGTACCTGTTCATCAGCCACGACCTGTCCGTGGTGGAGCATATTTCCGACACGGTGGGTGTCATGTATCTGGGCAATCTGGTGGAATACGGCGCAACGGAGGATATCTTCCGCAACCCGCTGCATCCCTACACCAAGGCGCTGTTCTCCGCCATCCCCATTCCCGATCCCACGGTGAAGATGAACCGTATCGTGCTGGAGGGCAGCATCCCGTCCCCCGCCAACCCGCCCAAGGGCTGCAAGTTCCACACCCGCTGCGCCAACTGCATGGAGTGCTGCAAGGAGGAGGTTCCCGTCCAGCGCGAGCTGGAGCCGGGTCACTTTGTGGCGTGCCATCTGTACGATAAGTGATGGCCAAAAAGCGGACATACGAGGACGACGACGGTCGTACCATCGCGGATATGAGCGGTCTTGAGCCGATGCCCATGCTGCTTCCCCGCATTCCTAAGGCAAAAAAGGAGTCCGAGGAGCCAGAGGGCAGCGATGACCGCCCGTGGGAAAACGGAGAGGCGTTCACCGATGACCAGCGCCGGGCTGCCGTGGGCGGCGCCCTGAAAGCGGCATTGCTCATCGCAGGCGCGTTCCTCGTCGCAGGAGCCATCGCCATCCTTTTGATGCAGGCTGCATGGAACCATTAAATGTAAAAAGAACACAGCGGTTATGCCGCTGTGTTCTTTTTTTGCGCCCAAAGGCGCTGTGCGGCATATTCGGGGACGAGCCATCATACAAGTAAATAACACACAGGAGGGGAGCGGAGAGCATGGAGTTGAGTTATGCCATCGCACGGTATGAGCAGGCCGCGGAGCTGCTGCCGATCCGCTGGCAGCAGGCGGCACGCCGTTTGCCGGACTGGCGCAAGGCACAGGCGGAGGAGTTTCGCCTCCGCACGGGGCGGCCTATGACGGTGCTGACCTGCGAGGGGGAGGTACTCCTCAGCGACGAGCTGCCGCGGCCGCTGGTCACGCAGTCGGATCTGGAGCAGCTATGCGATATGGTGACGGGGTACTCCCGTTACGCTGTGTCGGACACGCTGAGCAAGGGATATCTCATCGGACGGGGCGGCTTTCGCATCGGCGTATGCGGCACAGCCGTCCTCCGCGCCGGCGTCAATACCAACCTGCGGGACATCTCCTCCGTTACCGTGCGCATCAGCCGCCAAATGCGGGGAATATCCGAGCCGCTGGTGGAGGAGTTATGGGAGCCGGAGGGCTTTCCCAGCACACTGCTGCTGGCGCCGCCGGGGGCGGGTAAGACCACGTTGCTGCGGGACATGATCTGCGCCCTGTCCGACGGCAGCGAGACGCGCCCCGCCTGCCGGGTGGGAGTAGTGGACGAGCGGGGCGAGTTGGCCGCCATGTACCGGGGCGTGCCGCAGTTGGAGGTCGGCGCGCACACCGATGTGCTGGACGGCTGCCCCAAGGCACTGGGCGTTATCATGCTGCTGCGTGCGGCCAATCCGCAGATCATCGCGGTGGACGAGATCACGGCGGAGGAGGATCTGCGGGCCATGCTGACCGCCGCCAACTGCGGTGTGGCGCTGCTGGCTACCATCCATGCCGCCGATCGGGAGGAGCTGGCACGCAAGCCGCTGTTCGCTAAGCTGCTGGAGATGCAGGTGTTCCGGCGTCTGGTGACCATCACTGTGGAGCATGGCCGCCGGGTGTACCGGACAGAGTCGCTGTGACCGGCAAGCTGTTGGGGGCGGCGCTGATCGGCGCTGCCGCCGTCTGGGGCTTTGCGGCGCGGCAGCGGCAGCTGCGGCAGCGCCGGGAGCTGGTAAGCTCGCTCCAACAGGCGCTGGGACACATGGCGTCGGCCATTCGTTGTCAGCGTCAGCCTATGACGCCGCTGCTGACCGAGCTGGCCCGGCGGCAGATATGCGGCGGATACTTCGCCGCCGTCCTGCGGGAGGTGGAAAGTCATACACCTTTACAAACGGCGTGGAAACAAGCTTTCGCGGAGCTGCCGGACAGAGAAACGGCGGAGATATTGCTGACGGTGGAGCTTACCGGCGACGAGACGCACCTGCTGGCAGGGCTGGAATACGCACAGCTCCGGCTGCGCCAGTTGGGGGAGCAGCGGGAGCAGGAGGATAGACGGGATCGCCGGCTCACCGGCGCGGCGCTGTTTTCCGCCGCCGGGCTGCTGGTGATCCTACTGATTTGAGGTACGACATGGATGTTGATCTGATCTTCAAAATTGCCGCCATCGGTATTCTGGTGGCGGTGCTGAACCTGCTGCTGGTACGCAGCGGGCGGGAGGAGCAGGCGTTGATGACCACTTTGGCGGGACTTGTGGTGGTGCTGATGATGCTGGTGCAGCAGATCAGCGACCTGTTCGAGCTGGTCAAGACCCTGTTTTCACTGTGAGCGATGGAAGCGGTCATGCGTTTTTGCGCCCTGTGCGTTACGGGGGCGCTGCTGGCGGTGCTGCTGAAGCGGACAAATCCAGACATGGCGCTGCTGCTGGCACTGGCGGTCTGCGGCGCGGTGCTGCTGCTGTTGGCGGAGCCGCTGGAGGAGATCCGGGACTTCCTCACCCAACTGGCGGACGGAGGACAGCTGCCTGCGGAGTTATTTGCGCCGCTGGTCAAGACGGTGGGTGTTGCCCTCGTCAGCCGGACAGGCTCCGACCTGTGCCGGGACGCGGGGGAGGGCGCCATGGCGTCTCTGGTGGAGACGGCGGGGGCTGTCATCGCCATCCTTGTCTCGCTGCCGCTTTTTCAGGCGGCGTGGGATATGCTGCGGTCGCTGCTATGAGGGGCGTGCGTATGGTGCTGGCGGCAGCGGTGCTGCTGTGGCTGCTGGTCGTACCGGCACTGGCGGCAGCCGTACCGGACAGCGTGACGGATGCCCTGCCGCCGGAGACGGCCTCCCGGCTGGAGGGTCTGGACGAGTGCGCCGACCACACCGCATGGACGGAGGGCCTGTCCCGACTGTGGGAGGAGGCCCGGCAATATCTGGGCGCTGCGCTGCGGGAGAAGGCGTCCGGCGCTGCGCTGCTGCTGGGCGTGGTACTGCTGTGCGGCGTGGCGGAGAGCTTCCTCGCGGCGGCGGAGCAGCCTGCTGTGCCGCAGGTCGTCCCGGTGGCGGGGGCGCTGGCCATCACCCTCATTGCCGCCGGGGACTTTCAACGGATGATGGGGCTGGGGGTGGAGACGATGGAGGAGCTGGATATATTCGCCAAGGCGCTGCTGCCCACGCTTTCGGCGGCGGTGGCGGCCAGCGGCGGCATCGCCTCCGCCAGCGCCAAGCAGGTTGCCACCGTGTTCTTTACCAACCTGCTGCTCACCGTTATCCGACGTCTGCTGCTGCCGCTGCTGTACGGCTGTATCGCGGCGGCGGCCGCCGACGCCATGGTGCCGGGACACAGCCTGAAAAAGATCGGCGCGGGCATCAGCAGGGCGGTGACGTGGGCGCTGACGGCATCGATGGTGGCGTTCACCGGCTTTCTGACCCTGACCGGCGCTGCCACCGGTGCGGCGGACACTATGACAGTGCAGATGACACGCTCCGCCATTTCCGCGGCGGTGCCGGTGGTGGGTTCCATCATCTCCGAGGCAACGGGGACGGTGCTGGCGGGGGCGGGCATGCTGAAGGGCGCTATCGGCATCTTTGGGATGCTGGCGGTGCTGTCCATCTGTCTGACGCCCTTCCTCCAGATGGTGGTGCAGTATCTTTTATACAAGCTGGCGGCGTTTCTGGCAGGCACCATCACCGAGGGGCCGCTGGCGGGGCTGATCGACGCGCTGGGTACGGCCTTCGGCCTGATGCTGGGCATGACCGGCAGCTGCGCCCTGCTGCTGTTGATCTCCATCACCTCCTCCGTATCGGCGGTGCTCCTATGATCGGGGCGCTGCGGACATGGCTGCTGTCCATCATCGCAGCCGGACTGGTGCTGGCGATCCTGTATGCGCTGGTGCCAAAGGGCCGTCTGCGGCCCATCGTGCGCACCACCGGCGGCGTGGCACTGATGCTGGTGATCCTCCGGCCGGTGCTGGGGTTCGACTTTCCGGACCTTGCCGCGTCCTATGACGACTACGCACAGGAGATACAGGCGCTGACGGAGACCTACCGGGCGGCGGACGCGGCAGAGCTGGCCGCTATCATAGAGCAGCGGACGGCTGCATATATATCGGATAAGGGCGCGGCGCTGGGCGTAACCTGTCACGCCCAGGTGGAGACGGAGCTGCGCTCCGGCGTACCCTATCCCTGCGCCGTGACGCTGGACGTGGAGAGAGATGAGGCGCTGGCCGCCTGTATCGCCGCCGATCTGGGAATCGGCGAGGAGCGGCAGACATGGCGGACGCCTTAGATGAGGTGACATATGAAGCTGGAGAAATGGACGGGACTGCTGAAAAAATATCGGCTGGCGGCGCTGGTCGTACTGCTGGGCGTGGTGCTGATGCTGCTGCCCACCGGCGGCAAGGCACAGACCTCCGGCGACGGCGGCGAGACGCTGTGGGAGACATTCTCCCTGGAGGAGACGGAGAAGCGCATGGCGGAGGTGCTGGGCGCTATCGACGGCGTAGGCCGTGTGCGGATCATGCTGACGCTGCGCGCCGGCTCCACCCTGCGTCTGGCGGAGGATAGCAGCCTCTCCGACAGCAGCAGCGGTCAGACCAAGCAGGAAAAGCAGGTGCTCACCGTCAACCGCGGCAGCGGACGGCAGGAGGTGGTGGTCACCCAGCAGCTCTATCCCACCTATCAGGGGGCGGTGGTGGTCTGCGAGGGGGCCGGCAGCAGCAGTGTGCGGCTGGCGGTGGTGAACGCCGTGTCCGTGCTGACGGGGCTGAGCAGCGATAGGATCTCGGTGGTCAAGTGGAAGTCATAGAAAAAATGAGGAGGAGAGCAGGCATGAAACAGGTATGGAAGCGGCGTGCGGTGGTGGCGGCGGTGCTGTTGTTGGTAGGTACCTCGGTGTATCTCAACTGGCGCTATGCCGGCAATGTGGAGGACAGCGGCAAAAAAGTGCTGGGGCAGTCGGCGCTGGTGAACGGTGAGGCAAAGGACGCGGAGGTGACAGGCGCCGGCGACGACTACTTCGCCACGGCGCGGCTGAGCCGCAAGCAGGCCCGGGACACAGCCATCGGTATGTTACAGGAGGCACAGGTGGACGAGAACGCCGCGGAGGACGTGCTGAACGAGGCGTCCCGTACCTTGCAGGTGCTGGCGGCGTACACCGTGGCGGAATCCCAGATCGAGAGTCTGGTGGTGGCCAAGGGCTATGCCGACTGCGTGGTCTTCATGGGTGAGGAAACCGTCAGCGTGGTGGTATCCGACCCGGATGGTCTGGATGCGGTGGACGTGGCGCGCATCAAGGATATCGTGGTCAGCGAGACGGGCTACACCCCGGAGCAGATCAAGATCATGGAGGCGGGGGCGGCTGCCGGCAGCGTACAGACCGGCGGCGTACAGACGGCGGAGCAGACCGATGACGCAAAATAGGTGTTGTATTTTGACATGGAAAATGGTATACTAAACTGAATCACGAAAGACAGCGCAAGGAGATAACGTGACATGGCTGAAAATAAAGAATACATGATCCATCAGGAGGAGGACGGCGCCATCCAGATCTCGGAGGACGTTGTGGCTTCCATTGCTTCCACCACCGCATCGGAGGTGGAGGGCGTCAGCGCCATGATGGGCGGCAGCGTGGGCGGCAAGAAGATGTCCGCCAAGGGCGTCCGCGTGGAGATGGACGGCGACGGCATTGTGGTGAACCTGTTTATCGTTGTCCGCTACGGCAGCGCCATCGGCGATGTGGCGAAGCGGGCCCAGCAGGTGGTTCGCACCGCGCTGGAGGGCATGACGGGCTTCAAGGTAACGGCGGTCAACGTCCATGTGGGCGGCATCGGCTTCAATTAAACGAAACGATCTGAGAGAGAAAAGGGTACGATTTATGACACGCAATACAGCCCGCGAGATCGCCATGCATCTCGCCTACGAACTGAGCTTTACAGACCTGCCCGTGGAGGATTTTCTGGGTCAGCAGCTGAGCGCGGAGAGCTTCGCTGCGCTGGCGCCGGAGCATCCCATCTACGAGGAGCGGCCCAACACCAAGCAGGAGGCGTATATCCGCCGTCTTGTCTCCGGTGTGTCGGAGCACGCGGCGGAGCTGGACGCGGACATTGAAAAATACGCCAAGGGCTGGCGGTTCGAGCGTATCTCACTGGTGGCCTCCGCCATCATGCGGGTGGCCATGTATGAGATGCTCTATATGGCGGATATTCCCGCCGGCGTCGCCATCAACGAGGCGGTGGAGATCGCCAAGAACTACGAATCGCCGGAGGTGGTGAAATTCATCAACGGCATTCTGGGCAGCTTTGCCCGCGGCGAGTTGAAGGACTAAAACAGAAAGGCAGAGCTTGCGCTCTGCCTTTTCCGCATGGAATAAGGAGAACGGCATGGATGAACGGCATGTATTTACCGTTACCGAACTGAATCACCGCGTCAAGGATCTGGTGGAGGCAGTCCCCGCCTTCAGCGACCTGCTGCTGCGGGGGGAGATCTCCAACTACAAGGTCTATCCCTCCGGCCACCACTACTTCACGCTGAAGGACAGCGAGAGCGCTCTGCGGTGCGTGATGTTCAAGGGCTCGGCCATGAAGCTGCGGTTCAAGCCGGAGAACGGAATGCAGGTCATCGCCTCCGGCCGCATCAGCGTCTACCCGCGGGACGGCGCGTATCAGCTGTATTGCAGCGGTCTGTCCGCCGACGGCGTGGGCGACCTGTATGTGGCCTTTGAGCAGCTAAAGGAGAAGCTGTACCGGGAGGGGCTGTTCGACCCGGCTCACAAGAAGCCGCTGCCCCGGTTCCCCCGGCGTATCGCCATCGTCACCTCCTCGGCGGGTGCGGCGGTACACGATATGATCCGCATCCTCCGCCGCCGGTATCCCATCGCCAAGGTGCTGCTGCTGCCGGTGCGGGTGCAGGGAGTGGAGGCACCGCCGGAGATCGTGGGCGCTATCCGCTACGCCAACCGCTACCAGCTGGCGGACGTGCTGATCACCGGACGCGGCGGCGGCTCGCTGGAGGATCTGTGGGCCTTCAACGATGAGCGGGTGGCCCGCGCCATCTACGAGTCGGAGATCCCGGTGATCTCCGCCGTGGGACATGAGCCGGATGTGGCCATCAGCGACTTTGTGGCGGATCGCCGGGCATCCACGCCCTCCAACGCGGCGGAGATCGCCGTGCCGGACATGGCGGAGTTATTTCGGTACTTACAGGACGCGGACGAGCGGATGGCGCAGAGCCTGCTTCACAGCCTGCGCCGGCAGGAGGACAGGCTCGCTGTACTGGAGAAAAAACGTGTGCTGACCGATCCCACCGCCTTTCTGGCGGATCGGCGGCTGTATCTGGATCACGTCGTCCACCGGCTGTACGCCGCTGGCAAGAGCTGTGTGGAGGGGGAGAGCCGCCGTTTTGCGGCGGCGGCTGCCGCGCTGGATGCCCTCAGCCCGCTGAAGGTGCTGGCGCGGGGCTATGCCGTGGCACAGAGCGGGGAAGGTACGATATTGAAGAATGCCGCCGATGCGGCGGTGGGAGAGCGCATCCGCGTCCGGCTGGCGCAGGGCAGCCTGCAATGCGACGTGGTGGATAAGGAGGACTGACATGGCGGTAAAAAAGACGTTTGAAGAGAATATGGCTCGCTTGGAGCAGATCGTGGCGCTGCTGGAAAAGGGCGACGCCCAGCTGACGGACAGTCTGGCGCTGTTCGAGGAGGGGACGAAGCTGGCGGCGCAGTGCCGCAAGGAGCTGGACGGCGCGGAGCAGAAGGTGGTCAAGCTGATGAAGGGCCCTGACGGTGCGCCTATCGAGAGCGATTTTCTGACGGAGGAATGACCATGCACTACGAAACGCAGTACGCGGCATACCAACAGGCCATCGAGGGCTATCTGTCCGGCCTGTTCACCGCCGACACCCCCTATAAGAGGCTGTACGAGTCCATCCGGTACAGTCTGCTGGCCGGCGGCAAGCGCATCCGGCCGGTGCTGACGCTGGAATTTGCCCGTCTGGGCGGCATCGACTGGCATCTGGCGCTGCCCTATGGCTGTGCGCTGGAGCTGGTACACAACTACTCCCTGATCCACGATGACCTGCCCTGCATGGACGACGACGACCTGCGCCGCGGAAAGCCCACCAACCACAAGGTATACGGCGAGACGCTGGCGATACTGGCGGGAGATGCCATGCAGCCGGAGGCGTTCCGCCTGTTGACGGAGGCGCCCTGCCTGTCGGCGGAGAACCGGCTGGAGGCTGTCCGCACCCTGTCCCGCGCCTGCGGCGCTGACGGCATGGTGGCCGGGCAGGTACTGGATTCGGTGTACGACGTGCGGGACGAGGCGGGTCTGACGACGCTGAACCGTCTCAAGACCGGTGTGATGATCTCTGCGGCGGCGGAGCTGGGCTGTATTGCCGCGGAAATGCCCGCCGCCATGCGGGCGCAGGCGCTGGTGTATGCCGACGCCATCGGCCGTGGCTTCCAGATCCGGGACGATATGCTGGATGTGGAGGGCGATCAGGCGGTACTCGGCAAGCCCATCGGCTCCGACGCGGAGGAGGGCAAGGTGACCTTCGTGGATGTGATCGGCCTGGATGCCTGCCGCCGGGAGGTAGCCGCCTGCACGGAGCAGGCCAAGTCCGCTGTGGCGGATTGGCCGGAGCACGACTTCCTCTGGGAGCTGGCGGACCGCATGGTGGGCCGCGCAAAATAAGTAAGAAAGAGATGCCCGCGCTATGCAGCGCGGGCATCTCTTTCTTATTGATCTTTTCTAAAGTCGCACAGGGGCTGTAAAGGACATTCACTGCACAGAGGGCTTCGCGCCATGCACAGCGCCCGTCCGTGGAGCACCATACGGTGACAGAAATTGTTGGACTCCTCCGGCGGGATAGCACAGCGCAGCTGTTTTTCCACCTTGAGGGGATCCTTACTGCCATCGGTGATGCCCAGCCGTCCGGTGATACGGATACAGTGGGTGTCGCAGACGTAGCCCTCCTGTCCGTAGATGTCGCCTAAGATCAGGTTGGCGGTCTTACGCCCTACGCCGGGCAGCGTCAGAAGTGCCTCCATGTTGTCGGGGACCTTGCCGCCGAACCGCTCCAGCAGCTGCTGGGCGGAGGCCACAATGTCCCGGGCCTTGGCGCGCCAGAAGCCGCAGGACTGCACGTAGCGCCCTACCTCATCCACATCGGCGGCGGCAAACGCCTCCAGCGTGGGGTAGCGCGCAAACAGCGCCGGCGTCACCAGATTCACCCGGGCGTCGGTACACTGGGCAGCCAGCCGCACGGAGAACAGCAGCTCATAGTCCTTGCCGTAGTCCAAGGAGCAGGCCGCGTCGGGGTACAGCTCCTTCAGCGCCGCGATGATGGCGGCGACCTCCTGCTTTGTTTTCATGGGCATCACCTCTCCCTCATTATAACAGCGGTTGCAGAAAAAGGCAATCCGTGTTATACTGCCTTTATATGCGCCGCGTGTGCGGCAGGAGAGGAGGCGCGGCTCATGCGTCCGCTGGCAGACGAAATACGACCCCAGACGCTGGACGAGGTGGCCGGACAGAAGCACCTGTTGGGCGAGGGCGCGCTGCTGCGCCGCCTCATTGAGAACGGCACGGACACCAACCTCATTTTCTACGGGCCCTCCGGTACGGGCAAGACCACCGTGGCCAATATCATCGCCAAGCAGGCGAAAAAGACCCTGTACTACCTGAACGCCACCACTGCGTCCTTGCAGGATGTGAAGAACGTCATCGGCGATGTGGGTACGATGCTGGCGCCCAACGGCGTGCTGCTGTATCTGGACGAGATCCAGTATTTCAACAAGAAGCAGCAGCAGAGCCTGCTGGAATTTCTGGAGAACGGCAAGATCACCATGATCGCCTCCACCACGGAGAATCCGTATTTCTACATCTACAACGCGCTGCTGTCCCGCAGCACCGTGTTCGAGTTCAAGCCCCTGACGGTGGAGGAGACCATCCCTGCCGTGGAGCGGGCGCTGTCCATCGAAAAGGCGCGCAGTCCGCTGCCCTTCACATGGGAGGATGATGTGCCGCGCACCGTGGCCAGCGGCTGCGGCGGCGACGTGCGCAAGGCCGTCAACGCCGTGGAGCTGCTGTACCGCTCGGCAAAGCCTGCTGACGGCGAGCTGCGGGTGACAAGGGACGACGCTTTACAACTCAGTCAGTGCAGCGCCATGCGCTACGACAGGGAGGGCGATGACCACTACGATCTGCTGTCGGCGCTGCAAAAGTCCATCCGCGGCTCCGACCCGGATGCGGCGGTGTACTATCTGGGACGGCTGCTGGTGGCGGGCGACCTGCTCTCCCCCTGCCGACGGTTGCTGGTCATTGCGGCGGAGGATATCGGCCTCGCCTACCCGCAGGGTATCGTGGTCACAAAGGCCTGCGTGGACGCGGCCTTGCAGCTGGGCCTGCCGGAGGCGCGGCTCCCACTGGCGGAGGCCGCTGTGCTGCTGGCCACCGCACCCAAGTCCAACAGCGCCCACAATGCCATTATCGCCGCCATGGAGGATATCCAGCGCGGCGCGGTGGGGGACATCCCCCGCCATCTGAAAAACGTCCATGCCGACAGTGCCGGTGCTGCCAAGGCGGCGGCCTACAAGTATCCCCACGCCTACCCCAACCACTATGTAAAGCAGAGATACTTGCCGGAATCACTGGGTGACAGGACGTATTACGAGTACGGCCCCAACAAGACGGAGCAGGCTGCCAAGCGCTATTGGGACGACATCAAGGGGACATGAGCATGGAGCTGCATCTGAACGACATTCTCGAACTGAAAAAAGACCATCCCTGCGGCAGCCGCCGCTGGCAGGTGCTGCGGGTGGGGATGGATATCAAGCTGCGCTGTCTGGGCTGCGGCCACGAGGTCATGCAGCCCCGCCGTAAGGTGGAGAAGATGATCAAACGCATCATACCGAAGGAGGAACTAAAATGAGACCGAAATGGGTACGCTACATGGCCATGGGCATCGCGCTGCTGCTGGCTGTGGTCATGCTGGTATCGCTGGTGCTGCCGTACATCGGACTGTGAGGCGGCCGTGAAGCACTGTATTCTTGCCAAATACCGGGCGGAGGTCTATCCCCACCGGGAGGCGCTGCTGCCTCGTATTCGGGAGATCTTCGCCCCGCTTACGGATCTGGCGGGTATCCACGGTGTCCGCGTCTATCCCAACTGCGTGGCGCGGGACAACCGGTACGATGTGCTGATCGTGCTGGACATGGAGCGGGACGCACTGCCGCTATACGACACCTCTGCGCCGCATCACCTCTGGAAGGAGGAATTCGGCCCACTGCTGGCGCAAAAAGCGATTTTTGATTTTGAAGCGTGAACGAAAGCTCTCCGGCATAGCCGGAGAGCTTTTGCGCATCAACCTCGGGGGAAAGGCTCGTCCTTTTCCCGGAGGCTTTCTTTTTCTGACGGTTTTCTTTGCCGCCGTGTCCTATAATGGACGGGCGAGGTGAGAGCAATGGTGGTGTATCTGGATCGGGTATTCCTGCTGAACCTGCTGCTGGACTACCTGCTTTTGCTGTCGGCGGCACAGCTGTCGGGTCGGACGCTGCACCGTCTGCGGCTGCTGCTGTGCGCCGCGGGAGGCGGCATCTACGCGGCGGTGACATTCCTGCCGGGCTGTGGATTCCTCCGCCAAGCGGTGTGCCAGCTCGCAGCCGGAAGCATCATGGCGCTGTGTGCCTATGGCGGAAGGCGGCGGCCGACGCTGCTTTTTCTGCTGTTGTCCGGAGGGCTGGCGGGATTCGTGCTGGCACTGGGGCTGTGGGTCGGATCGCCCACCGGGCTGCTGCACCGGCTCTATCGGGGCGAGGTAAGCTGGCGGCTGCTCATCGGCTCGGCACTGGTATTCTATTTTTTGCTGCGCCTGCTGCTGGGGCAGGGCGCACGTCATGGGGGAGGAGAGCTATTGAAGATCACCATATCCGTCTGCGGACGGAAGCAGACCGTCACGGCGCTGCACGACACCGGAAACACCCTGCGGGATCCGGTATCGGGCCGTCCGGCACTGGTGCTGGAGCGCGGCGCGGCGGAGGAGTTGTGGCCGCCGTCGGTGGCGGCAGTATTGGCCTCCGGGTTGCCGCCGGAGGAAAAAATGGCGCGGCTCCACCGGCAGGGGGCGGGCATCCTCTTTTCACTGCTGCCCTTTCGCAGCGTAGGCACACCGGCGGGGCTGCTGCTGGCCGCCCGCAGCGACTACATAGAGATCGATGGTCGCCGCTATCCCCGGACGCCGGTGGCACTGTCAGATCACCCCGTCAGTGACGGCGGCGGCTATCACGCCCTGTGGGGCGACCCGGAGGGGAAGGAGGTGAAGGGACGTGCTGACAGCACTGCTGCACCGTCTACGGACGTTTCTGCGCAGACTCCGCAGGCCGGATAAGGTCATGTATATCGGCGGCAGCGACACCCTGCCGCCGCCGCTGCCCCGGGACGAGGAGGCGGCGCTGCTGGCCCGGCTGGACGGAGGCGAGCTGTCGGTGCGGCAGACCCTCATCGAGCGGAATCTGCGGCTGGTGGTGTACATTGCCCGCCGCTTTGAGAACACCGGCATCAACATCGAGGATCTGATCTCCATCGGCACCATCGGGCTGATCAAGGCCATTAACACGTTTCGTACCGACAAGAATATCAAGCTGGCCACCTACGCCTCCCGCTGCATCGAAAACGAGATCCTTATGTACCTGCGGAAGAACAGCGGCAGCCGCGTGGAGGTCAGCTTCGACGAGCCGCTGAACACCGACTGGGACGGCAAGGAGCTGCTGCTCAGCGATGTGCTGGGTACGGACAGCGACGTGGTCATGCGTCCCATCGAGGCGGATGCAGACCGCCAGATGCTGGCGGAGGCGGTGGCAAAGCTGAGCCCCCGCGAGCGGGATATCATCACCATGCGGTTTGGGCTGGGGTGCGGCAGAGAACTGACCCAGAAGGAGGTGGCAGACCGGTTGGGCATCTCCCAGTCCTACATCTCACGGCTGGAAAAGCGCATCATCCTGCGGCTCCGCAGAGAGATCCTGCGCATGAGTTAAAAAAGGCTGTGAAGGCGATAGCCTTCACAGCCTTTTGCTGTCAAGTTATTGCAGGAACAGGGAGGCGGGACGGTTGATGACCATCATGTTGTAGTACCGCAGCAGATGGTAGTCGTCCTTGTCCAGCTTGATGGTGTTCATCAACCGCTCTGTTTCGTCCAGCGGCTCCTTGGAGATCAGCGCCTTCAGCGCGATGGGGGCGAAGAAGGGGGTGGAGCCGATGCCGGAGACCAGTCCAATGGCCGGGGTGCGGTTGGACATGGGGTTGAGCATACAGATATACATTTTTTCCGCCTCGTTGATCTGGTTGGTCATCACCATGTGGGTGATGGTGTCGTAGGCCTTCATCTCACCGGTAAAGAGATGCTGGCAGCGATCCGGCTCGGAGAAGGAGGCGACACCCAGATACAGTGTGACCTCAATGGTCTCCCGATCCGCGGCGCGGGAGAAGCGCAGCAGGGAGCGCACCATCTGCCGCACGCGGCCGTCGTAGTAGTACATATAGGCCAGCGACTGATTGAAGTAGTTGTTCTTGGGCAGGGAGGTGTCCTGATGGAACACCGGCGGCTGGTAGTCGATAAAGCACTTGAGGTCGATCTCCAGCGCCTGCGCAATGTCGTAGAGCGTCTCGATGTCGATGGTGATGGCGCCGTTCTCGTACTTGGACAGCGTGGCCTTGCTCTTGTTGATCATAGCGGAGAACTGCTCGATGGTATAGCCTCTGCTCTTTCGATATTTTTTGATACGCTGCCCCACAAAGTAAGAAAAAGAACTCATTTGCGTCACCTCCTGCTAACAGTGCAATCATACCAAACATTTGGTAGGAAGTCAACAATTAGTTTCGGAGAATGAAACAAGTTTTCCTTGTGTTTTCGCACAAATAAACGATGAGGGAGAGGGGGACGGTATTGCGACAGGCCGGTGCGGGGTGTTGTGGCAGGTCGGCATGGGAATCCGCCCCCAAGCAGCGCGGTATGCGCGGCGCAAAGGACCTCCCTGAAACGTCACCAACGAAAAGAAGTCCGACCCATACGGGTCGGACTTCTCTGTTCCAATGTAGGGGAGAGGCCTTACTTGGCGGCTTCCATGCCGGCCAGCAGAGCCTTCTTGTTGCCCTCCAGGAAGCGGGCCTTCTTCTCGCCCAGCTCAATGCGGATGGCTTCCATCATGCTCTCCACGGAGGTGACGGGAGCCTTAGCCAGAGTGGAGCCGAGGATGGCCACGTTGGCGCCCTTGGGGTTGCCGATGGACTCGGCAATGCCGTTGGCGTCGCAGTACACCACGGTGATGTCGTCACGGACGGCCTTGCGGTCGATGATGCTGCTGTTGATGACCAGCACGCCGCCGGGCTTCACATGACCCTCAAACTTGTCCAGAGAAGGACGGTTCATCGCGACGATCACATCGGCCTTGTCCACCAGGGGGGAGGCGACGGGATCATCGGAAACGATGACGGAGCAGTTGGCGGTACCACCGCGCATCTCGGGGCCGTAGGAAGGCAGCCAGGAAACGTGCTTGCCATCCAGCATGCAGGCCATGGCCACGAACTTACCGATCAGGAGCATACCCTGACCGCCGAAACCGGCAAAAATGAAGGTTTTTTCCATATTACTCGGCCTCCTTGTCTTTGTACACGCCCAGCGGGTAATAGGGGATCATGTTCTTCTCCAGCCAGTCCAGAGCCTCCACAGGAGACAGACCCCAGTTGGTGGGGCAGGTGGACAGCACTTCGATCATGCAGAAGCCCTTACCCTCCATCTGCAGGCGGAATGCCTTGGCGATGGCCTTCTTGGCCTTGGCGATGTTGGCGGTGTTGTTGACGGCCACGCGCTCGATGTAGTAGGAGCTGGGCACAGCGGCCAGCATCTCGCTCATCTTGATGGGCAGACCGCTCCATTCCTCACTGCGGCCGGCGGGGCAGGTAGTAGCCTTCTGGCCGATCAGGGTGGTGGGAGCCATCTGGCCGCCGGTCATGCCGTAAATGGCATTGTTGACGAAGATGGTGGTGATCTTCTCACCGCGGTGTGCGGCGTGAACGATCTCAGCGGTACCGATGGAGGCCAGGTCGCCGTCGCCCTGATAGGTGAACACCAGCGTGTCCTTGCCGACGGCGCGCTTGATACCGGTGGCAACTGCGGGAGCGCGGCCGTGAGCAGCCTCGTACATATCGCAGTTGAAGTAGTCATAGGCAAACACGGAGCAGCCCACGGGAGCCACGCCGATGACCTTGCCATCCAGGTTCATCTCATCGATGACCTCGGCCACCAGACGGTGAATGATACCGTGGTTGCAGCCGGGGCAGTAATGGAACTGCTTGTCAGTCAGCAGCTTTGTCTTTTCAAACAGTACAGCCATCTTATTTACCCTCCTTCATGCTCAGGATCTTCTCAACGATCTCGGTGGTGGAGGGCATCTGGCTGCCGCAGTGACCGAAGAAGTCCACGTGCTTGGCGCCGTTGATGGCCAGCTTCACGTCCTCCAGCATCTGGCCTTCGTTCAGCTCCACGTCCAGAACGGCCTTCACGCTGGGCTGGCAGCAAGCCTCGCGCACAGCGTCATAGGGGAAGGGCCACACGGTGATGGGACGAACCAGACCGACGTTGATGCCCTTTTCCTTCAGCTCGGCGATAGCGCTCTTGGCGATACGAGCCACGGTGCCGAAGGCGGTGATGATGTAGTCGGCGTTCTCGCAGTTGTAGGCCTCCCACATCTGCTCGTTGTCGACGACATTCTTGTACATAGCCTGCAGCTCGTCGTTGTGGACAGCCAGGCTCTCGGTGTCGATATAGATGGAGTTGATGATGCCGCGCTTTGCAGGATCGTCGCCGGGCTTCCAGCCGGTGCAGGCCCAGGGCTTCTTCTCGGGATCGACCTTGTAGTCCACCATCTCGGGCAGCTCCACGGGCTCCATCATTTGGGCGATGATACCATCGGCCAGGAACAGGACGGGAATACGATACTTCTCGGCCTTGTCGTAAGCGCCCATCATCAGGTCAATGAACTCCTGCACGGAGGAGGGAGCGAAGGTCAGCAGGTGATAGTCACCGTTGCCGCCGCCCTTGACGCCCTGGAAATAGTCGCCCTGAGAGGCCTGAATGTTGCCCAGACCGGGGCCGCCGCGCATCACGTTGACGATGACGCAGGGAACCATGGCGCCCGCGCAGTAGGAAATACCTTCCTGCTTCAGGGACACGCCGGGGCTGGAAGAAGAGGTGATGACACGGGCGCCGGTGCCGCCGGCACCGTAGACCATGTTGATAGCCGCGACCTCGGACTCGGCCTGCAGGAAGCAGCCGCCGACCTCGGGCATACGTGCGGACATGTATTCGGGGATCTCCGTCTGCGGAGTGATGGGGTAACCGAAGAAATAGCGTGCGCCGGCACGAATGGCGGCTTCCGCAATAGCTTCGCTACCCTTCATAAGAGTCAAAGCCATGTTTTTTCCTCCTTAGTCTTTTTCAATACGGATTACCACATCAGGGCAGGTACGCGCACAGGAAGTACAGCCGATGCAGGCTTCCATGTTGATGACCTCCGCCGGATGATAGCCCTTAGCGTTGATGCGAGTCTTGGACAGCTCAATGATGTGCTTGGGACAAGCTCTTGCGCACAGGCCGCAGCCCTTGCACAGGTTTTCGTCGATGGTAACTCTTACCACTCTCTACACCTCTTTTCCTCAAATTCCTCTTGCTGTTTCTATCTACTACCCCCGAAAAGGGGAGGTATGCGGGGTTTAATACATATCCTTGTGCGGATTCTTGGTGTTCAGTCCATACTCGATGTAGGAATCCCAGTCGCGGTGCATATACACGTCGATGGCCACGGGCTTTCCCACATACTTCGGGTCCGGGTCACGGGCCAGAAATGCATCGAGGATATCCTTCTTACCGGTGGTGTATGCCACGGGGATACCGGTGAGATCCACCACCTGCCGCAGCAGCTCATAGCCGTCCCACAGATCGTCCGCACTGGTCATGGTGGACAGGTTGGTATTGTTGATCATACCGGTGATCTGCAATCTGGCATGGGTCTGCATCCCCTCCTGCAGCCGGTGGATCTTCTCCACCGTGCTGGCAAGAGGGCGACGAATATTTACAACGTTCAGCACTTCCAGAGCACCGGGCTCCAGTGCCATAAAGTCCCGATGGTAGCGGCCCAGCGCCGTGGCGCCTACATCATCGCCGCCCACATCGAAAATGACCGTGTCCCAATCCAGTACAAAGGCGGACGACACCTCGGCGGGAAGGGAGAGCGTCTCAATACCGGAGCAGGCGAAGTTGGGGGAGACCAGCCGGATCTCCTTCTGTTCCACCATCTTGCCCCGCTCGGTCAGTCGGAAGTAGGTATTCACCATATCCAGATCCAGCAGCTCCGTTCTGTCGCCGCGGGCCGCTGCCTGCATGGCGAAGTTCAGAGCCAGCTCGCTCTTGCCGCTGCCGTAGTTGCCGATGAGCACTTTGACGTCTTTCATGGATGCTGTGTCTCCTTGTTTACTTCAGGTTCTCGCGGATGGTCTGGCACAGGGCGGTGATACCCTGAACGATCTTCTCCTCCGGCATGCAGGAGTAGTTCAGACGCAGGGTGTTGTCGTGGCCGCCGTTAGGGAAGAAGGAGCCGCCGGGAACGAAGGCGACCTTCTTCTCAAGGCACTTCATCTGCAGATCCTTGGCGTTCATGTACTCGGGCAGCACGACCCATGCGAACAGACCGCCCTCGGGACGGGTGAAGGTGCAGGGCTCGGGCAGCTCCTTGGCCAGCGTCTCCAGCATCACGGCGCGGCGCTTCTTGTAGCACTCGCGGATGGTGTTGACGTGGGCGTCCAGATCGAACATATCGATCCACTTGGAGGTCTCCATCTGGCCGACGGTGGAAGCCTGCAGGGAGGCTGCCTGCTCCATGAAGTTGTACTTGGCCAGGATCTCATCATCGGCGCAGACCCAGCCCAGACGATAGCCGGGCGCCAGGATCTTGGAGAAGGTACCCAGATAGATGACCAGGCCCTTGGTGTCCAGGCTCTTCAGAGCGGGCATATACTCGCCCTCGAAGCGCAGCTCGCCGTAGGGGTTATCCTCGATCACGGGGATCTCGTACTTGTTGATGATGTCCATGAACTGGTGACGGCGCTCCAGATCCCAGGTACGGCCGGTGGGGTTCTGGAAGTCGGGGATGACGTAGATCATCTTCACCCGCTCGGTGGTGGCCAGGATCTTCTCCAGCTCGGACATGATCATGCCGCCGTCGTCGGTGGGGACTTCAATGAACTTGGGCTCGCAGGCCTTGAAGGCGTTGACGGCACCCAGATAGGAGGGGCTTTCCAGCAGCACCACATCACCGGGGTTCAGGAACACGCGGGCGGAGAAATCCAGACCCTGCTGAGAACCGGAGGTTACCAGGATGTGATCCTTGTCGGTGTGGATATTGTTCTTTGCCAGCATACGCTCAGCGATCTGCTCGCGCAGACGGGGATAACCCTCGGTGGAAGAGTACTGCAGCGCCACGCGGCCATTTTCCTTCAGGACGGCCATGGAGGCCTCCATCATCTGCTCGACAGGGAACAGCTCGGGCGCGGGCATACCACCGGCGAAGGAGATGATATCGGGCTGTGCGGTCAGCTTCAGCAGCTCGCGGATCTCGGAGCCCTTCAGCAGGTCCATTCTGCTTGCAAATTGTACCATGAATGTTTTCCTCCTCAAATTTTATAGATTCCGTGAATGCACTTTTTGTTCCACTTCGTACAGTACCAATTAAAGCACAAAACGGACACAAAGTAAATAAAGGGGAGGGGAGAAAAAAGGGGGCAATTTCATTTTCGGCATTCCCACCAAAAAACACCGTGTTTGCCTCGTCAATTCCACAACGCATTTCAGTGAACCGGTCGGTGAACCGCTGCAAAACACCACATAGTAGGGCGGCGCAGGGTACGGCCTACCAGTGGTAGGAATTGCCTTTTTTCCGGCGGCGTGGTATACTGACGCTGCGGGCGGGGTACTGGCCCGCGCAGAAAAGAAAAAAACAGTCGGCTGTCCGGCAAGCGAAAAGGAGGCGCTCCCTCATGAACAGAAAGAAAAGAGAATTCGCCGTGGCGCTGGCGCTGCTGAGTGCCAGCTCGGCGCTGTGCCTGCGCATCATGAAAAAGGTGGATGAGAAGCTGCGCCGCGAGAAGGAGAAGCGGACGCGGAAGTGACGTAAGAAAGATGTAAGAAAGACGTAAGGAAACGAAAAGCGAGACGGCGCAAAGCCGTCTCGCTTTTGTCGTTCAGATGCTTCAGGCAGCAGCCTTGACCACGGAGGTGATGTGGGGGTTAGCACCGTTGTACCAGTACAGGAAGCCCTCCATGTCGACGACATCGCCCACGTTCAGACCCTTGACAGCCTCATACACGTCGGAGCCGGGGCCGCACAGGTAGCTCTCCACCACGAAGGTGTAGATGGTGTCGTTCAGGGAGACATTGAAGTACAGATCGTCGCCCTCGCTGCCGGAGCCGTCCCAGTTGTACAGGAACGGAGCGCCCGCGTCATTGGAGGCGGCCACAGTCATGCCCTTGAAGGACACCTTCTCGTTCTGGTGCTGGATCAGCTCGTCGCTGCCCAGCAGGGAGGTCACGTCCAGCGCCTCGTAGGTCTTGGTGTCGCCATCCAGCACTTCCCAAGTGGCGTCGATGATCTCCACCTCGCCGGACCACTCGGCCTTATAGCCGCTGACGCGGATCTTGGCGCCCTCTACCAGCATGGAGTCGTAATCCTCCTTGCTGCAGGGCATATTGTACAGGAAGTACGCGCCGTCATCGGCCTGGGTGTAGAACGTGGCCACGCCGACGCCGTCCTTCTCCCACCAGCCCTGACGGGCCTGGATGTAGGTCTCCACGGTGACGGGGGAATCCACAGCGGCCGCGTCGAACTCCGCGTGGGTCATGACAGTAACGGCGGCGTCGCCGCCCTCATCGGGGGTATCCTTGTCATCGGTCTGGTCCTCGGTCTTGCCGCAGCCAACGATGGACAGAGCCATCACCAGCGCCAGCAGAAGGGTCAAAAACTTTTTCATGTTGCTTCTCCTCTTGTTTGTACCATAAAATGGGTAATAGGACGGGTGCGCTCAATGCACACCCGTCCTATTATACCGCATTCTGCAAATAAATCAATGGCTGTTTTGACGGTTTTTCTTTTTGACCAGCTGTACACCGCCGTAAACGGCCATCAGTACCCACACGCCGCCCAGCGTAAAGAGCAGCGCCTTGGCGGGAGCGGGCAGGGGGCCAAGCGCCTGACTGCCGTCGGCGGCCAAGGTGCCCCGCTGATCCAGCCGGTACAGAGATGTGACGCTGTCGTACAGCTTCGCCATATACGCCGCGTCCACCGGCTCCTTGCGCCGGACGGACTTGGTCACATCCTCGATAAGCTGTCCCGCCGCGTTCCGCAGGGAGGCGGAGCCGTTGTACACCGGTGTGGTGAAGGTGTTGTCCACGTTGTCCAGCAGCAGCTTGGAGGCCTTGATCTTCACATCGTAGTGGAGCTTGTCGTCCGCGCCCTCCTGCGCCAGATAGTCCTGATAGGCGGCAGACTGCTGGGCCTTTGCCGTGACGGGGACGTAGCCCTCCGTCTGGGAGTAGGCGATCTGCACCTCGTTGGTCAGCAGGTACTGGGCGAACAGCCACGCGGCCAGCACCTCCTGGGGATCGTCCTTGTTGAACACGCACAATGACGGCCCCTGTGAGATCATCTGCGGGTGTGCGGGATCGAACTGCGGTACGGTCATCACCGCCGTCTCGAAATCCACATACTTGTCGGCGCTGATATCGCTCAGAGGTGCGTGGGAGCCCATCCATGTGGCGCCTGCGGTGGAGTCCACCGCGAACAGGCACTGTCCCGCGTTCAGAAAGTTGGCGGGGTAGCCGGAGATCTTGAAAGTGGAGAACGCGCCGCCGGCGGTGTGGGCGGCGATGCCGTACAGCAGCTCCTCGGTGGTGTCGTTGAAGATCTGCACCTCACCGCTGTCGGTGGAGTAGCCGGCGCCCTTCTGCCGCAGCATCTGGATCATCATGTTGTCCGTGGACTTGTAGATGAAGGGCAGCAGCACCTCCTGCCCGTTGACGGCGAAGGTGCCGTCGGGGTTTTTGGCGGCGGCCGCCGCATCGGACACCTCCCACACAAAGTCCCACGTCAGCGTCTCCGGCAGCTCATAGCCCAGCGCCTCCACATAGGTCTTATTCACATAGCACGCCTCGGTGGAGCGCATGAACGGCACGGCGTAGTGACTGCCGGAAAAGCTGCACTCCGCCAGAAACTGGGGGATCATCTCCGCCTGCGTCGGCCCGTCGTACCGGAGGGCGCTGCCGCCCAGCCCGTACTGCTCGTCGGCAAACAGGGCGTCCAGCGGCGCCACCACATTGGCGCCGGTGAGGTAGGTGGCGATGTGGTCGGGGTAGGTGATGCACACGTTGGGCGTGGTGTTGGTGGCGATATTGGTGATCACGTCGTTGTAGATCTTACCGTAGTCGGTGTACAGCCGCAGCCGCACGGAGATGTTGGGATACAGCGCCTGAAAATCGTTGATGGCCTTGTTGTAGATATCCACCTGCGTCTTGTTGGTGTCGTTCTTGGCCCAGAACGTGATCTCATACTGCCGGGACTCGTCAAAGCTGTCCGGCACGGAGAAGGCGTTCTGCCCGCGGGAGCCGTGGCAGCCGCACAGCGTCAGCAGAGAGAGCAGCGCCAGCAGCAGCGCGGGGAGCCGCACTTTTTTCGTCATCCCTTGGTGCCTCCTCTCGAAACGCCCTCCATGACCTTGTTGCGGAACAGGAGGAACAGCACGATCAGCGGCACGGAGATGACCACCACCGCCGCCATCATGGCGGGGATATTCTCCCGCCCGAAGCCGTTTTCCCGGATGGCCTGAATGCCGTTGGACACCAGGAAGTAGTTCTCATCGTCGGTGATGAGGCGGGGCCATACATAGGAGTTCCAGCACTCGATGACCTTCAGGATGACGATGGTCACCACCGTGGGGCGGCAGATGGGCAGCATCACCTTCCACAGGTACTTGAAGTCGGAGGTGCCGTCCACCTTGGCGGCGTAGTACAGCTCGTCGGGGATCTGGGCGAAGTTCTCCTTTAACAAATAGATGTAGAACACCGACGTTACCGACGGCAGGATCAGGCCCCAGAACGTGTTGCGCAGGCCGGCGTCCGTGATGGTCACGAAGTTGGTGATGATGACCAGCTCATTGGGAATCATCATCAGCGCCAGAAAGAGTGTAAAGGCCAGATGCTTGCCACGAAAATTCAGCCGCGCGAAGGCGAAGGCCGCCAGCGTGATGACCACCAACATGATGGCGGTGGTGGCCACGGTGAACACCAGTGTGTTCAGGAAGTAGCGAGCCAACGGCACGGCGGTGAAGGCGTCGTGGTAGTTTTGCAGCGTGGGGGACAGGGTGAAGAACGCGGGGATACGCTCGGCGCTGTACGCGCTGTAGCTCTTCACGGAGGTCAGCACCATCCAGTAGAAGGGGAACAGGACGATCACTGCCCACAGCGCCAACAGCACATAGGTGACGGCGCGGCGCACCGCTCGCCGGCGGCGTGCGGCCAGCTCGATCTTCTTATAATCGGTATGAGAGTCCACAGTGTCGCCTCCTCTCAATAGTGGACGTGCTTCCGGCTCACCAGCAGGTTGATGCAGGTGATGGTCAGCACGATGGCAAACAGGATAATGGCCGCCGCCGACGCAAAGGACGGGTAGCCGCCGGAGTCGCCGTACAGCATATCGTAGATGTAGCCCACCATGGTGTTCATCCGGGCGGCGTTCAGGTCGGTGCCGAACAGGGCCACCGCGTCGCTGTACGCCTTGAACGCACCGATGAAGCCGGTGACCACCAGATAGAAGATCATGGGGGAGATCATGGGCAGGGTGATACGGGTGAAGATGCGCCGGCGGGAGGTGCCGTCGATGCGGGCGGCGTTGTAGTAGTCCTGCTTCACCGACGCCAGCGCGCTGGTGAGGATCAGGATCTTGAAGGGCAGCACCACCCACACGGTGTAGAAGCACAGCACAAACATCTTTGCCCAGTACGGCCCGTCGATAAAGTCCACGCCGGGACTGCCGAACCAGTGGAGCATCACGTTTACCAGACCGTCGGTATAGGCGGTCTTTTTGAACAGGATCATAAACACCAGACCTACCGCCAGCGTGTTGGTGACGTAGGGCAGGAAATACACCGTCTGGAACAGACCCCGCAGCTTTTCGATGGAGCTGAGCCCCAGCGAGATCAGCAGGGCAAGGCCGGTGGATACCGGTACGGTGATGATAACGAGGATGAAGGTGTTTTTCAGCGCCTGCAAAAAGTAGGGGTCACGCAGGACGTAGCGGTAGTTAAACAGACCCACGCCGGAAAACGTCTGGGACGCGGAGTTGTACCCCTCCTCAAAGGAGTACACGAACACGTCCACCAGCGGGTAGACCATGAACACGCCCAGAAAGGCGATGGCGGGCAGCAGGTACAGCCAGCCCTTGGCATTTCGTTTGTCCATGGCGTCACCTCAGGATGCAGTCCAGCCGCGTCTGCTCCTCCCGATGGAATAGGAACACCTTGTGGGGCTTTAGGGCAAAGCACACCGTTTCCCGGGTGGTATCTACGCGGCTGTCGGCGTTGATGATGGCGCGGATGGCCGCGTTTTCACAGTCCGGGTGGGTGCATACCACACTGATATCCCGTCCCATGACCTCCACGCGGTCCAGCTTGCAGCACAGGGGACCGTCCTCCGCGAGGATAAAGCCCTCCGGCCGGATGGCGGCATATACCGGCTGATCGGCCGCACCGTCCACATCCAGTACTGCCGCGCCGCCTATGTACAGCCTGCCGCCCTCGATGCGCCCGTCAAAGACGTGGATGGGCGGCGTACCCAGAAATTTGGCGACGAACAGGTTCACCGGGTTGTCGTAGACCTCCTGCGGCTTGCCGATCTGCTGCACCACGCCGTCCTTCATCACCACGATCTCGTCGGAGATGCTCATGGCCTCCTCCTGGTCGTGGGTGACGAACACGGTGGTCACGTTGGTCTGCCGCTGGATGCGGCGGATCTCCTCCCGTGTCTGAAGGCGCAGCCGTGCATCCAGATTGGACAGCGGCTCGTCCAGCAGCAGTACCCGGGGGCGTTTTACCAGTGCGCGGGCGATGGCCACACGCTGCTGCTGACCGCCGGACAGCTCGCTGGGCTTGCGGTCCATCAGACCCTCCAGCTGCACCAGCTTTGCCGCCTCCAGCGTCCGCTCCGCCATCTCCGCCTTGGTCAGCTTCTCCGCGCCCCGCAGGTTCTCCAGCGGGAACATGATGTTCTGCCGCACCGTCAGGTGGGGGTACAGCGCGTAGTTCTGGAACACCAGCCCCACGCCGCGATTCTCCGGCGGCAGATGGGTCACATCGTCCTCGCCGAAGAAGATCTGTCCCTCCGACGGCTCCAGCAGGCCGCTGATGAGGTTCAGCGCCGTGCTCTTGCCGCAGCCGGAGGGGCCCAGCAGACCGATGAGCTTCCCGTCGGGGATCTCAAAGGTGAAGTCATGGACGGCGACGATGTCGCCGCCCGCTTTTTTGTTGCGGTTGGGGAATCTCTTGGTCAGATGTTGCAGCACGACCTTCATGGCAGTTTCTCCTTGCCTGTATTTGACAGCCCTCCTCCTTGGGGGAGGAAAGGGCTGTCTGTGATGTCCGCACCATTGTACCACACTCTGCGGCGTAAATCTCCTGTTTTCGCAAAAGTTTCCGGAAATTTTTCCGCCCTCCCGTCAGGCGCCCGCCGCGCCGCCGGTACATAGAATGAGGTGAGCCGTTTCCGGCTCACCGATATCACCGTTTCAAAGGAGGAATTTCTCTTGTATATGGAGAGAACTGCCGCTGCTGCGGCGGCAGCACAGGACGGCGCGGCGCGGGAGATGACGGCCCGCAGCGACGCGGTCTGCCGCGAGATGGACGGACGCCTGCCGAAGGGCTGCGGCAACATGGTGTTTCCCTATATCGCCATGCAGCGCGAGGATGCCCCGCGCTACGAGGACAAGGAGGCGCTGCTGCAAGGCACGCTGTTCCCCGGTCTGGATCTGCCGTTCCGCAAGGAGCTGCGCTCCCGGTTTCCCAAGGTAAACGAGGCGCTGCTGGAGCTGATGGCGCTGGACTTCGCCATTGACGAGCTGGGGCTGTACCTGACCACCCATCCCAACGACAAGCAGGCGCAGGAGCTGTACTGGGGCTACATCCGGCTGGGCCGGGAGGGGCGTGCGCGGTACGAGGAGGCCAACGGCCCGCTGTGCAAGACGGCTATCACCGAGGGCGGCTTCCGCTGGCTGGATGACCCGTGGCCTTGGGACAAAGGAGGGAACGACTGATGTTTGTGTATGAAAAGAAGCTGCAATACCCGGTGAAGATCAAAAACGCCAACCCCAGACTGGCGGCGCTGATCATTTCCCAGTACGGGGGGCCGGACGGGGAGCTGGGTGCATCCCTGCGTTACCTGAGCCAGCGCTACTCCATGCCCTACCCGGAGCTGAAGGGCTTGCTCACAGACATCGGCACGGAGGAGCTGGGGCATCTGGAGATGATCGGCACCATCGTCCACCAGCTGACCTGCAATCTGTCGGAGAAGGACATCAAGACCGCCGGCTTCGACGCCTACTTTGTGGATCACACCGCCGGTATCTATCCCGCCGCAGCCGCCGGCTTCCCGTGGAATGCGGCGTCCATGGCGGTCAAGGGCGACCTGATCGCCGATCTGACCGAGGACCTGGCGGCGGAGCAGAAGGCCCGCGTCACCTATGACAACATCCTGCGGCTCAGTGACGACCCGGATGTCAACGATGTCATCAAATTCCTGCGCGCCCGGGAGATCGTGCATTTCCAGCGCTTCGGCGAGGGACTGCGGCTTGCGAAGGACCGCATGAGCGAGAAGAATATCTATTTTATCAACCCGTCCTTCGACAGTTGACGGAACAACACAAGCCCCCTCCGGCGTCGCCGGAGGGGGCTTGTAGGCTTGTATATGTGTATCAACGTAGGCCGCGGCGCAGAAAGCAAGACCCAAATACAGGGCGCAGAAAAACTCTCCTGTGCAGGGCACGGAATATAGCTGGCAACAAGTGGTCAGTCCCGACGCCCCTCTGGGCGTTTCAGCCACACAGGAGAGCAAAACAAGTATACCATAAGGCGGAGTCTGTTGCAAGAAAAATGCGATTCCTGCATCCGTAAGCGGCTGGTGTCTAAGGAAAAACATTTCTTTTTTTCGCCCGCTGTGCTATGATACATAAAACACCGCCCACCGCCATAGGCTTTCCCGAGGAGGGGAGACCCATGGTGCTGTTCATTCCGAAAAAAGCGATATACGCCGGTGCGCTGGCAGCCGCCCTCATTCTGCTGGCGGCGGCAGCGCCCTGCCCATCGCCGCAGGTGCCTGCCGCCGCGTCTGCCGCACCGCCGAGACCTCAGACCATGCTGGTGCTGGACGCGGGACACGGCGGGGAGGACGGCGGCGCCGTGTCCCGCAGCGGCGTGGCGGAGAGCGGCATCAACCTCCAGATCACCCGGCGGCTCTATGAGATCCTTCGGTTTCTGGGGCATCCGGCGGTGATGACCCGCACCGGCGACGCCGCCATTTACGACGACTCCGCCGTTACCCTGCGGGAGAAGAAGGTATCCGACCTGAAAAACCGCACGGCACTGGCCAACGGGACACCCAACGGCCTGCTCATCAGCATCCACCAGAACTGTCTGCCCGGACACCCCGGTGTCCGGGGAGCGCAGGTGTTCTATAACGCGGTGGAGCCGTCCCAACGGCTGGCGCAGACGGTGCAGCAGGCGCTGAACAGCGGGGTGAACGAAGGACGGGACAAGGCCGCCAAGCCCATTGGCGACGGGGTGTACCTCATGTCCCACACCACCTGCCCGGCCATTCTGGTGGAGTGCGGGTTCCTGTCCAACCCGGAGGAGACGGCGCTTTTGCAGCAGCCGTCCTACCAAGTGAAGCTCGCCGCCGTCATCGCGGTGGCCTACTGCCAATATTGTACGAGCGAGGGAATAGCATGAAAGCAAAAACTGTTTTTTTCTGCACGGAGTGCGGCAGCGAAAGCCCCAAGTGGTCGGGACGCTGCGCCGTCTGCGGCGCGTGGAACTCCATGGTGGAGCAGCCGGCGGAGCGCCCTGCCAAGGGCGGTAAAACGCCGCGCATGAACGATGCTGTAAAGGCGTCTGCCATTACAGCGTTGCAGGAGGATGAGGAGATACGCTTTCCCACCGGCATGGGGGAGCTGGATCGCGTGCTGGGCGGCGGCGCCGTGAAGGGCTCGCTGGTGCTGGTGGGCGGCGCGCCCGGTATCGGCAAGTCCACGCTGATGCTCCAGATCTGCCAGCAGCTGGGCAGCACCTGCAAGGTGCTGTATGTCTCCGGCGAGGAGTCCGCCCGGCAGCTGAAGCTGCGGGCCAAACGCCTGTCCGTGGACAGCGAAAACCTGTTCGTCCTGTCGGAGACGCGGCTGGGCGACGTGCTGGAATGTGTCCGCCGGGAGACGCCGGACGTGCTGATCGTGGACTCCATCCAGACCCTGTACAACGAGGAGTTGGACGCGCCTGCCGGCGGCGTGGGGCAGGTGAAGGACTGCACCATGGCGCTGATGCAGCTGGCCAAGGGGCAGGGGGTCACGGTGTTCGTCATCGGCCACGTCAACAAGGAGGGCAGCATCGCCGGCCCCAAGGTGCTGGAGCATATGGTGGACTGCGTGCTGTACTTCGAGGGCGACAGCCGCATGACGTACCGTATCCTCCGTGCCGCCAAGAACCGCTTCGGCGCTACCAACGAGATCGGCGTTTTTGAGATGCTGGACAGCGGTCTCCGGGAGGTGGAGAACCCCTCAGAGATGCTGTTGTCCGGCCGCCCGCAGGACGCCTCCGGCACCTGCGTCACCTGCGTGATGGAGGGCGCACGCCCCGTGCTGGCGGAAATACAGGCGCTGATCGCGCCCTGCGCCGGAGCACGACCCCTCCGCAGCAGCAACGGCTTTGACTACAACCGCGCCGCCATGCTGCTGGCGGTGCTGGAGAAGCGGGGCGGGCTGAAGGTCAGCCAGTGTGACGCCTATCTGAATATCATCGGCGGGCTGACGCTGGACGAGCCTGCCGCCGATCTGGCGGCTGTGGTGGCCATCGCCTCCAGCTATCTGGACAAGCCTGTGCCAAACGGCATGGCCGCCGTAGGCGAGGTGGGACTCTCCGGGGAGATCCGCAGCGTCAGCCACATGGAGCAGCGTCTCTCAGAGGTAAAGCGTCTCGGCTTTACACAGTGTATCATTCCGGCACATCACGCGGTGGATCTCCGCGCTCGCTCCACACTGGAGCTGCTGCCGGTGCGGAACATCTCGGAGGCGCTGCGTCTGCTGGCGCAGGGGAAATAGGCACATAGTGGACGCAGGGGTGTCCGGCGCTGGGCTGCCCCGCCGCGGCGCAGGTATCCAGCGTACACAGACCGTCCCGCTGCCACTGGCAGCTGTCGGTGCAGGGGATCATACCATCACTCCTTTGCGGTAGTGTTCCCGCACAGCGCGATACTATGAAAAAGCGCCCGGAGCCAACGGCTCCGGGCGCTTTCACGTGTGCTTATTCGGGGGAGTTGAACCAATCCTCACAGAACTTGGCAATGGCGGGAACAAGATCCTTGACGTAGCGGCGGGAGGTGTTGATGCACAGGTCGTAGGACTCCTTGGCACCCCACTTGCTGTCGCTGTACATCTGGTGGTGCTGGGAGCGGTTGCGGTCGATCTGCTTCATGCGCTTCTCGATCTCGGAGGCGGTCATGTCCTCACCGGCGGGCGCACGGCGCTGGCACCGCTCGATCTTGGACTCCTTGTCGGCGTACACGAAGATATTCAGCGGCTTATAGGCCTTCAGGATCACATCCGCGCCCCGTCCCACGATGACGCAGTCGCCGCTC
Source organism: uncultured Eubacteriales bacterium (assembly GCA_900545495.1). Classification (GTDB taxonomy): domain Bacteria; phylum Bacillota; class Clostridia; order Oscillospirales; family Oscillospiraceae; genus Vescimonas. The sequence goes on from UQZJ01000006.1 coordinate 69,487, forward strand.
TTGGCGAAGTTCTCCAGGATCTGGCGCTGGGCCACCGCCACGCGGATGGGCTGGTCCATGATCTGGAAGGGAGGTACGCCGAACCGGTGACCGATGGTCAGGGGGTAGGCGGCCTCGATGCTCTTTTCGGACATATGTGCCACATAATCCTCATTAAAGCCATTCTCCTTGGCGATCATCTCGATGATCTCATGGTCATAGCAGGGGATGTGCAGCGCCTCGGCCAGACGCTTGCCCAGCTCACGGCCGCCGGAGCCAAATTCACGGCTGATGGTGATGATACGGTTCATAGATACGACCTCCTTTATGGTATGTTAGACGGAAAAATCAATATTCATAGCAGCTGCCACCCACGAATTCGCGGACGATGGAATTGCGGGGCACGAAGGGGGTGTGCAGCGGCGGCACGGTGTTCACCACGTCGATCAGATCGGTGAGATCGTGCGCCTGCAGATACTCCGCCGTCAGATCCTCCCGGATGTTGGGGATCTCGCCCAGACACTTGGTCAGGATGCACGGCTCATAGTCGTGGAAAGAGTCGATATGGATGGCGGCGTTGCTCTTGTAGGGCTTGATATAGTTGACCTCGCCGCGGTTCACGCTTTCGGCGCGCTCCACCGTCTCCCGCAGGGAGTGGCCGCGGGTGTTGTAGTCCCGGATGAGCCGCCGCGCCACGCGCAGCTGCTCGGGGCGCACCACCCGGTCGTTGTTGGTGAGGATGCGGGTGCGGGGGGCGACATAGACGCCGGTGGCGGCGCCGCGGATCTTATCGAAGATCAGGGGGTTGAGCATATGGATGCCCTCGGCAATGACGATGCAGCCCTTTTCGCCCTGCATTTTCTTGTAGCCGCCGGTGCAGCCGGCCTTAAAGTCGTACCAGGGGATGTCAACCGCCTTGCCGTCCAGCAGGCGGCTGATGCAGGACACCAGCAGATCCACGTTCACGCAGTAGGGGGATTCCCAGTCCGTGGCCTCCGGCGGACGCTGATCCAGCGGCAGGAAGAAGTTGTCCATGCTCAGCAGGCACACCGTCACGCCCAGATTTTCCAGATAGTCCTTCAGCCGCATGGCGGAGGTGGTCTTGCCGCTGCCGGAGGGGCCGGTCAGCGCCACAATGGGACGGTTGCTGGAGAGGATCGCGGCTGCGGCAGCGGAGATCTTGTCGTGGAAGACCTCCTCACAGCGCAGGACAAATTGAGTCTCGTTATTCATAGAGTCCTTGATGTTTTCCAGATCGATAACGCGCATGATACAGCTCCTTTACGGATGAAATCAAAAATCGTAGACAGTATACCACATTGTGCAGCCACCGTCAAACAGTCAAAACGCCGGAATTTACCAGTAACCGGGATACCTGCGGCGTCGTACAGGCAAAAACGCCCCCGAAACCGGGGGCGTCCTGCATACGAGGTGTTACTTGGTGCCGAAAATGCGGTCGCCGGCATCGCCCAGACCGGGGACGATGTAGCCGTTCTCGTTGAGGCACTTGTCCACGGCGCCGGCGTAGATGTCCACGTCGGGATAGAGCTTCTGGATATGCTCGATGCCCTCGGGAGCCGCCACCAGCACCATCAGCTTGATGTGCTTGCAGCCGAACTTCTTCATCTCGCCGATGGCCTCGGCAGCGGAGCCGCCAGTGGCCAGCATGGGGTCAACGATGAGCACGTCGCGGTCGGCCACGTCCTTGGGCATCTTGCAGAAATAGGGATGGGGCTCCAGCGTCTCCTCGTCGCGGTACATACCGATGTGGCCGACGCGGGCGGAGGGGACCATACGCAGCACGCCGTCCACCAGACCCAGACCGGCACGGAGGATGGGGACCACCACAAACTTGCGGCCCGCCAGCGTGGGCGCGTCCATCTCGCAGATGGGGGTCTCGATGTGCTTGGTGGTCAGGGGCAGGTCACGGGTGGCCTCGTAGGTGATGAGCATTCCGATCTCGGATACCAGCTCGCGGAAATCCTTGACGCTGGTGTGCTTGTCGCGCATGATGGTCAGCTTGTGGGCCACCAGAGGGTGGTTCATGATATGAACTTTCTCGCTGTACATTTTGTCTCCTCCGTGTATGTAAAATTTTGCATGGAATACGATGATAAACTACAATGGGTATGGGGATACGCGCTCAGTCCAGCGTGATCTTCAGACCACGGGCCAGACGCTCCCGCTCCGCCTGACTGAGCCGCAGGTATACCGGCTCCAGCGCCTGCGCCGTCACCGTCTCACCCCGCGCCGCCATCTCCTCGGCGCACAGCGCCACGCCCACGGCGGACTGCATCCGGTGGGATTCGTCCGCCATACGGCAGGGGATGCCTGCGTCGCTGAGGTATCCGGCGCACAGTGCCGCGCCGTCACCCACCACCAGCTTGTCCGCCGTGTCGTCCCGCAGCTGCGATGCCAGCTCCTCCAACGAGATGGCGCAGTCCGCAGTCAGCCGTGTCACACGGCCGTCCTCCGCCCGGAACAGGGCGTGGTAGATCTGCTGCCGCCGCGCGTCCATGGCGCCGATGACCAGCCCGTGGTGGTCGGCGGATGTCCGCGCCATGGCCGCCAGCGTGGATACGCCGCAGCAGGGCAGCTCCTTTGCCCACGCCAGACCCTTGGCGGCCGATACGCCGATCCGCAGACCTGTAAAGCTGCCGGGGCCGTTGGCCACGGCAATCAGCCCCATGTCGTCCAGCGTCAATCCCGCCGCGTGGAGCATACCGTCCACAAGGGGCATCAGCGTCACACTATGGGTCAAGCCTCTGTTCTGATAGGCGGAGGCCAGCACCGTGCCGTTTTCCGTGACGGCGGCGGATACGCTTTTTGCCGATGTCTCCAGCGCCAGTATCTTCAATGTGTCTCGCCTCCCGTGATGGTGATGATGCGGTCATTTTCGCCCTCGCCCCGCGCGATGTCCACGAGGATGGCGTCCTCCGGCAACGCACCGGCTGCCTGCTCCGACCACTCCACGGCGCAGACGCCGTTCCGGGCCAGATAGTCGTCCCAGCCGATGTCGAACAGCTCGTCCTCGCCGCCCAGCCGGTACATATCAAAATGGAACAGGGGAATGGTTCCGCTGTACTCGTTGACGATGGTAAAGGTGGGGCTGGTCACACGCCCCCGGCAGCCCAGCCCCCGGGCGAGACCCCGTGTGAAGGCGGTCTTGCCCATGCCCAGTCCGCCGCGGAAGGCCACCACACAGCCGGGATGCAGCGTGCGCCCCAGCTCCTCGCCGATGCGCTCCGTCTCCTCCGGGCTGTGGGAGAGATACTCCATACCGCCACCTCCGCTTTTTGCTCGAATCGTCTTATTGTACCACACCCTGCCCGAAAAGAAAAGAGTGAAACGCCGGTTTACAGATAAAACTTCTTGTGGTACACTAATACCGCTTTATGACCATTTTACCGGAGAGGAGGGACGCCCATGCTGCGCCGTTCACGAGAGCTTTTTGCGGACATCCTGCGCCAGACGGATCTGGTGCTGCTGGCACTGTGCGCCGCGGCGTCCCTGTTCGGCGTTCTCATGGTGGCCAGCGCCACCCGGTATATGCACACATGGCGTCTGGTGGCGGTCCAGTCTGTGGCGCTGCTGCTGGGCGTGGTGCTGTATCTGGTGATCTCCCAGATCGACCTGAACGACCTGTGCAAATACTGGAAGTGGATCTTCCTGCTGGGAATCGGCGTCATCCTGCTGTTGGCCACACCGCTGGGCATCGAGGACAACACCGGCAACCGGGCATGGCTGGAGTTCCCGTTCCTGCCGGTAAAGGTGCAGCCCGCCGAGATCGTGAAGCTGACATTGACGCTGGTGCTGGCCAAGCAGCTGGTCTGGCTCAAGGAGAACCGCAATCTGAGCAGCATCCCCTCCGTCCTGTTTCTGGCGGCCCATCTGGGCGTTATCTTTGTCCTGTACTATAAGGTTTCCTCCGACATGGGCAGCGCGCTGGTGTTCCTGTTCATCTTCGCCTGTATGTGCTTTGTGGGGGGCGTGGCTCTGCGGTGGTTTTTGCTGGGCGGACTGGCCGGCGGACTGGCCTTCTGGGCGATGTGGGATCTGAACAAGATCCCATCCTATATGAAGCTCCGGTTTCAGGTGCTGTTCGACCACAGCCTCGACCCGCAGGATACCGGCTGGCAGCAGACCCGCAGCCTTATGGCGCTGGGCAGCGGCAAGCTCACGGGGCAGGGACTGTTCCATGGTACCCAGACCCAGAGCGAGTACAGCTCCGCTCTGCCCAACCGGCACACCGATTTTATCTTCACCGTCATCGGCGAGGAGCTGGGGCTGCTGGGCTGCATCCTGACGCTGGCGCTGCTGACGGCCATCATCGTCCGCTGCGTCTGGGTGGCGCGCCACGCCAAGACCAGTCTGGAGGGGCTTGTCTGCATCGGTGTGGCCAGCGTGGTCATCTTTCAGGTCATCGTCAATGTGGGGATGTGCCTGTTCGTCATGCCGGTCATCGGCCTGACGCTGCCGTTCATCAGCTACGGCGGCTCGTCGCTGGTGATGCTTTTCATGTCCATGGGTATGGTGTCCGGCGTGCAGGGACGGTCAAAGCCGGACTGGCTGCGATAGATAGCACAGGGAACAGAGGGCGCGTCCTGCGGGGCGCGCCCCCTTTATTCTCCGTTTGTTCACGGCGAAACAGTTGTAATCATCGCGCCGCCGTGCTATAATGTTACATCTAAGACTGGGGGCGTGGGCCATTAGACGGCGCACGGCACCCCGAAAGCGAGGGATCACGATGAAGATCGTTGTTTTGGCAGGCGGCCTTTCTACAGAGCGTCAGGTAGCGCTGACCAGCGGCACCGGCGTGTGCCGCGCACTGCGGGAGAAGGGGCATCAGGCCATTTTGGTGGATATGTTTCTGGGGCTTGAAAGCTACGAGGGACGGCTGGAGGATATTTTCGACGCGCCGGACGGCCTTTGCCCCGACAACCATGTGGAGAGCGTGGAGCCGGATCTGGAGGCGGTGCGCCGCAGCCGGAGGGATCAAAGCCCCAGTATGCTGGGCAAGGATGTGCTGACCGTCTGCCAGATGGCCGACATCGTATTTCTGGCGCTCCACGGCAGCTGCGGCGAGGATGGCCGTATTCAGGCCACGCTGGATCTGCTGGGCGTACCCTACACCGGCTCCGGCTATCTGGGCAGCGGCATGGCCATGGATAAGGCCGTCACCAAGCGCTTTATGGATTCGCTGGGCGTCCGCACCGCCCCGTGGCACGATGTGTACTATACAGAGGCCGATATCCCCCGTCTGGTGGAGGAGCTGGACGTACCCTGCGCCGTGAAGATTGTCAACGGCGGCAGCTCCATCGGCGTGGAGCTGCCCGACACCAAGGAACAGCTGGAAAAGGCGCTGCGCGGTCTGCTGCGCTACGGCGGCCATGTGGTGGTGGAGAAGAAGATCAAGGGCCGGGAGATCCAGATCGCCGTGCTGGGGGACACCTATCTCCCCGCCGTGGAGATCATCCCCAGAGGCGCGTATTTCGACTATGTCTCAAAATACCAGAAGGACGGCGCGGAGGAGATTTGTCCCGCGCCCATCACCGAGGAGGCGTGGCGTCAGATCGGCGAGATGGCGCTGACGCTCCACCGGGGGCTGGGGCTGTCCGTCTACTCCCGCTCCGACTTTATTCTGGACGCGGACGGAAACGCATGGTGCCTGGAGGTCAACACCCTGCCGGGCATGACCCCCACCAGCCTTGTGCCGCAGGAGGCGGCGCAGGTGGGCTTGAGCTATGCCGACCTGTGTGAAAAGCTCGTGCTGGATTCGCTGGCGCTGCGAAAGGCGGCGCAGCTATGAGCCCCTGCACCGTGGCGGCGCTGTGCGCCGCCGTGGGCGGCAAGCTGCTCTCCGGAGACAGCGCCGCCGTCGTTACCGGCGTTACCACTGACAGCCGCGCCGCCTCGGATGGACAGCTTTTCATCCCGCTGACGGGCGAACGGTTCGACGGTCACGCCTACATCGACAGCGCCCTGTCCGCCGGTGCCGCCGGCTGCCTGACAGCCCGCGTGCCGGAGACGATGCAGCCCGGCAAATTCTATATACAGGTGGCGGATACCCGCCTTGCGCTGAAGGCGCTGGCGGCGTGGTATCGCAGCCGCTTTACCCTGCCGGTGGTGCAGATCACCGGCTCGGCGGGAAAGACCACCACCAAGGAGATGGTGGCGGCTGTCCTGTCCCGGCGGTATGACACCCTGAAAACACAGGCCAACTTCAACAACGATATCGGCACGCCCCTGACACTGCTGGGTCTTGCGCCGCAGCATCAGGCGGCGGTGATCGAGACGGGCATGAACCACTTCGGCGAGATACGCTATCTGGGCGAGATGGTGCGGCCCGATATCGCCGTCATCACCAACGTGGGCGACGCCCACATCGAGAATCTGGGCAACACCCGGCAGGGCATTTTGCAGGCCAAGTGCGAGATTTTTGAGAATCTGGCGCCCGACGGCATCGCCGTCCTCAACGGCGACGATCCGCTGCTCGGCACTGTCACCCTGCCGCAGACCATCCTGCGCTGCGGCAGGGGGGAGGGCTGCAGCGTCCGCGTCACCGACGTGGACGACCGGGGCATCGAGGGCATCGCCTGCACCGTCACCACCGCCAGGGCCTCCTACCGGCTGGCGACCGCGTCCCCCGGCGGCTTTATGATCTACCCTATGGCCATGGCCGCCGCCATCGGCGAGGCGCTGGGCCTGACGGGGGAGGAGATCACCGCCGGTGTGGCCGCCTACGTGCCCACCGGCTCCCGGATGCACATCATCCGTCTGCCGGAGGGACGTCTGCTCATCGACGACTGCTATAACGCCAATCCGCAGGCCATGACGGAGGCGCTGCGGCTGCTGGCGGTCACGCAGACCCGCCGCCGTGCAGCGGTGCTGGGCGACATGGGCGAGCTGGGCGAGCTGACCGTCTCCGCCCACCGCACCATCGGCGCGTTGACGGGCGAGCTGCATCTGGACAGCGTCATCGCCATCGGGGAAAAGGCGCGGGATATCGCGTCCGCCGCACCCAACGCCCAGTGGTTTCCGTCTGTGGAGGACGCGCTGCCCGCTGTCCGCGCCGCCTTTACCGGCGGCACAGCCATGCTGGTCAAGGCGTCCCACGCCATGCATTTTGAAAACATCGTAAAGGAACTGGAACAGAGCTAAATGATCGACATTCGCGTGGAGGGACTGGTAAAGTCCTTCGACCTGGAAAAGAAAATACTGGACGGCCTGACGTTCCAGATCGACACCGGCGAGCGTGTGGGTCTGCTGGGCCGCAACGGCGCAGGCAAGACCACACTATTCAAGATCCTCACCGGCGAGCTGGACTACGACAGCGGCACGGTACAGATCGCCTCCGGCCGACGGGTGGGGCTGATCTCCCAGATCCCCGTCTATCCCGCGGGCTACACGGTGGAGGACGTGCTGCAAACCGCCTTTGCCCGGATGTTCCGCATGAAGGACGAGATGGACGCGCTGGCTCTCCGCATGGAACAGGGGGCGTCCGACGAGGCCACCCTCCGCCGCTACGGGGAGCTGAACGCCCGTTTCGAGGGGCTGGGCGGCTGGGACACCGATACGGCGGTGAACAAGGTCGCCAACGGCCTGAGCATCTCCGACGAGATGCGTACCCGTCTTTTTGAACGGCTGTCCGGCGGCGAAAAGACCCGTGTGAACTTAGGCCGCCTGATTCTGGAGGATACAGATATTCTGCTGCTGGACGAGCCCACCAACCATCTGGACTTACAGGCCACGGAGTGGCTGGAGGAGTACCTCCGCAAGTTCCGCGGCACCGTGGTCACCATCAGCCACGACCGCTACTTCCTGGATCGCACCGTGACCCGCATCATCGAGATACAGGACGGAAAGGCAGAGTTTTACAGCGGGAATTACAGCTTTTACGCCATTGAGAAGGAGCGCCGCTATCAGGAGCGCATAAAGCAGTATCTGAAGGAGCAGGCGAAGATCCAGCAGCTGGAGAAGGCCGCCGAGCAGATGCACCTGTGGGCGTTCATGGGCAACGACGCCCTGCACAAGCGGGCATTCTCCATGGAAAAGCGCATTGAGCGGATGCGTACCACCCAGAAGCCCACCAAGGCCCGCCGTCTGGAGGCCCGCTTCCAGAGCCGGGAGTTCAAGGGCGACGAGGTCTTACAGATCAAGGGTGTCTCCAAGGCGTTCGGCGAGCGGAAGCTGTTCGAGGATGTGTACCTCCGGGTGGAGGGCGGGGAGCGTATCGCCCTGCTGGGCGAGAACGGCACCGGCAAGACCACCCTGCTGAATATGCTGGTGGGGCTGGACAGTCCCGACGCCGGTATGATCCGGCTGGGGCCATCGGTCAAGGCAGCGTATCTGCCGCAGGTCATCCACTTTGACCACCCGGAGCGTAGCATACTGGACACCATGCTCTACGAGCTGGACATTACGCCCCAGTCGGCGCGCAACCGTCTGGCAGCGTACCAGTTTACCGGCGAGGATGTGTTCAAATCCGTCTCTGTGCTGTCCGGCGGCGAGCTGAGCCGCCTGCGGCTGTGTATGCTGATGGACGAGAGCATCAACCTCCTGATATTGGATGAGCCCACCAACCATCTGGATATCGACTCCCGGGAATGGCTGGAGCAGGCGGTGGAGGAGTTTGACGGCACGCTGCTGTTCGTCAGCCACGACCGCTACTTTATCAACCGCTTTGCCACCCGCGTCTGGGAGCTGGAGGATCACGCCATCACCGATTACCCCATGGGCTTTATGCAGTACCGGCAGGTACGGGAGGAGGCGCACCGCGCCGCCCAAGCCGCCGCCGTGCCGGTGCAGCCGAAAAAGCAGGCGTCCGCCGGCCGGGGAAACCGCGCCCAGCAGGCCGCCCGCAAGCAGTTGACCATCTGCGAGACGGCCATCGCCAAGCTGGAGGCGTCTCTGGCGGCACTGGATCAGAATATGGAGGCCGCCGCCTGCGATGCGGAGAAGCTGGGCGAGCTGTACCGGCAGCAGCAGGAGGTGGAGGCCGAGCTGGAGAGGGAGATGACCCGTTGGGAGGAATTGAGCCTGCAAGCAGAGGAACAGGAGATTTGATATGAGCGATATTTTATGTATTTACTATTCCCGCACCGGCAATACGCGCCGCGCTGTGGAGGAGATCGCCAGTGCGCTGGACGCGGAGGTCGTGGCCATCACGGACGACCGTGACCGCAGCGGCTGGAAGGGCTATCTGCGCAGCGGCATGGACGCGATGAAGACGTCCACCAAGCCCCTGCGCCCCTTCGAGACGGCCAAGCCGCTGGAGGAGTACAAGCTGGTGATCGTAGCCAGCCCCGTGTGGGCGGGCCGCATGGCAAGCCCCATCCGCGCCCTGCTGAAGCGCCGGGGACTGGAAATGCACCGCGTGGCCTATGTGCTGACACGGGGCAGCGACCGCCGCAGTTCGGAGGTCTATGACCAGATGGATCTCTATACCGCGGAGAAGCGGCTGTTCGCCGTGTCCCTCCGCCCCGGCAGCGAGGGGTACGACTTCTGGCGCACCGACTTCATCCAGAATGTCCAGCGTTGGCTGGAGCAGAACTGAGGGCGCTCTATGCTGGAGAAGCTGAAAGCCATTGAGGAGCGTCTGACGGAGGTGGAGCGCCAGCTGTCCGACCCGGCGGTGTACGCCGACCGGGAGCGGCTCACCGCCCTCAGCCGTGAGCAGAAGGAGCTGACGCCCGTTGTGGCCTGCTACCGCGCTTACGCACAGGCGGTGCAGACGGCGGAGGACGCTGCCGCCATGCTGTCCGACCCGGAGCTGCGGGAGCTGGCACAGGAGGAGCTGACCGCCGCCAAGGCGGACATGGAGCGTCTGACGGAGGAGCTGAAGCGCCTGCTGCTGCCCAGGGATCCCAACGACGAGAAGAACGTCATTCTGGAGATCCGCGCCGGCATCGGCGGGGAGGAGGGCGCGCTGTTCGCCGCCGACCTGCTGCGGATGTACACCATGTACGCCGAGCGCCGGGGCTGGACGCTGTCCATCGTCAACGAGAACATGACGGAGCTGGGCGGCGTCAAGGAGGTCAGCGCCGAGATCGAGGGCGCGGGCGCGTGGTCCCGCCTGAAATTCGAGGCCGGTACACACCGGGTCCAGCGCGTGCCGGAGACGGAGTCCTCCGGCCGTATCCAGACCTCCGCCGCCACCGTGGCGGTCATGCCCGAGGCGGAGGAGGTGGAGTTCACCGTCGACCCCAAGGATCTGCAGATCGACACGTTCCGCTCCTCCGGCGCGGGAGGGCAGCACGTCAACAAGACGGAGTCCGCCATCCGCATCACCCACCTGCCCACCGGCACGGTGGTGGAGTGTCAGGACGAGCGCAGCCAGTACAAGAACAAGGATCGCGCCATGAAGATCCTGCGCTCCAAGCTGTACGAGGCGGAGCAGGAGAGGCAGAACGCCGCCATCGCCGCCACCCGCAAAAGTCAGGTGGGTACCGGCGACCGCAGCGGTAAGATCCGCACCTACAACTTCCCCCAGAACCGCGTGACGGACCACCGGCTCACGGGGGACAACAAGAATTTCAACATCGCCGCCATCATGAACGGCGAGCTTGACAATATGATCGACGCCCTGATCCTCAACGATCAGGCGCAGAGACTGCAAGAAAGCAAGGAGGAATGACCGTGAACCAGTACAAGAAAAAGATGTATGACCTCTCCGGCCCCAAGACCGCGGAGGCGCTGAACAAGCGCCATTTCGAGGCGTACTACTGCTCCACCGCCGCCGAGGCTGTGGAGAAGGTGCTGGAGCTGACCCCGAAGACGGATGTCGTGTCCTGGGGCGGCGCCATGACCGTGGATGAGCTGGGCATCAAGCAGCGCATGGCGCAGGAGGGCTATACCCTCCTTGACCGCGACACCGCCCAGACGCCGGAGGAGAAGCAGGCCATCATGCGTCAGGCACTGACCTGCGGCACGTTCCTCATGAGCAGCAACGCCATCTCCAAGGACGGCCAGCTGGTGAACATCGACGGTAACGGCAACCGCGTGGCGGCCATGTGCTTCGGCCCCCGTCAGGTGGTGGTCGTGGCGGGGATGAACAAGGTGCTGGGTACGCTGGACGACGCCGTTGCCCGCGCCCGCAACGTGGCGGCGCCCGCCAACGCCCAGCGGTTCGGGGTCAAGACGCCCTGCGGCCTTACGGGACAGTGCGGCGACTGCACCAGCCCCGACTGCATCTGCTCCAAGCTGGTCATCACCCGGTTCTGTATGCCGGAGCGCCGCATCAAGGTCGTTCTGGTAGGCGAGGATCTGGGTCTGTAAGTAAACTGCCGAAAAGAGGAAATTTCCTTGGAAACCAAGATATTCCATCCGGAACAGGATAAAAACGCCGTGGCGGAGGCGGCAGCCATCCTCCGCCGTGGCGGTCTGTTGGGCATCCCCACGGAAACGGTGTACGGTCTGGGTGCTGACGCGCTGAACGAGGACGCGGTGCGCCGCATCTTCGAGGCCAAGGGCCGCCCGCAGGACAACCCCCTGATCATCCACGTCCCCTCGGCGGACTGGCTGGAGCGATACTGTCAGAATGTGCCGCCCGCCGCCTACCGGCTGGCGGAGAGGTTCTGGCCCGGCCCGCTGACCATGATCCTGCCCCGGCGGGACATCGTACCCCTGCGTACCACCGGGGGCCTGGAGACGGTGGGCGTCCGCTGCCCCAATCACCCCGTGACACTGGCCATCATCGAGGCCGCCGGTGTGCCGGTGGCAGCGCCCAGCGGCAACACGTCGGGTCGTCCCAGTCCCACCACCGCCCAGCACATGATGGAGGACATGATGGGGCGGGTCGAAGGCATCGTGGACGGCGGCCCCTGCGCCGTAGGCGTGGAGAGCACCATCATTGACCTGACGGTGCAGCCGCCCCGCCTGCTGCGCCCCGGCGGTCTGCCGCTGGAGGCGCTGGAGCAGGTGCTGGGCGAGGTGGCGGTGGACGACGCAGTGCGCCGCAAAATGGGGGAGGGGGAGCGTCCCCGCGCCCCCGGCATGAAGTACCGCCACTACGCGCCCAAGGCCGCCGTCACGGTGGTCACAGGCCCCGCCCGCCGCAGCGCCGCCTACATACGGGAGCATCTGCCGCAGGGGGCGGGCGTCATCTGCTTTGATGAGTACGCCCCGCTGTTTACCGGCCATATCGTCCACCGGCTGGGGTCTGTGGACGATAAGCTGGCGCAGGCACAGCACGTCTTCGACGCGCTGCGCACCTTCGACGATACGGATGTGACGGAGATCTACGCCCAGTGTCCCGATGAATCCGGTCTGGGTCTTGCGGTGTCCAACCGCCTGAAAAAGGCCGCCGGCTTCCATGTGGTGGATGTGTCGCCGCTGGTCATCGGCTTCACCGGCCCCACCGGCGCAGGCAAAACCAGCGCCCTCCGGGCGCTGGAGCGTCTGGGCGGACTGGTGCTGGACTGCGACGCCGTGTACCATGAGCTGCTGCGCACCGACGAGCCCCTGCGCGGCGCCATCACCGACGCCTTCGGCCCGGTGTTCGGCGCGGACGGCGCGCTGGATCGGCAGAAGCTGGGTACCGCCGTGTTCGGCGACCCGGCCGCCATGGAAAGGCTGAACGCCATCATCTTTGACCGGCTGCCCCGTGAGCTGCTGCGCCGCATCAACGACAGCGACGCGCCGCTGATCGGTATCGACGCCATCAATCTGGTGGAGAGCGGCCTGTCCCGCCTCTGCCGCCGCACCGTGGCGGTGCTGGCTCCTGCGGAGACGCGGGTGCGCCGCATCATGGCGCGGGACGGCATACCGGAGGACTACGCCCGGCTGCGGGTGCAGGCCCAGAAGCCCGACGATTTTTACCGCGCCCACTGCACCGACGTGCTGGTGAACGATGCCGCCGCGCCGGATGCATTTGAAACCATCGCCTATCAGAGATTACAACATATTTTTGAGGAGGAAACTGACCATGAGTGAGGAACTGAAGAACCTGAAGAAGCAACTCCTGAAGGACGAGCGCAACGGCTACGACGTGTTGAGCGCGTCCGAGCTGGAGAAGATGGAGGCGTACTGCACCGTCTACAAGGCATTTCTGGATGCCGGTAAGACGGAGCGCCTCAGCGCCCGCGCCGCCATTGCGCTGGCAGAGAAGCACGGCTTCGTGGCCTACAAGCGGGGCATGGCACTGTCCGCCGGTGACAAGGTCTATACCTGCAACCGGGGCAAGGGCCTGATGCTGGCCGTCATCGGCCGCCGCAGTCTGGCGGAGGGCGCCCAGATCGCCGCCGCCCATATCGACTCTCCCCGTCTGGACCTGAAGCCCAATCCTCTGTATGAGGACAGCGAGCTGGCCTACTTCAAGACCCATTACTACGGCGGTGTCCGCAAGTACCAGTGGGTCACCATTCCTCTGGAGCTGCGGGGTACCGTGGTGCTGACCGACGGCACCGTGGTGGATGTCTGCATCGGCGAGGGCAACGAGCCCAAGCTGGTCATCACCGACCTGCTGCCCCATCTGGGCGCGGAGCAGAGCAAGAAGCCCCTCAGCGAGGCCATCCCCGGCGAGACGCTGAACATCCTGCTGGGCAGCCGTCCTCTGGGCGACGACGAGGACAGCGACCGCGTGAAGATGCAGGTCCTCAAGCGCCTGTACGACAAGTACGGCATCACCGAGGCGGATTTCGCCTCCGCCGAGCTGGAGACGGTGCCTGCCGTCAACGCCACCGATATCGGTCTGGACGCCAGCCTCATCGGCGCCTACGGCCACGACGACCGCGTCTGCGGCTTCGCCGCTTTGCAGGCGCTGCTGGACATCGGCACGCCGGAGAAGACCGCCGTGTGCGTGCTGGCTGACAAGGAGGAGATCGGCTCCATGGGCGTCACCGGTATGCAGTCCGCCGCCTTCGATACCTTCATGAACGATCTGTGCGACAGCCAGAACGTGGCCCTCCGCGTCTGCTACGAGAACGCCTTCTGCCTGTCCACCGACGTGACCGCCGCCTACGATCCCAACTTTGCCGACGTGTACGAAAAGCGCAACGCCTCCTTCCTCAACCACGGCGTGGGTCTGTGCAAGTACACCGGCGCACGGGGCAAGTCCGGCTCCTCCGACGCCGACGCCGAGACGGTGGGTTATGTCCGCGGCGTGCTGGATAAGGCCGGTATCCGCTGGCAGATCTGCGAGATGGGCAAGATCGACGCCGGCGGCGGCGGCACGGTGGCCCAGTTCATGGCCAACCGCAACATCACTACGCTGGACGCCGGTGTGCCTGTGCTGAGTATGCACGCCCCCTTCGAGGTGGTGGCCAAGCTGGACTGCTACGAGACGTACCGCGCCTGCAAGGCTCTGTACGAGGCTCTGTAAGCAGCAAGCACTACAAGCAAAAAAGAGAGACGGCGCCGCCGTCTCTCTTTTTTGCTTATTTTTCCGGGGTGTCGCCGTCCTCGATCCTTCCCGGCATAGAGGGGAACATGGCGCTGATGAAGCTGGCCATTTTGCTGTGCTCGGCGTACCACTCCCCGTGCTCCGCCTCCAAGCGCTCCTTGTCGCCGTAGTTCTCCAGCGCGTGGCACGTCTCCACATAGGCCTTCTGCATCTGGCGGATGCGGGCGCTCATGTGCTGCAAAAGGCTCATGACCTTGGCGGGGCGGTCGCGGAAGTATTTTCCGAAGTTGTCGAAGGAGATCTCACTGACCACCAGCGGCTCCAGCGCCACCACCGTGGTGTTCCGGGGCCGGGATTCCAGAAAGCTGATGACGTTGAAGAAGTCGCCCTCCCGCAGCGTCACCACCTCCACCTCGTCGGGCTTGCCGTAGTCGGTGTATATCCCCACGCTGCCGTAGAGGATGTTGTACATATTCATCTCCATCTCACCAGGTTTGCAAACGATCTGACCTCTCTTGAATCTGCGCTCTCCTGTGTTGGGCATACGCCATACCTCCTGCCATTTATCATTTTTTATCATTCTGCCGCTATTTTATCATATCCGCCCCGGCCTTGTCGATACTTCTTCTTGCCAAACGCGCCGGAAAGTGGCATACTGTTGCAGGTAAATACGCACAAAAGGAGACATTTCCGCATGGATCACTTTCATATAGCCCTTTCTGAGGATCAGCTCCGCGCCGTCAGCTCCATAGGACTTGCCCATGTGGGAGACGCCGTGTACGAGCTGCTGGTGCGCACATGGCTGTGCGCCCACGGCAAGGCCACCGGCAAGGATCTGCACCGCGCCGCCATCGCGCTGGTCTGCGCCCCGGAGCAGGCCCGCCGCGCCCAGCGCATCCTGCCGCTGCTGACGGCGGAGGAGGAGACGGTGTTCAAGCGTGGCCGCAACGCCGCCGTCCACGCTATCCCCAAGAACGCCACCACCGCCCAGTACCATCAGGCCACGGCGCTGGAGTGCCTGCTGGGCTGGCTGTACCTGCGGGGCGACACCGACCGTGTCAGCGCGCTGTTCGACGTGATGATGGAGGAGAATTGATATGCCCTTAGACGCTATCTGTCTGCAAGGCGTGGTGGGGGAGCTTGCCCCCCAGCTCACCGGCAGCCGCATCGAAAAAATACAGCAGCCCGCCCGGGATCAGATCATCCTTCTGCTGCGGGGCAGCCGCCGTTTGTTCCTCAACGCCGGGGCCAACCAGCCCCGCATCCACCTGACGGAGCAGCTGCGGGATAACCCGTCCCAGCCGCCGATGTTCTGTATGCTCCTGCGCAAGCACCTGTCCGGCGGCATCATCGAGTCCGTCCGGCAGGAGCCGCTGGAGCGTGTGGTGACGCTGACCGTGCTGGCCTCCGACGAGATGGGAGAGCGCAGCCGCTTTACGCTGGTGTGGGAAGGGATGCCCCGCCGCGCCAATCTCATCCTCTGCGACAGGGACGGCCGCATCATCGACTGTCTGCGCCGCGTGGATCTGGAGGCGGAGCAGGACCGGCAGGTGCTGCCGGGGCTTTTTTACCGCCTGCCCACCCGGCAGGATAAGCGCTCGCCTTTGTCCGTGACGGAGGAGGAGTTTGCCGCCCTGCTGGGGCGCGCCGCGCCGGACGCGCCGCTGGACGGCTGGCTGCTGGACACCTTTACCGCCATTTCCCCGCTGGTGGCGCGGGAACTGACAGTCCGCGCCTGCGGCAGCACCGACGCCCCCGTATCGCAGGGGAGCGCCCTGTGGGATGTGTTCTCCTGGTGGCAGCGGGATGTGAATGGAAACGCCTTTACACCGACGCTTATCAAACGGAACGGGTCGCTGGCGGACTTTACCTACGGCCCGGTTACCCAGTATGGCACCTACGCCGAGACGGAGATATATGACAGCTTTTCCCACCTGCTGGACGACTTCTACGAAAAGCGGGAGCAAGCGGAGCGGGTGAAGCAGAAGGGGCGGGATCTGCTGAAGACCGCCACCACCGCCCGCGACCGTGTGCGCCGCAAGCTGGCGGCGCAGGAGAAGGAGCTGGCCGCCTGTCAGGACAGAGATCACCTGCGGATCTGCGGCGAGCTGATCACCGCCAACCTCTACCGCATGGAGCGGGGGCAGAGCCGCCTCACCGCCCAGAACTACTACGACGAAAACTGCGCCGACATGGATATCCCGCTGGATGTCCGGCTGTCGCCGCAGGAGAACGCCGCCCGGTACTTCAAGCAGTACGCCAAGGCCAAGACGGCGGAGAAGTATCTGACCGCCCAGCTGCAAAAGGGCGGGGAGGAGCTGCAATATCTGGAGAGCGTTTTGCAGGAGCTGGCGCAGGCCGAATCGGAGCAGGACTTCAACGATATCCGCACGGAGCTGACGGACGGCGGCTACCTGCGGGGACGGGGCAAAAAGCAGCCCGGCTTCCAGCGCGCCTCCAAGCCCCGGGAGTTCCGCTCCTCCGCGGGACTGCGTATCCTTGTGGGACGCAACAACCGGCAGAATGACCGCCTGACCACCAAGGACGCCGATAAGCGGGATATCTGGCTCCATACCCAGAAGATCCACGGCAGCCATGTGATCCTCTGCACCGGCGGCGCGGAGCCGGACGAGCAGAGTCTCATGGAGGCCGCGTCACTGGCGGCGTACTTCTCCCAGGCGCAGGGCAGCACCAAGGTGCCGGTGGACTATACGCCGGTGAAATTTGTGAAGAAGCCCGCCGGCGCCAAGCCGGGCATGGTGGTCTATGCCACCTATCAGACCATGCTGGCCGACCCGGACGAGGAGTTGGTCAAGCACCTTTCCGTCAAATAACGTCAAAAACAGGGCTGTTCCGGAGGGAACAGCCCTGTTTTCTCACATTTCCACCACCTTTGTGGCAATCTTCTCGCAGAACACCCGGTCGTGCTCCACGAACAGCAGGGTAGGCCGAAATGCTTGCAGCAGCTCCTCGATCTGATGCGGGAGAGAACGTCGATGTAGTTCAGCGGCTCGTCCCAGACGTACAGATGGGCGGACTGGCACAGGCTTCTGGCCAGCAGTACCTTTTTCTTCTGCCCGGCGGAGTAGTCGCCCATATCCTTCTCAAACTGCACCCGCTCGAAGCCAAGCTTCCGCAGAATCGCCAGGAACAGGCTCTCATCGAGACCGTACCCGGCGGCGTAGTCCCGCAGACCGCCCCGCAGACCGGAGGCGTCCTGCGGCACGTAGGAGATGACCAGCCGACTGGCTGTCTCCAAGGTGCCGGAATAGGGGATATCCTGCCCGCACAGCAGCTTGAGGATGCTGGACTTGCCGCAGCCATTTGCCCCACACAGCGCCACGCGGTCGCCCTGCGTCACGGTGAAGGATACGCCGCTGCACACGGCCCCGCCGCCGTAGTCGATGGACACATCCCGCAGCGCTGCCAACCGCTGGGCGTGGTGGGTCAGCGGATGCAGCTTCAAAGCATCGCTGCGTTCGATGTCCTTCAGCAGCGCGGACTTCTCCTCAATGGCGTTTTGCTGCCGCCGTTCCAGATTTTTCCGCCGCTGCTGCATCCGCCGGGACTGCTCGGCAACGAAGTCGCGGCCGCCCATGGCGTCGGCGAGACCCTTGACCTTGGCGGAGTTTTTCCCGATCTTCGTTCCCTCCACCCGGTCGGCCCAGTCGCTGGACTGCCGCGCCGCCTCCTTCAGCCGCCCGATCTCCTTTTTGAGCCGCTCATTCTGCGACAGCTCAAAGGCCTCCTGTCGCCGCTTGTTCTCGTACCACGAGGAAAAATTCCCCTTTTGCACCTCGATGCTGCTGCGGTTGATGGACAGGATGTGATCCACACAGCCATCCAGAAAAGCGCGGTCGTGGGACACCAGCAGGAAGCCCTTTTTGCCGCGGAGATAGCGGCTCACCAGCGCCCGCCCCACCTGATCTAGATGGTTGGTGGGCTCGTCGATGAGAAGAAAGCGGTTTTCCCGGGAAAAGAGCATAGCCAGCAGGAGCTTGGACTGCTCGCCGCCGGACAGCGTGGAAAAGGGACGGTACAGTGCGTCCTCCGATACCTCCAGCGGCGCCAGCTCCCGCAGGAACCGCCACGAAGCAACGTCGGGGCAGACGCGCTCCAGCAGCTCCATGGGGCACAGCGACGGATCCTCCACGGCGTAGGGAAAGTAGTCAAAGCCCACGCTGGCGTGTATCGTGCCTTGATAGGGATACCTTCCCTCTAAGAGCCGCAGCAGCGTGGTTTTGCCTCGCCCGTTGCGGCCCGTCAGTCCCAGCCGCCAGTCGGTGTCCAGCTGAAAGCTGACGTTTTCGAAAATGTTGTCGTAGCTGCCTTCATAGCAGAATGTAAGGTCGGATACTTTAATAATGGACATGGTCATGCCTCCTATACGAAAAAATGGCTGCGGGAAACAGCTCCCACAGCCAAAAACGCACACCTCACCCGCCGACAGGCAGGCTATGACCACGCACAGAGCTGAGAGATACACCAATTTCCCGCGAAAGGCACAACGAACAGGACGGTCATCACCGCCCGATACAATGTCGTGCCGTAGTTCAGCAGGAAATCAGGTTCATCCTCTCAACTCCTCTCTTATTTTTTCTTATCCTACCACACGCGCCGCAAAAAAGCAACCTCTGCCGCCGTATTTGTCCCGCGCAACCTGAAGTTGCGCGAAATTTTTCACTTTTTTGCCGCGCAACCTGAAGTTGATGGACATTTTTTCCGCCGTCTGGTATGCTGTGACCAGAAAGGGGGTAACGCGATGCGCAGAGTGATCCCATTCGCGCCGTGGCAGACGGCGTATTTTCTCCGCTGGCTGCGGGACATGTCCGACAGGGGCTGGGTGCTGCAGACCATCAAGGGCGTAAAGGCGGTATTCGTCCCCGCCGCGCCCGGCGGGCAGAATTACGCCCTGTTCCCGGAAAATGCTGCCCCGCAGGAGCTGGACGAGCTGTTCCTCCGTCTGGAGGAGGGCAGCCTCACGGCGCCCCCGGCGCTGGACCGTCCCATGCCCAACAGCCTGACCCTGCCGGAGGACCCGCGCCTTGCCAGACTGGTGGGGGAGATCGGCTCCTATAAGTACATCCAGCTGCTCTACCAGCTTCGCCGCGACAACGGCTGGGAGGAGGTCTGCGATTGGGGCGGCCTGTGCGTCATGCGCAGCACCCGCCCGGACACCGTGCCGCCGCCCCGCCTGCCGGAGCTCACCGAGAACGCAAAGCTGCACCGGAAAGGGCAGACGTCCACCGCCGCCATGAATCTGGGCTTCCTGCTGTCGCTGCCGTTTCTGGCGGCGCTGAAGGACACCGGTCTGCTGTTCTGGCAGAAGCTGGCGGCCGCCGCGGCGCTGGTGGCGGCGGCCTGCTTCGCCGTGGATCGCGTGCTGTTCCATGGCGTCCTGTCCCCGGAGAAGTGGGACGATATGTCCTACGAGGAGTGCCTGCACCGTGCCGCCGGCCGGACGGTGCTGCTGTACGTCATCGTCGTTGCCGCGCCCATCGCGGCCCTGCTGTACTCTTTCCTGTCGCTGCTGCGGACGTGAACCCATGCAAAAAGACCGCCCACGGGCGGTCTTTTTTGCGTGGATGCGGGTGGGATGCTTATGTGGTCTCCGTCCCGTCCTCGCGGAACAGCAGGGTGATGCACCACAAGCCTGCGATGCCCACCAGCGTATAGATGATGCGGCTGACCGCGCCGGTCTGTCCGCCGAACAGGAACGCCACGCAGTCGAAGCTGAAAAGCCCCACGCTGCCCCAGTTCAGCGCGCCGATGACCACGAGGATCAGCGCGATACGGTCTACGATCTTCATGAAAGTCCCTCCTTGTGTGCAAGACTGCTTTCTCCCGTAGTCTTTCCCGGCGGCCCGGCAGATATGCACAAAAATTTGTCAGCAGACCTGAAAAAATTTGAAAACCGATTGCAAACGCCGGGGATTTTTGGTACTATGGCCAATAGGAACAAGACCACGCACCTTTTGATCAAAAACAGGAGGAACACCATGAACAAGAAATTCGAAAAGCTGGGCTTTTATCCCGCCGACATCCTGCTGCCCAAGGGACAGGACATGACCAAGTGGGCCGTGGTGGCCTGCGACCAGTTCACCTCTGAGCCGGAGTACTGGCAGGCGGTGGAGGAGAAGGTGGGCGACGCCCCCTCCACGCTGCGCCTCATCCTGCCCGAGGCCAATCTGAAGGCCCCCAACGTGGACGAGTATATTGACGATATCAACGCCGCCATGCGCAAGTACATGGCAGACGGCGTGTTCGAGACGCTGACCGACTCCCTGCTCTACATCGAGCGGCAGCAGTCCGACGGCCGCATCCGCCACGGCCTTATCGGCATGGTGGATCTGGACGCCTACGATTTCACCCCCGGCTCCGGTGCGCTGATCCGCGCCACCGAGGGTACGGTGCTGGATCGCATCCCGCCCCGCGCCCGCGTCCGCCGCAACGCCCCCATCGAGCTGCCCCATGTCATGCTGCTCATTGACGACCCTGACAAGACCGTCATCGAGCCGCTGACCGCTGCCGCCGGTACCATGGAGAAGCTCTATGACTTCGACCTGATGCAGAACGGCGGCCACATCACCGGCTACAAGCTGTCCGACAAGCAGATCGACGCCGTGGCCGCCTCTCTGGAGGGTCTGACCACCGACGAGGCCATGCAGAAGAAGTACGGCGTGTCCGGCGTGGCGCCGCTGCTGTTCGCCGTGGGCGACGGCAACCACTCTCTGGCCACCGCCAAGGCCTGCTATGAGGAGCAGAAGAAGGGCAAGACCCCCGAGGAGTATCTGGCGCTGCCCGCCCGCTACGCGCTGGTGGAGGTGGTGAACAACCACGACGACGCCTTGCAGTTCGAGCCCATCCACCGGGTGCTGTTCGGCGTGGATCAGAAGAAGTTCATGGACGCCTTCCGCGCCGCCTATCCCAACGCCTACGAGGGCAAGGGCGACGGCCACACCATCGAGTTTGTCTGGAACGGCGAGAGCCGCTTCATCACCGTCCCCGATCCCAAGGTACAGCTGGCGGTGGGTACGCTGCAGGGCGTGATCGACCAGTATCTGAAGGACAACGGCGGCGAGGTGGACTACATCCACGGCGACGACGTGACCCGCGAGCTGGGCGGCAAGCCCGGCAACATGGGCTTCCTGCTGCCCGCCATGGGCAAGGAGCAGCTGTTCAAGACCGTCATGGCCGACGGCGTGCTGCCCCGCAAGACCTTCTCCATGGGCCACGCCCAGGACAAGCGCTACTACATCGAAGCCCGCAAGATCGTCAAGTAACAAAACGTTTCGCAAAAAAGCGCCCAACGGGCGCTTTTTTGCCGGGAGGAGCTATGGAACTGACCCTTCACGCCCCCGCCAAGGTGAACCTGACGCTGATCGTCGGCGCCCGCCGCGATGACGGGTACCACGATGTGTCCACCGTCATGCAGACCGTGGGGCTGTACGATACCCTGACGCTGACAGAAGGCGGCAGCGGCCTGACGATGACCTGCACCGACCCTGACCTTCCGACAGACGGCTCCAATCTGGTGCTGCGTGCCGCCGCGCTGTTCTGTCAGGAACTGCACCTGCCTGTACCCGACCTGCACCTGCATCTGCAAAAGCGTATCCCGTCGCAGGCGGGACTGGGCGGCGGCAGCAGTGACGCCGCCGCCGTGCTGCGGGCGATGCGTACTCTGTACGCGCCCGAGGTGTCGGATGCAGAGCTGGAGCGAATGGCCGCCGCGCTGGGCAGCGATGTGCCGTTCTTCATTCGGGGCGGCACCGCGCTGGCCACCGGCAGGGGAGAGCGGCTGACGCCGCTGCCCCGGCTGACAGAGGGCCGGTTCGTGGTGGTCAAGCCGCCGGAGGGCTTCTCCACACCGGCCATGTACCGCCGGCTGGATGAGCTGCCGCCTCAGCCGCCTCAGCCGGACGGCATGACCGCCGCGCTGGGTGCAGGGGAGCTTCACGCCGTAGCGGCGGCGCTGTGCAACAGCTTCGAGCGTGCCGTGCCGCCGGACAGCGCCGTGTGGGTGATCCGGGAGGCGCTGCGGGCGCAGGGTGCGCTGGCTGCCATGCTCAGCGGCAGCGGCAGCGTCGTGTTCGGTCTGTTCGACCGGGAGGACGCCGCCCGCGCTGCCGCCGAGGTACTGCGGGCGCGCTGGCCGCTGACATTTGCGGCACAGCCTGTATAAAACGCAAAAACACCGTCCAAAATGTAGGAAATTCCTACATAGGACGGTGTTTTTTATGCGTAAATGTTCGTTTCTGACATTGGAGCTGGCTATCCTGATGGCGTTGGCGGTCACGCTGTTGTGGGGGGCGTGGTCCCTCCACCGGCAGGATAACTTGCAGGAGAAGATGATCCGCCTCCATGTTATCGCCAACTCCGACAGCGACGCCGATCAGACCCTGAAGCTATGTGTGCGGGACGCGGTGCTATGCCGCGCCGAGGAGATCCTGCGGCAATCTGCCGACATGACCGAGGCCCGCGCCCGCCTGCGGGACAGCCTGTCCGACATCGGAGACGCCGCCGCGCAGGAGCTGGCAGCGCAGGGCAGCGGCTATTCTGTCTCCGTCGCGCTGGAGGATACGGAGTTTCCCCGCAAGACCTACGACGGCTTTGCCCTGCCCGCCGGGGAGTATCTGGCGCTCCGGGTGGTCATCGGCGCGGGGGAGGGACGCAACTGGTGGTGCGTGGTGTACCCGCCCCTGTGTACCGCTGCTGCCTGCGAGCTGGAGGGGGTGGCGCTGGACGGCGGCATGACGGCGGACGACCTGTCCCTCATGACCGGAGAGAACGCCGGGTATGTGCTGCGCTTCCGCTCGCTGGAGCTGTGGGAGCGCCTGCGGCAGTGGCTGGGCAAATAAACGATGATGGTGAATAATTTTCCGATAATACCGAACAATGCGCCTTGCGTGACCACACCGTTATCCTGTAAAATAGAGAACGTATTTTACGGGAGGAGGGATCGATATGGACGCACACCGCGCCCGGCCGCTGTGCCGGGTATGTCTGATGGCGCTGGCACTGGTGCTGCTGTTCCTCCTGTCCTTCGTGTGGGGGCGGTACGACGTGCCGCTGGAACAGGTGATGCGTATCCTCATCTCCCGTGTGTTCACCGTGGCGCAGACGTGGACGGACAACATGGCCATCGTGGTGTGGAATGTCCGGATGCCCCGTATCCTGCTGGCGTGTCTGGTGGGCTGCGCCCTGTCCGCCGCCGGTACCGGCTACCAGACGGTATTCCAGAATCCCATGGCGGCGCCGGATATTCTGGGCGCCTCCTCAGGCGCCTGCTTCGGCGCGGCGCTGGCCATCCTGACGGGGCAGAGCAGCGTGATGGTCACGGTGTTCGCGTTCCTATCCAGTCTGCTGACGGTGGTGCTGGTCTATCTCATCGGCAGCCATACGCGGGGCAACCGCGTGGTCAGCATCCTGCTGGCGGGCATCATGGTGGGGTCGCTGTTCTCCGCCGGTACGTCCTACATAAAGCTGGTGGCCGACCCCAGCAACCAGCTGCCCCAGATCACCTACTGGCTCATGGGCAGCCTGTCCGGTACCCGGATGAAAACGGTGGGGTTTGCCGCTGTCTGTATGGCGGTGGGGCTTTTGCCGCTGCTTCTGCTGCGCTGGCGCATGAACCTGCTGACCCTGTCGGCGGACGAGGCCCGTTCCATGGGCGTCAACACCGACCGTCTCCGGCTGGTGGTGATCCTCAGTGCTACGGTGTTGACCGCCGCCAGCGTCTCCGTCTCCGGTATGATCGGCTGGGTGGGACTGGTGATCCCCCACCTCAGCCGCCGCCTGGTGGGCAACGACTGCCGGTATCTTCTGCCCATGTCTATGGTGTTCGGCGCGGCCTTTTTGCTGCTGGTGGACAACCTTGCCCGCTGCCTGACGGCGGTGGAGATCCCCATCGGCATCCTGACGGCCTTTGTGGGCGCGCCCTTCTTCGTCTATCTGATGATAAAGGGGGATGATCGCCTGTGAACCTGACCGTCAACGACCTGTCCTACACCTATCGCGGCGGTCATACCGCCCTGCAAAACGTGTCCTTTACGGCGCGGCAGGGAGAACTGCTGTCCGTCCTCGGCCCCAACGGTGCGGGAAAAAGCACGCTGTTTCGCTGTATCCTCGGCGGCCTGCCGGACTACGACGGCGCCATTCTGCTGGACGGGCGGGACGCCCGGACACTGGAACAGCGTGCGCTGGCGGCGCATATCGCCTACATCCCTCAGATACACCGCCCCACCTTTGGCTACTCCGTGCTGGATACGGCGCTGATGGGGCTGACCCGTCAGCTTTCGCCATTCCGCTCCCCCTCCGCCGCTCAGGAGGAGCAGGCCATGGCCGCGTTGGAGCGGATGGGCGTGGCGCAGCTGGCGCGGCGCAGTTTTTCAGAGCTGTCCGGCGGCGAGCAGCAGCTGGTGCTTATCGCCCGCGCCCTGTGTCAGCAGGCGGATATTCTGGTGATGGACGAGCCGACCTCCTCGCTGGACTACGGCAACCAGCTGCGGGTGCTGCGCTGCGTCAAGGAGCTGGCTCGCCGCGGCTATACCGTGATCCTCTCCACCCACGATCCCCAGCACGCTCTGCGGTTTGCGGACTGCGTGCTGGCACTGTCCGGCGGCGGTGTAGCCGCCTTCGGCGGGGCAAGGGACGTGCTGACGGCGGAGCTGCTCCACCGTCTCTACGGCGTGGACGCCGTGCTGCTGGACACGGCGCATGGCCCCGCCATCGTGCCGAAGGGAGGCGTGGACGATGTTCCACTGGACAGATGAAGGGATCCGCTTCATGGCGGACGCCGCCAACGAGACGGACTTTCACCGCCGTCTGGCGGCGGAGCTGCTGCCGTACCTGACGCCGGAGGACGCCGTCTGCGACGCAGGCTGCGGCCTTGGGCATCTGTCGCTGGCGCTGTCGCCCTATGTCCGCACCGTCACGGCGGTGGAGCGGGAGCAGCGTGCGCTGGCGGTGCTGGAGCGGGAGCTGGCGCTTCGGCATATCGAGAACGTGCATCCCTGCTGTGAGGATGTGTTTACCCACCGGCCGGAAAAGCCCTACGACGCCATGGTGTTCTGCTTCTTCGGCAGCATGGACGAGATCCTGTCCGCTGCCAAGGCACAGTGCCGCGGCAGAGTCATCGTCGTCAAGCGCGACCAGACTGCCCACCGCTTTACGGTGACGCGGCAGCCGCTGGGCGGCAGCCATGGGCTGGAGGCCGCCTGCCGCCGTCTGGAGGAGCTGGGCATTCCCTACGAGCTGAAGCGGACGGCGTTCCGCTTTGACCAGCCCTTCCGCAGTCTGGAGGACGCCCGGCGCTTTTTTGCCCTGTACCGGCGGCAGGACGATGCCTCCCTCATCACAGAGGAGCTTCTCCGGGAGAGATTGGAGGCAACGGGCGACGCCACATTCCCGTGGCGGCTTCCAAGCCTCCGCCCGGCGGGAATACTGCTATTTGATGCATCGAACATTCCGGAAATGCCGCAAAACAGAGCAGAACCGGAAGAAAAACCGGAGTAAAACCGGGATAGAGGTATAAAAAATCTGGAGGAGAACGAAAGTGAATGGAAAAAAATGGATAGCGCTGCTGCTGGCGCTGGTCATGTCCGTATCGCTGTTTGCCTGCGGCGCCCAGCCGGAGTCGAATAACGGCGATAGCCAGAATGCCGGTGACGAGGCCGCCACCCGTGTGTTTACCGATTCCTGCGGCCGCGAGGTCACAGTACCTGCGAACGTGGAGAAGGTCGCCGTTTCCGGCCCGCTGGCGCAGATCGTGGTGTTCGCGATGGCGCCCGACAAGCTGGTGGGTATCGCCAATGCGTGGGATGAGAGCGCCGCTCAGTTTCTGGATACGAAGTACTATGATCTGCCGCTGCTGGGACAGCTCTACGGCGGTAAGGGTGAGATGAACCTGGAGACGCTGCTGGCCGCCGCGCCGGATGTGGTCATCGATGTGGGCGAGCCCAAGGGCAGCATCGTGGAGGACATGGACGCCCTGCAGGAGCAGACCGGCATCCCCTTCGTCCACATCGACGCTTACCTCGCCGCTATGGACGACACCTACGCCATGCTGGGCGACCTGCTGGCCATGCCCAACGAGGCGCAGGGGCTGGCGGACTACTGCCGCTACGCCTATGACCGCGCCGTGGAGATCGCAAACAGCGTGGAGAAGGCAAATCTTCTGTACATCACCGGTGACGAGGGCCTGAACGTCATCGCCAAAGGCTCCTATCACGCCGAGGCCATCGACCTGCTGGCCAACAACCTGGCCGTGGTGGAGGAGCCCTCCAGCAAGGGTACCGGCAACGAGGTGGACATGGAGCAGATCCTCAACTGGAACCCGGATGTGATCCTATTTGCTCCCGGCAGCATCTACGCCTCTGTGGGCAGCAACGAGAACTGGCAGACCGTCACCGCCATCAAGAACGGCACCTATTACGAGGTACCCATGGGGCCGTACAACTGGATGGGCTTCCCGCCCAGCGTCCAGCGGCTGCTGGGCATGACGTGGATGGCAAAGATCCTGTACCCCACTGCGGCGGACTACGACCTGTACACCGAGGTCAGCACCTACTTCCAACTGTTCTACCACTGCGAGCTGACCCAGGCGCAGTACGATGCGCTGGTGGCCGGCGCTGCGCCTCTGAACGATCAAGCGGCGTGACCTGTACACATTGAAAAAGGACACCCAGCGGCGCATAAATGCCGCTGGGTGTCCGTGAACAGCCGCTGCGGCGGCGGGAGGAGAGTCCATGCATACCATTTTTCAGACGCTGGTGTACCAGCGGGAGAAGGGCCATGACGCGGTGCTGGCCACCATCATCTGGGATGACGGCTCCGCGCCCAGGGGCAAGGGCAGCCAGATGCTGGTGGGACGGGACGGCCTGCTGGCCGGCACCATCGGCGGCGGTGCCGTGGAGGGGCAGGCTATCGCCCTTGCACAGGAGATGCTGCATAGCGGCGCGGACAACCATACCCACGAATTTCGCCTGCGCCGGGACGGCAGCGCCCAGAGCACCGGCATGGTCTGCGGCGGCGATGTGACCGTGTACTTCCGCCGCATCCCGGCGGCGGACGGCGTGTGGGACACGCTGGCAGCGGAGGTACTGCGGCGGCTCGGCGCACGGGAGCCGGGCTGGCTGGTGCAGCCGCTGGACGGCGCGATGCCCTACCTATCGGACAACGATACCGGCAAGGAAAACTGCTTTACAATGCCACTGCCCATCGGCGAGCGGGCATTGATCTTCGGCGCGGGGCATATCGCCCGTGCGCTGGTGCCGCTGCTGTGTACCGTGGGCTTCCGGCCGGTGGTGTTCGATGACCGGCCCCAGTTTGCCACCCGGGAGCGATTCCCGCAGGCGGATCAGGTCATCTGCGGCGACTTCACCCACATCGGCGACTATCTGACCGTGGGGGCGGAGGACTTTGTGGTCGTCATGACCAACGGCCACGAGTACGATTTTCAGGTGCAGGTACAGGTGCTGCGAGGCGAGACAGCCTATGTGGGCGTCATCGGCTCCCGGAAGAAAACGGCCTTCGTCAACCAGCGCCTGCGGGAGGCGGGGATCTCCGAGGAGGCCATCGCCTTTGTGCATACGCCGGTGGGTACGGCCATCAAGGCGGTGACGCCGGAGGAGCTGGCGGTATCCATTGCCGGGGAAATGATCCTTGTGCGGGCCACCCGCCGCGAGGCCAACGGGGAGGTACACCATGGCTGCCCCATGCACTGACCATCTGTTCCTGACGGGGCAGCGGGGCGCGGGAAAATCCACGCTGCTGCGCTGCCTGCTGGAGGGGAAAAGGCCGGGAGGCTTTTTGACCCTGCGGGTGGAGGGTGTCTTTGATCGCCCATCCATCCATCTGCTGCGGGCAGCATCGACAGAGCGCCCCGCACCGGAGAATCTGGTCTGCTTTTGCGGCGAGCAGCGGCCGGAGCGGTTCGACCTGCTGGGTGTGGCGGCGCTGACGGATACGGCGGACTGCCAGGTCATCGTCATGGACGAGCTGGGGCCGGCAGAGGCGGCGGCACAGCGCTTTCAAGCGGCGGTGCTGGCGGCGCTGGACGGCGAAAAGCCGGTATGCGGCGTTTTGCAGCAGGCGGACAGCGCCTTTCTGCGCCGGGTGGCGGCGCATCCGCGTGTGCGGGTGGTCACGGTGACGGAGGAGAACCGGGACACGCTGCGGCAGCGGCTCTGCATCGAAAAGTGAAGCAAGGAGGGCGCACCAATGCCGCTCCGCATGGGAACGTGCGGGGAGGCGGGTGCGCTCTTTTTTGCGCCGTAGGGGAATTGTCCTTTCCTTTGGACAGTGGATACGGTATAATAAGCACAAATAGCCGTGATCGGGCGGCGCTGGCAAGAAGAGGGGGACGCTGCATGAAATTACAGATATGGATGGGACGAGCCGGAGCCGGAAAGAGCCGGCTGGTGCTGGAGACGCTGGAGAAGCAGCGGCGGCAGCGCCCACAGGTCTTGCTGGTGCCGGAGCACGCCTCCCACGAGGCGGAGCTGGATCTCTGCCGCATCTGCGGCCCCACGGCCAGCCGTGACGCGGAGGTGCTGAGCTTTCGGAACCTGGCCACCCGGGTACTGTCCCAGACCGGCGGCTTGGCGGATGTGACGCTGGACAACGGCGGCAAGCTGCTGACCATGCGGCGGGCGCTGCAGGAGGTCAGCGGACGGCTGACGGTATTTGCCCGTCCCTCCCAGCGGCCGGCGTTTCTGCGGCAGCTGGTGGCGCTGGCGGATGAGCTGTACGCCTACCGGGTGACGCCGGCGGCACTGATGGAGCAGGTATCCGATATGGACGGCGCGGCAGGGGAAAAGCTGCGCTCGGCGGCGCAGATCTACGGTGCTTACGATACGCGCCTCCACGGAGAGGGGATAGATGCCCGCTCCCGGGTGCAGAAGCTTTGCGACGCCCTGCCGGGCTCGGACTATCTGGTGGGAAAGGACGTCTATGTGGACGGCTTTTCCTACTTTAACCGGGTGGAGGAGGATATTCTGGAGACGGCGCTGCGGCAGGCCAACAGCGTGACGGTGACACTGCTGGGCGACGAGTCCGACCCGCAGCTTTTTCAGAACGCACTGCGCCAGCGGGATCGGCTGAAGCGCATGGCGGCAGCAGTACGCAGCGAGTGTGAAGTGAAAATGCTTGCCAGAAATGGTGCCGGGGCGCTGGCGCATCTGGAGCGCTGCTTCTTTGGCGATGAGACGCCGTGGCAGGGGGAGCAGCTCCCTATCCGGCTGTATCAGGCGGAGACGCCCTTCTCCGAGGTGGAGTATGTGGCGGCACAGGTGCGGCGGCTGGCTCGGGAGGGCTGCCGCTGGCGGGACATCGGCGTGACAGCCCGGAACATGGAGGTATACGGGCCTCTTCTGGAGGCGGTATTCCGGCGGGACGGCATACCAGCCTACATCAGCCGCCGCAGCGACATTCTGGAAAAGCCGGTGCTGACCATGCTGCTGTCGGCGGTGGACGCGGTCACCGGTGGGTTTGAATACGAGGATGTGTTCCGCTGTCTCAAGACCGGCATGGCGGGCATCTCCGCGGCGGAGTGCGACATCCTGGAAAACTATGTGATCCGCTGGGAGATCCGGGGCGCGATGTGGCTGCGTGACACGGATTGGACGGCCAGCCCCGACGGCTACGGCGCGGAACTGAACGACACGCGGCGGCAGCGTCTGGCGGAGGTCAACACCGTGCGCCGCCGGGTGCGCGAGCTGTTCGCTGACCTGAGCGAGGGCTTGAAGACCGGACTTACCGTACGGGATAAAGCGGAAACGCTTTACAGATTTGCAGAGTCGGCGGCGGTGCCGGAAACGCTGAAGCAGCAGACGGAGGCGCTGTACGACGACGGGCAGGTGCAGCTTGCGGAGGAGTATAGCCAGTTGTGGCGCATCTTCTGCGATGTGCTGGATCAGTTCGTGGAGCTGCTGGGCGATGTGGAGGTGGACGGACAGGAGTTTGCCCGCCTGCTGCGGCTGGTACTGAGCCAGTACGCCGTGGCCACCATCCCCGCCACGCTGGATCAGGTGAAGGTGACGCCCCTCACCCGGAACGACCGGCATACGGTGCGGCATCTGTTTCTGCTGGGTGCCAACGACAACGTACTGCCCACGGTGGAGCAGGGCGGTGGGATCCTGGACGCGCAGGAGCGGGCGCTTTTGCAGCAGCGGGGCATCCTGCTGTCCGACGCCACCTTTGACCCGCTCAGCGCGGAATTGCAGAATATCTATGCCTGCCTCGCCCAGCCCACGGCGTCGCTGACGGTGACGTGGCCGGTATCGGACGGGATGGGCGGCCAGCTGCTGCCCTCCTTCGTGGTGGCGCGCATCACGCGGCTGTTCCCGCAGGTGACCATCGAACGGGAGGACGGCAGCTATCGGCGTGAGCTGCCTGCGGCGGCGCTGGCGCTGGCAGGTCAGGAGCCGGGCGGCCCGCTGTGGCAGTACTTTGCCGAGCACGGGCAGAAGCCGCTGCTCACGCGGATGGAGCAGGCTCGGTCCATGGGGCGGGGCAAGCTCTCGCGGCAGGCGGTGGAGACACTGTACGGACGGCGTATCGCCATGTCTGCCTCCCGTGTCGACCGGCTGAAAAGCTGCCATTTCGGGTACTTCATGGAGTACGGCCTGCGCGCCAAGGAGCGCACCAGCGCCGGCTTTGAAGCGCCGGAGGTGGGAACGTTCATCCACTATCTGCTGGAAAACGTGAACCGGGATGTGCGGGATCGGGGCGGCTATGGCCGGGTGGACAAGCCGGCGCTGCGGAAGCTGGTACACCACTATGTGGACGAATATGCCCGGACGCAGATCGACGGCTACGCCGGGAAGAGCGCACGGTTCCGGTATCTGTTCTCCCGCCTGCGGGAGACGGCCTGCGCCATCGTGGAGAACATCGCCGACGAGATGGCGGTGTCGGATTTCCAGCCCATGGCCTTTGAGTTGGGCTTCGGCGGTAAGGACGGGCAGCTCCCCGCCATCACCGTGACAGAGGGCGCTACTACACTCTCCGTGGGCGGCAAGGTGGACCGGGTGGACGGCTGGCTGAAGGACGGCAAGCTCTATCTGCGGGTGGTGGACTACAAGACCGGCAAAAAGGCCTTCGATCTGACGGATGTACGGTACGGATTGGGTATCCAGATGCTGCTGTACCTGTTCACCCTGCAAAGGGAGGGGAGCAGCTACTTCGGCAGCCCGGTGGAGCCGGCGGGCGTGCTGTATATGCCGGCGCGTGACATCATCCTGCAGGCCGACCGGGCGCTTCCGCCGGACAAGATCGAGGATATGCTGCGGCGCGAGCTGCGGCGTACTGGTATGCTGCTGGGCGAACCGGAGGTTCTGACCGCTATGGAACACAGCGCACTGGAGTCGCCGTGCTACCTACCGGTGGGCAAGACGAAGGACGGCGCGATGCAGGGACTGGCATCCAGCGTACTGGTGAGCACGGCGCAGATGGGCAAGATGGCGCGGTATATTGACAGCCTGCTGCACCGGGTAGCCCGTGAGATCGGGGAGGGCAATATCGACGCCGACCCCTGCACCCGCGGGCCGCAGGACAGTGCCTGTGCGTGGTGCGCGTTCCAGTCGGCGTGCTGGTTTGATGAGAGCCGGGACAAGCCGCATTATTTGCGAAAAACAACGCCGGAGGAGTTCTGGCAGGTGGTGGATGAGGAGGTGAAGCAGCATGGCTGAATTGAAGCTGACGGAGCAGCAGCACGCGGCGGTCTATGACCGGGGCGGCAGCCTGCTGCTGTCCGCCGCCGCCGGCTCCGGCAAGACCAAGGTGCTGGTGGAGCGAGTGTTCTCCTATCTGACGCAGGAGCGCTGTGATGTGGACGACTTCCTCATCATCACCTTTACCCGCGCCGCGGCGGCGGAGCTGCGGGCGCGGCTGGCGTCAGAGCTGTCGGCACGGGTGGCGGCTTCGCCGGAGGATCGGCATCTGCGCCGTCAGATGTTCCGGGTGTATCAGGCGGATATCAAGACGGTGGACGCCTTCTGCGCATCACTGCTGCGGGAGCATATCCATCTTTTGGAGCCGGTGGACGGACGAAGCCTGACGCCGGACTTCCGGGTACTGGATGAGGCGGAGGCCAAGCTTCTGAAGGATCGGGCGTTGGAGCGGACGCTGGAATCGTTCTATCAGAATATTGAAAGCGGTGATACGGAGTTTGCGCTGCTGGCAGGTACGCTGGGCGCGGGGCGGGATGACCGGAAGCTGGTGGAGCTGGTGCTGGAGCTGCATGAGAAGATCCAGAGCCACCCCTACCCGGTGCGGTGGCTGCATCAGGCGGCGGAGAGCTGGCGGAACCTGCCGCCGACTCTGGCCGACAGCGTATATGGCCGGACGGTCATGGAGGATACCGTGCGAAAGGCGTTGTTCTGGGCGGAGCAGCTGGAGCGGGCCGTGGACGCCATGGAGGGCTATGAGGCGGTGTACAACGCCTACGCCGACCGTTTTCTGGAGACAGCTGCACAGTTGCGGCAGTATGAACAGGCGGCGCAGGAGGGCTGGGAGGCCATGGGCCGCATCGCGCCGGAATTCCGGCGCATGGGCGCGGTGCGGGGCGATGAGAACGGTGCGGCAAAGGCGGCGGCGCAGGCGGTGCTGAAGAAGTGCAAGGATGCCTTGAAAAAGCTGGCGGCGCCGTATCAGGTGCCGGAGCAGGAGCATCTGGACGATCTCCGCGCCACAGCCCCGGCGATGCTGGCGCTGCTGCGGCTGACGGAGCAGTTTTCCCAGCGGTATCAAGCGGAGAAGGTGCGGCGCAACGCCATGGATTTCTCCGATCAGGAGCACTATGCCGTCACGCTGTTGTGTCAGGAGGACGGAAGCCCTACGGAGCTGGCACGGCAGGTATCCCAGCGGTATCAGGAGATCATGGTGGATGAGTATCAGGATACCAACGAGGTGCAGGACTGCATCTTTCAGGCCATCTCCAGAGAGGGTGGGAACCTGTTCACCGTGGGAGACGTGAAGCAGAGCATCTATCGGTTCCGTCTGGCGGATCCCACCATATTCTTGGAGAAATACCGGCGCTACGCGGATGCGGCGAAGGCGGCGGACGGCCAGCCCCGGCGCATGGTCCTGAGCCGAAACTTCCGCTCCCGGCAGGAGGTACTGACCGCCACGAACTTTGTGTTCGGGGATATCATGTCCCAGGAAATGGGCGAGATGGACTACACGGCAGACGAGCAGCTGTACTTTGGCGCGGAATACTATGCGGAGGCGGCGGATCGGGAGACGGAGATGCACGTTATCAGCGTGGAGGATACGCCGGAGGAGAAATTCGACCGGACGGAGGTGGAGGCACGTTTCACCGCCCGGCGTATCCGGCAGCTGCTGGACGAGGGCTTCCCCATACAAGGGGAGGGCGGCGTTATGCGCCCCGTCCGGCCGGAGGATATCGTCATTCTGATGCGTTCGCCCCGGTCGCGGATGAAGGCGTTCACCGCGGCGCTGGCACGGGAGGGTATCCCCTGCGGCGGCGGGGAGCGGGATGACTTTTTCGGCGCGATCGAGATCGCCGTCACGGTGTCGCTGCTGGAGATCGTGGACAATCCGCGGCAGGATGTACCTCTCATCTCTGTGCTGCGTTCGCCGCTGGTGGGGCTGTGTCCCGACGAGCTGGCGGCCATCCGCGCTTTACAGACGGAGGGCGACTACTACGACGCGCTGTGCCGGGACGAACGGCCGGCGGTGCGTGAATTTCTGGCACTGCTGGAGGAGCTGCGCCGGGCGGCGCGGGAGATGGCGGCGGACGAGCTGCTGTGGTATATCTATGACCGATGCCGCGTTATGGCTATTTTCGGCGCCATGGACGACGGCCCCTTGCGGCAGGCACGGCTGACGGCGCTGTACGATTACGCCCGCCAGCTGGTGCAGAGCGGCAAGGCGGGACTGTTCGACTTTATCACCCACCTGCGGCGGCTGCTGGAAAAGGGCGATGCGCCGGGACTGTCCGCCGCTCGCTCGGCGGAGGGCGTGCAGATCATGAGCGTCCACGGCTCCAAGGGCCTGGAATTTCCGGTGGTCATTCTGGCGGACCTGCAAAGGAGCTTCAACCAACAGGATATGAGTCGTCCGGTGCTGGTGCATCCCACGCTGGGACTGGGGACAGAGCGGGTGGACATGGAGCGGCATATCCGCTATAAGACCATCTCCAAGACGGCCCTGGCACTGCGCTTGGAGCGGGAGGCCAAGGCCGAGGAGATGCGGATTTTATATGTGGCCATGACCCGCGCCAAGGAGAAGCTGATCCTCATCGACTGCCGGCGGCACATGGATAAAAAGCTGCGGGAGCTGGCGGTGCTGACAGGCTCGCCGGTGATGCCGGAGGCGGTGGCTGCCGCCAAATCGCCGGGAGAATGGCTGCTGCTGTCGCTGCTGCATACCCACGAGGCGGCGCCGCTCCACGCGCTGGCGGGCATCCGCCCGGAGACGCTGACGCCGATACCAGAGGGGTGGATCATCCGTCTGTGGCGAGGTAACGGCAGCGACGCCAGCGACGGTATATCAGTAACGGCGGAGCGCCGGGACACACAGACCTATACCCAGCCGGATCGGGCGGCACTGGCGTTCGAGTACCCACATCAGGCGGTGACGACGATACCGACGAAGCTCACCGCCACCCAGCTGAAGGGCCGGGAGTTGGATCAGGAGATCGCCGAGGGCGCGGGGACGATGCGGCGTCCCGCCGCGCCGGAGAAGCCCCGCTTCCTGCAGGCGGCGCGTGGCCTGTCCGCCGCCGAACGAGGTACCGCCATCCATCTGGCGATGCAGTACCTGCCGCTGGACACGGAGCCGACGGAGGAGGCGGTGCGGTCACAGGTGCGGATGCTGGAGCAGCGGCGGCTGCTGACGCCGGAGCAGGCGGAGGCGGTAGATGCCAAGAGCATCGCGGCGTTCCTGCGTTCGCCGCTGGCGGCACGGATCCGAAGCGCGGAGCGGGTGTGGCGGGAGTACCGGTTCGCCCTGCTGATGCCGGCGGAGCGCTACGCCAAGGGTGCGGAAGGCGAGGAGCTGCTGCTCCAGGGTGTGGCGGACTGCGTATTCGAGGAAAACGGGTCGCTGACGGTGGTGGATTTCAAGACCGACCGCGTGACGGCGGAGGAGACGCTCCAACGCGCAGAGCTGTACCGTCCGCAGCTGCAGGCATACAGCGACGCCCTGAGCCGCATTATGGAAAAGCCGGTGTCACAGCGCATCCTGTACTTTTTCCGGAGCGGTACGGAAATTTCTTTGTAAACGCTGCGAAAAATGCTTGCATTTGCGGAAAATATGTGCTATCATCACAGTTGCGTTTGTGGGTCTGCCACGGCGACAAGTGAACCAGAAAGGGGTGAACATGAGCAATGAAGGAAGGAATCCATCCCAATTATCAGCAGACTACTATTAAATGCGCCTGCGGTAATGTGATTGAGACAGGTTCTACGAAGAAGGATATTCGCGTGGAAGTCTGCTCTAAGTGTCACCCCTTCTTCACCGGCAAGCAGAAGCTGGTGGATACCGGCGGACGTGTTGCCAAGTTCAACAAGCGTTTCGGCCTGGACAAGTAAAAGAGACACATCACATCACAAGACCCGTACCGTTTGGTGCGGGTCTTGTTTATTTACATTTGCCGCGGGATACGGTATACTATACCAAAATACAGGCAAGAGGGTACTATATGGAACGAAAGACCATTGAACAGAACAAGGAGCAGAGGCGGGATTATGCGGTGCTGGTGGGCCTGCGCTCCCCGGTACTGGGCGCGGACAGCGCCGACGAGGAGAGTCTGGCAGAGCTGGGCGCACTGGTGGAGACGGCCGGCGGCGAGCCGGTGGGCACCATCCTGCAAAGCCGGGAGAAGCCTGACCCCCACAGCTTTATCGGCGAGGGCAAGGTGGAGGAGGTCAAGCGCATGGTGGAAAACGGCGACGCCACCATGGTCATCTTCGACAACGACCTGTCGCCCTCCCAGATCCGGGTGCTGACGGAGCTTTGCGGCGTGCAGGTGCTGGATCGCAGCGGCCTCATTCTGGACATCTTCGCCCAGCGCGCCAAAACCAAGGAGGGCTGCTTGCAGGTGGAGCTGGCACAGTACCAGTATCTGCTGCCGCGGCTGATCGGTATGTGGTCGCATCTGGAGCGGCAGGGCGGCACCGGCGGCTCACCCATCGGCACCAAGGGCCCCGGTGAGACGCAGCTGGAGACGGACCGCCGCCATATCCGCCGGAAGATCGACAAGCTGAAGGAGGAATTGGAGGAGGTGCGCCGCGTGCGGGGCACCCAGCGGCAGCGCCGGATGAAAAACGAGATCCCGGTGGTGGCCATCGTGGGCTATACCAACGCGGGCAAGTCCACGCTGCTCAACGCTATCACCGGCGCGGGCATTCCCGCCAACGACCGGCTGTTCGATACGCTGGATACCACCACCCGTCTGCTGACGGTCAGCGACACGCTGGACGTGGTGATCTCCGACACGGTGGGCTTTATCCGCAAGCTGCCCCACCAGCTGGTGGAGGCGTTCAAGGCCACGCTGGAGGAGCTGGAGTACGCCGATTTGCTGCTGCACGTCATCGATGCATCCAACCCGGAGTGGAGAGAGCAGGCACATATTGTGGATGAGCTGATCCGGGAGCTGGGAGCGGAGCAGATCCCCTGCATCCGCGTGTACAACAAGTGCGACGTGGCGTTTACCGCCCAGCAGGAGCGGGAGGCGGATGCGGTGTATATCTCCGCCAAGACCGGCGAGGGTATCCCCGCACTGCTGTCCGCCGTGGACAAGAAGCTGGATAAGGGTACCAAACGTGTGGTCATCCACCTGCCCTACGACAAGACGGGACTGCTGGACAGCCTGTACCGCGAGGCAAAGGTGGAGAACGTGGCCTACGGCGAGACGGTGGACGTGACGGCGGTGTGTACGCCCCGTATCATGGGACAGCTCAAGGACTATATCGAGGGCTGGGTAGAGCCCAAGGAGGACTGGGAATGACGCGGACAACGGAGCGGCTGGTGCTGCGGCCCTGGCGGGAGACGGATGCGGAGAGCCTGTACCGCTATGCCTGCGACGGGCAGGTGGGTCCTGCGGCAGGGTGGAAGCCCCACGAGTCCGTGGAGGAGAGCCGCCAGATCATCCGAACGGTGCTGTCCCAGCCGGACACGCTGGCGGTGCTGCTGCGGGAGCGGCCGGAGGAGGCCATTGGTTCCGTGGGCGTATTTCCCACTGATGCACCGGATGGGAAGGGCGAGCCGGAGATCGGCTACTGGATCGGACGGCCCTTCTGGGGGCAGGGGCTCATCCCCGAGGCGGTGCGGGAGCTGCTGCGCTGGTGCTTTATGGAGCGAGGGGCGGCGCGTGTCTGGTGCGGCTATTCCCCGGGGAATGACAAGTCCCGCCGCGTCATCGAGAAGTGCGGGTTCACCTATGTTTGCGACGGGCCTCCCATTCTGTGGCCTGACGGACAGGAGAGGGTCACCTGTTACTACGCGGTGACCCGAGAGGACTGGGAGAAGGAGGTGCGCCGTGGCTGAGACATTTCGTGTGCCGTTTCAGGCGTCGGACAGCGAGTTCGTGGAGAAGCGCTCCCGCTTCATCAGCCACCTGCTGCCGGTGGAGTCGGAGGAGGACGCCCGGGCGTTTATCGCACAGATGAAGAAGCAGTACTACGACGCACGGCACAACTGCTGGTGCTACCTTATCGGGGAGAACATCGTCCGGTACAGCGACGACGGGGAGCCGCAGGGTACGGCTGGCCAGCCCATGCTCAACGTGTTCCAGCGGGAGGGCGTGACCAATGTGGTGTGCGTGGTGACCCGGTACTTCGGAGGCATCCTGCTGGGCGCCGGAGGGTTGACGCGGGCGTATTCCAAGGGCGCACGGGACGCTCTGTGTGCCGCGGGATACGCGGTGATGGGGCAGTGGGCGGTGGTGTCCATCCCCTGCACCTACGCCATGCTGGAGCGTGTGAAGCTGGAGGTGGCGGCGCAGGACGGCACGGTGGACGACACCGAGTACGGCGCAGCCATCCGGCTGACGGTGTCCCTGCCGGCGGAGCGGGTGGACGCTTTGCA
Source organism: uncultured Eubacteriales bacterium (assembly GCA_900545495.1). Taxonomy (GTDB): domain Bacteria; phylum Bacillota; class Clostridia; order Oscillospirales; family Oscillospiraceae; genus Vescimonas. The sequence goes on from UQZJ01000006.1 coordinate 107,858, forward strand.
GGATCGATTGACGGAACTGTCGGCGGGGAGCATCGCCGTAACCGTGTGCTCGGCGGAGTTCCGCCCCGGCCCGCGGCAGGAGCTTTGAGCATTCCCCGCAGATTGACAGGACGATGACAGGGGATTTTAACGGAATGTTCACAGGTTATCCCTTGTGCGGCGGCGTGAAATCTGCTATACTGATACTTGAAGATACAAGTGCGTATCTGCCCAAAATTGGACAGATACGCCATTTTTTTCAGGAAAGGATTGGTAATTTGACGAGAAGAACGGTACAAGAGGAGCAGGCACGTCTGCGGAAAAAACGGCAAAAAGCACAGGGCTTTTTTTCTATCTTCAAAAAGCCGATGCACGAGTCTCTGACCTCGGTGCTGCCCATCATACTGATTGTGCTGGTGCTGGGCTTCACCATTGCGCCGGTACCAAATAACGCTATGATGGCGTTTCTGCTGGGCGGTGTGCTGCTGATCGGCGGCATGGGGCTTTTCACACTGGGCTCGGAGATGTCCATGATCCCCTTGGGACAGGCGGTGGGCAGCGAGATCACCCGCTCCAAGAAGGTCTGGATCATCGTGGGCATCAGCTTCCTTATCGGTATTATCATCACCGTGGCAGAGCCGGATCTGCAGGTACTGGCCAATCAGGTACCCGCCATCCAGAATCGCGTCATCATCTGGTCGGTGGCTGTGGGCGTCGGCGTCTTTCTGGTCATCGCGCTGCTGCGTATCCTGCTGGGCATCCAGCTGCGGTGGCTGCTGATCGGGTTCTATGTACTGGTGTTCGGCCTTGCTATGTTCGTCTCGCCGGACTTCTGGGCGGTGGCCTTTGACTCCGGCGGCGTTACCACCGGCCCCATGACCGTGCCGTTCATCATGGCGCTGGGCGTGGGCGTCAGCGCCGTCCGCAGCGATAAGCAGGCGGGAGGCGACAGCTTTGGTCTGGTGGCGCTTTGCTCCATCGGCCCTATCATCACAGTGCTGCTGCTGGGTCTTCTGTACCAGCCGGACGGCAACGCCTATACCAACACCGTCATGCCGGATGCCAAAGACACGGTGGAGATGTTCCGCGCCTATGTGGACGCCCTGCCGGAGTACTTTGCGGAGACCGCCAAGGCGCTGGCGCCTATCGCGGTATTTCTGGTGCTGTTCCAGCTGATTACCAAGCGGCTGAAGCGGCGTGCGCTGCTGAGTATGGCAGTGGGTCTTGCCTATGTGTATGTGGGTCTTGCGCTGTTCCTCACCGGCGTCAACGTGGGCTTTATGCCCGTTGGCAGCTTTTTGGGCGGCAGCATCGCCGGACACAACTATAATTGGCTCCTCGTCCCCATCGCCATGGTCATCGGCTACTTTATCGTGCAGGCGGAGCCTGCGGTACACGTCCTGAACAAGCAGGTGGAGGAGATCACGGCGGGCGCTATCCCGGCCCACGCCATGAATATCGCCCTATCCGTGGGCGTGGCGGTGTCGCTGGGCATGGCCATGATCCGGGTGCTCACCGGCGTGTCCATCATGTGGTTCCTCATCCCCGGCTATGCCATCAGTCTGGCGCTGAGCTTCGTGGTGCCGGATATCTTCACGTCGGTGGCCTTCGACTCCGGCGGCGTGGCCTCCGGTCCTATGACCGCCACGTTCCTGCTGCCCTTTGCGCTGGGCGCGTGCGAGGCGGTGGGCGGCAATCTGGTGACAGACGCCTTCGGCGTGGTGGCGATGGTGGCTATGACGCCGCTGGTGACCATTCAGCTGCTGGGCCTGAGCTATCAGCGGAAGCTGAAGCACGCCAAGGCGCCTGCGGCGGCTCCCGTGGCGGTGGAGCCGATCATCGAGCTGTGCTGACGGAGGTGACGGTATGAGCAGCAGATTGTATTACATCATCACCATCACCAACCGGGTGATGGGCAGCAAGCATTTTCTGGATTTCTACCGGGCGTTCGGTGCGCCGGTGGTATTCTCGGCGCTGGGACGCGGTACCGCCAGCGACGATATGCTCAGCTATCTGGGTCTGGAGGCCACGGAGAAAACCGTGCTGTTCTCCGTGGTAACGCCGCAGGTGAAGGACGTGCTGATGCGGGAGCTGGTGGACACCATGCACATCGACCGGCCCGGCAGCGGCATTGCCGTTTGCCTGCATCTGAGCAGCGTGGGCGGGCAGTCCGCCATGAATTATCTGATCTCCGGCGGCGCGGACGCCCAGCCGGATCTGTCTGTAAAGGAGGAAGAGCTGATGCATGAATCCGGGTACGAGCTGGTGATCGCCATTGCCAACGGCGGTTATTCCGATATGGTGATGGAGGCGGCCTCCGCCGCCGGTGCGCAGGGCGGCACGGTGCTGCACACCCGTGCCACCGATGCCGACAACGCCAATAAGTTCTTTGGGCTGGCCATCACGGAGGAGCGGGAGATGATCCTGTTGGTGACGTCGGCGGACAAGCGGGCAGCCATCATGCAGGCCATCATGGAGAAGGCGGGCGCCCAGTCCGAGGCGCAGTCCGTGGTGTTCTCTGTGAAGCTGGACGATGTGGCGGGCCTGTATAACCGGGAGAGCTGAAACGAGGAAAAGTCCCGCGAGCCAACGGCTTGCGGGACTTTTGTGCGCTGCTCCCAGCGGTGCTTGACAGGGCAGGGGGAGGGGGCTGCGAGGCTCTGCGAAAAAATTGGGAATTTTGAAAAATTCCTCTTGCTTTTTGTTTTGAACTGTGCTATTATAATCAAGCTGTCGATGAGACACGCGCCGTTAGCTCAGCTGGATAGAGCGTCTGGCTACGGACCAGAAGGCCGGGGGTTCGAATCCCTCACGGCGTGCCACCCCGGAACCGTTGTTCTGCAACGGCTTCGGGGTTTTGCTTTACCCGAAAAAGCAAGGAAAATCTTCCAGAGTTCTAACACATTTCTAACGTGTTAGACATTGGGTCAGCTTGTCCGCCAGACCTTGCTTGCGGGCGCTATCCAGATGCCCGTAAATATTGGCAGTGGTCTGAATGTCGCTGTGCCCCATCCATTCCTGAACATCTTTCAGGCTGCATCCTTGATTCAACAGGAGACTTGCACAACTATGCCGCAGTTCGTGAAAACGAATATGCGGCAAGTTGTTCTTCTTGAGGATTTTCAGAAAATGGTGCGTCACATAGTCCGGCTCAAATGGTGTGCCGTCAGGCCATTTGAAGATGTAATCACTTTCCTGATAGGCACGGCCAAACTGTCGACGATTTTCTTCCTCCTCTGCTTTGGCGGTGAGGAAGATGCTGCGGGCTTCGGCGGTCAGTGGGAAGCTGCGTCGGCTGCTCTGCGTTTTGGTCTTATCCTTCTCAATGCGCGTCATCATCTTGCAGACGGTGTGCCGAATCAACAGACAGTTGTTGTCAAAGTCCACACTATCCCATTTCAAGCCCAGAACCTCACTGCGGCGCAGACCGTACAAGGCGGTTATCTTGACCAGCGGGAGCATGGGGTCATCCTTCATCACATCAAATAGCCTTTGCAGCTGTTCAGCGCTGTAAAAGGCGGCTTCATAGCGGTCATGACGGGGAAGCTCCACATAGTCACAGGGATTATTGGCTATCAGACCATCCTTTACCGCTTCTGACAGCGACTGGCGGATGATGTTACGATGATGGCGCAAAGTCTTTGCAGACAGACCTCCTTTGCCATCCAAACGGCCACTATTGGCCTTTTCATCGAAGTAGCTTTGCAGGACTTTTACGGTACAACCGCGCAGCGTCAGACCGCTGGCATCGAAGTAGGGGAGTATGTGCTTTTCTGCTGTATGCAGATAGCCCAAATAGGTAACCTCATCCACACGGCGCTGCACACAGGTTAGCCAGTGGCGGATACAATCAGACAGCCGCATATCGGAAACGGGGAGTGACGCTTTCTGCATTTCCTCCGCCAACTTTTCACGAAGAAGTTGTTCGGCTCTACGCTTGTTGCCCTTCACCGTCAGGCCAGTGGCAATCCAACGCTGTTTACGCTTACCGCTCACCATGTCATTCAGAACAATATAGAATTTTCCATTTTTAGTTTGCAGACTTCCGGTCATGATTTTCTCCTTTCATTCGGTAGTCTGCTGTTATCGTTTTGCCCAACCATATAGCGGGCGGAGTTAAGATACATTATCACGCTTGATTTGGGTATGCGGATAGCCCGGCCAATTCGCTTTGCGCCAATCTCGTGCCGGTTAACCAACTCATAGGCGGCATTAAGGCCAATATTCAGCGCTTCTGCCAGTTGCTTTACGGTCAGTACATCGGGATAGTTGTTCAGCATCACTGCACACCTCCCTTAAAACGGCTCGTTGCCATTGTTGGGGAGCATTTCCCAGATGCCGTCATTGATACGGCGAAGGAACGCTGCATAGCTGGCTGGTTCCTCCAATTGCACGACGGGATACTGCTTCTCAAGGGGAATGTTGCTGACGATAAACACCCGCGTGTAACACGCCACACGGTCAGCGTAACGGCTGGGCAGCATGAGCGGGTATACGTCGAGGTAGTTCAGCATATCAGCCAGCGGCAGGCTGGAACGGAACTCGTCAAACACAAGGACGGGTTCACTTTTATAACCGTCGAACGGATGCTTGTAGTTGGTCACGCGATATACGTTTTCGTCGCCGTATTCGTCCAGAATGCTGCGGGTCTTTCCAACGCCGGTAGTACCGTGAATATAACGAACCTTCAAGTCAGTGCGGCGCAGACGACGGTACTTGTCCTCTAATAATGCTTGTCGTGTCTGCTGTATGCGGGGAAGGTGATTCAGCGCAGAGGGATAAGCGCGAAGAATTTCTACATCGGATGCCCCATCTTCAATCATGGCGAGGATCGCTTCCGACTGCTTCACACGCCGATCGGATTCAGCAGGAAGTTCACCGGATTCCTCAAATGTATCAGGGAGGTTAGTATCTGCTTTATCCGTTTCGCGGTGCTTGCCCTCCTTGCGGATATAGTCACGGTTTTCGCGGTGTGTACCACGGGCATCCTCAATGTGTGCGCCATAGAAACGTTGCTGCATAGTTTGGAACAGTACAGCATTTCTGAATGCGGCATACAGATGGGTATGCAGTGTCCCTTGCTGGCCTACTTCATCGCACATACACCAGTACAGGCAGCCGGACAGCCCGGATAAAATGCTCCTGATGGTGTCATGTGTGAAGCCCTTGTCAATGGGATTATTGATGGTGATTTGATACTTGCGATATGCGGCGCTTCTGGCCATAGAAAAAACTCCTTTCGAACTCGGCGAACCATCTCCTTTCCAAAATAATTTATCATGTCTTACCTTCCCTGGCGTATGTTTTGCCAGCTGGCGACACTACTTCATCCAAATACAATACGATGATTCATTTATTGTGTACACAACTTACAGCGATGCACAGGGGGTAATACTTGCCCCTGTGCTGACGCCGCCGCGGGGCAAATGCCCACCGCGTGCGGCGTTATTTTTTCTTCGCCTCCCTGCTTTTGATAATCGCGTCACCAAGCTTTTCGCCCAGTGCTTCACCGACAAGAAAGCCAGTCAATGTCATACCGGCAGCAGCAGCCAGTTTCTTCAATGCAGCTTTTTCTTCCGGGGTCACGCGGATGCTAATGGACTCGGTACGCTCTTTTGGATTTACATTCATGTCATTGTCTCCTCGTTCATTCCATTATCACGTCGATACACCATGTAACGACATCATAACATGGCGTTATTACGTTGTCAAGCGTAAAATACAAGGCGGTAGGGTGAGGGGGTGGGCAAAGCGCGAAGCTACACACGCTCATTGTAGGCGCTCTGCGCGGCTATCGCCGTACTTGGCAACATGAGTGTCTACTTCGATGGAGGATGGTGCAGCAAGGCCGAGTTGCTCACGCGAGCCGCTTTGCGGCTTCGCCGCAAGTTGCTCTCGCGTATCTTCGAACTACAACCTGCACCGCAAGAAAAAACAGGATGCCCGCATAGGGCATCCTGTCAACGATAACAGCAGACGGTTTCTAACGTTTTTCTAACAAATTTTATTTTTTCTGGATTTGTTGCAGCTTCAGGGGTGGTGACTGATTCCGGCGATGAAACACCCGAAACCATTGTAAATACACGGTGTTCGAAGGAATTAGACGGGACAGGGCGGGATTGCTCGTGAGGAAATAACAGCGGCTACGGACCAGAAGGCCGGGGGTTCGAATCCCTCACGGCGTGCCAAAAAGACCCGAAACCGTAACGGTTCATGTTCATAGGTACACAATGTGACCTATGGGGCAAACCGGACGGTACAGGGCAACAAAGAAGCAAGGTAAGAACTTATAGTTTTTACCTTGCTTCTTTGTATTGTTACCATTATAGGCTTTCGGCATCTTATCCGAAAAAACATGCTAACCCTTGGCAATAGCTATACAGTTTAGGAAAATAATCAACGCCCGCACTATTTCCGCTTTCGTCAGATAAATAGACCTCAATTTGTACCCCAATGCGATTTGCGCCCATCGCATTGAATTGTTTCATAACTTGGAGCTTCATACCCTCCATAACAGAAACAATTGTCATAACAGCAGCAATTCCAATGAAGATAGACAGAATGGTTAGTGTAGCCGGAATATTCCCGTGGCGGGGCAAGGCTTTTTTTAAGCGGTAGAAGTG
>UQZJ01000007.1 GCA_900545495.1 uncultured Eubacteriales bacterium
TTGGCATAATCTGACCAAATCTGAACAATTAAATACGATTCTAATGCAGGCACTCTGGACTATACCCCCCAAACGGACAGTGAAAAAAAAGCACCTTCTGTTGTAGAATAGAAGCTACAACAGGAGGTGTTGTCATGTCCAGACAATATACAAAAGTAGAGGCGCTCAGTGAGGAAGTGTTCCGGCGAAAAGCCGCGGGAGAAACGAACCGGGAGATCGGTGCCCGTTTCGGACTGAGCAAAGAACAAGTCAAAGGGCTTGTTAGTCGCCAAAACCGCAAACAACGGTTGATCGCCAACGGCTATGTTCCGCATCCGAAAGGCCGACCGCGCAAAGGCTCGATCAGCGAAGAGCAAAAACGGAACAACGAGCTGATCGAGCTGCGGATGCAGGTGGAGCTGCTGCGAAATTTTCTGTCCGAAGCTAGGAGGAGGTGAATCTGAAATACCGGGTGATTAAGCGATTTTGCGAGAAATATCCGATCGGATCCATGTGCCGTATGTTTGAAGTTTCCCGCAGCGGTTACTATGCCTGGCGAAAACGGCAGGGCAAGCCAGCCAAAGGCCCAACGGCTTGTTGATCTGATCATCGACTGCCAACAGCGCTGTAAACAAACCTACGGCTGCCGCCGTGTTCGCCGATGGCTGAAATGCCGACATGGCAAAAATGTCAATCTCAACGCCGTTTTGCGTGTAATGCGTAAGCTTGATCTGCTTTCACAGGTACACCGCCGCAAGCCGTATCGGCATTAGCAACAGGCGGTTCACAAATATCCAAACCTGTTGCAGCGTGCGTTTGCCCAGCCTTTTTCTGACCGCTTTTGGGTGACCGATATTACCTACACTCCCACAGCTAAAGGAATGTTGTATATGTGTGCCGTGTTGGATCTATGCGGGAAGATGGTCTTGGCTTACCGGATCGCCGGCGATATGACGTCTTCACTGGTGACGGATACCATTCGGGATGCCTGCAAAAAAGAGAAGGTCGCTGATGGACTAACCTTCCACAGCGACCAAGGGTCACCATACACATCCCAAGCATATTTTGACCTATCTTCCACAGAGATGTCCTCGCCGCTCTGATCCGTCTTGCTGTTGATGTCGCCGCGGCGCGCCAGCACCACCGCCGTCTTGCCCAGCTATCTCGACGTCGTAGGCACCTTGCACGCCGGGGATGGGTCTGCCCTGCGCGTCATAGAGCGTGATACGCAGCTCGTCGGAGGGCATGGACGCCAGCCGGCCGTTCACGATGGCTGCATCCGCGTCGTAAGCTGGTTGCCGGAGTAGCCCAGCCGTCCAGAGGCGGTGTTGTTCGACACATTCAGCGATGCCAGGGGCTTTTTTATAAAGGTAACGATCCGCAGCCGGGGGTTATTGCGGAAGCTCACCTGCTTGAGCTGGGTGTCGGTGTCCTTGAAATACGTCAGGGCGGGGAAGCGGGACAAATCCACCGAGGTAACGGGGCTTTGCAGCAGCCCCAGCTCCCGAAGCCGGGTGAATCGCTCGATGCCTCAGGTGTTGGCCACGCCTCTGCAGAAGATGCTGCGTACCGGCTCGACGGAGATGATGCCGAAGCCTTCGGTGCCCGATGCCGTGAAGGTCACGGTGTAGCGGTGCAACTCAGGCTGCACATCATAGTAGAACCACCGTGTGCCGTCCTCGTCGTACCAACCACCCTCGCCGTTCTCAAGCAGCTCCACGCCGCCCTCCACTGCGATGCTCTCCACAAGGGTGGGCGTTTCCGCTCCCGTGGCGCCGCTGGCGGGAGCCATGTGCGAAAAGTGCAAAGTGATCCGCGGAGAGGTAGTACGCTACCGTACCGGCATCGTCCGGCTCGGTGTACTCCCCGCAGAGGTTGCTCTAGTGGGTGAAAAGGATGCCCTCCACCGGGCAGCTGCATCCTCGTCCGCCCCCGCTGCCTGCTGCGCAGGCCGCACTGGGCCTTGGCCCAGTGTACTTCGCCTTGTTGCCCTGTAATACGAAAACCTTACCATAAAATGGCTAAAGAGGCAATAGGAAGCCAGGGGATATATGTGAAAAGTCAAAAACCGCCCCCTCCGCCTTCTCCGCGGAGGGGGCGGATAGAAACGGGGAGGCTATATGCGGAGCGCCGCAGCCTTCGGGAGTTACGGGGCAGATAGCAGCCGCCTCGTCAGCGACATAAGCTCCCTTGTGTGGCTGGGATGAGGGCGATCCTTTTTGCTGACCAGATAATAGGGGACCTCCAGCGTCGGCGACTTTATGGGAAAGCTGTAAAACGGCTGACTGTAGCTCCCGGCGTGGTTTTGGAAAAGCGGAAGCCGGTCTGCCACCAGCAGTGTAAAGCCCTTGTTGGACATGACCATCTGCATGGTGGCCTCTGCGGTGGGGTTTTCCAAGCGAGTGATGAGCGTCTTTTTCTCCTGCTCGCAGTAATTGTGCAGGAGCTTTGTGACCACATAGGAGTTGGGATACCCGAAATAGGGGATGTCGAGGAAATCTCCCAGATCCACACCCTTTTTCAATTCGTCCAGACAGAGGGTGTTCCCCTTTATCTCCCGCAGCGTGGAGTCGGAGACGACCAAAAGGAATTCCTGCGTGAACAGGCGCTCGTAGCTAAGCGCTTTTTGGGGCTGCATCACATTCGTGCAGCCGAAATCGTATATGTTGTCAATCACGCCAAAGGCGATATCATTCGGGGTGGTATCCACAAACCGCACCAGGGTGTTTGGGTATTGTGCGTGAAAAATAGAGAGAAGCTGTTTTTCGGTATAGTAGCGCAGAGCCGAGCTGACGACGCCGACGCTGATGATCGGGTCATCGTCCTTCATGCGAAAGATCTCCTCCAGCTGCTCAAAGCTTTCGTCGATGATCTTGGCCTTCTCTAAAAGGAGCTTTCCCTCGGGGGTCAGCGCGAAGACGGGCTTTCTGACGAACAGCTCGGCTTGGTAATAGTCCTCCAGACGACGCAAATAGGAGCTGAGTCCCTGCTGGGAAATATGTATTTGCTGAGCCGCTTTGGAAAGGCTCATGCAGTCGGCGATGGTGATAAAGTATTTCAGGTATGGATACTGCATTTCAGTCCCTCCAATCGATTTCCGGGTTTTGAAGACGACCCAACAACTTGTTTCATAAAGCACAACGACATACTGTTAGGCAAACACCGCCTTTTCCATTATACTACGGACAGGATAAGGATGCTATACACGGGAGAATATGAAAAGCGGTACAAATGTCCTGCGCAGAGCGAGATATCGAGTCCGGCAAGAAAAAGCCCCCCTAAGAACCGTCAACGCACCTAATATACCACATTCCTCGCCATTTGCCAATGTCAAAATGTGCGAATAATTTACCAGGAACCGGCGCGGTTTCCCACCTGGACGGTAAGCTCCGTGGGAGCGCTCCGCGACTGCGGGCGCTGCCGACGGCAAAGGCAGCAAGAGAGAAGCTTTATTTCACATAAGGAGGCACAACGTGTCATGTCAAGAACTCACAATTGCGCGGCGCCATTCGACCCCCATCTCTATCGCTATCCCTCGCGGCGTACTGTGGCCTACGCCCAAAACGGCATGGTTTGCACATCCGTACCTCTTGCCGCTCAGGCGGGCTTGGATATCTTAAAGAAGGGCGGAAATGCCATTGATGCCGCCATCGCCACGGCGATGTCGCTTACCGTGTTGGAGCCGACTTCAAACGGCGTCGGCGGCGACGCCTTCGCCCTTGTTTGGACGAAGGGGAAGCTTTACGGAATCAACGGGAGCGGCTGGACACCGAAGGCGCTGAACGCGGATGTGATCAAAAGAATGGGCGCGTCCGCCATGCCCCGCCGAGGATGGGAAACGGTGCTCGTGCCAGGGATCCCCTCCTGCTGGGCAAAGCTGACGGAGCGCTTTGGAAGCCTCTCACTGAAGGACAACGCAGCCGCAGCTATTGACTATGCCAGAAACGGGTATCCTGTGTCCCCGGACGTAGCAGGATTTTGGGCGGCGGACTATCAGGAGATGTGCAAGGAACTGGTCGGCGACAAGTACCGGCCATGGTTCGACACCTTTGCACCCAACGGCGTCACGCCTGAGGCCGGGAGCATTTGGAAATGCGAGGACTTGGCCAATACCCTTGCGGAGATCGCGGATACGAACGCGGAGAGCTTCTACCGAGGTCGTTTGGCGGAGAAGATGGTGGATTGGTCCCGAAAAACAGGCGGATACCTGGAGCCGGACGACCTGTCGGATTATCAGGCCGAGTGGGTGGAACCCATTACCGTCAATTACAAGGGGTATGACGTCTATGAGATACCCCCTAACGGACAGGGAATATCCGTCCTGATGGCTATGAACATTTTGAAGAAGATGGAGCTGGGGGAGCAGCGGGAGAGCGTTCAGACGTATCACGCTATGATCGAGGCGATGAAGCTGGCCTTTACGGATGCCAAGGCATTCGTGGCGGATCCCCGAAGCATGAAAACAAAGGTAGCGGATATGCTCTCCGACAAATACGCCGCGCGGCGGAGGGCGCAGATCAGTCAGGATCAGGCTATTTTGCCCACCGTTGGTGCCCCCTCCTGCGGCGATACAGTTTACCTCTGCACCGCAGATAAGGAGGGGAACATGGTCAGCTACATTCAAAGCAACTACTGCGATTTCGGCTCAGGCCTGGTGGTGCCGGGAACCGGTATACTACTGCAAAATCGCGGCAACAATTTCAGCCTTGACCCCGGCAGCGACAATTGCATCGAAGGACGCAAAAAGAGCTATCACACCATTATCCCCGGTTTTTTGTGCAAGGATGGAAAGGCCGTCGGCCCCTTTGGCGTTATGGGCGGATTCATGCAGCCGCAGGGACACGTGCAGGTACTGGTAAACACCATCGACTACCATATGAATCCGCAGGAGTGCTTGGACGCTCCCCGCTTCCAGTGGGTCGGCGAAAAGCGCGTACAGGTTGACCCGTGGGTGCCGGAGGAGGTCGTAGCGCAGCTGGCCGCCATGGGACACGACGTGGAGGTGACCCGCGAGCCAGGCGCCATGGGGCGTGGACAGATCATCTGGCGCACGGGAGAGCATTCTTTGGCCGCGGGTACAGAGCCCCGATGCGACGGCATGGCAGCCCCGTGGTGAGGACCCGCGTGGAGAGGAGATTGAGCAAGTGAACATATATTTGGATCTTTTCCTGACGTTCGCCCGGATAGGCGCGCTGACCTTCGGCGGGGGCTATACGATGCTTCCCATCATCCAAAAGGAGGTCGTGGAGAAAAAGAAATGGGTAGACTCGGAGGATGTGCTGGACTACTACGCAATCGGACAGTGCATCCCCGGCATTATCGCCGTGAACACCGCCATTTTCATTGGCAATAAGAAAAAGGGCGTTTGGGGCGGGATCGCCGCCGCGCTGGGCGCGGTCTTCCCCTCGCTGATCATCATTATGATCATTGCGGCGTTCCTGACAAACTTTGCCGACATCCCTGCCGTGCAAAATGCGTTTGCCGGCATCCGCGTCTGTGTCTGCGTGCTGATCCTTAACGCGGTGCTGAAGCTGCGGAAAAAAGCCGTGCCGGATCTGCCTGCCGCCATTATTTTCGTGGTCGTGTTTCTGACCGCGTCCTTTACGAGCCTGTCCCCTATACTTTTCGTCCTTGTTTCCGCCGTGGCGGGGATCCTGCTGAAGGTTAGGAGGGTGACGCAAGAATGATTTTGCTCAAGCTTTTCTTTGAATTTGCGCGGATCGGCCTGTTTACGATCGGCGGAGGCATGGCCTCCGTTCCCTTCCTGATGGACTTGTCGGAGCGGACGGGCTGGTATACGCAGGCGCAGCTGGTGGACATGATTGCCGTTTCCGAGTCCACGCCCGGTCCGATCGGGATCAACATGGCCACCTATGTGGGCTATATGACAGCCGGTGTGTGGGGTGCCATCGTGGCCACCTTGGGCGAGGTGCTACCCTCTCTGATATTGGTGTGCATCATTGCCAAATTTATGCAGCGCTTTAAGGACAATCGATTTGTGTTGGGCGCCATGTACGGCCTTCGCCCCGCCGCCACGGGGCTGATTGCTGCCGCCGGCTTGACGGTGGTGCTGATCGTTATCGTCAATACGGAGGCGCTGCTGAGCGGCGCGCTTAGCGAGGTCGTGGATCTGAAGGCGGTGCTCCTGGCGGCGCTGTTGCTGGTGCTTACCAATTTTGTCAAACCCACAAGAGACCTTCACCCGGCGTTGTTTATTGCATTTTCTGCGATAGTGGGGATCCTGTTCAATTTTGCCGGTTTGTAACGCTTAGAGAGAGGCGGAGGCGAGACCCATGGAGCTGATACTGTACAACGGAAATATCAAAACGATGGAGGAGGCGCAGCCGAGGGCCGAGGCGGTGGCGGTGTGCAACGGCGTCATTGCGGCGGTAGGAACAAATGAGGCGATCCTCTCCTTGAAAACGGCGGACACGGCGGTGGTGGATCTGGAGGGCAAAACGGTGCTTCCGGGATTTCACGACAGCCATATGCACCTTCTGAGCTTGGGATACGCGGAAGAAAAGCTGGAGCTGAGCGCCGTGCGGAGCCTGGACGAGCTGATCCGAGAGGGGCGGCGGTATGTGGAAAAGAACCCCTCCGTCCGCTGGATCCATGGCCGCGGGTGGAACAACGAGCTGTGGGAAGACAAAACGCTGCCCACGCGCTATGATTTAGACCGCATTTCCGCGGAGATCCCCATCGTTTTGGCAAGGGCCTGTAACCGAATGCTGGTGGCAAACAGCCGTGCGCTTGCGGTCGCGCGGATCACGCCTCAAACGCCTCAGCCTCCGCGGGGACACTTCGATACAGACGACAATGGAATGCCGCTGGGGTGCTTTTGGGATGAAGGGCGGGAGCTGATATGGAGGGCGACGCCTCCCATGCGCCCGGAGGATATGCGCCGGCTCATTCAGAAGGCCGGCTCTGGCCTTCTGCGCTACGGGATCACCAGCGTCCATTCGGACGACTTTGAGGCGGTCACGGAAAAGGACTTCGACGACCTGATGAGCGTCCTCGTGGACATAGACGAGAAGGGTGAACTCCCCGTGCGCCTTTTCGCACAATGCCGCTGGACGACACCCGCCATGGCTGAGCGCTTTCTGGATCGAGGTTACCGTTCCGGCTTCCGGAGGGATCGGTTCTGCGTGGAATCCCTGAAGCTGCTGGCCGACGGCGTGCTGGGAACGAGAAGCGCCCTGCTTTCCCGCCCCTATGAGGATATGCCGGAAACCTCCGGCCACGCGGAGCATTCTCAGGAGGAGCTAAACCGGCTGACGCTGCTGGCGCACCGGAGAAAAACGGCGGTGTCCATCCACGCCATCGGCGATCAGGGGCTGGATATGGCTCTGAACGCCATTGCCTACGCAAAGAAAATGTGTCCGGAAACCGCTGTCAGGCACGCCGTGATCCACTGTCAGATCACAAGACCCGACCAATTTGAGAGGATGCGGCTTTTGGGGGTAACGGCACATTTGCAGCCTATTTTCATCGACACGGATCAGCACATCGTCCCACTGCGCGTGGGTGAGGAGAGAGCGAAGACCAGCTATTGCTGGAGGACGATTGTAAACGAGGGGATTCCCTACGCCTTTGGCTCGGACAGCCCTGTGTGTACCAGCGAAGTAACAAAGGGCATTTACTGCGCGGTGACAAGAAGGGATTTGGCAGGCAACCCGCCGGACGGCTGGATGCCCGAGCAGAAATTGACCGTGCGGCAGGCCGTCCACGGATATACGCTGGGTGCGGCGTTTGCGGCCGGCGCGGAGGACCGGCTGGGCAGTATCACAGTGGGCAAGCAGGCGGATCTCGCCGTGCTGTCAGATGACATTTTCGCCGTCCCCCACGACGCGATCAAGGACCTCCGTGTGCGGATGACCGTGCTGGGCGGCAGGGTCGTGTACCGGGAGTGAGAACCCGTTGTTTCCCCCGCTCCCGCTTTCTCCGTCGCCGGACGGCGGAAAGCACGGATTCTCAAGGCTTTTTCTTCTGCCTTGGTGGGAGCGTATGCAACAACTTGTTGCATAAAGTGCAACGACATGCTGTTAGACAAAAAGTTTTTTTCAATTATACTAAGAGCATAACAAATCTGCACAAGTTTTCCTACAGGTGCGATGGAATGTTTATTGATTTTGTTGGAGAGAGGTACACCCTACGGAGAACGAACCGGAGGCAGCGGCGCTGCCGTGTGAACCATTAAGACATCTTTTCATTCAGGACTTGCGCTCCGAGAAGCGCGGGAAGCGCCTTTGGATAACGAATGATGCTGGGAGGTTTCATATTATGCGGGATTTTGTGGAAAAGAGAGTGGCAAAGGTATATACATATACGGGGCTGCGGATCCTGCTGCTTGCCTTGGGCGTTTGCTTTTTCCTGCCTGTTTTCATCTACTACCTGATCCACCGGAACAACAATGAGTTTCTCCAAAAGCTGGAGCAGGAGAAGCAGCGTGTTGACCGGCAGACGCTTCAGGATGAGGTGTACGCCCAGGTCAAGAACAAGCGCGAATTCTTCCACCGTGACCTCTCCAATATTGAGGCAGAGGTCGATAAGGAGGTCAACAAGCGCGTAACGGAGCAGGCTATGGCGAATATGCGCCAGTCCGACCCGGCGCTCAAGCAGAGCAGCTTTCTGCAAACCGTGACCGCCGCCTTGGATCGCCCCTGGGGTCTGGCCGCCTTTATTGTGGCGGGTTTTCCCGCGTTTCTCTTTATCCTCATTGTGGGCAATGCCTTTGCCCGCTATACCTTCCAGCGTGTAATGCTGATGGCCTTCGTGATCATTGGCGTCACCTTCCTGGTGTTTACCATCCTCTATATCTCCCCCATGGACGCAGCCTACAACATCCTTGGTCAACTGGCGCGTCCGGAGCAGATCGAGCAGTTTAACGAATCCTACGGTCTGAATCAATCCTACTGGGTGCAGATGTGGGAGGCGCTGAAGGGCATCGTGACCCTCAACCCCGGAAAGAGCTTCCTTGGCGGCGAGGATGTCATCAGCATGATTGTCAAGCGCTTGCCCATCACCATGGAAATGACCTTTGCCTCCCTTCTTTTGGCGGTGGCTATGGCGGTTCCCGCCGGCATCCTGTCGGCGCTCCGCCCCTACTCCGTTGCCGACTATGTGGTGATGATCATTACCCTGATCGGCTTGTCCATGCCGGCGTTCTGGATGGGGCTTCTCCTAATCCTGTACTGCTCCATCCAGTTGGGAATCCTCCCCGTTTCGTATAATCCGGGCAACTGGATGTCGCTGATCATGCCGGTGATCGTCTTGGGTACTGGTATGGCCGCCAATGTTGCGCGGACAACCCGATCGTCCCTGTTGGAGGTCTTAAGTCAGGACTACATCGTGACTGCGAAGGCAAAGGGTCTTGGCTATTGGAAGGTCATCCTGCGCCACGCTCTGGGAAATGCCATGATCCCCATCGTCACAGTCGTCGGACTCCAGTTCGGCTCCATGATGAGCGGCGCGACCGTGGTGGAAAAGGTGTTCAACATCAACGGACTCGGCTTCATGCTGGTGGAAAGACAGTTTATCCCGGACATTCCTGTCGTGCTGGCGGGCGTGGTGTATATTTCTTTGGCGGTGAGCTTGGTGAACCTGTTTGTGGATCTTCTCTACGCCTTCCTTGATCCCCGCATAAAAGCCAAGATCAAGGGATATTAAGTGTGAAAGAGGTGATTTGCGTGAAACGTTCCTTAATAGAAAAGAAAACCCGTTCCCGCCGCCTGAAAAGCTGCCCGGAGCTTACGATCCTGAATATCGGCTGGGGTGCCAGCCTGCTTATCGGTCTGCTGATCCTCAACGGGCTGCGCGGGAAAGAGAGCGCGGACGGAGGTCTTGGCCTCATCGCCTTCGCCACACTGTATTTTATCGCCGCGATCATCAACTTCATCATGGCCGTTCTCAGCCGGACAAGCGTCCTCAAGGGGGAGGGGATCCCCGCTGCTTGCAGAAAGCTCGGATATGTGGCGCTGCCCTTCGCACTGACCGGCAACATATTCTCCGCGATCAGCGGCTTTGCCGTCGCAAAAGAGAAGAAGAGCGTGGAGTACAATTTGGGCTACTATGCCCTGTTGAATAACCTGACGGCGTTTCTGGTTTCCGCACTGAACCTCTTTAAGGATGAGCTGGCGGATATGTTCTTCTTGGGCATGGGACTCTTGGGTCTTTCACTGGTGTTCTATGCCATCGCCCTGCTGACCGTGGAGAAGGCGCTGGAAAACGGCAGGTACGAAAGGCTCAAGCCGCTGGCGATCATCCTGATGGTTTTCGGCCTGACAGGGAATCTGTTCTCATTCCTGCTGGGTCTTGTCATCGTCACCAAGATCCGTCACCGCAACGACCAGCGCACGGTGGAGTGGATCGACATGATTCGCCGGATATTCCGGAACTATATGGCCGTGATGGGTTTCTTCGTGATCTCACTCCTGCTGACGCTGGCCGTATGCAGCTATCTGACCTTTAACTATCAATACGCCATCAGCAACGATTACAGCAACCTGCTGCAGGTGCCCTCCCTGAAGTACCCCTTTGGCACGGATAACGTGGGGCTGTGCGTGTTTACGCGAATCGTTTTCGGCACGCGCATCTCCCTTATCATCGGCATTGCCGCAACGGCGGTGCCCGTGGTGATCGGCGGCCTGTTGGGCGCGGCGGCGGGGTATTACAGCGAGCGGCTGGACAACGGCATCATGCGCGTGCTGGACATTTTGTATGCCGTTCCCTCCACGCTCCTGACCATTGCCATCGTGGCCGCCTTTGGCGCGAACACCCTGAATCTGATTATCGCCCTGAGCATCAGCAACATCCCAATCTACGCCCGCACCATGCGTGCGCAGGTCATGACCATCACCAATTCGGAATTCGTGGAAGCCAGCCGCGCCTGCGGACGGCGGGAACACGAGATTCTTTTAAAGCACGTGATACCAAACTCCGTGGCGCAGGTCATCGTGAGAGCCTCCATCAGCATTGGCATCGCCGTGCTGTCCACCAGCAGTCTGAGCTATCTGGGTCTTGGCGTGGAGCCGCACATTCCCGAGTGGGGCAACATCCTGAAGGTCGGAAGCCCGTATTTGGAAACCAATCCGTATTTGGCGATTTATCCCGGCTTGTTCATTGTCATCCTTGTTATGGCGTTTAACTTCTTGGGAGATGGCCTGCTGGATTCCCTAGACCCCAAGTTGAAGTAAGGAGGATCACATGGAAAAGCAAAAGGTTCTTGAGATCAAGGATTTGGAGGTCCGCTTCCTTACGGAGGAGGATACGGTGTGCGCCGTGAACGGCATAGATCTTTCCATCAATCAGGGGGAGAGCCTGGGGCTTGTGGGCGAGACCGGCGCGGGAAAGACGACCACCTGCCTTGCCATTATGCAGCTGATCCCCGACCCGCCCGGATTGATCACAAAGGGTGAGATCACGTTTTGCGGCGAGAATATGCTGCAAAACACAGAGAAGAAAAATGCCGAGATCCGAGGGAAGGGCATTTCTATGATCTTTCAGGATCCCATGACGGCGCTGAACCCCGTGATGACGGTGGGCGAGCAGCTGATGGAGGTCGTCCGCACCCATGAAAAGCTGAGCAAGGCGCAGGCAAAGGAAAAGGTGATACGGGCCCTTGAGATCGTCGGCGTTAAGAGCGACCGCTTCAACGATTATCCGCACCAGTTCAGCGGCGGCATGAAGCAGCGCGTGGTGATCACGATGGCGCTGCTATGCAACCCGGTCCTCCTGATCGCGGACGAACCCACCACAGCTCTGGATGTTACCATTCAGGCACAGGTTCTGGAGCTTATCAAGAATTTGCAGGAGAAGACGAACACTGCCATGCTTTTGGTGACCCACGACTTGGGCGTGGTCGCGGAAACGTGTGACAAGGTAGCCATCATGTATGCCGGCGAGATTGTGGAGTATGGCACGGTGGAGGAGGTCTTCCGTAACGCGCTGCACCCATACACGAAGGGTCTGTTTGAATCCATCCCCAAGATGACGGGCGACAGCAAAAAGCTGATCCCCATTGAGGGGATGCCGCCCAACCCGGCCGATTTGCCAAGGGGCTGCTGCTTCCATCCCCGGTGCAGATACTGCACGGACAAATGCAAAATAGAAAAGCCTGTGCTTAGGGGAGAAGGGCATCTGCACAGATGCCATAACGTTTGAGCGGTGGAGGGATCTTTCATATGAGTGCTTTATTGGAAGTGCGCAACTTAAGCAAGTATTTCAAGGTCGCCGCAGGAGAATTGCACGCCGTTGAAAATGTTTCTTTCTCTATTGAAGCCGGAAAGACGCTTGGGATCGTCGGAGAGTCCGGATGTGGGAAATCGACACTGGGCCGCGTCATCCTGCGGCTGAACGAGCCGACCGCTGGCCACATCCTGTTTCGCCAGATGGACATCACGTCCTTCAACAAGAGCGAGATCCGACAGATGCGGCGCCATATGCAGATGATCTTTCAGGACCCGTATGCCAGCCTGGATCCGCGTCTGACCATTTCGGAGAGCATCGAGGAGCCTCTGCTGGTCTTTGAGCCGGATATGGACGCTGCGGCCCGGCGGGCGCGGGTAGAGGAGCTCATGAACCTGGTGGGACTCTCCCGCCGAAATTTCAACGCATACCCTCACGAATTTGACGGCGGCCGCCGTCAGCGCGTCGTCATCGCGCGGACGCTGGCCGTGAACCCACAGTTCATCGTCTGTGACGAGCCTGTGTCTGCCCTTGACGTCAGCGTGCAGGCGCAGATATTGAACCTGATGATCGAGCTTCAGCAGAGCCTAAAGCTCACCTACATTTTCATCTCTCACGATTTGAGCGTCGTCCGCCATATCTCGGATCATGTGGGCGTAATGTACCTTGGCGAGCTTGTGGAATACGCGGACAGGAACACAATCTTCGACTCGCCGCTGCACCCGTATACGCAGGCGCTTTTGAGCGCGATCCCATCCGTTGATCTGGACAACAGACGGCAGAGGGTAACGCTGAAGGGGGAGATCACTTCCCCCATCAACCCGGCGCCCGGATGCCGCTTTGCGCCCAGATGTCCCTACGCGGAGAAGCGTTGCTTCGAAGCTTCCCCTCCGCGATACGAGGTGGAGTCCGGCCACATGGTGGCCTGCTTTAGGATGGAAAACGGACATTGCTGATGTGACCCCGCGCACAGACAAAGGCTATTAAGGGAAAATCCCTTTGGCAAATATTAAACATGGGAGGAACCGATAATGAAGAAAACAGTTTCCCTCGTTTTGGCTTTCGTACTCTTGGCCACACTGCTGGCCGGATGCGGAACCAAGACTCCCGACAGCTCCGCAGATGAAAAACCCAAGGTTGTGATTCTCGCCAACGCAGGCTGGGGTGACGATGCTTACGCCAACGTCATCCGCGACCAACTGGAAAAGGCAGGCTTCGCTCCCAGCATCAGCCTGCAGCCCGACTATGCAAGCTGGCGCTCTCAGGTGGATGCAGGTAACTTCGATTTGGCCATCACCTATTGGGTGACCACCAACGGTTCGCCCGACTACGCGGTGCGCGGCGTCTTCAGATCCGACGGCGACTTCAACCTGTATGGCATCAACGACCCCAAGCTGGATGAGTACATCGATACCGCTGCCAAGCAGACCCCAGCGGAGTATATGCAGACGTATTCCGATTTAGAGGACTACATGGTCAGCGAGATGGCCTATGTGCTGCCCATCTATGTGTCCATGCGCACGGAAACCTTCAACACGGATGTCCTCAACGCGGACACCGTCCGCATGCCCAAGTCCCGTGCTCTGGTCTGGGAGGAGCTCCGCTTCAAGAATCCGGACGACAACGCCACCAGAACGTATGTGACCAGCCAGCTCTACTCTGACCTGCTCCCGCTGGATCCCATCCGCTCCGACGACAGTTCCACCTTCCTAGGCATCACCAATGGCTATATTCGTCTGCTCAATTTAGCGGATGACGACACTCTGACCACCAAGAGTTCTCTGACCCGCGGTTACACGCTGGCGGAAAACGGCACGGACTTCTACTTCCTGCTGAGAGATGACGTCCACTTCTGCAAGGTGGAAAATATGCACGCTGTGGACACCGGTGAGATTGTCAGCGCCGAGGATGTGGTGTACTCCGTCGAGAGAATGATGGATAAGAACGCCGCCCCCGATAACGTGAACTACGGCAACTTTGAAACCGTAGACAGCGTGGCGGCCATTACCGATCTGGAGTCCCTGAAGGGGATCCAGACCAAGGATGGCGGCAGCGTCTACGATGAGCTCCAGAAGTCCGCTCCCTCCGACATCACCGCCCTGACCGACAAGGCCACCGACGTGAACAACGCCTCCGGCACCTATCAGGTGATCCGCCTGTCCACGAAGTATGTGTTCCCGCAGGCGCTGAACGCCTTTGCCCACAACGCTGGCGGCATCGTGAGCAAGAAGCAGATCGAAGCGGTGAACAAGAAATTCCTCACCGATCCCGCCAGCTATGATGTAAAGACGGATATGCTCTACGGCGATCAGATGTGGTATACCGAGGGTGCCGCCTATGACAACAATATGGTCTGCAGCGGCCCCTATATCCCCATCAAGCGCACGGACTACGGCATGACCTTCGAGGCCAACCCCTACTACATGCCCACCGAGGATAAGTACACCCCCAAGATCAAGACCATTGAGGTGAAGTTCATCAGCGACATGGAGAACGCCTTTGCAGCTCTGCGCGCCGGTGAGATCCACGCCCTCTACTGTATGCCCGCCGAGAAGATCGCCCTTGCGAATAAGGAAGCCAACCTTATGACCAAGGAGGTGGCCAGCAACGCATACAACTATTGCGCCTTTAACTTCAAGGGCATCTTCAGCGATGTCAACCTGAGAAAGGCAGCCCAGTTCGCCGTCAATCAGGAGCAGATCAGCGCCGTGTTTGACAACCGCCTGATCCCCACATACAGCCCGCTGACGCCCGTTTTGGGTACCGGCAAGACGATTGTGGCGGACGCTGAGAAGTCTGCCGCTTACCTGAACGCGTGGCGCGAGGCCCGGCAGTGACCTGAGCGGCGCGGCAAGAACCCCTCTTGAGAAAACCCCTCCCACGCAGCGGTGCGCAAACGCCGCAAGCTTGAGCTTCACCCAGTTTGTGATCTGAGCCAAGCCTCTGTATTGTGTATAACGCATCGCGTGTTTTTCCTTAGTGTCTGCGAAGACCCGTTCAATGCTTTCTTTGCCTCTCTTGTAAAGCTCCCTGTATGCAGGCGCACCTGCAAAATGCCGGAAACCGCCGTGGTTTCCGGCATTTTTTCTTTCTTATTGCCCAAAGCAGGTCACATTGACAATTCGACAAAGTGTGATATAATCAGTCCGTCTGAAAAAATATAAAGTTGTAGCACAGAGGTGTCTGCTCAAAAGCAGATGAAAAGGGAATCCGGTGCGAATCCGGAACGATGCAGTCACTGTGTACGGGAGCGGCCTGCGAACCACTGGGAAACCGGGAAGGGCAGCGCCGTAATGAACGAAGTCAGGAGACCTGCCTCTGTGTGGAATCTCAAACCTGCTGCCAACAGGTTGGTTTTCCTACGAACTTATGATCCGCTGCGGGTCACCGCGCGGATGTATATGTAGTAAGAAGCACCGAGGGCGGCTGTGTGAGACACAGCCGCTTTTATATTTCTTTCAGAACAAATAATTTGGAAAGAGGTAGATCCCCCATGAAGAAAGCACTTGCCTTTCTGATGGCGGCTGTGATGCTGATGAGCATGCTGACCGCCTGCGGCAACAAGGACAATGCTGCCGACGACAATGACGCTGACAACAACGATGTGAACACCGAGGAGACCGACAAGGCCGCCGCCGATAAGGTCGCCGCCCTGATCGACGCCATCTATGTGCAGGAGCGCACCGAGGAGACCGACGCCCAGTGCGAGGCCGCCAAGGCCGCTTGGGATGCCCTGACCGACGCCCAGAAGGCGCTGGTAGAGGGTGAGGAGGCCAGCCCCGATTACTTCGGTCTGGACACCGGCGACGCCTCCAAGGACGATCCCCGCAACCAGGACGAGATCGGCGAGAAGGAGCTGCTGGTGGTGTCCTTCGGCACCTCCTTCAATGACAGCCGCGTAGCCGACATCAAGAGCATCGAGGATGCCCTGCAGGAGGCCAACCCCGACTGGTCCGTGCGCCGCGCCTTCACCGCGCAGATCATCATCAACCACATCCAGGCTCGTGACGGCGAGAAGATCGACAACATGGAGCAGGCCCTGGAGCGCGCTGTCGCCAACGGTGTGAAGCAGCTGGTCGTCCAGCCCACTCACCTGATGCACGGCGCTGAGTACGACGAGATGTGCGCCGCCATCGACAAGGTTCGCGACCAGTTTGACTCCGTTGAGATCGCCGAGCCCATGCTGGGCGAGGTGGGCAACGATGCCACCGTCATCAACGCCGACAAGGAAGCCGTCGCCAAGGCCGTCGTGGCTGCTGCCCTCGAGGAGAGCGGCTATGAGTCCACCGCTGCCGCCAAGGATGCCGGTGTTGCCTATGTGCTGATGGGCCACGGTACGGCTCATGTGGCCAAGGTCACCTACAGCCAGATGGCTACCCAGATGGCCAAGCTGGGCTATGAGAACGTGTTCGTCGGCACCGTGGAGGGTGAGCCCGAGGAGACCTCCTGCGAGGCCGTGATCGAGGCCGTCAAGAACGCCGGCTACACCACCGTGGTGCTGCGTCCCCTGATGGTCGTGGCTGGCGACCACGCCAACAACGACATGGCCGGTGCAGACGATGATTCCTGGAAGACCATGTTCGAGGCCGCCGGCTTCACCGTGAACTGCCAGATCTCCGGTCTGGGCCGTATCGCGGACGTGCAGGCTCTCTATGTGGCCCACACCAAGGCTGCCATTGACGCCATCGCGTAACAAGGACTGAACGGGCTCCGGGGCGGTACACCATCGCCTCGGAGCTTTTTTCAAAGCAAGGAGGACTTTACCATGAAGAAAATTCTTTCGTTTCTGCTGGCCGCTCTGATGATGACGGCGCTGCTGGTTGGCTGCGGACAGCAGCAGACCGACGCTCCCGACAGCGACAAGCCCGACCAGCCCGCACTGGCGGACGGCGTGTACACCGCCGACTTCAACACCGACAGCAGTATGTTCCACGCCAACGAGACCTGCGACGGCAAGGGTGTGCTGACCGTGAAGGACGGCCAGATGACCATCCACGTCAGCCTCGCCTCCACCAGCATCGTCAACCTGTTCCCCGGTCTGAAGGAGGACGCCCAGAAGGACGGCGCCGTGCTGCTGCAGCCCACCAAGGACACTGTCACCTATCCCGATGGCCTGACCGAAACGGTCAACGGCTTTGATATCCCTGTTCCCGCGCTGGACGAGGAGTTCGACGTGGCCCTCATCGGCAAGAAGGGCGTGTGGTATGACCACAAGGTCTCCGTCTCCAACCCCGTACTGAAGGAGGAGAACGACGACGCTGCCGCCATTACGCTGGCGGACGGCACCTACACCATCGAGGTGGGCTTCGAGGGCGGCTCCGGCAAGTCCCACGTGCTGACCCCCTGCACCCTGAAGGTGGAGAACGGCGCTGCCACTGCCACCATCGTGTGGAGCAGCCAGAAGTACGACTATATGCTGGTGGACGGCCAGCGCTATGACGTTCTCACCACCGAGGGCGGCTCCACCTTCGAGATCCCCGTCCGGGCGCTGGATACCCCGCTGACGGTGATCGGCGATACCACCGCCATGAGCACCCCCCACGAGATCGAGTACACTCTGACCTTTGATTCCTCCACCGCCGTGGAGGCCGCCCAGTGAGGCGTTTTCTCGCCGGGCTGCTGGCGGCGCTGATGGTCTTGTCCCTCTGCGCCTGCGGCACGACTGACGCCCCCGCCAAAGCAGACGGGCAAACCGCCGCCGTGTCGTGGGACGAGCTGGTCTTTGACCGCACCATGCCCCTGCGCTACGCCCAGCAGTTCACCGTGGAGTACGCCGGTGAGAGCTACAAGCGCATCACCATCCACGACGACCGGGTGTACCTGCTGGTGGCGGAGGGCGCGGCGGTACCGGATGGTGTGCCGGAGAAGGTCACCGTTTTGCAGCAGCCGCTGGATCAGATCTATCTGGTAGCGGCTGCCGCCATGGACTACTTTGACAAGCTGGATGCCGTTGGTTGCATCACCCTCAGCGGCAAAAAGCAGGCGGACTGGTACATCCAAAGCGCCAAGGACGCCATGGACAGCGGCGCGATGACCTACGCCGGCAAGTATTCTGAGCCGGATTATGAGCTGATTTTGTCCAACGGCTGCGATCTGGCGGTGGAGAACACCATGATCTACCACTCCCCGGCGGTGCTGGAGCAGCTGGAGCGGCTGGGTATTCCCGTGCTGGTGGAGACCTCCAGCTATGAGACCCTGCCCATGGGGCGGATGGAGTGGATCAAGCTGTACGCGGCGCTGCTGGACAAGGAGGACGAGGCCGAGGCGCTGTTCAACGCAAAGATGGACAGCGTGGCGGATGTGCTGGAGCAGCAGCCCACCGGCAAGACCGTGGCGTTCTTCTACATCACCAGCAGCGGTGCGGTGAATGTCCGCAAGTCCACGGACTATGTGGCGAAGTGTGTCGCCATCGCCGGCGGCGACTATGTCTCCTTCGACGAGTCGGCGGAGGACAACGCACAGTCCACCATCAATATTCAGATGGAATCCTTCTACCACGGGGCGGTGGACGCCGACGTGCTGATCTACAACAGCATCATCGACGGTGAGCTGCACACGCTGGACGAATTGGTGGCACTGGACCCGCTTCTGGCCGACTTCAAGGCTGTCAAGAGCGGCAACGTGTGGTGCCTGACCAAAAACTTCTATCAGGAGTCGCTGGAGCTGAGCGACCTCATTCTGGACGTCAACCATGCGTTGAACGACGCGCCGGACACGGCGTTTCACTTCCTGACACGGATGAAGTGAGCATTTTTTACATCATTACATTATAAGGAGGAGCGGCATGAAGAACACCCGAACACTTCGCATCTGGGGAGGCTTTTGGCTGCTCCTCCTGCTTTTGTTTGTATTTATACTCTGGAACATATTCGCGGGAAGCGTCTCTCTTTCCGCGTCTGAGATATGGCGGATACTGCTGGGCGGCGATGTGGGCTTTACACAGAGCCAGATCATCGTAAAGATCCGGCTGCCCCGGCTTCTGTCGGCGCTGATCCTGGGCGGGGCGCTGTCCCTGTCCGGCTATCTGCTGCAAACCTTTTTCCACAACCCCATCGCCGGCCCCTTCGTGCTGGGTATCTCCTCCGGCGCGAAGATGACGGTGTGCGTGGCCATGCTGGCGCTGCTGAGCCGGGGCAAGACCACCTCCTCCGCCATTCTCATTGCGGCGGCGTTCGTGGGTGCCATGGTGTCCATGGGCTTCGTGCTGCTGATCTCCCAGCGGGTCAAGCGCATGAGCCTGCTGGTGGTCTGCGGCGTGATGATCGGCTACATCTGCTCGGCGCTGACGGATTTTCTCGTGACCTTTGCCGACGATTCCAGCATCGTGAACCTGCACAACTGGTCGCTGGGCTCCTTCTCCGGTATGAGCTGGGAGAATGTAAAGACCATGGCCGCTGTCTGTGGCGTCACGCTGCTGCTGACCTTTCTGCTGTCCAAGCCCATCCGGGCGTACCAGCTGGGCGAGGTCTACGCCCAGAACATGGGCGTGCCGCTGCGGGCGTTCCGGACGGCGCTGATCCTGCTGTCCAGCGTGCTGTCCGCCTGCGTCACGGCCTTTGCCGGCCCTATCTCCTTTGTGGGCATCGCCGTGCCGCACCTGATGAAATCCCTCTTTAAGTCGGCGGAGCCGCTCGTCATGATCCCGGCGTGCTTTCTGGGCGGCGGCGTGTTCTGCCTGTTCTGCGACCTCATCGCCCGCACCGCCTTCGCCCCCACGGAGGTGAGCATCAGCTCCGTCACGGCGGTGTTCGGCGCACCTATCGTCATCTACATGATGATCCACAGAAAGGCAGCGTGAGTATGGCAGCATATCTGGAAACAAAAGACCTGTCCGTGGGCTACCACGGCAAGCCGCTGATCGAGGATGTCGCCCTCCATGTGCAGCGGGGCAAGATCGTGACGCTCATCGGCCCCAACGGGTCGGGAAAATCCACCATATTGAAAACCATTATCGGCCAGCTCTCCAAGGTGTCCGGCACGGTGTTTCTGGACGGCAAGGCCATGGAGGCGCGCAGCCGCAACGAGATCGCCCGGCGCATGGCCATTTTGATGACGGCCCGCATGGAGCCGGAGCTGATGACCTGCCGGGACGTGGTGAGCAGCGGCCGCTATCCCTACACCGGGCGGCTGGGCATTTTGCAGCCGGAGGATCAGGCCATCGTGGAGCGCTCCTTGGAGCAGGTAGGCGGCATGGAGTTTGCTGACCGCCCCTTCTCCGCCATCAGCGATGGGCAGCGCCAGCGCATCCTCTTGGCGCGGGCGCTGTGTCAGGAGCCGGAGATCATCGTGCTGGACGAGCCCACCAGCTTTCTGGATATCCGCTACAAGCTGGAGCTTTTGACGGTACTCAAGCGCATGGTACGGGAAAACGATCTGGCGGTACTGCTGTCGCTCCACGAGCTGGAGCTGGCGGAGCGCATCTCCGACACCGTGGTGTGCGTGGCAGGCGACCGGATCGACCGCATCGGCCCGCCGGAGGAGATCTTTACGCGGGCGTATATCGCAAAGCTGTACCAGATGGAGCATGGGAAGTATGACCCCTGCTTCGACAGTCTGGAATTTGTGCCGTAAGGAGCAGCGACATGGAAAAACAGGGTGTTTTTTACGCCGTCAGCGTGGGCCCCGGCGACCCGGAGCTGCTGACCCGGCAGGCGTGCCGGGTGCTGGAGGCGTGTGACATTATCGCGGCTCCCCGGATGAAGTCCGGACGGATGCTGGCGCTGGACATCGCCGCCGGGGCGGTGGATATGCAGGGCAAGACCATCTTGCCGCTGGACTTCACCATGGCGCGTGACGCGGCGGTACGGGAGGACAGCTACCGCACGGCGGCAGCCGCTATCAAAGCCGAACTGGCGGCGGGGCGGGACGTGGCCATGGTGAATCTGGGCGACGTGTCCGTGTACGCCACGGCCTACTATATTCTGGAGCGCATCCGCGCTGACGGGTTTGGGACGGTGATGTGTCCCGGCGTCACCAGCTTCTGCGCCGTGGCGGCGCGGCTGGGGCGCAGCCTCACCCGCATGGAGGAGCCTCTCCACATCCTGCCGGGCAGCGCCGAGCTGGACAGCGCGCTGGCGCTGCCGGGAACGAAGGTCATCATGAAGTCCGGCAAGGCCATCCACGAGACGGCGGCGGCGCTGGAGCGCCGCGGTATGGCGGCAAACGCCGGTATGGTGGCGGACTGCGGGCTGGAGACAGAGCAGGTCTGCACCGATCTGCGGCACTTGCCGGAGGAGATCAGCTATTTTGCCACCATCGTGGCGGATTGAGAGGGCGCTATGGAGCAAAAAGTCCCCCGGCTGGTGCTGGCCGGTACCAACAGCGGCTGCGGCAAGACCACCGTCACCTGCGCCGTTTTGCAGGCGCTGGTATTGCGGGGTCTGCGGGTAGGCGCGGCGAAATGCGGTCCGGATTACATCGACCCCATGTTCCACAGCCGGGTCATCGGCGCGAAAAGCTCTAACCTCGACCCGTTCTTTTTTGACCGCGACACCATGCGCTATCTGCTGGCGCACAATGGCGAGGGCTGCGACGTTACGGTGATTGAGGGTGTCATGGGCTACTATGACGGTCTGGGCCTCACCTCCACCCGAGCCAGCACTTATGAGGCGGCGCGGGAGACCGAAAGCCCCGTGGTGCTGGTGGTCAACGCCCGGGGCGCGGCGCTGTCGGTTCTGGCGGCGGCGGAGGGCTTTCTCCGCTTCGCGCCGGACAGCGGCATCCGGGGCGTCATCCTCAACGGGTGCAGCGCCATGAGCTACGGCCCGCTGGCGCGGGAGCTGGAAAATCGTCTGGGCGTCCGCGCCTGCGGCTACCTGCCCCGTCTGCCGGAGTGCGCGCTGGAGAGCCGCCATCTGGGGCTCATCACCGCGGACGAGGTAGCCGACCTGCAAGAGAAGCTGCGCAAGCTGGCGGCCGAGGCGGAAAAGACGCTGGACATAGCCGCTCTGCTGGAAATCGCGGCTGCCGCGCCGCCCCTTCGCTTTACGCCGCCGGTGCTGCCGGAGGCGGGCGCGCCGGTGCGTATCGGCGTGGCGCGGGACCGGGCGTTCTGCTTTTACTATGAGGACAGCCTCGACCTGCTGCGGCAGCTGGGTGCGGAGCTGATACCCTTCAGCCCGCTGGCGGATGAGCGGCTTCCCGACGGCGTACAGGGTCTGTACTTGGGCGGCGGCTACCCGGAGCTGTACGCGGCGCAGTTGGAAGAAAACCGTACCCTGCGCGGGCAGCTTCGGGAGGCCGTACACGCGGGGATGCCCTGTATCGCCGAGTGCGGCGGCTTTATGTACCTGACGCAGACCATCGCGGGCCACGCCATGGTAGGCGCGCTGCCCGGTGACTGCTTTGACACAGGGAAGCTGACCCGGTTCGGCTACATCACCGCCACGGCGCAGGGGGACAGCCTCCTCTGCCGCGCCGGAGAGCAGGTACCTATGCATGAATTTCACCACTGGGACACCCCCCAGCCCGGCGGCGCTTTTCTGGCGGAAAAGCCCTCCGGCAAGCAGTGGCGCTGTGCGTATGCCACGGACACGCTGTACGCGGGTTTCCCTCACTTCCATTTTTACGCCAAGCCTGCCATGGCACAGCGCTTTTTGGCAGCTTGCAGAAAGGAGACGCTATGATGGAGCAGATGAAGCCTATGGATATCGAGAAGCGCAGCTTCGCCATCATCACCGAGCTGCTGGGTGACCGGCGGCTGGACCCGGAGAATGAGCTGGTCATCAAGCGGGTCATCCACACCACGGCGGACTTTGACTATGTGGACAATCTGGCCTTTTCCGACCACGCGGTGGAAAAGGGCATCGCCGCCCTGCGGGCGGGCTGTGACATCGTCACCGACACCCAGATGGCCAAGGCCGGGATCAACAAGTCCATCCTCGCCTCGCTGGGCGGGGAGGTACACTGCTTCATGTCGGACGCGGACGTGGCGGCGGAGGCCAAGGAGCGGGGCGTGACCCGTGCCTTCGTATCCATGGAGCGGGCGGCGGCGCTGGAAAAGCCCTGCATTTTCGCCATCGGCAACGCCCCCACGGCGCTTTTCTCGCTGGAGGCGCTGATGGAGGCCGGCAAGCTCCACCCCGCCCTCATCATCGGCGTGCCGGTGGGCTTTGTGAACGTGGTGGAGAGCAAGGAGCGCATCATCGAGGCCGCTGCCGCGCCCTACATCGTGGCACGGGGCCGCAAGGGCGGCAGCAATGTGGCGGCGGCTATCTGCAACGCCATGCTCTACCAGATCAGGCGGTAGACCACCATGAAGGAATTTGTGATGCGGGACGGGAAAAAGCTCCGTCTGGGCTACACCACCGGCTCCTGCGCCGCGGCGGCCGCCAAGGCCGCCGCGTGGATGCTGTTGAGCGGCAGTAAGAAGGAGACCATCCGTCTGCTGACGCCCAAGGGCATAGAGCTGACGCTGGCGGTGGAGGACATCCACAGCTCCCCGGACTGTGTGCGCTGCGCCATTCGGAAGGACAGCGGCGACGACCCGGATATCACCCGCGACACCCTCGTTTACGCCGAGGTGCGAAAAACGGAGGACGCGGGCATTGTCATCGACGGCGGACAGGGTGTGGGCCGTGTGACCAAGCCTGGGCTTGACCAGCCGGTGGGCGCGGCGGCCATCAACTCCGTTCCCCGCCGGATGATCCGGGAGAATGTGGAGGAGGTCTGCGGCCTGCTGGGCTACACTGACGGCCTGCGGGTGGTGATCTCCGTCCCGGAGGGGGAGGCGCTGGCAAAGAAGACCTTCAATCCCCGGCTGGGCATCGAGGGCGGCATCTCCATCTTAGGCACCACGGGGATCGTGGAGCCGATGAGTGAGCAGGCGCTGGTGGACACCATTCATGTGGAACTGCGGCAGCGGCGGGAGAGCGGCGCGGACTATGTGCTGCTGGCCCCCGGCAACTACGGCGCGGACTATATCAAGAACGCCATGGGCATCGACCCCGCCACGGCGGTGATGACCTCCAACTTCATCGGCGATGCGCTGGAGATGTGCCGGGAGCTGGGCTTTCACGGGGCGCTGCTCATCGGTCACATCGGCAAGCTGGTGAAGCTGGCGGGCGGTATGTGGAACACCCACTCCCGCTACGGCGACTGCCGCACGGACATTCTGACAGCCTGTGCCGCCGCGGAGGGTCTGGACGCGGCGGCAGCGGAGGCGCTGCTCCACTGCGCCACCTGCGACGACGCCCTGCGGATCCTGCAGGAGCAAGGGCTTTATGAGGCG
Source organism: uncultured Eubacteriales bacterium (assembly GCA_900545495.1). Lineage (GTDB taxonomy): Bacteria > Bacillota > Clostridia > Oscillospirales > Oscillospiraceae > Vescimonas. The sequence goes on from UQZJ01000007.1 coordinate 24,392, forward strand.
GTGCTGCACCGTCTGGCGGGGCGCATCGACGCGATGCTGCCCTATAAATGCGGCGATATGGAGGCAGGCGCCATCCTGTTCTCCAAGGAATACGGCTATCTCTGTGAGACAAAGGACGCAGCGGCACTGCTGCGCCGGATAAAGGAGGACTGACAATGGTACATTTTGTGGGAGCGGGCAGCGGCGCTGCCGACCTTATTACCGTCCGGGGCGCCAAGCTGCTGGGCGAGGCCGACGTGGTGATCTACGCAGGGTCTTTGGTAAATCCCGCGGTGCTGGACTATACCAAAGCGGGCTGTGAGATCCACGACAGCGCCAAGCTGACGCTGGAGGAGGTCATCGCCCTCATTGAAAAGGCGGAGGCCGCCGGCAAGACCACGGTGCGCCTGCACACAGGGGATTCCAGCATTTACGGCGCGGTGCGGGAGCAGTTCGACGAGCTGGAAAAACGCGGCATCGCCTACGACGTCTGTCCCGGCGTCAGCGCCTTCTGCGGCGCGGCGGCGGCTCTGCGGGCGGAGTACACCCTGCCCGATGTGAGCCAGACCGTCATCATCACCCGCGCTCCCGGCCGCACGCCGGTGCCGGAGCGGGAGTCCATTCGCTCACTGGCCGCCCATCAGGCCACCATGGTGCTGTTTCTCAGCACCTCGCTGACGGAGCATTTGCAAGCCGAGCTGCTGGCAGGGGGCTATGCCGCCGAGACGCCGGTGGCGGTGGTGTATAAGGCCACCTGGCCGGAGGAGAAGATCTTCCGCTGCACGGTAGGCACGCTCCACGAGACGGTGACGGGCAACGGTCTGACCAAGACCTCGCTGATCGTGGTGGGCAACTGTCTGGGCGACAGCTATCTCCGCTCCCTGCTGTACCACCCCGATTTTACAACGGAGTTCCGCAAGGGGGCGCAATGAGAGCCGCCCTGTTTGCCTTCAGCCGGGGCGGCTGCGCCACGGCGCGGCGGGTGATGGCAGCGCTCCCGGAGGCAGCGTTCGTGTGCTACACCATGGAGCGGTTTGAGGAGCCGGCGTTCCTGCCGCTGGACAAGGCGGTATACGGCGCGTGCTTTTCCGCCATGGACGCATTGATCTTCGTAGGGGCCTGCGGCATCGCCGTGCGGGAGATCGCCCCCTATGTGCAGAGCAAAAAAACCGACCCGGCGGTGCTGTGCATCGACGAGGCGGGGCGGTTTGTGATCCCCCTGCTCTCCGGCCACATCGGCGGCGCCAACGCGCTGGCGGCGGCGCTGGCGGAGAAGCTGGACGCCACGGCGGTGGTCACCACCGCCACCGACGTCCGCGGGAAATTCGCCGTGGACGCATGGGCTGCCCGGCACGGCTGCGCCATCTCCGACATGGGGCTTGCCAAGGCGGTGTCGGCGGCGATACTGGAGGGGGATATCCCCCTTTGCAGCCAGTTTCCCCTGCCCTCCCCCCTGCCGGAGGGTACGTTTGCCGGGGAGAATGGCCCGCTGGGCATTTTCATCGGCTGGCGCGCCAGAACGCCTTTTGCCCGCACCCTGCGGCTGATCCCCCGGGTGCTGCGGGTAGGCGTAGGCTGCCGCCGTGGCACCGCCGCCGACGCGGTGGAAAACGCGGTACAGGCGGTGTTTGCGGAGAACGTCCTGGACACGGCGGCCGTTCGCGGTGTCTACTCCATCGACCTGAAGCAGGACGAGGCGGGACTGCTGGCCGCCTGTGAGAGAAACAACTGGCCGGTGCATTTTTACACGGCGCAGCAGCTGCGGGATGTGGCGGGTGACTTCACCCCCTCCGACTTTGTCCGCTCCGTCACCGGCGTGGACAATGTCTGCGAGCGGGCGGCGCTGCTGGGTGCCGAAAAACTGATCGTACAAAAAACAGCGCGGGACGGCGTGACCGTCGCCGTTGCGGCGGAGCATTGGGAGGTGCGCTTTGGGTAAGGTAATCGTAGTGGGCATCGGCCCCGGCGGATATGAGGATATGACCATCCGGGCGGATGAGGCTCTGCGGGCGTGCGACGCCATTGTGGGGTACCCCGTCTATGTGGATCTGGTGCGGGATCGCTATCCCGGCAAGGAGCTTCACTCCACCCCCATGACGCGGGAGACAGAGCGCTGCCAGCTGGTGCTGGAGCTGGCGCGCAGCGGCAAGACCGCCGCCATGGTCTGCTCCGGCGACAGCGGCATCTACGGCATGGCCGCGCTGGTCTATGAGCTGCGGGGCCAGTCGCAGGAGCCTGAGATCCAGGTGGTGCCGGGGCTGACGGCGGCGTGCAGCGGCGGGGCGGTGCTGGGTGCGCCGCTGACCCACGACTTCGCGGTCATCAGCCTCAGCGACCGTCTGACACCGTGGGAGACCATCGAAAAGCGCTTGGACTGTGCGGCGGCGGCGGATCTGACCATCGCCCTGTATAACCCGGCCAGCCACGGCAGACCGGATCATGTAAAGCGCGCCTGCGACATTCTGCTGCGCCGTCTGCCAGAGGACAGACTCTGCGGCATCGTCCGCAACATCGGCCGCGATGGGCAGAGCCGCCGCATCCTGACGCTATCAGAGCTGCGGGAGGCGGAGGTGGATATGTTCTGCACCGTGTTTATCGGCAACAGCGCGGCAAAGACGGTGGCAGGACAGCTCATCACCCCCAGAGGATACCGAAATGTGTAATATCTGCGTGTTTGCCGGCACCACCGAGGGGCGGGAGCTGGCGGAATTTCTCGCCGGACAGCCGGTACAGGCCACGGTGTGCGTGGCCACGGAGTACGGCGAGACGCTGCTGCCGGAGGCGGAAAATGTCACGGTCCTGGCGGGGCGTATCCCGGTGGAGGACATCATCCGGATGCTGCAAGAGACCCGGTTCGATCTGGTGATCGATGCCACCCACCCCTACGCCGCCTCCATCACCGAGAGCATCTCCACGGCCTGCCGGGAGACGGAGACGGAATATCTGCGTCTGCTGCGGCAATCCTCCCAGCAGACGGAGGACGTGGTCTGCGTGGAAAACGCGGCGGCTGCCGCCGCGTTTCTGGCGCGCACGCAGGGCCATATCCTGCTGACCACCGGCAGCAAGGAGCTGGCAGCGTACAGTGCCATCCCCGATTTTGCCCAGCGGGTGTACGCCCGTGTGCTGCCGATGGACGCGTCGCTGGCGGCCTGCCGGGAGGCGGGGCTGACGGCCGCCCATATCATCGCCATGCAGGGTCCCTTCTCCGAGGAGATGGATCTGGCGACGCTGCGGTTTGCCGACGCCGCGTGGATGGTGACCAAGGACGGCGGCGAGGCCGGCGGCTTCCCCGCCAAGGTGTCCGCCGCCCGGAAGTCGGGCGCGGGACTGGTGGTCATCGGCCGCCCGCCCCAGCGGGAGGGTCTGCCCTTTACGGCGGTGCTGGACGTGCTGTGTGAGCGGTTCGGCTGCACCGTCCGGCCGCAGGTGCGGATCGTCGGCATCGGCCCCGGCAGCCGGGAGGCTATGACCCATGAGGTCAGCGAGGCCATCGAGACGGCAGACTGTCTCATCGGCGCAAAACGGATGCTGGAGGCGGTGGCGCGGCAGGGGCAGCCCACCTATGACGCCATTGCGCCGCAGGATATCGCGGACTTTATCCGCACCCACCGGGAATACCGCCGCTTTGCGGTGGTCATGTCCGGCGACACCGGCTTTTTCAGCGGCACTAAGAAGCTGCTGCCGCTGCTGGAGGGCTGTGACACGGCGGTGCTGCCGGGTCTGAGCTCGCTGTCCTATCTGTGCGCCCGGCTGAAGACCTCCTACGAGGACGTCCGGGTGGTAAGCCTCCACGGGCGGCAGCGCAACATCCTGCCGGAGGTGCGGGCAAACGGCCGACTCTTCGCGCTGGTGGGCGGCGAGCGCGGCATCAACGACCTGTGCCGCACGCTGACAGCGGGTGGTCTGGGCGGCGTCACCGTGTCTGTGGGACAGCGGCTGGGCTACCCGGACGAGCGCATCGTGCGCGGCACGGCGGTGGAGCTGACAGAGGGCGACTACGCCCCCCTGAGCGTGGCGCTCATCGAAAATCCCCGGCCCGACGCGGTGGTCACGCCGGGTCTGCCGGACGATGCCTTCCTCCGCAGCGCGGAGGGAATGCCGGTGGTGCCTATGACGAAAAGCGAGGTGCGGGCGGTGTGCCTGTCCAAGCTGCGCCTGACGGAGCGGAGCGTCTGCTGGGACATCGGCGCCGGTACCGGCTCGGTGTCGGTGGAGATGGCCTTGCAGGCAAAGCAGGGGCTGGTCTGCGCCGTGGAGCGGCGGGAAGACGCCGCTGCACTGCTGGAGCAAAACCGGGAGCGGTTTGCGTTGGAGAACCTACGGGTGGTCTGCGGCAGCGCGCCGGAGGCCTGTGCCGGTCTGCCCGCGCCCACCCACGCCTTTATCGGCGGCAGCGCCGGCAATATGCGGGAGATCGTGGCGCTGCTGCTGGCAAGAAATCCCCGTGTCCGCATTGTGGCCACGGCGGTCTCGCTGGAATCCATCGCCGAGCTGACGGACTGCCTGACGGCGTTTCCCTTTGCGGAGACGGAGGTGGTGTCGCTGCAGGTGGCGCGGGACAGAAGAGCCGGAGGTTATCACCTGATGAGCGGGCAGAATCCCATTTATATTTTTACGATGCAGGGCGGAGGGGAACAGACATGATGTGGTCGCTGGCAGCACTGGTCATCGGCTTTGGCATAGACCTTCTGGTGGGCGACCCCCACGGCTTCCCCCACCCGGTAGTGCTGATCGGAAAATGTATCAGTGTGTTGGAGCGGGGGCTGCGGCGCAGCTGCCCCAAAACGCCCGCCGGCGAGCGGGCGGCGGGCGCGATCCTGTGGGGCGCGGTGGTCATCGTGTCCACCGTCGTCCCGGCGGGGCTGCTGTGGCTGTGCGGGCTGGTCAGCCCGTGGCTGCGTCTGGCGCTGGAGAGCGTGATGTGCTGGCAGATCCTGGCGGTCAAGTCCCTGCGGGACGAGACCATGAAGGTCTATGACGCGCTGGAGAGCGGCGATCTGGCGGCCTCCCGCCGCGCCGTCTCCATGATCGTGGGGCGGGACACCGACCGGCTGGACGACGCCGCCGTGACCCGCGCCGCCGTGGAGACGGTGGCGGAGAACACCTCCGATGGTGTGGTGGCGCCGCTGCTGTTTTTAGCCATCGGCGGCGCGCCGCTGGGCTTTTTCTACAAGGCGGTGAACACCATGGACTCCATGCTGGGGTATGTGGAGCCGCCCTATAAGAACATCGGTCTGGTACCCGCCAAGGCCGACGACGTGGTGAATTACATCCCGGCGCGGCTGTCGGCGCTTCTGATGCTGGCGGCGGGCGGCCTGATGGGACTGGATACGGCGGCAGGCTGGCGGATCTTCCGCCGTGACCGCCGGAAGCACGCCAGCCCCAACTCAGCCCAGACGGAATCCGTCTGTGCGGGACTGCTGGGTGTGCGCCTGGCGGGGGATGCGTGGTACCACGGCGTGCTGCACAAAAAGGAGTATATCGGCGACGCATCGCGGGAGATCACCCACGAGGACATCCCTCGCGTGTGCCGCCTGATGACGGTCACAGCACTTCTCACCCTGCTTTTAAGCTGTGGGGTCAAGCTGCCCTTTGCGCTGTAAAGGAGACACAGATGCTGTATCAAACGGAAAATCAACATGGCGGTGACGTGTACGGCGGCGGTATCACACTGGATTTTTCCGCCAACACCAACCCGCTGGGTACGCCCCCCGGCGTTTTGGAGGCGGTACGCCGCGGGCTGCCCCAGCTGCACCGCTACCCCGACCCCTACTGCCGCCAGCTGGTGCAGGCCATCGCGGCCCATGAGCAGGTGCCGGCGTCGTATGTTCTCTGTGGAAACGGCGCGGCGGACCTGATCTACGCTTACTGCGCCGCTCTGCGGCCCCGGACGTCGGTGGAGCCGGCACCCACCTTTGCCGAGTACGGGCTGGGTCTGGCACAGGTGGGCTGCCGTGTGGCACCGTATTTCCTGCATCAGGCGGAGAACTTCGATTTGGGCGAAGGCTTTCTGCCCTTCTTGGAGGAGAAAAAGCCGGAGGTGGTATTCCTCTGCACCCCCAACAACCCCACCGGACGGCTGCTGCCGCTGCCGCTGCTGGAACAGATCCTGCAAGTCTGTGCGGCGTGGGGTGCGCGGGTGTTTCTGGATGAGTGCTTCCTCGATCTCACGGAGAGCGGCGTCAGCGCCAGATCCCTTTTGGCGGCGCACCCGGAGCTGCTGATCCTGAAGGCCTTCACCAAGAGCTACGGCATGGCGGGCATCCGGCTGGGGTACTGCCTGTGCGCCGACAGCGCGCTGCTGCGCCGCATGGCAGGCGCGTCCCAGCCGTGGAACGTATCCTCGCTGGCGCAGAGCGCCGGTGTGGCGGCGCTGGCGGAGCAGGATTTCCTGCAAAGAACGCTGGCCCTCGTCCGCAAGGAGCGGTGCTGGCTCACGGATAACCTGACGGCGCTGGGCTTCTGGGTATGCCCGTCCCAAGCCAACTACCTGCTGTTCCGCGGGCCGCAGGGCTTGCGGGAGGGCCTGCTGCGGCGGGGCATCGCCATCCGGGGCTGTGGGAATTACAGCGGGCTGGACGACGGGTGGTATCGCATCGCCGTGCGGCCTCATGCGGAAAATGAGGCGTTGATAACGGCCATCCGGCAATTCTGTGAGGAGAGATCGCTATGGCAATGAATATTATGATACAGGGGACCATGTCCAACGCCGGAAAGAGCCTGCTGGCGGCGGGACTCTGCCGCGTTCTGAAGCAGGACGGCTACCGTGTGGCGCCGTTCAAAAGCCAGAACATGGCGCTGAATTCCTTCATCACCAAGGACGGCGGTGAGATGGGCCGGGCGCAGGTGGTGCAGGCGGAGGCCGCCGGGATCGAGCCGGACACCCGCATGAACCCCATCCTGCTCAAGCCCACCACCGATGTGGGCAGTCAGGTCATCGTCAACGGACAGGTACGGGGCAATATGCAGGCCATGGAGTACTTCCGCCGCAAGCGGGACTACATCCCCGCCGTGCTGGAGGCCTACAACAGTCTGGCGGCAGAGTACGACGTGATCGTCATCGAAGGTGCGGGCAGCCCCGCGGAGATCAATCTCAAGCAGGACGACATCGTAAATATGGGTCTTGCCAAGCTGGTGGACGCACCGGTGCTGCTGGTAGGCGACATCGACCGGGGCGGCGTATTCGCCCAGCTCTACGGCACGGTGGCGCTGCTGGAGGAGGACGAGCGCCGCCGCATCAAGGGCGTGGTGGTCAACAAGTTCCGGGGCGACCGGGCCATTCTGGAGCCGGGGCTGAAAACGCTGGAGGAGCTGTGCGGCATCCCGGTGGCGGGGGTCATCCCCTACACCCATGTGGACATCGACGACGAGGACAGCCTGACGGAGCGGTTCGGTCGCTCCATGGAGCGGAAGCTCTTGGATATCGCGGTGATCCGCGTGCCGCGCATCTCCAATTTCACGGATTTCAGTCCCTTTGAGCGTTACGAGAATGTGTCGCTGCGCTATGTGGATCAGGTGAGCGACCTGCACCAGCCGGACATGATCCTGCTGCCGGGTACCAAGAGCACCATCGCCGACCTGCGGTGGCTGCGGCAGTCCGGTCTGGAGGCGGCCATCCTGAAGGCAGCCGACGCCGGTACGCTGATCTTCGGCGTCTGCGGCGGCTACCAGATGCTGGGACGCACCGTATCCGACCCGGAGCAGGTGGAGGCCGCCGGGGTCACGGAGATCAGCGGCATGGGGCTGCTGGACATGGACACCGAATTCCGCGGCGAGAAGGTACAGGCCCAAACGCAGGGCATCATCAGCGGCGTGGAGGGGATGCTCTCCGCCCTGAATGGCCTGGCCTACGAGGGGTACGAGATCCACATGGGACGCAGCCGGCAGCAGATGCCCGCCCTCAGCGGCGGTGGAAACGTGTACGGCAGCTACGTCCACGGCATCTTTGACGCGCCGGGCATCGCCGATACGATCCTGCGGGTGCTGTGCGCCAGAAAGGGCGTGTCCTTTGACGCGCTGGCGACCTTCGACGCCAGCGGCTACAAGGAGCGGCAGTATGACCTGCTGGCGGATGTGGTGCGCGGCGGACTGGATATGCCCTTTGTCTACCGTGTGCTGCGCCGGGAGGTATAACGCCGCCCGTCTCCTATCGGTATCAAGAAAAGACCCTGCCGGTGTAGACCGGCAGGGTCCTTTTTACCGGGATAGCCTCTTCCGTGCGTAAAAGGCGGCTGCACTCTCCCCGACATAGCAGAAGCGGCGCACCCTTTGGGTGCGCCGCCTTTGCGAAAATGGAAAGGAAGAGAATCTAACATGGCCGCGTCAGCGGCTCAGGTATTTCAGGGCAATGGCGCTCATGGCCGCCGTGCCGGACTTGAGTACGTCCTCGTTGAACACGATCTTGCCGTTGTGCAGGGAGACCATCTCCTTGCCGCAGCCCGCATCGGTCATCATGAACGCCGACGGCGTGTTGGTGAGCTTGCCGAAGAAGCTGAAATCCTCGCTGCCGGAGAAGGGGCGGTCGAGGTGGATCACCTTGTCTGCGCCCAGCTCCTCCGTGACCGCCTGCTCCACCAGATCGATCATGGCGCCGTCGTTGTACTGGAGGGCGTAGCCCTCCTCCAGCCGCACCTCGATATCGCAGCTGAAGGCGATGCCGATGCCCTTGCAGATCCGGTTGACCTCCTCGATGGCGGTATCCCGTGCCGTGTCGCTGAAGCTGCGCAGCACCGCCACCATCCGCGCCTCACCGGCGGTGATGTTCACCGCGTCGCCGCCGGACATGGTACCCACCGTCAGCACGGCGGAGTCCATGGGGTCGATGCGGCGGGACACCACCGTTTGCAGCGCGGTGATGAGATACCCCGCGCAGGCGATGGCGTCGTGGGCGGTGTGGGGCGCGGCGCCGTGGCCGCTCTTGCCGTGTACGGCGATGTGGAACAGATCCACCGCGCTGGTGAAGTACCCCTTATAGAGCTGCATCCGACCCACCGTGTCGTTGCCGGAGGGGCAGACGTGCTGGCCGAAGATGGCGTCCACATGGGGGTTCTCCATGACGCCCGCCGCCACCAGCGCCCGTGCGCCGCCGGGCATGGTGTCCTCACTGGGCTCGAAGATGAATTTCACCGTACCGGCGAAGCTGTCACGCATATGGCACAGCGTCTTGGCCGTACCCAGCAGCATGGTGGTGTGCAGATCGTGGCCGCAGGCGTGCATCACGCCCTCGGTCTCGCTGGCAAAGGGTACGCCCGACTCCTCGTGGACGGGCAGGGCGTCGATATCGGCGCGGAGCGCCACGCACTTGCCGGGGCCCTTGCCGCCGTGGAGCAGGCCCACCACGGCGGTGGGCAGGGGCTGCTGGATCTCGTCCATGCCCATCTTCTCCAGCTCCCGCCGGATGAGGGCGCTGGTACGCACCTCCTGCATCCCCAGCTCCGGGTGGGCGTGGATGTCCCGCCGGATGGCGGTCAGCTCCTCAAAAATACTGTCAACAAACGTCTTGATCTCGGACATTTTTCACTACCTCACTTCTGGAAATCCGCTTATTTTACAGCCAGCCGCTCATCACGCCGGCCACCAGCACGGAGGTGATGGACACGGTGACCATACCGGCCACCAGCATCTTGGGCATGATCTGGGCGTTGATGGCCGCCCGCTCCTCGGCGTTGGCGCCGGTGGACTCGGACACCTCGTTGGAGATGATGACCGTACCGGGGAAACCGAACAGGCAGGAGCTGCCGATGGCCATGGACATCTGCCAGCTGTACCCGAAGATCTTGCCCACAAGGATAGAGACCACGGAGAAGGCCACAGTGCCGATGACCACGCAGACCAGCAGCGGCACCACCATGCCGCCCACCATCTCCGGGGTGGCGGAGGCCAGATTGGTGAAGATGGACAGGGTGATGATGGGCATCACGATGCCGGTGGCGTGGGCCTTACCCAGCGCGTCCTCATCCAGGAAGCCCAGCTCCTTGCACAGCACGCCGAAGATCAGGCACCACACCAGCTTGTTGACCGCGTCGTGGAACAGGCTGGACACCCACACGGACAGCAGCGCCACCAGAATGACCTTGGCAATGATGGCATTGGGGGTGTTGTACTTATCGGGCAGGGCGGGGATCAGCTTCTTGCGGCCCGCGGCGGCAGCCTGCACGGCGCCGGCGGCGGTGTCCACCTGCAGCTCACCGGCGTCGATCTGCGCCTTGATGCGCTTGGCCTCGCTCTTGAGGCACAGGGATGCCACAGGGTAGCCCACGAAGCCCTGGGCGCACATGACCAGCGTGGCGAATACCGCCAGATCGGGGAGGTTTGCCTTGTTGGCCATGTCCTGCATGGTCAGCGTGGCCACCACGCCGCCGGACAGGATGGGCGCGCCCACCAGTGCGAAGCCGCGGTCAACGATCAGCTGACCGAGGAAGAACACGGCGGCGGAGATGGCGACGCAGGCCACGGCGGAGATGATGACGGTGCGCCACTGTGCGCCGAAGTCACGGAGCTTGATGGTGGTACCCAGATGCACCAGCAGCATGGTCACCAGCAGGCCCGCCATGCTCAGCAGTGTGGAGTCGGCAAACATGGTGGTGGGGAACACGCCCGTCCAGAAGCCCGCCAGAAACACCACAGAGGCTACCAGCAGCATGGACACTATGGCTTTTGTTTTTGCGGAGACCATGTCTCCGACGGCGAACACCACGAAGATGATCGCAGCAGCTAAGATCGCGTTCATTTTGTTATTCTCCTTTACCTTTTGTGATTTTTGGTTTTTTGTCTGGTCTTTCTATAAAAGAAAAGCGGCCCCGTCTGAACGACGAAGCCGCTGATCGACTCTTGTGAGGAGGTCGATTCGCGTATGTCATGTCAGCCGGTATCTATCTTTTCCGCCAAAATAAGCGTACCAAAAGAAGCCCCCAAAATAGGAGCGGTTACCGGCATAATAGGAGACGGCGGCATGATCCTGAATCATGTCGCTGCGGCGCATATCCTGACGCATCATGTGACGGGCCATTGCTGTCTCCTCTCCGCCGGTATCAAACCGACTGTGTTTTATATGATGCGATTTTAGAACTTTAAAACGCAAAAGTCAATGGTGAGCTATGACAGCATCGTCCCGTTTTCCCGCCGCGCATTTTGTTCACACTGCACATAGACACGCTGCCGGACGTCACATATAATGGAGCAAAGCGCGGAAAGCCTGCGCGAAAAGGAGAAATGTATGACCGTCCGTATACAGACCAACTGTACCTGTTGTCTGTCCGCCGCCTGTGCGGACATGGTCTGCTGCGCTCATTTGGGTCATACATATTCTGCCGGATAACGCGGAGCTTTCCGCGGTCACTCTGTATTCTTTTGGAAACGGTGAGAGATGTGTGACATCTCCCACCGTTTTTCTATTGTCAGGAGGAATCAAGCATGACAAATACCGCCGATATCGCACGCGCCATGGCCGCGACTATGGAGAGTGCATCCATCCCCATGTACGGAAATAAGCTGCGTCTGCCGGATCGCGGCGCCATCATCGCGCTGATCCGGGAGCTGCGGCGGCTGTTCTTCCCCGCCTATTTCGGCGACCCCCAGCTGATGGCACTGTCGGCGGAGAACTACGCCGCGCTGCTGCTGGAGCGCATCGAGACGGCGCTGACCGCCCAGATCGCGCTGGCGCTGCCGGAGAGCGAGGCGGTGCAGGCCGCCCAGATCGCACAGGCTGTCGTGGCGGAGCTGCCCCACATCCAGCAGGTGCTGCTGACGGACATCGAGGCCACGTTTGACGGCGACCCCGCCGCCGCCAACCGGGAGGAGATCGTCTTCGCCTACCCCGGCCTGTTCGCCATCTTCGTCTACCGCATCGCACACGAGCTGTACCTGCGGCAGGTTCCCATGATCCCCCGCATCATGACGGAGTACGCCCACAGCCGCACCGGTATCGACATCCACCCCGGCGCCCAGATCGGCCCGTGGTTCTTCATCGACCACGGCACCGGCATCGTCATCGGTGAGACGACGGTCATCGGCAGCCATGTCAAGCTGTATCAGGGTGTGACGCTGGGCGCGCTGTCGCCCCGGGCGGGCCACGCCAGTCTGCCGGGCAAGCGCCACCCCACCGTGGGCGACTATGTGACCATCTACTCCGGCGCGTCCATCCTCGGCGGCAAAACGGCCATCGGCGCCCACTCTGTGGTGGGCGGCAACGCCTTCCTCACCGGCTCCGTGGCCGATAACACCCGGGTGGTCATCACCGCGCCGGAGACCGTCTTCAAAAACGCCTGAGAGTCTGTCCGCTGCCCGCAGAAAAGAAAAGCCGGGAGTGTGTCCTTGTTGTAAGGACACACCCCCGGTTTTTCTGTGGGATATGGCAAATCGCGCCGCGAAATTTTGTGCAGTTCGCGGCGTGCGCCGGGCAAAGCGTTTCTTGCCATTTTCGGCTATTCTGTACTATAATGTTCGTAGCACAAAAACAAGGAGGCGTCTGACATGGAACGCATCAGCAAGGAGAACTACTACCTGGACATCGCCGAGACGGTGCTGGAGCGGGCCACCTGCCTGCGCAGGGTCTACGGCGCCATCATCGTCAAGAACGACGAGATCATCTCCACCGGCTACAACGGCGCGCCCCGCGGCCGGAAGAACTGCGTGGACATGGGCTTCTGCACACGGGAGGCCATGCAGGTCCCCCGCGGCCAGCGGTACGAGCTGTGCCGCAGCGTCCACGCCGAGGCCAACGCCATCATCTCCGCCAGCCGCCGGGACATGGTGGGCAGTACCCTGTATCTGGTGGGCAAGGACGCCCAGAGCGGTGCGCTGCTGGGCGACGCCACCAGCTGCGCCATGTGCCGCCGGCAGGTCATCAATGCCGGCATCAGCCGGGTCATCATCCGCCAGACCAAGACGGACTATCAGGTGGTGGATGTCAGCGACTGGGTGCATCAGGAGGACGATCTGCCCAGCCTGTAAGCCGCTGAAGCGGTCAGAACCGAAATATCCGGCCCGTCGGCCCGATAAAATAACAAGTGAACAAAGGAGAATGTGTGATGTTGAACGACTCCAAGATCGCCGCCTATACGGCGATCCTGCAGGAAGAGCTCCTGCTGGCCACAGGGTGTACAGAGCCCATCGCCGTCGCGTACTGTGCCGCAAAACTGCGCGAGGTGTTGGGCGGAAAACCGGAAAAAGTGCTGGCTGAGGTCAGCGGAAACATCCTGAAGAACGTGAAATCCGTGGTAGTCCCCAACACAGCGGGACGCCGTGGGATCGACGCCGCCATCGCCGTGGGCATAGTGGCCGGTGACGCCGACGCGGAGCTTCAGGTCATCGCCAACGTGACGGAGGAGGATACGGCGGCCATTCAGGGCTATCTGGACAGCACGCCCATCCAAGTGACCTGCCCGGAGACCCCCTGTATGCTGGATATCAAGCTGACAGGCTGGCTGGGTGAGCACCGCGCCTGCGTCCGTGTGGCCAACAATCACACCAATATCATCTACATGGAGAAGGACGGACAGATCCTGCGGGAGCTGCCGGTGACCGGCAACGCCGAGGATCACTTGCAGGACAAGTCCGTGCTGAACGTCAAAGACATCATCACATTCGCCGAAACTGTACCTATAGACGCCATCCTGCCCACGGTGGGACGGCAAATTGAGAAAAACACCGCGATTGCCGCCGAGGGCCTCCGAAACAGCTGGGGCTCCAACATCGGCTCCGCCCTGCTGCGGCGCTCGGAGGATTGGGCGACGCAGGCGCAGGCGTGGGCCGCCGCCGGCTCTGACGCCCGCATGAACGGCTGTGAGATGCCGGTGGTCATCGTATCCGGCTCCGGCAATCAGGGCATCACCGCCTCCGTACCCGTCTGGCGGTACGGTCAGCTCCTGGGGGCGGATGAGGAGAAGATCCTGCGGGCCGTGTGCCTCAGCGACCTCATCACCATCCACCAGAAAACCGGCATCGGCCGCCTCAGCGCCTACTGCGGCGCGGTGTCCGCCGGTGTGGGCGCGGGCTGCGGCATCGCATGGCTGCGTGGCGCGGACTACGAGGGCATCAGCCACACGCTGGAAAACGCGGTGGCCATGATCTCCGGCTGCATCTGCGACGGCGCCAAGGCCAGCTGCGCCGCCAAGATCGCCATGGGCGTGAGCTGCGGCCTGCTGGGATACGATATGTACTGCGGCGGCAACAACTTCCGTCCCGGCGACGGCATTCTGGGTACCGATGTGGAGGACACCATCCGCCATGTGGGCGTGCTGGCCGCAGAGGGTATGCGGGAGACGGATCGCGTCATCCTGCGGATCATGACAGAGTAAAAAATAGAGCGCGGGGTCTGCGTATGCAGACCCCGCTTTTTTGTGTCCGCCGCAAGTGTCCCGCCGGGCCGCCTCCTTTCGCCGCTGGAAACGTTTTCGGCCCAATTGAAAAAGTTCGACAATAAATGGCGATTATTAACATACCACCCACATACGTTAGCAACTTCTGTATCCAAATGTCGTTTCATTAGCACCAATTTTATGAATATCGTGTTACTATTTAGAATCGTTAAGAGCAACAAATTTCGACACGCCGCAAGTCGAAAAAATGAGTACAAAGGAGAGTGTTTTCTGTGGCAACATTTATCATCGGACTCGTCATCCTGCTGGGCGGCGCGGCCCTGTACGGCCGCTTCTGCGAAAAAGTTTTCGGGCCGGATGACCGCAAGACCCCCGCATACACCAAGGAGGACGGCGTTGACTTCGTCCCCATGCGCGGCTGGAAGAACAGCCTCATTAACCTGCTGAACATCGCAGGCACCGGCCCCATCCTCGGGCCGATCCAGGGCATCCTGTTTGGGCCCATCGCGTTTTTGACCATCCCCATCGGCAACATCATCGGCGGCGCCATGCACGACTATTTCTCCGGCATGATCTGCCTGCGCGACGGCGGCACCCAGATGCCCGAGATGATCCGCCGCTACTCCACCAAGGGTATCTATAAGTTCTACAACGTGTTCGTGTGCGTACTGCTGCTGCTGGTGGGCGCTGTGTTCATCTACACCCCCGGCGACATCGCTGCCACGCAGGTCTTTGGCTTCAGCGGCAAGGCCACCGACCCCACCACCTGGATCATCTACGGTGTCATCTTCCTGTACTACCTGATCGCCACCGTGTTCCCCATCGACGCCATCATCGGCAAGATCTACCCCATCTTCGGCGGTATCCTGCTGTTCTCCGCCATCGGCATCTTCATCGGCATCTTCGTCACCGGTATGCCCCTGATGAACATCTGGGACAGCTGGGCTGCTCCCGTGCTGAGCCTCACCGGTGCTGACGGCACCGTGGGTACCTTCACCTACGCGGACTACTTCGCCAATGGCCACTTCCTGCCCATCTTCTTCGTGACCGTGGCCTGCGGCATTCTGTCCGGCTTCCACTCCACCCAGACCGCTATCATCTCCCGTACCATGAAGAGCGAGCGTCAGGGCCGCAATACCTTCTACAACATGATGGTGCTGGAGGGCTTCATCGCCATGGTCTGGGCTGCCGGTGCTATGGGCGTGTACAATCTGGCTCTGCAGGAGCCCAAGGCTGCGCTGGCTACCGGCACCGTGGGCGTTGTGTGCAAGTACCTGCTGGGTCATGTGGGCGGCATCATCGCCCTGATCGGCGTTATCGTGCTGCCCATCACCTCTGGTGATACGGCGCTGCGTGCCCTGCGTCTGAGCCTGTCTGAGACGCTGCACATCGACCAGTCCACCAACGGCAAGCGCATCAAGCTGGCTGTGCCCATCTTCGCGCTGGTCATCGCCATTCTCGTGTTCGCCAAGGTCAACAACGATGGCTTCATGATCCTGTGGCGTTACTTCGCATGGGCCAACCAGACTCTGTCCCTGTTTGCTTTCCTGTGCATCACCGCGTGGATGTTCGAGAACGGCAAGGGCAAGTGGGCTTGGATCCCCATGATCCCCGGCTGCTTCTACACCTTCATCTGCGTGACCTACATCGCCAACGCCCACATCGGCTTCAACATCCCCTGGACGCCGTCCTACATCATCGGTGTGGTGTGCGCCGCCGCCTATGTGGTGGGCTGCTGCGTGTACGGCAAGAAGCGTGCCGCCAAGCTGGCCGCCAAGTAAGGCCTTCCCCCTCCGCATTTTCGGATATACCAGAGAAGTCCCGTCCATCGGACGGGACTTCTTTTGGCTGCAAAAACAAAACCTCCGGCTAAGCCGGAGGTTTTGTTTTATTCTGCGCGCCTATGCGAGCAAGCGGAGGAGCGTGGACATCGGGATCCGGTCGGTATCGTAGCCGAAGCGCCGCCCACCGGGGAACGTGCAGCGGAGGTAGGGGCCCTCCGTCCAGTCGTTGGAGGGATTCACCAGCGTCACCTCCCAGACCTCCAGCACCGTTCCGTCGCCGTAATCGATGGTGATGCGCGGCGGCTCGGCGGGCGCCGGCCCCATGCGTCCCGGCCCCATTGCGGTAAGCAGCCGCAGCAGGTCGCTGAGCTTGTCGGCGGTGGCGGGCACGGCCTCGCCGTCCACGGTGACGGTGAACGCCCCGGTCTGCCGGGCGCTGCGGGTGGCGTCGGCCAGCGCGGAGACGATGGTGCGGTATTGGTGCTGGCTGCTGCAGGCCCAGACGATCAGGGCGGCGCCCATGACAAGAACGGCCGCCGCCAACAGCACCCATGCGTGCAGAGACCTTCCCCGTCCACGGCCTGCACCGCGGCGATCGATGGCGTCATAAAACCCCATAGGCGCACCTCCCTCTTTCTTGTTGGGTACAGTATAGCAGGTATGGCGGCGCAAAGTCCAGCAACCGCAGGTTGTCACGGGAGATTTTTACGGAAGCTTCACGCAACTTCAGGTTGTCAGGGCAAAAAATAAGACCTGCCTGTCGGCAGGTCTTATTCGTTTCCCAATTACTCGGTCACGAAGGGCAGCAGAGCGATCTGACGAGCGCGCTTGATGGCCTCGGTCAGCTGACGCTGATGCATGGCGCAGGTGCCGGTGGTGCGGCGGGGCAGGATCTTGGAGCGCTCGGAGATGAAGCGGCGCAGCTTGGCAGCGTCCTTGTAATCGATGCACTCGCACTTGTCCACGCAGAACTGGCAAACCTTCTTGCGACGCTTACCGGCGCCGCGGGCGGGTCTATTTTCGCGTTCCATAGCCATGGAAGTATCCTCCTTTATAAAGTTTCATGTGCCGTCGGCACATCAGAACGGCAGGTCGCCGTCCTCCTCATCGATCTCGGCAAAGCCGGAGGGGCCGCCCACAGGGGCGCTGTACCCGCCGGCGGGCGCGGTGTAGGCCGGTGCGGAATAACCGCCCATGTCGCCTGCGTTGTCCCGCTTGGAATCGCCGAAATAGATGTTGTCGGCAACCACCTCCGCGCTGCGGCGGGAGTTGCCCTCCTTGTCAGTCCACGGACGGATCTGGAGCCGGCCCTCCACAATGGCCATACGGCCCTTGGTGAAGTACTTGGCGGCAAACTCGGCGGTGGAGCGCCAGGCGACCACGTCGATGAAATCCGTCTCCTTCTCACCGGACTGGGACTTGAAATCACGGTCCACAGCCAGCGTGAAGCTGGTGACAGCGGTACCGGACTGCGTTCTGCGCAGCTCCGGGTCACGGGTCAGACGACCCATGATGAAGATCTTGTTCAGCATTGCTGTTCTCCCTTACTCGCCCTTGCAGACGATCATGGAACGCATGATACCTTCGGTAATGCCGAGGATACGATCCAGCTCCTTGGGGAACTCGGGGCCGCTGGTGAAGCTCATCAGCACATAGTAGCCCTCGGTCTTGTAGTCGATGGCGTAGGCGAGGCGACGCTTGCCCCACTCATCGACCACTACGTTGATCGCGTTGTTCTGCTCTGCCAGCGTCTGGAACTTTGCCACGGTAGCGGCAATAGCCTCCTCACCCTGTGCAGGGTCGATGATGTAGACGACCTCGTAGTTGGCGGAAATCTTAGCCATACTTTTTGCACCTCCTTTTGGACAAATGGCCCTCATTCTCGATGAGAGCAAGGATATGCCCGCAATACGCGAGCCTATTTATTATACCGGAATTTTCAAATGAGTCAAGAGGTTTTCCCGATATTTTTTCGGTTTTTTCCCTCTTTCAGCGGTTTTGCAGGTAGTTTTGCAGCGCTTTGCTCTTTTCCAGCCGCCACAGAAGCAGCATACCCAGCCCGTAGCACGCCACGATCTCCCCGGCCCCCACCGTCAGGGCGTTAAAGGCGTAGGTGGGCCAGAAGGCGGCGGAGGTACCGGCCTGCTCATAGGCCAGCACCAGTCCCACCAGCACCATGTTGGCCGCCACCGGCGGCAGCGGCGCCAGCCACTTCTTCTTGCACCGGGCGGTGAGCAGGGCGGCCAGCAGCGTGGCGGCGGAGCCCACCACGATATCCAGTATACCGTAGGGGCTGAGCAGGTTGGCGATGAGGCAGCCCACGCCCAGCCCCCACGCCGTCTCCGGCATCAGGAAGGGCAGGACGCACAGCGCCTCGGAAAAACGGCACTGGATAGGGCCGTAGGTAATGCCGAACACGGAGCCGAAAATGCTCAGCACGGCGTAGGCTGCGCCCACAATGGCGGCGCAGGTCAGTTGACGGGTATGCAGCTTCACGAATTTGTATCCTACTCATAGGTGTACCAATTATCGCCGGCGGCTGTAAAGCCCTCCGCCTCCATGGCGGCGTCCAGCACGGCGAGATCTCCGGCGCTGCCGGCCGCGTTGGTCAAAAGCACCTGCACGGCGCTTTCCTCGCGGGCGGCGACGGTCAGGACAAAGCCCTGCTGCTCCAGCGTCTCGGCGGCGCGCGCCAGCGCCTCGTCCATGGTCTGTGCGGGCGCAGCCGTGTACAGGTTCTCTCCATCGGGACACCCGCCGGTAATGTCCTTGCCCGCATCGGACTTCTGCTGTGCCTCGCGGTCAGACGGCGTAGCCCCATCCATCGCATTATCAGGGGCGAGTCGCTCTGCGCTGTTTTCATTCGCGGCAGCGGGCGCCATATCGCTGTCCGGAACGGCGCTGTCACTGAACACCGCCTGCATATTGCTGCCCTTGTGCAGGCCGCCGCTATGCAGCAGCGGGATCAGCGCCGCCGCTACCACCAGACAGGCCGCCGCCGTCACCAGCCATTTGCGGGCGGCGGGAGGTGCTTTCCTCTGCTGGGGCGTCTCGGCCACACGCGCCATCACGCGGTCTGTAAAGCCATCGGAGGGCAATGCCTCCGATGCCAGCGCCTCGCGCAGCACCTTATCCATTTCATCAAACATCGGGGTCATTTCTGTCCCTCCTTTCCTGCCGTTTTGACGGAGATAACGGCAGAAAGGTTCCCTCCGCCGGACAAAAGCTCCTTCAGCCGCGCCTTGGCCCGGTTGATGCGGGATTTCACCGTCCCCTCGCTGATGCCCAGCGCCACGGCGATCTCCCCGTAATCCAGCTCCTGCATATACCGCAGCAGCAGCACCTGCCGATGCTCATCCGACAACGCCGACAGCGCCGACCGGACAGCCGTCTGCGTCTCGGTACGCTCCGCCGCCTCTTGCGGCGTGTCACCGCCGTCGGGAAGCTCCACACCGTCCAGATCGTCGGCGTCCCGATGCCGCTTTTCCCGACGCAAACAGTCGATGGCGGCGTTGGTGGTCAGGCGGTAGAGCCACGTGGAGAAGCGGCTGTCCCCTCGGAAGCGGGGCAATCCCCGCCATGCGGCCAGAAACGCCTCCTGCGCCGCATCCTCCGCCAGCGCCGCATCGCCGCCGCACATCCGCAGCGCCAGACGGTACGCCGGCGCCTGATACGTCTCCACCAGTTGGCGGAACGCCTCCTGGTCGCCCTGTCCGGCGCGGCGGATCAGTTCTCTTTCATCCATCATCGCAAATCCCTCTGCACTCCCGCCGACACCCGGTACACATCCTCCAGCGTGTCCATGCGGACGATCTGCTCCTTATAATAATTGGCGTGGCTGACGCCCTTGAGATACCAGCAAAGCTGCTTGCGGGCTTCCAGCACGGCGATATGCTCCCCCTTATCGGCGACTGACAGCTCCACCTGACGCACCGCCGTGGCCCAGCGCTCCGCCAGCGGCGGCAGCGGTGGGATGGGCTGACCCGCCAGCGCGGCCTGTGCCTGCTGAAACAGCCACGGATTGCCGAAGCAGCCCCGTCCTATCATGGCCATGTCCGCGCCGGTAAACGCCAGAATGCGAACGGCGTCCTCCGGCGTAAATATGTCGCCGTTGGCGATGACGGGAATGCCCACCGCCTGCTTTACCTCCCGGATGGTCGTCCAGTCCGCCTGACCGGCGTACATCTGGGTGCGGGTGCGGCCATGGACAGCGATGGCACTGACCCCCACCTGCTCCAGCATTTTCGCCAGCTCCACGGCATTGATGCTGCCCTTGTCCCAGCCGCGGCGCATTTTCACCGTCACCGGCACGGGGCTGGCCTTCACCACTGCCTCCGCGATGCGGGCGGCCTTCTCCGGGTCCTTCATCAGCGCCGAGCCGTCGCCGTTGGCCACCACCTTGCCCACCGGACACCCCATATTGATGTCGATGAACGCTGCGCCGGACACCTCCGCCGCGATCTGGGCGGCCTCCGCCATGCACTGAACGTCGCTGCCGAAGATCTGGGCGGCGGCGGGACGCTCGTTGTCCGCCAGCTTCAAAAGTCCGCGGCTCTTCTTGTCCTGATAGCAAAGCGCCTTGGCACTGACCAGCTCGGTGCAGCTCATGTCGGCGCCCAGCTCCCGGCAGATCTGGCGGAAGGCCATGTCCGTGACGCCCGCCATCGGGGCCAAATACAGTTTTCCGTTGACAGTAACGTGTCCGATCTCCATGGCGGCACCTCCCCTTTTGGCTTGAAATTGTATTGTATCACAAAAAAGAGTGCTTGACAATCCGCTTTAGCAGCGGTACTATCTCAGGTGTGCAAGAAATCTCCTCGCCATCTTTTACGAAAAATGTAAAAAGGGTGTTGACATTCGGGAACGTTCTTGCTATAATAAGCGAGCTTGAGTTCCAAGACGAAAGCGCAGATGGCCAAGTAGTTCAGTTGGTTAGAACGCCAGCCTGTCACGCTGGAGGTCGAGGGTTCGAGCCCCTTCTTGGTCGCCACATTATGCTGCTGTAGCTCAGTCGGTAGAGCGCATCCTTGGTAAGGATGAGGTCGGCGGTTCGAATCCGCCCAGCAGCTCCAAATAGCATCGAAAACTTCGGTTTTCGGTGCTTTTTTGCTGTAAAAATGCACTTTTAGGCGTGGGTCAAAATGTGGGGCAACTGCCTGACCCACACCGTGACCCACACGCGGAAATGTCCCGATAGACCCAAAGAGTACCGGAGAGGAGGTTTTGCTTCCTCTCCGGTGTTTTTGTCCTCTTTCTGCTCACATGACCTGCGCCATAAAGCTGCCCATTGTTTGTGCGGCCTCGTCCTGCTTCTGGCGGGTGGCGTGGGTGTAGGTGCGGAGTGTGAATCCGGCATCGTAGTGGCCGAGCATACTGCTGACGGTTTTGACGTCCACGCCGTTTTGTAAAGCCAGCGTGGCAAATGTGTGTCTGAGATCGTGAAATCTGATGTGCGGCAGTCCTGCGTCTTTCAGAATTTTCTTATGCAGGTTTACAATGGAGTCTGGGTAGTACAGCTCTCCCGTGACGGGCGACGGGAACATATACGGATTGTCGGGGTGTTTCTTGTGTTCGGCAACCAGCAGGTCGACGGCCTCTTGTGGAATACTGACCTTTCTGACCGATGTCTCCGTTTTGGGGCGCGAGAGTGTCAACTCCCCATTGGGGTTCTTGACGTACTGCTTGCTGACGGAGATGGTTTTGTTTTGGATGTCGAGGTCGTTCCACAGGAGAGCAGTCAGTTCCCCCTTGCGTAGTCCGCTGACCAGTTCCAGATAAAACATGGGCAGCAGTCCCCTCTTATCCGCGGCGTCGAGGTAGGTCTTGATATGCTCCGGTTGGAGGATCTGCATCTCGAATTTCTGCACCTTCGGTGCGATGCAGTCCTCGGCGGGGTTGCGGAGGATCAGGCGTTCTTTTACGGCGCGGTTCAGGGCATTGTGGAGCATCAGGTGCAGGCTGCGGACGGTGGTGCTGCTGAGTCCCGGATTGCCGTGACCGCTTTTACGTCTGGTGCGGCCGCTCTCCATCAGCTCCTTGTAGAGCTTTTGCAGGTCGTGGGCGGTCAGCTTGGTGAGCTTAATGCTGCCGATACGCGGAATGGTGTACTGCTCGATCATCAGGCGGTAGCGATCTGCCGTGGCGACACGGACATTTGGCTTGGCATAGATGTCGTACCAGCTCCGCAGCCACGTGGCCACGGTGTATTCGTCGGCACGGCTGATGTCGACGCCCTTTGCGGCCTCCATAGCAGCAGCCAGCTTTGCCTTGCACTCCGCCTGCGTCTTGCCGAGAACGTTTTTGATGATGCGCTTACCGGTTTCTGCGTTGTATCCTGCGGTATACCGGCCCTCCCAGCGGCCATCTGACCGCTTGCGGATATTGCCCTCGCCGTTGGCGCGTTTCTTGGCCATTGAATCAGCTCCTTTGCTTTTTTGTTAGCCAACATACATACCACAACGTTGACGAAATAGCTACTGTTTTTTACGGACTTTTCATTGATCGACGACGCGGAATATTTCGGGCAAGAAAAAGGCCGCGTCACACAAGTGGCACCGCAGTATTCCTTGTTGCCGTGGCTGAGAGGGTATGGTATTCTGTCTTTAGAAGGGGTGATTCCATGCCGGAAAATAGCAGCAATAAGTTCAAAGAACATTTTGGGCTTATACCTATTGATCCAACGAAAAACTTTTATGAGCATCCCTGCGCAGGAGCGCTCGCAGATATGCCCAAAGCGGTTCAGACAGAGGAGATGGTCCTCCTCGCGCTTGAAAGTGAGGAACAGTATTCTTCTCCTGTCCTGAGATATACCTCTAAGAAACTAAAGACTGACGAAATCTGCGGCAAGGCCGTTGCAGTCAATGTGCTGAACTTCCTCTATACACCGCAGGAATACAGAACTGCTGAAAGGTGTCTCGATGCAGTAAGAAGGGATACCGATACGCACATGGGGGAACGAGCTATTCTTTCCAGTGTACCAGAGAATGTATTGCATGGACCATTAGGAAGCGAAATATGTAAGGCCGCTGTGGCCGCAAACTGGGAATCTATTCGATATGTTCCAAAGGAATATATCACAGCGTATATGCTTATGGGTGCTGCAGAAGCGATCCCTGCTGGGGATTCGCTCTATGATGTCTCTTACTACTTCCCGCGCAAAAAGCTCACCAAAACGCTCTGTGTGGCGATTATGAAGCGAGCCGGCAAAGGATTTGCTTCCTTACCTCCACGTTTCAAGAAGGATAAGGACGTGATTGACGCTGCCATATCCAGCTATCCGGATGCTGTGATGGAACTGGCAGATGAACAACTCACAGAGGGACGGCTTCACCGGGCACTGGAACAGGACGACACTCTGCTCCACCGGCTGCCGGATGAGATTTTGGACCGTTTCGGGATTGAACACCCTGCGAATGTGACTCAGGCAAAGGACGCGGCTTCTTCCCTGCCGGAAATCCGTGCCGTCGAGTCGGAACTGCCGGAGGTACCCGGAACTGCCATGGCGACGACCGCCTCGGCGCTTCCCGCTCTCTATGACCTCAACGCCGGTGACAGCATTCCGAACACCGGAAAGTTCTTCTACATCACCGACCTGCACCTCGAATCACAACTTGGCTTGACCGGTATGACTGTTGATGAAATCAAGGGTAATGTGGCGCAAAAGGTAGATGAGATGCTGGGCGGCCTCAGCAAAGAGGATATGGCGGATGGCGTCCTGCTTATTGGCGGCGATGTAGCGGACAGCGAGGAGGTCTCAAGGATTTTCTATGACGCGGTTTCTTCTCGTTTCTCTGGCCCTATTGTTTTTGTTCTCGGCAACCACGAACTGTGGGATGGCTGCACCTATGCGCATGGTGAAATCCATCAGAGGCGAACAATAGACGAAGTCGCAGCGGCCTACAAGCAATTTAACAAGCGCACATCTGGTTTTGACCTGAAGATGTATTGTCTCGAAAACGAGGTGCTGGTTTGCTACAAGAACTCTATGTATCAAAACTCTGTGGAGTTCGGCATCGGATATAGGAACGCAGGAATGCCTCACGGCGGCCTCTGTGTCCTCACGGAAGATATGCTTCTGGATGCCGACACCAACGACTTGCGGGAGTTCTTTGACGAATGCTCCATGATCGTTCTCGGCGGACTTGGGTTCTGCGGACTAAACCAACGCTACAACGCCGACACCGCCCTGTTCCGAGATAGAGTATCCCGCGAGGAAGACATCGAACGTTCCAAGCGATTCAGGGCTGTGTACGACAAAGTTCTCTCCTGTGCCAACGATAAACGTGTGGTTGTCCTCACCCACACACAGATGGAGGACTGGACTGCCGACGCTCCGCATCCGGGCTGGGTCTACGTGAGTGGCCACACACATCAAAATGGAATGATAAAAACAGCAGACGGCGTGGCCGTTCTCTATGACAATCAGGTGGGGTACACGCCAAAAAGGTGGCATCTTAACCAGTTTTCACTGGAGCAGTATTACGACCCATTCGGAGCATGGGCGGATGGCATCTATCAGATAACACCACAGCAGTATATGGATTTCAATGCCGGTCGCGGCATCCAAATGGAATACTTCCGGCAGCAGGGAGACATTTACGCACTGAAGCAAAAAGGCATCTATATGTTCATGCTGCAATATGGCCTTGGTCTATATTTGCTGCGTGGCGGCCAGAAACTCAACGTATTTCAGGGACTGGAATACTACGCTGCCAACTTGGAAAAGTATGTTGAAAAGATTCAGATGGCATTCAGACCGTACCGCAATGCACTTGATAAGATTGCTGCAGAGGTGAAGCGGTTTGGCGGTTCCGGATATGTGCATGGAAGTATTGTAGATATAGACTTCTACAACCATATCTATCTCGATCCGTTTGATGGATACCTCATGCCATACTTTGCCTTTGATGTGGTAGGTCGCAGAGAATTTCGTTCTGTACAGGAACTGCTGGAGTCGTCCCCGCTTCCTGCGCTGGGCAGTGATGGAAAGCCGTTGTTGTCGGCCTACACAAAGCTGCTGGACGCTGGCGGCGTGTCCATCCTTGCGCCGACTGTCAAAGAGGATGCCTTGGCAGTGGTGCCAACGGAGGTTCTGGACGAGAAGGACATTTATTTACCTTCCCGTATTATGAAGTCTATCCAGTATTTGTTGGACAAGGGTGTTGTACGCGTCTGGAACGATGCTGTACTCGCCATGGTTGATAAGAATGCACTACCGGAGCCTCAACAGGAGCTACAGAAAAACAGAACGTGACAAAAATCCAGACATCGTCTGGATCTTTGTCATGTTGGCTTCTCTTATCTCTTTTACCCATTATAAAGGGCCTACGGCGGAAGTTTTACATGTCATATTATATACTCTAAAATATATTTCTCTATCCATTCTTCAGAAGCTACTTGTACTTGCTGTATAAAAGCATACATCGTCCAGGAAATTGTAACAGCTTCGTTTCCACTTTTCTTTGGTTCTGCCAGCGCAACTGATTGCACCCGAGACTTCTGTGGATTATTCCCCTGCATATTGCCAAATATGCCGCAAACAGGTGTATTTACAGCACAAATCTAAGCATTCCTTTTTGCGCCGCACCCCTTTGACCACATATTTGCCCACAGACAGCGAAAAGCCGCCCCGCCGGGGATTTCCCTCAGGCGGGGTGGACTGCTTCCTGTTATGCCGTCCGTCTGCTCCATCGCTTTCTTGCCTGGAAGTCGGTCATCGTGCGCTCTTGTAGTGTGTTTTCTTCTGCCGGCAGCGGCTGCGCTTTGGCGATGCCCGCGTCGATCCTCGCCGCCGCCTGCCGCCGCATCTCCTCCGTGATGTGGGAGTAGGTGTTCAGCGTGGTGGCCGCGGAGACATGGCCCAGGATGGTGGACAGCGTCTTGATGTCCATTCCGTGGGCGAGGGCGTTGGTGGCGAAGGTGTGGCGGAGATCATGGAAGCGTACCCGTTCACAGCCCGCGTGGTCCAACAGCCTGTGCAGCCGCTGGCGCACCACCGAGGGCAGCAGAGGCGAATTCTCCTTCTTTGGTGACGGAAACAGCCATCTGGAAACATTCCTTTTCCGGTACTCTCTGAACACCTCCAGCACTTTGGGCGGCAGGAGCAGGGTGCGTACCGCCGCCTTTGTTTTCGGCTCAGTGATGACCAATTCCGAGCCTATGACCACCGCCTGCTTGCTGATTCGCAGTTCGCCCGTAGTCAAATTCAGCTCCTCCCATTGCAGGGCCGCCAGCTCTCCCAACCGCAGTCCTGTGGCAAATTCCAGCAGGAACAACTCATAATAGTTTTCCTCCTTCGCCTGGATCAGCAGCTTCTGCATGGACTCCCGCGAGAGGATATTCATTTCCCCTTTTCGGGCGGGCGGCAGCTTGCAGCCGGACGCCGGGTTCTGTGGAATCAGGTTCTCCGATACTGCCCGTTCCAGCGCCCGCCGGCACAGGCTGTGGATGTTGCGGAGCTGGGAGTCCGCCAGCCCCGTTTTACCGTCCGATTGGTCCGCACGCCCCTCCGTTTTCAGCCAGGCGAAGAACTGCTGCATATCCTTCGCGGTCAGCCTGTTCAGCGGGATATGACCCAGTCCCGGGCTGATGTACAGCCGGAGATAGCCTTCGTAGATCCGCCGTGTGCCGGGACGGGCGGCGGGTCTGCTGTGCGTCTCATACCAGTACTCCATCCAGTCCCCGAAGGGCATATCCGCCCTGGTCCTCGGCGGCGCAGGCGGCGCGAGGGCGTCCTTCAGCGTTTTCAGCTTCTCCACACACTCAGATTTTGTTTTAGCCAGCACATTTTTCGTTTTCGGCAGACCCTTGTCATCGTAGCCGATGACCACACGGCCCTCCCATCGGCCGTCCTTTCTCAGGCGGACAGTTCCTTCTCCATTTTTCCGTTTTCTTCCCACGGTCTCAGCTCCTCTCCGAAAATGTCTGTGAGGAATTCCCCCACGATCTCCGCCGCCCGCCTCTGCATATCGCCGGTGGTGTGGGTGTAGGTATCCAGCGTGAATGCCGCTCTTGTATGGCCGAGGATCCCAGAGAGCGTTTTCACATCTACGCCGGAGGTCAGCGCATGGGTGGCGAAGGTGTGGCGCAGATCATGAAAGCGGATGTCAGGCAGTCCCGCCTGCTCCAGCAGCAGCTTCATGCGCCGGTAGACGGCATCCGGGGCGGTCGGCCGCTCCGGGCGGAGCAGGTCCGGGAATATCCAAGCTGTCTTCGCCGCCCGCTTTCTCTCCTTCAGCAGCACCGCAAGGCTGGGCGGCAGGGTGATCGTCCGTGTCCCCGCGTAGGTCTTGGTATCGCCTGTGGTAAGGCCCTTGCCCTTCTCCCGGCGCACCGTGCGGCAGACCTTTAAGCTTCCGCTTGCCGCATCAAAGTCCTCCCACCGCAGACCGCACAACTCGCCCCGCCGCAGGCCGGTGGTGAGCTCTGTGTAGAAGAGGTCATGCCATAGGGTGTCCTTCTGAATGACCTCCAGGAGGCGGTCGACCTGTTCCGCCGTCAGCACCTTCTTTTCCTGATAGCTGAACTTTGGCGGCGTCACCTCCTCCACTGGATTCCTCGGGATGAGCCGCGCCTGTGCCGCTGCTTTCAGGATTCCATGGAGCGTGGTATGGATGCGGCGGACCGTGCCGCTGGCCAGCTTCCGGGACAGCATATCATAAAACCGTTGGATGTCCGCCGCCTTGAGCTGCCCGATCCGTTTCTCTCCAAGGCAGGGACGGATATGGTTCTCGATGTAGCCGCGGTAACCATTCAGGGTACCGGGCCGCACCATCCCCTCCTTGCTCACCAGCCATTGGTCCAGCCACTCGGACAGGGTGAGCCTGCTCTGCTCCGTCAGGTCGACGCCCTGATAGGCGGTGATGCACTTCCGCAGCCTTGCGGTCAGTTCCTTTTGGGTGTCGGCGTAGACATAGCGGAAGATGGAGTCGCCGTTGTCCTTGTGTCCCACTACGATGCGGCCCTCCCATCGGCCATCCTCCCGCTTGCGCACCATGCCGTCACCGGATGGTCTTCGTTTTGCCATGTGATTTCACCTCCGAGGTTTTTTCTTTGATTAGGCGCAGCAGCTCCTGCGTGGCCTGAGGGTTATTCTGTAAACACACAATACCGAAGACGCGGAGAGAAAGCGAGTGGAATCCCCAGAGTCGGCGCAAGTTCTACGAAAGCAACAATCCGACCACGCCATCCTCTCCCACGATCCAGCTTTACTTCGGGCCTAATCAAAATCCGGCAGCATCTGCTGGATGTCCTGGGCATCCTCAAACCTGATCTGCCCGTTGGTGCGCTTGACCTCGTCCGTCACATAGCCGCGCAGGGCGCGGCGGTCCTCCATAGCGTCGCCGAAGTGTGCGGCGATGGTGTGGGCCATGATGCCCTGCTCCACCGCGCACTTGAACAGGAGGCTGTTGGTGCGATTGGCACTGTCCGCCACGATCCCTCGCAGCGTCGCTGTCAGCGCGTTGGAGAGGTACTCGCTTGCATCCTCCGCGCCCAGGTAGCCCATGTAGAAGTGCAGCGACTTCTCGATGAACTCGCTGCGGCTTTTACAGTTGGCAGTTTCCAGCCAGCCGTCCATGCGGCGGATCGTCGAGGGTCTGAGCCAAGCGGGGATCCGCGTCTTATTTTCGTGTTCCATATTGTTTTCTCCTTTTTCTCTGGTGTGACACCGCGCAAACCCGCACGGTGTCTGGATCTTTCGTCCTTTCGACCACCTGAGACCCGCAAGAAGTCCTAAACCGACCTCGGAGCGGTGTCCTCGGAAAGCCCCGCACTGCGGGGCTTTGTGGGCGAGAGGGGTCGCTTTGCGACCACCTCTCTTTATCTTGTGCTTTTATCGAACAGGCAGATTTCTGGCTCATCCCCCCGTAGTTGGGGTGAAAGGTAGGGCAAACAGTGCCGATGCCTGTCCAGGGTGTGGGGATGCCGCCACCGCCCCTAAAGCCGTGCGCAGCAGCTTTAAGAGGGTAAATCTGATGCGGCTGCGATGGGGAGGTGTCCGTACCCGTGAGCTGTGTTTCGCGTTGCCAAAGAACCCCGGGCCGGGTGTCACGGGCGCGCATTTTCCGTTTTATGCCTGCCGCCGCAGGTCTATTGATGCCGCAGTCTTCGCGCCCAAAAAGCAGCAAATTCCGCGTCAGCGAGACGGGGGTGGTATCACTACCCTCGGCGTGGGCCGCGTGCTCCCGAAACCCTGTGCGGCCACGGGTCAGGAGGGCGTATTTTGCCGTTTTACGCGCTCTGCTCTCCCGCTGCCGGAATGAATGCGGCGCCCAGCTGTTCGGCCCTTGCCTGTGCCCGCTGCCGTTCCATGGCTTGTCCCGCTTTCTCCAGCTGACGCTCATAGCAGAGGGCGAGGGCATTCTTGATCGGCAGGATGGTGTACCTGAGACAGCCGTTGCGCTTGAGACCGTCCCTGGTGATGATCTCCGTCCGCTCTGTTCGAATGAGACCGTGCTCCTCCAGTGCGGCAACATACTTTGCCACGGTGTTGACCGAGATACCCAGCTTCCTTGCGATGGTGGGATAGCTGACAAAGCACTGGTAGGTTCGTCGATCCTCAATGCGGAGCAGATAGGCGTAGATGTTGATCTCCATGTGGTGCAGTCCCAGATCAAAAATGGCGTTGGGGAGGGGAAAATAATTTTTGATCGTGTCCTTCTTCACATAGGGCGTATTCAGCATTCCGATGCCCCTTTCGTGTGCGCGGTGATCCATTTCCGCAGCTCCTCCTTTGGAACGACGATGCGCTTGCCGATCCGCAGAGAGGGAAAGTCTGCCTCCTGAATGAGTTCATAGACGCTGGAGTCCGAGACTCCCATGAGATCCACCAGCTGCTTCACATTCAGCAGCAGGGGCAGTTCATCATAGCTGGTATAAATGCTTTTCTTCAAATCGTGTCCTCCTTGCAGCTTTGTCGGTAGAGCGTATTCAGTTTTTGTCGGTAATGTGTCTTTCAATCTCACCCCCCTATGTTTTTTCTCTGCTGTACGCCGCGCCCTCGCTCCGTTGGTGCGCTCCCCCTTCGCGGGATCGTGGCGTCACTTCGCCCGGAGCATCCAAGCTGCGGCGGCAGGGATTCACTTTTCAAGGTTCCGAAAATAATGGTTGACATATCTGTCCCAATAGATTAGACTTATTTCATAAAACCTGTTTCCTGCGTCTACTTCTGGGCATACTATAACACGTCAAAACCCTGTTGTCAAGTCTTAGCGAAAGCAGTATATTTCATTAGTCTAATTTAAGGAGTACACATTATGCCAGACTATATTTTTAAAACCTACATCGACGGCGGCAGGGAGTACTACGAGTACACCGATGCGGCGGACAGAGAGCAGACCATAAAAAAAGACTTTCCGTTTCCGGAAAGTCTGATGAGTCTGCTGTATATGGATATCTGGGAGCTGGAGCCCATCACCAAAAGGATGGACAAAGCCTTGCTGGCTTTTTACCAGTCCGGCGCCAAGGATGACCTGCAGGTCGTAGCAGCAGGACTGGACGAGCTTGCATCCCGACACGTCTATTTTGAGCTGCTGCGGCTGGACTGGCTGGAGCGGCTGGATATGGTAGACAGTACCGCGCCCAGAGATTTTCAGGACTTGCTGCCCCACAAGAAGATTTCCCATCTCTGCAGCAGCATCGACACCATGCAGAAGCAGATCAAGGGGCTGATCGCGCAGGTGCTGGACATGGACGGCGAGAAGAAATCCGTATCCGAGAAGATGGTGGCCTACTACAACGCCGAGGGCGGCGACACGCTGAACACCTTTCAGTTCCAGCCCCAGTCCATGAGCTTTGAGGTCATCGACCGTAAGATCTTTGCCGAGGTGCTCTATCCCAGGGACATCTACGACCTCATTGATTTCCATGTGCGGGAGTGCGTGAAGCGGGAGGTGAAAATGCGGGTATGCAAGAACTGCCTGCGCTACTTCGCCGTGACGGGCAAGGCCAGCACGGAGTACTGCGGCCGGGTCTGCGACAGCAAGGGCCGCACCTGCCGGGAGATGGGGGCCATCCACACATGGACGCAGCGCAAGCAGGGCGACGAGGTGTTCAAGGAATACCGCAGGGAGTACAAAAAGCGTTTCGCCCGCATCAATGCCGGCAGGCTGACCAAGAGTGCATTCTACGCCTGGAGCGAGGAAGCCAGAAAGAAAAAAGAGGACTGCGACAGCGGCGTGATCTCGCCGGAGGAGTTCTCCCACTGGCTGAAGGAGTCGTGAGAAAGAGATGCCGCTATTGGGCGGAGATGGTTCCGGAGATGCAGCCCTATCTTGCTTATGGTTCATTCTCCGCCCGCTTTCGCAAGAGGGACAAGCCCAAAAAGCAGAGTGCAGAGAAGGCGATGCCGCAAAGAATGTATGTCCCATTAAAGAACAGCAGGTTGACTGCGTACCGCATGGGCATCCGTGTAAAGAGTACCGCATACGGTTCGACCCTTCCGATCGCCTCCATGACCGCTGTGACACGGAAGGGACTGATCCCGCACAGATACGCGCCGAGGAAATACAATGTCAGCTTCTCGACAACGGCAGGAAGCAGGAGTCCGAGTAAATAAAACCACGGTTTTTGCTTCTTGCAACACTTCCACAGATACAGTGCCCCAAAGCAGTACGGCAGCAGTGCAAGGCAGATGCCCTGCGCGGTCAGGTGCAGATGCAGCCCACATACAAGAAAGGCCATCCGAATCAAAAGGTATCCGCCGAGAATGATCAGCCAGCAGATCAGCAGGGATCTCAAGTTGAGTTTCCCATGTGTGGTTGCTTCATTGTTGTACATATTCTTTTCCTCCTTACAGATTCTCGCTTTTCAAGGCGTCGATGGGATTGTCCTTTTTCACTTTCCTCATTGCGTACATCATGGTGGCGAATACGACCAGAAACACGCTCAGTACGGCGATGCCGATGGCCGCCCACGGCAGATGGAAGGAGGTTTCATAGGCCGTTGTGACTGCGCGGTAGATGAGATATGTAATGCCGCAGGACACCGGCAAGCCGAGAAGCAGCGCCTTGGAGCCGTACAGCAGGCACTCGTAGTTCATCATCCTGCGGAAGCCCTTTTGCGTCATGCCCACCGATTTCAGCATGGCAAACTCCCGGCGGCGCAGGCTGATATTCGTGGAGATCGTATTGAACACATTGGCCGCGGCAATCAGGGAGATCAGCACGATAAAGCCGTAGGCAAATACTCGGATAATGGTCACAACATTCCGGTTTGTCTCGGCGTTTGCGGCGTAGTCGAAAAGCTGCCGGCTGCTGAGACCGTTTTCTGTCAGCACGGTCGCCAGATTTTCAAAGCTCGCGGTGTGATTGCTCGATGTGAGGAAATACTCTGTATTACGGAATTGATTCAGCGCCGCCTCGGGAACCACGCTCTCCAGCATGCTGTACGGATAGATCATATTGATGGCCACCGGCGTGCTGCGGCTGACAAAGAACGGAGCTTCCTCAATGGTTTTTTCGGACCGCAGCGTGTATTTTGCAAAGGATTCCTCATAGGGCAGCTCGATGATGTCGTTCTCGTTGTCTCTGTTTTGATAGAGGACGACCTTATTGCCGTTCTCATCGATCCGGCTGTCTTTTCTGTAATATCCGTCGATCTCTACATAGTAAAGGCCCTCAATCACGCACCCATCGCCCTGGAGCGAGTCCAGCGTGACATACTTCTCAAGCCGGCGGTCAAGCTCAATGTTGCGATCCAGAGCAAGGCCCAGGGGCTTGTCCCGGTCATAGTAATCCGCTTCCTTCAGGTTGTACTTTTCCAGTAACCTGTTGAACTCTGCGCCCGCAACAAAGTACAGATAACCGGAGATGCCAAGCTCCTTCGGCGCTGCGTCCTCACGCTCCATGCCGAAGTTGGAAAAACGGTCGGCAAACATTGCCGTGACATATTCGCGGGAGATATCGCCCTGCAAAAACTGTTTCTTGGTATAGGTACCTCCGGTGACATTCTGCTCGGAGAAAAGCAGATCCAGAAGCTCATCGGGCGTCATGGCGGCGGAAGCGTCCGACTCTGCCGCATAGATCAGGTCGAATTGATCGGAGGCCAACCCTCCCTCAGCGGATTCCATCATGTAGTCGGTGAACGCCGCCGCAGAAACAAAGAGGACGATGCTCATAAAGAGACTGACAACGGTGGTTCTGTATTTTTCCCGGTTGCGCTTATAGTGCTTGCCGGCAAGGACGCCGGGGAGTCCGAACAGCTTGTAGGCGAGCTTTGAGGTTCGGACGGGTCTGCCGCTTACCTTGATGTCCATGCTCTGGCGGATCGCCTCCACGGCGGAAACTCTGGTTGCCCTTTTTGAGGGAATCCATGCCGAGATCAGAACCGTGACCAGTGCAATGACCGCAGCAATGACGACAGCCTGCCACGACACGCAAATTCGCATGGGAATGTCCGCACGGACGATGGAGGAGAATTTATCTCCGATCAGGAGGAGCGTTATGCCGATACCGCCGATACCCACCAGAATGCCCAGTGGGATGCCGACGGCACTGACTGCCAGCGCCTCAAACAGCACCATTCTTCGAAGCTGCTTTTTTGTGGCGCCCACCGAGGACAGCAGGCCGAATTGCCTTGTCCGCTCCGAAACAGAAATGGAGAATGCGTTATAGATGAGCGATACAGAGCCGAACACGATCAGCGCGATGATGATGGCGGCAAGGCTGTAAAACGCGGTGAGGAAAGAATCAAAGCGGGCCGTGCCGGAATACAGTAGGACCTTTGTATTGTAGGCATAGCGATACTCTTGCGTATAGCCCATTTCCTTCATGAAGTCATACACCCCGGCGGGCTTGTGCAGCTTGAAATAACAATGGATTGGAGACTGTTCGGCGGATTTGGGATCCGCTGCCGTAAGCGCTGTGTACCCGGGCGCGGAATAGTCCTCAAAGGTAGGCCTTTCATAGATACCGACCACCGTATAGGTTCTCGGTTCGGTGTTTTCGAGCCTTTCGCCGCTCATAATCTCCACCTGCGTTTCGCTGTCATAGGTGTATACGGGCGTGTCCTGTCCCAGCCTCCGGCCGTCAAGTGTCCTGTCCCCCACATCAAGCGTGACGGTGTCGCCGAGCGTATAATTCACCTTGCCGTTTGATGTCAGGTGCTCCGGCAGAATAATTTCCGTGGAGTCCTTCGGCAGCGTACCTAAAATGAGATGCACCGGCATTGTCTTAAAATAGCCGGAGGCCACATCGCCGCCAAGCACATACAGATAGGGCTTGCGCTCATTGGCGCTGTCGATCTTCGCGTAACCCAGAACCTGCGCGTAGGCTGCGGAGGAAACCCTGTCGGAATCGCGGATATCCTCATAGTCCTTATATGCGGCGTCATAAACCGCTCCGTACCAGTCCCCGTCGATGTGGATCGCACAACGCAGCACGAAATTCTGCATACTGGAGACAAGGGTCGTGGACGCGCAGATCATCGCCGCCGAGAGCATAATGCCGATGATCGTGACGATGGTTCTCGTCCTGTTTTTCTTCAGGCTCTCTAAGGTTACCTTGTTGAAAACATTCATCTGCGGATCACCTCGTCTCTGGTGATTTTCCCGTCCTCAATGGAAAGGATGCGATCCGCCTGCAGTGCGATGCTCTCGTCGTGGGTGATGACAATAAGGGTTTGCCCGTATTTTTCGTTGGAAACCTTCAGCAGTTCCACGATCTCCCGGCTGCTTTTGGAGTCAAGATTTCCGGTGGGCTCGTCGGCAAGCACCACCGCAGGCGCATTCATCAGAGCCCGACCGATGGACACCCGCTGCTGCTGGCCGCCGGAGAGTTGGTTCGGCAGGTGGTTCTCCCGGCCGGTAAGCTTCAGAGTGGTCATCAGCTCAGCCAGTCGATTTTGATTGACCTTCTGCCCGTCCATAAGTACGGGGAGAGTGATGTTTTCCGTGACATTGAGCACCGGAATGAGATTGTAAAACTGATAGATCAGTCCCACCTGACGGCGGCGGAAGATGGCAAGCTGTTCCTCGTTCTGCGCGTACACATCCTTGCCGTCCATAAATACCTTGCCGCCTGTAGGCCGGTCTACGCCGCCGAGGATGTGAAGCAGTGTGGATTTGCC
The DNA here is from genome assembly GCA_900545495.1 of uncultured Eubacteriales bacterium. GTDB lineage: Bacteria > Bacillota > Clostridia > Oscillospirales > Oscillospiraceae > Vescimonas. Next base: position 59,538 of record UQZJ01000007.1, read on the forward strand.
CGAGCCGGAGGGGCCGATCACGGCGACAAACGCTCCCTTCTCCACCGAAAAGGAAACGCCGTCCAGTGCCCGCACCTCGTTCTCGCCCTTGCCATATACCTTTGTCAGGTTTTCCACTCTCAAAATCTCCATATCGGGATACTCCTTTCGCTTTTTACACCCCCATTCTATTTTGTCAAGGTGACACGGCGGTGACTTTCAGGTGACGGATCCGTCACTTAGTAAAAAAGGGAGCCGCCGGTCAGACGGTTCCCTTATAAAAGCGTATGGTGAACATGGCTCCTACGGGCTTGCGGTTCTCTGCCTTTACGGTTCCCCCTTGCCCAGCTATAATCATGCGTGATAAGGCAAGCCCGATCCCAAAGCTTTTGCCGTCGGAATCCTTGCCCTTATAGAAGCGTTCAAAGATATGCGGCAGATCCTCCGGAGAAATGCCCGTGCCGTTGTCCTTAATTATAATTTCAGAATACAGGGCGTTTTCGGCTGCGTCAATTTCGATCCTGCCGCCCTCGGGGGTGTGTTCCATGCAGTTCTTCACAATATTGCCGATGGCTTCGCAGGTCCACGAGAGATCTCCCCGGAAAGTGCCGTCCGCATGGATGAGCAGCTCCTGCCCGCGCAGCTCCATGGGAATGAGCAGGGTCACACAGGACTTTTTGAGCAGCTCCTCCAGACTGACCTGCTCCTGCTTGAACTGCACCGTGCCGGCGTCCAGCCGTGAGATCTTTAGAAGTGTGGTGATCAGCCAGTCGATGCGGGAGAGCAGCTCGTAGAGCTCATGGATCAGCTGCTGCCTGCGCGCGTCGGTCAGCTTCGGCTCCGACAGCAGTCCAATCAGCAGATTGATAGAGGTCAGGGGCGTGCGGATCTGGTGAGAGATATCCGCGATGGAATCGGCAAGATATGCCTTTTCCCTTGTCAGCGTTTGCTGCTGCTCACGCAGGCGTATGGTCATCTTATAGATCTCACTGTGGAGGATGCTCAGCTCACCCTCTGAATAGCTGTCAAAATCGATCGAACTGTCGCCGTGCAGAACCTGATTGATATCATCCGCAAGGGAAGAAATCCTCTGATACCTCTTATAAGTGCTGATGCAGAAGACCAGCATGAGGAGCAGAGAAAGCCCTGCGGCTGTCAGCCCGGCGCGAATGTCGAAGAAAAAGCAGACGGCGCAGGCGGCTGCGGAGAGCAGCAGCTGCCACAGCAGTGCCTTTCGTACCTCTTTGTTTTTCAGCAGCTTGATCATGCGTCCACCTTATATCCTGTCCCGCGAACCGTCAGAATGATCTTCGGGTCGGCAGGGTCATCCTCAATCTTCTCCCGCAGCCGCTTGATGTACACCGTCAGCGTATTGTCATTGACATACTCGCCGGCAACATCCCAGATGGCGTCAAGAAGCCGCTCACGGGTAAGCACGATTCCCCGATTGTTGATGAAAAACAGCAGAAGACGGTATTCCAGTGCTGAGAGGAACAGGTCCCTGCTGTTCTTCACCGCCGTGCCTTTTTCGGTGTCCACCACCACATCACCGAGCTTCACCGTTTTGCCCATGCTGCCGGTGAGTCGGAGCACATTTCGGATGCGGGAGATAAGCTCTCGCGGGCGAAACGGCTTTGGAATGTAATCGTCGGCGCCCAGATCGAAGCCCGTAACGGTGCTGAACTCGTCGCCGGACGCGGTAAGGAAAATAACGGGCAAGTCAAATTCCGATTTGATCGCTCTGCACGCCGCGAAGCCATTGCCCTCCGCCAGAGACACATCCAGCAGCACAAGATCCGCCTTTTCCTCCGCAAGCAGCTTCATGGCCGCCGCCTGCCCGGATACACTTCGCACAAGGTACCCTTCGCTGTTCAGATATTCGCTCAAGCTCGCAACGATAATTTTATCGTCTTCTACCAATAGTATCTTTATCATAGTCAGTCCTTTATTCTGATTGCCGCGGAATCACAACCACTTCCCGATGAAGCCATATTCCACACGGTTGCCATCGTCCCATTCTGCAATCACACGGTAAACAAAGCTGCCGCTTTTCAGATCGAACGCACATCCTCCGTCATACGGAAGAATGTCTGTGATTGTCTCAACCTCGCCGCCGTTTTGGGGGACGCATTGTATCCGCACTGTATCCGGCTGCACCTCGAAATATAACCAGATTTCGTTTGACTTTCTGTGGGAAATCAGTCCTGCTCTGACTGCCGTTATCTCCGGCAGAGAGGACTCTTCCCCGATCTCATACCCGCATCCAATGATGGAGCTCATGGTTCCATCCTCGTTTGGTTCCGGGGCCTGCCAGTAGTAGGCGCAGGGGGAAGCCGTGATTTCATCTGTTTCACCCATTGCCCCAGACATGGCATTCACCTGAAGCTCCGGTACAGTGATTTGGTCGGAGGGCTGTGCCATCCTATATGGCAGATGCATTTTCACCTCAAGCTCTATCCAGTTTGCCATCGGCTCGGAATACTCCGTGCCTTCCTCGTACCGGAACTCCGTCTGCAAGCGGTATCGTTCCCCGGCTATCAGGTTATACGGAGACGTCAGGTCATAGGAGAGCTCATTGTCACTGCCGCTGGGAATGCTGTACCCGATGTCGTGATAATAAACCTGCCGTGCGGGCGTGACCTTTTGCCATACACCGTCCTTCATTTGATACAGCGCAAACGCCTGCCCGTAGGCAATCGTCTTGCCGGAATCGTTTTTCCAGCGCAGGTCGAGCCGGAGATTCTCGCTCCCGCCGCCAATGCGCATAACCTCAAAGCCTACTCCCTCGGCATCGCTTCCTGCGTCAAGAACGCGAAGCAGCTCGTTCTCCGGAAATTGTGGCTCCGGCTGCTTCCCGCAGCGATAATATGTCACCGCCGCAAACGCACATGCGGCGATGGCAATTATGGCAAGAACGACCACCCATATCACGGAAACCTTTCGTTTCATCATTGTGCACCTTCCTTTCTCTCTATATTTTTGTTCTTTTCTTCCTGCGGTTTAGCAGAAATACGGCTGCGCCAACGGCGGCAAGTACTGCCGTCAGTACAATGATAAACTCTGTCGGCATAATGTACAAGCTCGACCACTTCGGGGGCTGAGGCTTCTCAGATTCGGAAAGCGTAAAGGTCAGCTCGCTTTCCGGCAGACCCGGCAGGGTCAGCGCATACCCACCGTCCGTCTTTGTAAAGCCGTCAATACCGCTTTCCGTCATGTAATAGGGCGTTTTTACCACAACTTCCAATTCTCCGAACTGCGCCCAGGTTTTTGCCGGGGAAAGCAGATAGGTATACGAATAGAGGCTCGGTGTATAGCCCGCATCAATGGCGGGATACACCGGCGCTGTCACCGCGTTTTTCAATGTCTGCCCCGGCTCCAGTGCGAGGGTGTACTCATACCATCGCATCAGTGAAAAATCTCCCTCTTCGATCTGGATCAGACCACTTCCCCATGTTTCGGAACTGAGCCGCAGAAGCTCGACCTGAGCATTGTACCAGTCAGACTCCAGAATGCCGGATGTTTCGTCATAGTCACGCAGAGCATAGTCCTTGAAGGTCATTTCGGAAATCTCCGGCGACACTATGCCTTCGATAACCTTTTCGCAGCTGCCGTTTTCATACAGCGTCCATACAAGACCCTTCTTCGGCAACTCGCCGAAGATATACACCGTGATCGTATCGCCGTTTTGTACCCAGCAGGAAGCTTGCACCCCCTCCTTCAGCCGCGCTCCGCCGGTTTGCTCCTCGCACAGTACCCGCGTTTTTGTGCTGTCTGCATTTATGACAAATGCGGCGGTGGCCGCGCCGTATTCCTTATCTATGCCCGTGACGGAATACCTCTGCACCCAGACCGGCAGATCGGGATTGAAAAAGCTGTCGGAGATATAGCTGTCCGCCAGCTTTTGCAGATCCTCGTCAAGGGAAAAAGTTGTGTGCGGTGCCTTCAAGGTGTGCCGAACGGTCGCCTCTACTGAGTTTCCATCCAGCGTAACGCCGTATTTTAGGGTATCGGAAACATCGACCGGCCGACCCGTTGCACGGTCATAGATGTATTCTCCGTAATGTGGAAGATTACCGAACGGAAAAACCAGCGTGGCCGTGACCGCATAGTTGGCGGGATTGCGAAAGATATATTCTGCCGTGACTTTCCCGGTATAGGCGAGGAAACTGTCCGTATCCGGATAATACTGTTCTGGAAATTCCTGCACATCGAAGGTCAAAAGCTCTTTGTCCACCACAATGGGGCAATCCTCTCCCGTCACGACCGCGCCCGTGCCGTCTGTGCCGCGCCAATGCCGCTGGGCGGAATTGGCATAGGCGGGTTGTATCCAAACTCCTGCCAGCAGCAGGATCAATAGAACTCCCGCAGTTATTTTCTTTTTCACATGCACCGCCTCCATGCTTACAGACTGCCGCTTGAGTCTAAACTACTTCTGAATGTCCGTGACTGCGCCGATGAATATGGGCAGCCCGGCGGCATTATCGATGATGGCATAGACGAACGGCCGGTCGAGGATAACACGGCGCCTATCTTCCCAATCCCCTGCGGCAGGCGCCTCAATCGCGGTTGCTGCGCCCGCCTTTGTGCCCTTTTCATCCACGGCGATATATGCCTTGTGGAGCACACGGCTGATATAAATGTTTCCGTCGGATGAGTGTCCGAGGCCGGAAAAATCCGCAAGCTCCGCGTCAAACGGTACGGTCATGCCGAGGGCTTTCAGCGCATCGCTCATCTCGATGCCGTAGTCATAAGAGAACTTCGGCATGGCTGCCTCCACAGGACCTTCCTTCGCATTTTTTACTGTGGTGAGAAAGCCCTCGCCGGTCAGGGAAGCGGTGTAATCATCCAGCGCACCCCCCTCATTCGGGAGGAGCGCGGCGAAGCTGTAGCCGTTCTTATAGGGCTTGAGAAATCCGGTCGCTTTCCCATCGTCCAGATAAAGGATCTCATTCGAGTACATCATGGAGACGGTTCTCTTTGCGCCGTCGATAGCAGTAAAGGTTCCGTCTCTCACCTCATGCTTGCGGTAGATATTCTGCCACTCCGCATCGAACAGCACGGTATTGACAAGATACATAGCGGCATAGGGATCCATCTGGTCAACGATCTTATCAATCACACCATCAGTATTCTCCTTGACCCAGTTATTGATATCCCTCAGCGTTTTTTCATCAAAGGCAGACTTGTAGGCCGCGGCACCGTAGTAGTCAGCGTTTCTTTGCAGGAAATCCTCTTCCACCGTAAAGCCGCTGTCCTTGAACCAGATGGAATTGGCCAGCGTCAGCTTTGCCTTTTCCACAGAGGGTAGGCCGCCGACATAGGCATGGAGATATTTGTTGAGCGTATCGATCGGGATATCCCCGCCCAGCAGAACTTCCATCTGCGCAAGTGTCTCGCCCTTGGCGCCGTTTGCGGTCATGGAAAGCGCCAGCATGACCGACAGCGGCGAGATCAGGCTGCTTTTTCCTTCCTCCCGCGTGTTCTGGAACAGGCGGACGGCGAAGTCTGCCGCCCCGTTTTTGAAGGCGTCATCTGCCGCCCTTCCGGAAGTCTTCTCCGGCGTGATGCCCTTCATCAGGTCATCCGCCTGCACCTTTGCGGCGCAGCCGGTCAGCCTCAGCAGCCCCGTTGCTAACAACGACATGCAAAGGAATATGGCAACCCATTGTTTTTTCATTCTAAGCACCTCTTTTCGTTTCATTTGTGAAATTTATTCGCCCGATTTCTCGGCTCTGATCGGGGTGAAAGTTCAAATCTTCCCATCGCTGATTTCGATCTTTCTTCCGCACAGATCGGCGTACCGCCGCTCATGCGTCACCAGCAGCACGGTGTTTCCACGGCGGTTGACGGCGAGCAGCAGCTCCATGATCTCGTCTGCCGCCTTCTTATCGAGATTTCCGGTGGGCTCGTCGGCAAGGAGAATCACCGGGTCGTTGATCAGGGCGCGGGCGATTGCCACGCGCTGTTTCTGTCCGCCGGACAGCTCACCTGGCAGATGCTTCAGGCGGTTCTCGATGCCCAAAAAGCCCGCCAGCTCCCGCAGCTTTGCCTTATCCGGCTTTTTGCCGTCCAGCAGCAGCGGCATGATGATATTCTCCTCCGCCGTCAGGATGGGGATCAGGTTGAAGTCCTGAAAGATATAGCCGAGCTTCCGTCTGCGAATTCCGGAAAGCGTCTCGTCATCGGCTGAACAGACGTCCACACCGCCTACCTCCACGCTGCCGGAGGTGGGATGCTCAATACCGCCGATCAGGTTCAGAAGGGTGGTCTTGCCGGAGCCGGACTGCCCCACAATGGCGACCATTTCACCCGGCGCAACGGTGAAGCTGACATGGTCCACGGCGTAGATATCCTCGTCGCCCTGCCGGAACACCTTGGTCAGATTTTTTACTGTAACTGCATTCATCGGAAAATCTCCTTTCTGCATGGTCATAGCGGACGAAGTACGCGCTTGAGCGAGCGGTGTACGGGATGCCAGTAGGTAAACAGCAGCAGCGCCGCCAGAGCCGCGTATGCTGCGAGCATCCCGCCGTCAAGGTGCAGCGGGGCTTTCTGCCATGCGCACAGCAGTGCCGTCAGCGGAAGGCTGATCAGAAACGGCGCGGTGACAGCAGCAACGGCGGAGATTCCGTCCTGCCGGATATAGGAGCGGTACAGCGTCCGCTTTGACGCGCCCAGCCTGTGAAGGGAGCGGATCAGCGGGCAGCTGCCCTCGATGTAGTCGCAGAGCCGGACATAGAGGATCAGCAGGATGAGCAGGAACAGCGCTGCAAAGATGTACCCCAGCAGCAGATACACGCCGGAGGACATCTCCCGCAGAAAATCCGCCCCCGACTGACGGTTGGTGACAGCATACTCCGCGCCTGCAAAATGCGTCCGCAGGGCGGTCTCCACCTGTGCGTTCATGGCAGAATCGGTCAGGGCAATCTCGATGCCGGTTGCCGGCTCTGAGGCGATGATGTCCGCATACAGCTCATCGCTCACATAGATATCCAGCGCCCATCCGGACGGCTTCGTGTCCGTCAGCGCAGCCACCGTCAGCGCGGTCACATCCTCCGGTGCGGGCTGCTTGATACCCCCGTTTCCATCGTAATACGCTTCCGACCGGCAAAGCCGCAGTACATCTCCGACGCCGCGTTCCGCCTTGCGGCTGACGGCAATCTCATATTTGGAAAGCGTCTGAGACACCGCGCCAAGATTGCTGTACGGTCGGATGCACAGCGGCGTCTCCACCTCCTCCGGGGACTCCGGCAGCAGAATATAATCGTCCGGCTCATATACGGGACGCGTCTGCTTCACACCCACCAGAGAGGAAACATACGCCATATCCTCCGCAGAAAAGACTTCTCCGTCATAGGAGGAGCGGGAAACCTTCAACTCCCATTCCTCCTCCGCGCCCGTGACCTGCAAGGCAACAGTGAGGATGTTGAACAGAAGCAGAAAAACTGCCATGACGGGAACGGAAACGGCAAGACAGGAACGGAGGCTGCGGTTCGTGCGGCTGCGCCACAGGCCGCAGAGGGTTGCCGCCGGGGTGAAACGCCGTCGGAGGGGCTTTCGTCCGCGCTTGACATTCGGCATATTTTCCGCATCGTTCAGCAGCGCTCGCGCAGGCTCGCGGCTGTACCGGTGCAGGGTCATGCCCAGCGACAGTCCCAGTGTAACGAAGAAAACCGCCAAATGGAGCAGAACATTCATCGGCTCCACATGAAAGATCAGCCACGCAAGGCTGTCGTGACGGATCTCAAGAAACGCCGTGAACAGCGCTTTCAGCGATACAACGGAAAGAACCACGGCGCAGGCCGCCGCCAGCAGGAACACCGCCGCAAGCTCCGCGGCAAACAGGGCACTGATTTGACGGCGGCTGGCTCCGCAGGCGCGGAGCGTCCCAATGTCAGAGGAAAAGCGCTTCAGGTGACTTCGGTAAGCGGAACGCACCACCGATACCGAGAGCAGAATGACCAGCATATTGACGAGCAGAAGGCTTCGCTGCCCCGAAAGATGGGACGGATCGGTGGATATCCCGTGAGCGTATTCATAGCTGAACGCAGTCGGAAGCAGGGCTTCGTTTCCAGATGCTTCCATGCGCTTGCGGATCTCGTTCTCAAAAACGGTCACGCTTTCCGAATTTCTCCATTCCTCGTCCGACAGAATATGCAGGCAGATGGTGCCGTCACGATAAACGGGCGCGGACAGTCCGCGGATACCCTCAAAATATGGCACATCCGCTTCCGTTGCGTTCCCAATGTGATAGGTTTCACCCGCGGAACGGGCAAGGAGATATTGCCGCGTGCCCCATGCATTGCTGTCCCGATAAATGGAGATCAGCAGCGGCAGCAGAAACGCGCAGGTCAGCACCGCAAACAGCACCGCATGACGGCGGGGGCTGCGCGTGAATGAGCGTTTCATATAGAGCAGATAGGTCATAAATAAGCCTCCTGTTCAACATGGTTTATAAAATGACGACAGGGCAGCGACCTTGCTGCGCAAAGCCACTGCCCTGTGTATATGGCCTGTGGGCTTTGCGGTGTCAATCGCGCCTACGGGTCGATGATTTATGTATCAAATTTCCCTTTTATATGTCCTTATGTGGCTTCGTAATTGTTGCCACCGCCTCCCGCAGTTCCTCACTGAACTCGTCGAGATCGCCGAGTGTGATAACTCCCTCATTGATCATACGGCAGATGATTGGAAGAGGATCCGATCCTCTCATGGATATCTGCACGCCGGCACAGCGTCTATCCTCACGGATACGCTTGCATAACTTCCAAAACTTATCAGCTTCGGAGCCGTCTCCACGCAACAATTCGATATATTCCTTGTTCAGCCTCCCGATATAAGCCTCCTGCCATCCGGCAAGCTTGCTTCGGAACAGAAGCCAATCCCGTTTAGAACTCCAATTGGATTGCATGCTTTTGCCTCCTCTCCTTGAACTTCATTAATCATCCTGATTTCTTTCAAATTCACGGAACAGAAAGTGAAAACGCTGCTGTGCCGCACCATACACATCAATATCCGGATATTTCCTTTTCGCCGTCTCACGTTTTACATCGCAGCGTATATCTATTCTTATTATACTATAAAAAGTGCATCAAGTAAAAACAATCTGCAATTTTAAGGAGTTTTTAATATTTAGAGCTCCTGTTTTTCACTGTATTCGCTCTCCTTAATAGCTTTAGAGTTATTGTATGATATGGGGGTGTTCTTTACACGCCACACCTGTCTTTTCTTCAGCTTCGTGCTTCCCGGAAGATCTCACGCTGTGCTGGCTGTTTTCTTTGATTATGGCATTCCACCTCATGGGGTGGCCCCAGTGCGGTTTTCGTGTTGTTCACCGAGTGGAAAAGCAGGCTGCCGAGAATACCGCAAAGCCCCGCTGGAATTGCTCCGGCGAGGCTTTGCTTTTGACCACATAAAATGCCACAGACAGGTGTGGAACACATGGGAAACTCAGGTCGCAAAATGTTAGGAAAAGAATTAAAATCGAGAGGAAACCGCCAAAAACAGCTAAAAAGTGTAGGAAAAATATTGCGGTAGCTCTTTGGTTACTGTGACGCAAGTTTTGCGCTGCTTACAAGCCCATACCGCCCATGCCGTGGTTCTGCTCATCCTCGTGGTCGTTCCACTTGTGGCCCATGGCCATCTTCTTTTCGCGCAGGCGCTGTAGGCGTTTGTAGTCGATCTGGATGCCTGTGGGAGTGGTGGGACGCGGCACATTGTCTCGGAAGATGCTGCCCATGTGGTGGAGCAACCGTGTGGCAGATAGCAGAATGTTGGGCGGCGGCAAATCCTCCTGCCGTTCCATGCGGTCGAGAAAATATCCGGCGTGAGCATGGCCGTTCTGCTCCGCCACGGAAAACCAGTGTCGGGCGGATTCCCTATCTTCGGGAACACCCTCACCCATGAGACAGAGCTTACCCAGCAGATACTGCGCGTAGGGGTTGGCCTGTTCTGAGGCTTGTCGTATATATACTACCGCTCGTGCGGTGTCTTTGGGAATGTTTTCTCCGGTTAGATACTCCTTGCCCAAATGGTAGGTAGCGTACTCGTGTCCGCTGTTTGCCGCCTGTTGCCGCCAGTAAAGGCCTTTCGCGGGATCGTGGATATCAGGATCATCCGAGAGGTACAGCTTCCCCAAGGCATATTGTGCGTCGGGCAACTCCTGCGCTGACAGCTCCCACCAGCGTTTTGCTTGCTCTGCGTCCGGCACCAGCAGACCTCCGTCGCGGTACAGCAAGCCCATGATGTATTGCGCGTGAGGATCGCCTTGATTTGCAATTTGCTCCAGCTCCGCAGCGGCACGGTCACGTTCTTCCAGCGATATGCTTTCGTCGGTAATGATTTTTCGTAGTTCCCAGCAGTCGTAGGACATCGTGCGGTCATCTACCTGCTCATCTTCTTGGGCCAAGCCTGCGTCCTCGAAGGACATACGGCCTTGACGGATATGCTCTGCTTCTTTTATGACTGCGCTCTTGATTTGCCGGAACTCTTTCTGTTGTGACAGCGGCGGGCGCTGCCGCTGCTGTTCAGAACAGTAATCGTTGAGCTGGCATTGCAGTTCCCACCACGTCTGGTAACACGCATCCACGGTGGGCAACCGCGCCATCTGGTCGACGATCTCATCCACCAGCTTTTTCATTGGCTTTGGCAGATAGCCGTAGGTTTTCTTGCCGCCGACCTGACCGAGCTGCCGCGACAGATTCCAGATCATCTGCTCTGCCTCCGGGTGGATGCAGGTCATCTCCCTCATGGCTTTCGCCAGTTCCAGCATGGCTTTCCGTGCTTCCACCACCAGCTCGTCTCGGGATTTGCTTTTCTGCTCGTAGACATGGAGCAGTTCCTGTCGGAAAATTTGGTTGGTCAGCGTGGACTTGATCTGCCGTATCCCATCTTTGGACAGGTACGCCTGATTTGGCTTTGCTGACCACGCCATCATGTGGACGTGAGGATGATTGCCCTCATCGTGGAAGGCGGCATACCAGCGAAAGTCCTCCGGCGGAATCTTCATCGCCGCCGCAATATCATTGCGGTGGGTACGCAGCAATGTGCGCCATGTGTCCGCGTGGTCATACCCCAGTCGCTCCGCGTCCTCCCGGTGGAGGGAGATGATGTGCGTCCACACGTTGCCGGTGTAGTGATCCAATTCGTTCATGGCCTTGTCCAGCGACACATGATCCGCGTCACCAAACAGGCCGTGGCTGCCCAACCGCTCCGCCCTCGGACGCAGGGCGATGTACTTGGCGTAGCCCTCCATCGACGAGAGCCTGTCCCAATTCGATTCCAGCGCCAGCGTGATGAGCGCGGACGCAGTTGCTTTTGTCGGGTGTGAGAGATAGTCCTCGTACTCCAGCAGTTCTTTCGTGTCTGGGAAGTCTTTCACCAGCTTTTGGATGAGCTGCTCTTGTTTCCGTGTGGGCGGACGGCCATCCGGGATGATCTCCACCCGCTCCCGCGTCGCGATGTACTTAAGATACCCGCCGGCACTTTGCCCAGCGCCGCACTTGATGTACGGGCTTTTGACGATCAGCCTTGCCATTCTTCACTCTCCAACTCACGGAGCTTCTGCTCCAACCGCAGTTGACCGTTGGTGCGCTTGACAGCGGCGATGCTCTTGGCTCGTTCCTGCCGCAGCACTTCCTCGTCCACGTTGACGCTTTGCAGGAGGATGGACATTGCCATGTCCATCTCCACCGCCTGCTTGTAGAGCAGCGACGCGATGCGATCCTCGAAGAGTTTCAGCCGCCCGTCGATGGCGGACTGCACCGCACGGGGCAGCGTGGTGCTTTCGCCTGCGGCGAGCATATCCGCGTAGCAGTTCACCGCCTTTTCGATGAACTCATTTTTGCTGCGGCAGTTATCTTCCTGATACCACCGCTCTATTTTGGCGGCTGTTTCATCCGTCATGCGGAAGTTCAGCCTGTTTTCGTTTTTGCTCATAATTCCCTCCAATCTGCCGTAAGGCACGCTCGTTTTCGTTGAAACACCTGGGCTTACGGGAACTAAGACGCCAGCCGTTCTGAAATCTCCTTCAAAAGGCGCCACAACCGCCTGCGCTGAAACCCCCGTCAACTGCCCGCACTGCGGGCAGAAGTGACTGGGCAGAGCGTCGGTTCCGACGCCAACCCTTTATCCTGCTTTCTTTTTCGTCCTCGGAAAAGCCGCAACGTTCGTTTCAATGGGTTGCGGCGGGTACACACGCCACCCCAGCCCCTAACCGCGCACACAGCGGCTCACAGGGCGAACACGGGGATTCCCCGGTCTGTACTGCCAGCTGTCGCTGCACCCGCCGGCGTTCCGCTTCGGCAAGCTGTCGTTGATAGCGTTGTTCCATGACTTCATGCATGGGAATGATGGTATAGCGCAGGCTGCCATTTTTCCTGATGCCGTTTTGCATCTGTATCTGCGTTCGCTCTGTGGCAATGAGACCGCGCTCTTCCAGCAGACGCACATACTTGGCCACGGTATTGCGGGCGAGATGCAAGCTTTTTGCCATGGTCGCCTCGCTGGGATAGCATTGATTTGTCCTACGGTCGGCGTGCCGCAGCAGGTAGATGTACACCGCCACCGCACCGGCAGGCAGGTCGAAGCACAACAGTTCGTTTGGCACGGGAAAGCAATTCTTCGCCCGCTCCCAACCAACAGGCGGCTTTGCTTTTCTCACCGGTCATCGCCGCCCTTCGTGCCGCGCATAACCCACTCGATGAATTTTTCCTTCGGTACGACAATGCGGCTGCCCACACGCAGAGTGGGGAAGCTCGCTTCGTGCATCAACTCGTAGGCGCTGGACGGTGCGATACCCAGCGTCTTTGCCACCAATTCCGCGTTGAGGAACAGCGGCAAGTCATCGTAGCTGTGATAGGTCGATACTTTCAAAATCGTTACCTCCAATAGAATTCAGAGAAAAATATCTTTACTTGTATCGGGAAGATAGACATGACTTTTTCGGGCACCGGGGAATACTTTCTTGTCTCTATAATAGTTTTCAGAAGGATGCCCAAATTTGAGGCTCCATTTTTGAGCAAAAAATACGCAGCGTACCGCTAATTTGCCGCAACAGTTCAGCGACATTTTCAGAAGCAAAGTCCCCCAGTTGAACTGAGAGGACGAAAACTTTAGCGAATGAAGGATAAAGCCTCCTGTGCTAAAATCGTAACCACCAGCAAACTGGTTTGACCCGCCCCTAGCGCGGGACGGGAGCCGCAGGCACAGGCAGCACGGAATTATACCTACGATGCGCCCAACGCTCCGTCGCTGCAAGAACTGCGGACGATGGTTTCCGCAGACCGGTCGGGTCAGCGCGGAATATTGCGAGAGGCCCGTTCCAAGAGGAGAGCAGGTCTGTCGGGAAATCGGGGCTTTCAAGCAGTGGACAAAGAAGCAGTCGGATGACCCGATCTTCAAGGCATACCGTAAAGAGTATAAGCGGCGCTTTGCGTGGATCAAGGCCGTGCGCATATCCGACGAGGATTTCTACGCTTGGAGCGAACAAGCCAGAGCGCAGAAAAAGGAATGCGACGAGGGGACCATCGCCTTGGAGGACTTCCAGCGGTGGCTGAAGGAGTCATAAAGCGTAGGGAGCCGGTCAAATGACCGGCTCCCTACGCTTTACTTATATTGCTGCCTGCCGCAGAGGTTGAAGCGGCATTCTTATCGCTGCCTTTTATTGTTTCCAGCAGCGCAAAATGCACAGTCTTCTTTGTGCTGTGACATTCGCTGTCTATGCGGTGTACTATAATGGTTCTTACCACAACGGACAAGGAGGGCGTACAATGACAAAGGATTTTCTGTTACGGCTGACGGAGGAGCATTACGGCGCGGGAGCGTTTCCCGTCTACGGGCGGCTGTTAGAGGAGCAGCGGCTGACGCGGGGCGGGCCGTTGCTGCCCATGTGGTACTGCACGGCGGCGCTGCGGCGGGCGTTCGGCGGGGAAAACGTGCTGGTGCTGGGCGGCACCAACGACTCACTGCTGGCGCACCTGTTGGGTGCGACGCCGGTGAACCCGCTGCCTCCCCACTACCATTGCCCCAACTGCCACCTCCTGAGCTTCGATGCCCACGCGGATGACGGCCGGGACTTGCCCGACTTTGTCTGCCCCGAATGCGGCGCACCGATGGCGGCGGACGGTCACGATCTGCGAAGCCGGTCGCTGATCGGCGAAAGCGTTGTGTCCCTGCAAGTGCCGCAGGAGCAGTTCGCGCCGGTATGCGCGTGGCTGCGGGACTACTGGGCGCAGCGGGACTGCCAAACCGATACCGAGCCGTACAGTGACGCGGAGGTCATAGGGCTGCGCCTCACGCTGCCGGAGGGTGTGCAGGGTGTGTTCGAGGTGCGCGTCCTGTATCCCACCGACCGGCTCGATCCGCTGCCGTCCGATGTGCCACCGCTGCACACGGCGTACCGGCGCATCAAGGGCATGGGATTGCGGTTGGCCTCCGGTGCATGGACGGGCGCGGAGCGGGACGCTGTGGAGCGGGGGCGGATGGCGTTTGAGGACGCTCTCACGTTCCGGGAGGATGTGTACGACCTGCTGCGGCAGCACACGCCGCCCAAGCAGCGGCGGGAGAACGGCCTGCCGTGGGCGATCTCGGAGGATGTGCGCAAGGGTAAATACGCCACGCAGGGGATGCCGAAGCTGATCGAAAACTACCTGCGTAAGCAGCTGCGCGTCCCGGTGCACTACATCGAGAGCATGAAGCACATCTGCTATCTACCGAAAAAGGGGGATTGCGTGGGGAGGATGATGTTCGAGGGGGAAAGGTGAATAGAGGGGGCAAAGGGAGGGAGCTTGAAGCTCTCTCCCTTTCCTCTTTTAGCCTGTCAAATTATAAATACCCTTATGTTATCACAGGCTTCTCCCTGCCGCGACAAAATAATTGTGCACAGAAATAGGTTATTTTAGAATGGGTAATACGTTACACTTAAAAAAGAACCACATTCTTTCCGGAATTGATGGCGATAAGCAGCTCCTTGGAAATATCTTTTCCAGCTAAAAGGGCCGCTGCCTTTTGGGATTCAGCGCCAGCCATAACAACACCTATACCAAGAGTCGCTCTCAACTCCGGACTTTCTCTTAAAAGTGCCATCATTTCGGATTCTTCATCTTCGGTCAAAGAACCGACACATGTGTTCTCGTTACAAATTGAATAAACTTTTTCTTCAACAAAAGATTCAATAATCTCCAAAGATGAAATAACATTTGCCGGAATATCTGGCATGGTTTTAGACCAATGTAATTTAGCACACTCAGCATTAAGCTTCAACAATTGACCGATTTGCTTTGCTTCATTTTCGTTATTAATCAAATAGATTTTCATTCTCTTGCCACCTCCTTAATTGCTTTTTCTACAGCAAAAACGCTCACGTCTAAAGCCACAAGATAAGCGTCATATCTATTACACACACTTGCAGCCAATCCATCCGGCGTCCCTTTTATGTCAGACGTTGTAAGTAATACTTTTGTGCCTTCTTGACCAGATAGCTGATTCGGGATATGGGTGTTCAATTGATTCGTCATATACGAAGTTCCACCACATTTGCACTCAATAGATAGGGTTTCTTCAGGTTGTATCGAAACACCAAATACCTCGATAGGCTGGTCTGTATTGTTGACAGCGATTACGTCGGGTCTTGTTCCACCGCTTTCTCCCTCAACAACGCGCTGCTGCGCTTCAACATCGAATCCCACATCCATGAGTGCGTCTTTTGCAGTGACCTCCATAATTTGCCCTTTCAAAATACTGAGTTTTGCTTGGGTACTTCGGATTTCGACAGGAGATGCATCGGGATCGTTTAAGGTTTCAAGCGCTTCTAATTGGTTTCCCCACAATTCTGCCTTTTCCAGATGGCTCTCCATCAACTCCTTTATTCCTTCGGGCGTGCTCATCTTTTTCACTATCTTTTCAGCAACAGGGTCGCTTTCTTCAATATTTGCTTCGCTATTATCGCTCTTTGGTACTTCTCGGGATTCTCGGAGATCTGCAGAAGAAGCCGGAACACTCGCTTCTTCTTGGACAAGACGATCGATTTTTTCCCGGTAAGACTTATATTCCTGATAATCTTTTCCGTCTGTATCGCCGGTTTTCTGGAAGCGATCCCATGCTTCTGCAGCCTTTCCTTCGCAATACTGAGCGACTTTTTCATCGCGGTCAGATAAAAAAGCGGTTTCCGGCTTTTTGTCCGCCAAAGAATCTTCCGCATTGTCACCGCCGGTCAGGCCTAACCGTTCCAGAGCGGAAAGGTAAAGGTTTTTATCCGGCTTTTGGGGATGTATCGCACCGGTTTCCTTTTGCAAACAGGGTACACTTACATCGCTCTTTTTTTGCTCGACTTCTGGACGTTTTTCTGCAGCAGGAGTCTCTTTGGCAATAATATCTTTGAAGGTGCTCATACAATCCCCCCTTCCGATACGCGCTGTGCAAACTCTCGCCACACGGGATAATCAATGAGATAGCGATTTGTGTATTCGCTGATGATTAGTGTGAGCAGTGCATTTATCTGGTCGTCGCTATACTGCATGATGGATGGTTCAAGCTTTGCCAGAATTTCCATCTTCAGCGTATCCACAGAAGGACTTTCAATTGTTCCTTCCAGCGCCTCTTTTGTATTTTTGAAGTGGTCAAACACCAAAGAACTCAGCATATGGATGCCTGCCGATGTCTTTCGATGATCGAGATAGTCCAGCAGCTTGACCTTTACCGCAGTCGGTGCGGTAGACCTGATAATCGCGCTGCGGAACAAATCTTCCTCGTCGCGGTTCATATCTACCTTTTCCCTGAATCCGGAATCGAGCAGATTGAACAACAGCGAATCTCCCGGTACTGCGGGGTATGTGCCGGGTGATTTATAAGGGGTCTCTTTCAAATCAGGCTTATCTACGGCACAGAGCACAGCGTTGACCCAGTTACTCTGATAGACGGCAGCAACGCCGCGGGGCAAGTGTGCCAACTCCCCGATTTGATCGTCATTAAGACCGGCAGATTTTCCCACCAATTCTCTATCTGAGAAATCCGGAAGCCGCATGATAATTTTGGTATTCGTATTGCGGATCACCGACATGTCGAGCAGTCCCGGAGATTGATCCGCAATCACAAAAGCCTCGCCGTAGGTGCGCATTTCCGCAATAGAATTGGCAAGCATTTCCACAGACTTCCCCAGAAGATTTGCTGTCTCAGCGCTCTGCTCTGTGCTGGTTCGCTTCAGCAAATTGTGCGCTTCCTCCAGCACAGTAATGTGCTTCAACTGGCTATTGCCCTCGACTTGCTGAGATACGCGATACTCTTGCAGCTTCAAAATCAGAATACCCATAATCAGAGCTTTCGTTTCACTGGAACCGACCCGACTCAGATCGATAATCACGTTCTTGTCAAACAAATCACGATCACTGATGTCATCTGCGGAGAAAATCAGGCCATTAAGCCCGTTGGTCAGTGATTCGAGCCGGGTCAACAGCGAGCCCTTATAATTGCTCTTATTTTCATCAGAGTATTCACTTCGGTTGATGTACTTCTCTACTTCGAGTGCCACATCTGCGAAGTTCGGGAAAATTGCACCATGCGGGTTTACCGAACGTGTCAGATCCCAGCCTGCACTGCGGTAAGCATTCTCCATTGCGGCTTTCAGGACAGCGGGCATAGCAGCATACATGGGCCAGCACACGTTGAATATCTCCGTAAGCTTGTCCAGATGCTCATAAATATGAATGCTCTCGACAGGAAGGCGGAAGGGATTCAGCCGCAAAAGTGCTGTTAAAGCAGGATTCGTACCATAGACGGACACATCGCGCAGGGAACCGAATATCGACTTATACTCGCCCTTTGCCGGTTCGATAACCAAAAAGTGCTTCCCTTTCTTCTTGCCGCAGAGCTGGCTAAGAAGTTGATAAATTGTAGTGCTCTTTCCGGAACCGGTAGATCCTGTGATAAAGGTGTGCGCCGTCAACTCATTGGCATCGAGAGCAACATTGGCGCGCTCCTGATGGTGCATATGATAGACCTTGCCCAAACGGACAGCATCCACATTCTTTTGCGAGAGAAGTGCCACTTCACGGCCAAACTCTGCGCAGGTTTGAACAGAAATGCCGGCAACGGATTTTTGGGGCAACGGCATCTGGTACGCCAGCTCCTTGCCGCTGATCAGCATGGATGCCCGGACGGGATAATCACGCTCTTTCCCAATGGACGTCTGGAATACCGGGTGCCAGCAGCGCATCAGGTATTCCTTAATACAGGCAACAGCCTCCTTATCTTCCCAAGTGTTGATAGCAGATGCTTCCACAGAAGAGTTTTCTCCACGGGTCACGGAGCGGAAAGCACTTGCCGCCGCAATCGTCGTGCCATAGTCAGGGGATGCAAAATATGCGCATGTATCAAACATCCCAAAGTCTTCACAGCTGCGCATCCTCTTGATCTGCTCATCCAGTCGATCCAGCAGTGTCTTGATGGCGCGATTCTCATAGGTAAGCTGAAGCGATTCGCCATCTGTCGCAGAGAGTGCCTTCGCCACAGAATTTTGCTCCGTCAAAGATTTCGCAGTACCATCAGCAGTAGTATTTGCTTCTGATTCCGTTTTGCTTTTGGTTCTGTTCCACGTGTGGTTATAACTTGCAATAAGGCTTGCGCCGGCACTGTCGCTGTGCCCTTTGGAAATTGATGTACCATGAGACAGGGATTTTGATAAGGTCTTGTTTACGGTATCCGTGGTGCCCTTAATGACACTTGTGGTTTCCGAAGATGACGTTTGCCGGTTTATCATCTGCACCGAGGTCTTGAAAGGAAACATTTGTGAATAGATGTCCTCGTATTCTCCGCACATTTCCTCGATTTTGTCGTTGTGAACGGCGTCTGCAAGGATCAGGACGCAGTACTCCTGTCCCCGCATACTGTCAATAAACTTCTCCAAGCCCTGCACAAACTCAGGATTTTTCCGCTCATTGCTGTTCCTCAGTGCGGGAATGCTGCTGACCGCGGATATAAACTTCGTGTTGGCAAAGGCGTTCCGGATCACAGTTCTTTTATCCAGCCCATCCTTGTATAACGTCGCCGTGTTATCTGTTTCGTTTTTTACCGGGATAAGTTTTGCACCGGCAAAATTCCCTAAGAATGCATTCTTTAGTACCTTTCCATTCCGGCTGCAGTCTGCGGCATCGACCAAAGGCAAATCTTTTCTGTCGTCATTATCCCGTGCAATCAGCTCTCGGGTAACAACGCCGATGTATAGATCTGCATGATCTTTTTTTGCATTGATCAGCATCATAATGCCGCAATTGCGGAGAGAGAATACGCCGGAATACACAGTGGTCAGTTTGTCCTGAATGTTCTCATTTTTATCATAGACAATACTGCCGACCCGGTACATTTCCACATTATCTCCGATACGCAGCGCTTTCAGTTCATTGCTGATGGGAATGCATGGTGCCTGCGAGAGCTTCGTGATGTATTTTTTCAGCACAACATTGTCAACTGCTTCAAATGCGGCGTACAGCTCCTGTAAATCACGGGGGTCTGCAGGTTGTTCCTTACGTTCAGCCATATTTTTTCTCCTTTTTGTGTGGGTTGGCTTGGGATATGCTTTTTGTTTTTGCACATAGTCTTTCGCGCTTCTGTGCGCTATCCTTACAACTTTGCCTGCTTTCGGCAACCAAAGTGCGGACATCTTTCTTCCCCTTTACCGACCCAGCAGACGTACCAGAGCGAGAACGATCAGCACCAGCGCTGCGATTCCCGCCGCGATCACTGCAAGAGAAGCCCTGGCCTTGGGGGGCTGCTTTTGCGCTGGTGCCGTTGTAGGGTTGTGGGGTTTCTCCTGCGGCTTGAGCAAGTCCTTATAGACTTCTTTGCCAACCTCTTTGATATAAGGAATTCGGGTTATCGCAAAGTTCTCCTGAAACCAGAAAGTCAGTTTTGTGAAGTAAGGCTTGTCCCATTTAGAGCGATCCAGCCGCTCTTCATACGGCAACGTGATTTCTTCTTCAAATATCTCTGGCACCCGCTCTTTTAACACGGCCAACACATCATCCGCTTCATGTCCCGAAAAGGTCGGGTCCGTTTGCATGGCGCTTCGCGTGTCTACCTTTAAACTCAAGAAATCCTTTTCCTCAATCTCTTTCCAAAAATCAGCCTCATTGAAAGAATGAAACATCTTTAAACACCCTCCATTTTATCGGCCAGCTTATTTAACCAATCACACTGTCTGCTTAACTTTTCCTTTTCATCCTCCAGCCTTACCCTGTTACCGGATAGCGCAACATATTTTTCCTGCTGCTGTTCGATTTCAGCCACGAAATTTGACAATCCGGTGTCCATGCATCTTATTAGCGATTTTACATTTTCTTTGCTCGTGGTCATCATGGTTTCAAACGCTTTCGCTGTACGGTCGCAATCTTTTGCTAGGTTTTTGAAGTATTTATTCAGCTCTTGCCGAATCCCTTCTGTTGAATAGTAACCGTCTTTTTCATCGATCCAAACTTTTTTGTAATCTGGCATAAAATGTGAGACAGCGCGCTTGAATAGGCTGAAAACGCCAATGCTATATTGATAGTTGAGCTTTTTCCCGTTTATTCTCTTATCCCAGTAGCCGTCTACTCTGTCTACAGTCCCTTTCTTCATTTGCACTTCAAAGTCGGGAGAAGATGCAAGGCTGGAAAATTGCAGCCAGTTGGAATTCTTTCTAAAATCATACCCGCCTATGCTGAATATGTCCGCAGATTCCAACTCTCTCGCGATGTTGGTTACTACAGCGAAAATCTCTTCTAATTTTCGGTCATAATCTCTCTTGAGCGTTTCGAGAGTGGAGAGTGTGCCTCTACTCGCACGAGCAAAAATGCTCTGAATATGGGTGGATTTTCCCTCAATCTCTTTCTGTACATCGGTGGCAGATTTTTGACCAGTAGATATTTTATTAGCATGGAGAAGAGCGGAGATAATGGGGTCTGCTTCAATGTTCTCTTGGAATTTTGAACAGGCGCTTCCAAATGCGGCAGCATCAAATTTAATCTCGTCCAACTTATCAAGCTGTGCATCAATGAGTTTTTTTGCTTCTTCGAGCTTGGCGCTTCTTTCGGCGGCCAGCCTTTTTCTTTCTTCCGCCTCCTTTCTTGCGCCGTCGTTTTCCCCCAGCTTGTCGATCCGTCTCTGTATATCGGCAACGGTGCTGTCCTTAAAGGAGCAGACATCCGTCAGAATGTCCTCAAAGGTTTCCAGCAGGTCGCGTACCTTGATGGGATAAGCGTAGCGTGCGATGTAGTCTCTGATAGCACATTCCACCGACATGAGCCCGCACTGCAGTTGCGTTGCGGTAATTATGTCGCCTGCCTTTAGTGCCTTTCGGAATGCCGTATCCATTTCAACTCTGCGATACGCAGGAATGTCGCAGAATTGAGAAAGATAGTAATTGCTGTCCGTATAACGACAGACGTTTTTTTGGAATTCCTCCAATCTATTACAAAGTGTGCGTTTCACCGGCTCTTTTGTTAGTTCCTCTCCAGAATACTTGTCCGCGCCGCGCTGGATGGCAGAGGCAACGATTGCCGTAACAGGGAATATACGGGGAACAAAATGTGCCGCTTCCTGAATACGCTTCTCATCCTCCTCGGATGCGATGCCCCACTTACCGCTGTCACGCAGATATTGTGCGAAAGCAGCCTTTCGATCCTCAATCCGCTCGCCGTTACCGTAGGTCAGACTGTCGCATTTGTTCATCAAGAAGAGAAACCGATCATTGAAACCGCCGCGTTCATCCACGGATTGTTGTATGATGTCCCCCATGAATTCGCCAATGCTCTTGTCCTCATACTTCTGGGCATCCACGCATAAAACCACCATCGGTTTGCTATTGTCCTGCGTGATTGCCTGCCGCGCAAGCTGCGCGTGTTGATTCACGCCGTCTTCGTCGATAGACTGCGCACTGTCCATACCCGGAGTGTCCACCAAAACAAGGGTAAAGTTCTTCTCACTGACACTTTTGGGATAGAGGTGTGACAGGTCTGCGCCGATCTCAATGGTAGTCACTTTTTCATACTGCGGATTTACCTTACCGGTCGGGCAAACCTTCATAAACTTGGATGCGCAGGCCTCGTCCGAATCAAATACGCTCTTGGGAAGTACAACCTTCTGGTCTTCATCCAACCCCAGCATAGAAACTTTATTTCCCAGAGATCCGTCATGCTTGATGCGGCAGTTTTTTGATGTACAGGTGGAATCACTGGTAGGAAGAATGTTGTGACGAATCAAGGTATTCAACAGTGTAGATTTTCCGGAGCTATACACGCCTGCAAAAACGACATCAAACTCGCGTTCTTTTGCCTTTGCATAGTTTGTTTCCAGCGCCTCGTATTTTTTCTGCAGAGTCTGGCTCTGGCTCCGTTCCTCAATCAACTCGCGAAATCGGTCAGACTGCAGCTCTTTTACAATATCCTCTATATTTCCGGACAGCTTTTTGTCATCCAACTGCGGATCCTCTTGCCTGAATCGCAGCGAAAGTCTGGTGCCTTCTTCGCGATTCTTATTCTGATCCTCGAGGGACCTTTTCAGGTCTTCAAAATCGATTTTTCTGCCCGAAAAGCAAAACTCTATCTCGCCGTTGTTTTCCGGGTCAGCAATTTCATTAAGCAGACCCGGCCAGTTGAGGTAGTCAATAGGCTCGACCCATGTTTGCAGCGGCGTTCCTCTTCCAATGAAATCATCGATACTGCGATAGTTTGAGTTGCCCTTCACATCGCTCCCATCTATGCATATTGATGTTTTCATTTTGTAGGGGTTATACTCCATCTTTACAACACGCATTTTTTAACTCCTCTCCGCTTGTTTTCCTACACCTGTTTTTTGCTTTATTGAATTTGCTCCACCCAATCCCCCTGGCTCTTCAGCCACATGTCTATCCCCTTGCCGAAGACCTCGGCGGAGATGAGCCAGCCGGTTTCGTCCTGCGACAGCACCTGCGCCGTGGGGAGCCTGTCCAGCACCGCCTCCAGCGACGGGCCGGTGTAGCGGAAGCGGATGTGCTCCAGCCGCCCGCCGTACATGAACTGTACCCGCTTGCGGAATTCGCCCTCCTCGAACCGCTTGGCATACGGCACGCGGAAATGCTCATTCAGCACCTTCACCGACCGGATGCGGTCAATGCGGTAGATGGTGGGGAACAGGTCGTCGGGGTTGTCGAAGTCCGTCTTGTCCTCCAAAAACGCCGTCAGATAGAAGTAATACTCGGAGAACATGATGCCCACCGGCTGCACGCGGCGCTGCACCAACTTCGGTTCTTTCATGCGCTCATACCTGATCTCAACGACCTGCTGATTGCGGATGGCCTGCCCCAGCTCCCACAGGCTGCCCAGCACGCTCTGGCCGTGGTGGGGCGGGATGTAGTGCAGCTTCTCGTTGGCCACCAGCTCCCGCACGGCCTTTTGGCTCTCCTGCGGCACGGCACAGTCGATAAGCTTGTCCAGTATGCCGCCCATATCACTGGCGGGCAGGGAGCGGCTCTCCAACAAAATTTTGCACACCGCCAGTATCTCACTGTTGGTCAGTCCCCGCGGGTTGCCGGACACCATGCGGTAGCCCCGCTGCTTGCCGTCGTAGATGACCTCCCGCTCCAGGTGGCGCTCGGCGAGAAAACAGCGCAAGTCCTCCACGTCACGCTGGATGCTCCGCTGCGTGACGTGAAATTCCTGCGCCAAATCTGCTTTTTTCAGGGTACGCCCCTGCTCCAAGCGGGTGTATATCTCCAACAGACGCGCCGATTTCAGCTCGGATCGCTGTTCCATATTTCCTCCGTTTCTCATGCACCGTCAAACACATATTTATATCTAACAAATATAATACTATGTCCGTTGGCTCATGTCAATTATTGTCCCTTTTCGTTACCATAGTAGCGGGAGATGATGTGCATGAAGACTATCTATGCGGACAAATACCGTCAGATCGGGCTGAAGATCGCCTACTATCGCAAGCTGCGGGGTATGACGCAGGAGCAGCTGGCCGAGAAGCTGGAGCTGAGTCCGGCGTTCATCGGCCATGTGGAGGCGCCCAATGTCAACAAGGCGGTGTCGCTGGACACGCTGTTCGACGTGGCCGCCGCCTTGGATGTGCCGCCCTACAAGTTCCTGCAATTCGACGAATGACGCGGTCAACCGCCCACAGTATACCACAAAGCCCGCGTTGTGTCAGCAAATTTTACCAAATTCTGCGCGCTGCACCGCTGCGGATATGGCATTTTCCATAAAATGGTATATGATGCCTACGCCTCGTCCTCATCGTCCTCGTCGAGGTATCGCGCCGCGATCTCGCACAGACCGTCCAGCAGCTGCTTCGCGCCGGTCTTGTACAGCGAGTAACCAACCAGACGCACCCAGCGGCCATCCTTGAATCTGATCTCCAGTGTGTTTTCGTTGTCCTTGGGCTTCGGCAGGATGATCTCGGTCTTTGCCACATCGTTGTAGTGGAAGTGTCCCGGCTTTTCCAGAAACTCCTTGTAGTACACGCCGTCCACGGTGAACAGATACCCCTCCTTGCCGGTCTTGAGAAGTGTGGTATCCAGAAAACCGACGATGTCGAAGCTGTATATCCCCGGCACAAAATACTTGCGGATGTTCTTCATCTGCAAGCTGCTGATGGCCTGTATCTGTGTTGTGCCGGAGTCCGCCAGCTGCCCATCGCAGAAGCGGTCGAACTGCGCCCGCATTTCCTCGCATTTATCCATAAACTTGCCCTCCTTGTCGTTTCTGCTGTCGAGTATAGCGCAGAGGGTGGACAGCCCATGTCACTCTGCTGATATTGATAAAAGTTCCGCCGGTGCGACTGCACCGGCGGAACTTTTTTGCTGGAAAGGACAATGCCTGTCCAGCCGCTGCGCTATACTGCGGGTATCAAGATACAGAGAGGAGCATTTTCATGGAGACTATCTTAGCGATTTTGTACAGCATCGTGGGCTACTGGGCGGTGAACCGCACCATCTACGCCCACTACGTCATGGTGGGCGACATCGGCAGCATCATCCTGCGCAAGTGGATGGTGGGGCTTATCGCCGGGCCGGTCTGCATCCCGTGGGCCATCATCAAGCTGGTGGCGGCGAACAAAAACGACTGACCCTCCACGAACGCTTGCGCATTTCCGCAGCGGCTGGTACAATAGGGACAGAAAGCGAGGTGCATGGGCATGAAGCTCTATTTCAAGCAGCGGATGTTTTCATGGTTCGACAGCTACGATATTTACCACATGGACGGGAACGGCGCGGTGGCTTTCACAGTGGAGGGCAAGCTGTCGTGGGGACACTGTCTGCATATCCTCGACCCTATGGGGCAGCACATCGCCACAGTACAGCAGCAGGTGTTCACCTTCCTTCCCAAGTTTGACCTGTACATTGGGGAGCAGTGCGTGGGCACCATCCGCAAAGAGTTCACGTTCCTGCGACCGTCGTTCACGCTGGACTTCAACGGCTGGCGGGTGGAGGGCAGCTTCATGGAGTGGGACTACGCCATCGTGGACGCAGCGGGACAGCAGGTGGCCTCGGTGTCCAAAGAGCTGTTCCACTGGACAGATACCTACGTCATCGACGTGGCAGACGAGGAAAACTCCCTGTACGCGCTGATGGTGGTGCTTGCCATCGATGCGGAGAAATGCTCACGGAACTGAGGGGGCAGGCTATGCCCTTTTATTGTTTCCAGCAGCGCAAAATGTGGGTGTCGTAAACACTTGTGAAGCCCCCATGTTTGTGGTATACTGTTATAGTAAGAAGTATTCAAATTCAGCGAAGGAGGTGCGAAGCAAATGTCTGACAGGGTCTATACGCAGGACGAAGTTTTTACCGCCGTGCGGCGGCTGCTGAAAAAATACCATGCCGAGCGTGCAATTTTGTTCGGCTCTTATGCGCGGCAGGAAGCGGATGCCTCTTCCGATATTGACCTCATTGTGATTGGCGGGATCAAATTCGACCCTACCGATGTTTTCTGTATCGCGGAGGAGCTGCATCGCACCTTAGGAAAGCCCGTGGACGTGTACGAACTGCAGGAGCTTAACGCCAACTCTGCTTTCTATAATACGGTCATGGCGGAGGGGGTGCAGATCGCATGAAGTACAGCGACCAGCAGAGAATTGCGAAAATGCGGGAGACTGTGGAAAAGCTCCTGCGCTATGTGTCGGAAGAAGGTATCACTCCGGACAGGATCTTCGCGGAGGAAACCATTCAATGGACTGTCACAACGCCTCTTTATAACATCGGCGAGCACGCCGCCAACTTGACGGAGGATTTTAGGTCGCAGCATCCCGACATTCCATGGGTGAAAATTGCGGGCTTGCGGCACAGGTTGGTGCATCATTACGAGGATACCAACTGGACTGTCATATGTGCGATCATCTACGATGTTCTGCCGCCGTTTCTTGATGCGCTGAAAACGCTTTGACCCACATTTTGACCCATACCGAAAACCTGCAGAGCCACCTGGCGGGATCATTGCGCTCCGCCCGGTGGCTCTATGCCTTCGTTTTGATACCCTTTCATTGTTTCCAGCAGCGCAAAATGTGACCATTCCACTGCCAGAGAAAGCTGACCCACACCGTGACCCACACGGGGAAACGAGCGGACGGAACACATGGAGCAAAGAGTTTCCGACCTCATCCTTTTTGCGGCAAAAACGCCCGCAACCCCTTGTGCCGCAACGGCCGGAGAGCATTTTATCACTTGGTAAGGATGAGGTCGGCGGTTCGAATCCGCCCAGCAGCTCCAGAAAGCATCGAAAACTTCGGTTTTCGGTGCTTTTTTGTTGTAAAAATGCACTTTTAGGCGTGGGTCAAAATGTGGGGCAACCGCCTGACCCACACCGTGACCCACACGCGGAAATGGGCGGAAAGGGTGAAAGAGGAGCGGACGGATATTCCGTCCGCTCCTCTTTTAGATTGACTCACATCACCTGCGTCATGAAGCTGCCCATGGTTTGTGCGGCCTCGTCTTGCTTCTGCCTGGTTGCATGGGTGTAGGTGCGGAGTGTGAATCCGGCATCGTAGTGGCCCAGCATACTGCTGACGGTTTTGACGTCCACGCCGTTTTGTAAAGCCAGCGTGGCAAATGTGTGTCTGAGATCGTGAAAGCGTATGTGCGGCAGTCCTGCGTCTTTCAGAATTTTCTTATGCAGGTTCACAATGGAATCAGGGTAGTACAGCTCTCCCGTGACGGGTGACGGGAACATATACGGATTGTCGGGGTGTTTCTTGTGCTCGGCAACCAGCAGGTCAACAGCCTCTTGTGGAATACTGACTTTTCTGACCGAAGTCTCCGTTTTGGGGTGGGAGAGCGTTAGTTCGCCATTGGGGTTCTTAACATATTGTTTGCTCACGGAGATGGTTTTGTTTTGGATGTCGAGGTCACTCCAGAGAAGCGCCGTGATCTCTCCCTTGCGTAGTCCGCTGACCAGCTCCAGATAGAACATGGGCAGCAGTCCCCTCTTATCCGCGGCGTCGAGGTAGGTCTTGATATGCTCCGGTTGGAGGATCTGCATCTCGAATTTCTGCACCTTCGGTGCGATGCAGTCCTCGGCGGGGTTGCGGAGGATCAGGCGTTCTTTTACGGCGCGGTTCAGGGCATTGTGGAGCATCAGGTGCAGGCTGCGGACGGTGGTGCTGCTGAGTCCCGGATTGCCGTGACCGCTTTTACCTCTGGTGCGGCCGCTCTCCATCAGCTCCTTGTAGAGCTTTTGCAGGTCGTGAGCGGCCAGCTTTGCCTTGCACTCCGCCTGCGTCTTGCCGAGAACGTTTTTGATGATGCGCTTACCGGTTTCTGCGTTGTATCCTGCGGTATACCGGCCCTCCCAGCGGCCATCTGACCGCTTGCGGATATTGCCCTCGCCGTTGGCGCGTTTCTTGGCCATTGAATCAGCTCCTTTCTTGGCAGCAAACACAAATACCACAACTTTGCGCGGAAAGCTACCGTTTTTGAAATGATCTTTTTATTGTTTCCAGCAGCGCAAAATATGTGCCTCTTACAGAACCTCTTATAGCTACCTCCCCTTTGTTGATAGTGATTTGAATTGGGTCAAACAACGCAGTGCTCCACCAGCGCGCCTCATCTTTCTTGTTGTCGAGGCCGGAAGTGTATGGTATCCTATTCCAGAGGGGCGTTTCCCAAAGTTAAAGCTACCACACTAAAACCCACGCTTACATTACTTCCAAACAAAACGATTTGGGAGGCAAACCCTATGAAAAAACTGATTCCTGCGAATATACCTTCGATAACTGCTGTGTGGAATTGAAATTCACCGATGGCAGCATGAGTTTATCACTTGATGATGATTGACGAGAACTACGAATGGGTTGACCTTTAGATTGGAGAAATAATTATGCTTTACCACATATCGAAAATCGCAGGCTTGAAAATATTGAAACCGCAGGTTTCAACACACAAAAAGGCGTATGTGTACGCCATCGAAAATGTGGTTACCGGGCTTCTGTTTGGTGCGCCGCATGATGATTTTGACTTTATTATCAGCGAAGAAAATGGCATTCCTGTTATTATGGAGTGCTATCCAGATGTTTTTCGCCTATCTTTCAAAGGCAAAAAATGCTCTATCTATGAGATTAGTGATGAGGGCTTTATGCGAGGAGTGACATCGTGGAGTCCGGAGTTTGTCAGCGAAAACGAAGTCGCTGTTGTTCGTGAGGTTGCCGTTAATGATCTCTATTCCCGTCTTCTTGATGAGGAATCATGTGGAAATTTGATAATACGCAGATACGAAGATGCAGAAGATTACAAAAGCATCATCGCAGAACATATCGTAGATCGTCTCGTGCGTTTTGATGCCGTATATACCGAAAATAAAAAAATCAAAAAGCACTACGGGAAAATTATTGATGCACTCAAGGATATTATGGATGGGCATTTACTATAGCAGTTTTGTCTCTACTATTCTTCGTTCATTGAGGCATGGGTTTTGCACCTCTTACATGCCGCTCATACCGCCCATGCCGTGGCTCTGCTCATTCTCGTGGTCGTTCCACTTATGGCCCATGGCCATTTTCTTTGCCCGCAGGCGTTGTAGCCGCTTGTGGTCGATTTGGACACCGTTGGCAGCGGGGGCCGGGGCGTTGTCCCGGAAAATATCGCCCATGTGGTAGAGCAACCGGGTGGAGGCCAGCAGGACGGAGGGCGGCTCCTGTTCGCCGCGCTCCATGCGTTTCATGAAAAATTCCGCGTAGGCATGGCCGTTATCCCGCGCCGCCGACCTGACCGAGTTGCCGCGACAGATCCCAGATCATCTGCTCCGCCTCTGGGTGGATGCAGGTCATCTCCCGCATCGCCTTCGCCAATTCCAGCATGGCTTTTCGTGCTTCTGACACCAACTCGTCTCGCGATTTGCTTTTCTGTTCGTAGACATGGAGCAGTTCCTGGCAGAAAATTTGGTTGGTCAGCGTGGACTTGATCTGCCGGATGCCGTCCTTGGAAAGATATGCCTGTCTCGGTTTCACCGACCATGCCATCATGTGGACGTGGGGATGATTTCCCTCGTCATGGAACGCAGCGTACCAGCGGAAGTCCTCCGGTGGGATCTTCATCGCCGCGGCGATGTCATTGCGGTGGGTACGCAGCAATGTGCGCCACGCGTCCGCATGGTCATAGCCCAACCGCTCCGCGTCCTCCCGGTGGAGGGAGATGATGTGCGTCCACACGTTGCCGGTGTAGTGTTCCAGTTCATCCATGACTCTGCTCAGATCCACGTTGTCATCGTCACCGAACAGACCGTGTTCCCCCAGCCGCTCCGCTCTCGGCCGCAGGGCGATGTACTTGGCGTAGCCTTCCATGCCCTGCACCCAATCCCAATTCGATTCCAGCGCCAGCGTGATGAGCGCGGACGCCGTCGCTTTTGTCGGGTGTGAGAGGTAGTCTTCGTACTCCATCAGCTCTTTTGCGTCAGGGAAATCCTTCACCAGCTTTGCGATGAACTGCGTCTGCTTTTGGTTGGGTGGACGGTCATCCGGGATGATCTCCACCCGCTCCCGCGTCGCGATGTACTTGAGATACCCACCGGCGCATTGCTCGCCGCCGCACTTGATGTACGGGCTTTTGACGATCAGCCTTGCCGAGCTGAAGCGGTTCATCCGCCCCGGTGTGGAGTTCAAGACCGTCAGCCACGCCAATCACGCGGATATGGTGGGGCTGACCCGTGTGGTGACCACGGTGCAGACGGTGGGCTTCTATTCCAAGATCAAGGGCCAGCCGGAGCATCCCTTCTCCACCTGCAACCACGGCAAGGGCTTCTAGACAGTCATGAAATAATAGCGGAGGAACGTCGCGAAACATTCCGCAACACTGCGTATCGGCAATCATAGATGACTTTGCACGGCTCGTCCAGCAGCAATTTGAGTTGAATCCGTTTACCAATGTTCTGTTTCTGTTCTGCGGACGACGGCGAGACTGTATCAAGGGTTTGTGCCGGGAAAAGGATGGCTTTATCCTGCTGTACAGATGGCAGGAACAAAGCGTATCAATGGTCGCGCTTAGGATCCGAGGTAAAGACGTTAACCTCGCAGCAGTACCTCCGACTCATGGATGGACTACAAATCGAGCAGCCGAAAGCCCACCGCCCGGTGACAGGATCGGGCGCAGTCTGAGCAAAGAAGACTATCCGGAAGCCATTGAAAATGCTGGCTTTTCGCTCTGTTTTGTGGTATGGTTTTCTCACGCAAAACAGAGAAATGCAAGATTAAAGCCGATGATACAGGAGGAAAGCGAATGAGCAATATTATTCAAATCAATAATCTTAACAAAAGGTTTGAAAGTGTAAACGCTGTTCAGAATTTGAGCTTTCGTGTAAAAAAAGGAGAGCTGTTCGCTTTTCTTGGTATCAACGGGGCAGGAAAGTCAACTACAATCAATATTATGTGTGGACAACTATCGAAAGACAGTGGAAGCGTTTTTATTGATGAACACGATTTAGATAAGGATATGGACTATATTAAGCGTGAACTGGGCGTAGTTTTTCAATCATCTGTCTTAGATTCCGCCCTTTCTGTCTACGATAATTTGGAAAGCCGTGCCGCTTTATATGGCATTACTGGAATGGAGTTTAAGAAACGGCTTGCGGAACTTGCGAAAATATTAGATTTTGAAAATTTATTGAAACGCACCGTTGGCAAATTATCAGGAGGCCAACGCCGAAGAATTGACATTGCAAGGGCTTTGTTTCATAAACCTAAAATCCTAATTCTTGATGAGCCAACAACAGGGCTTGATCCACAGACACGCCGACTTATTTGGAGTGTTGTATCAAGTTTCCGCAAAGATGAAAATATGACTGTATTTTTAACTACGCATTATATGGAAGAAGCTGCGGAAGCTGATTATGTTGTAATCATTGATGATGGGAAAATATCCGCAGAGGGTACTCCGCTTGAGTTAAAAAACACTTATACTGGGGATTACATCACAATTTATGATGTAGATGAAAAGGATATTAAGGCACTTGATCTGGAATATGAGCGAATTCGAAACGGTTATCGCATTTCTGTACCAAATACAAAGGCTGCAACTGGATTGATTATTCGTAATCCGCAGTTGTTTAATGACTACGAAATAACAAAAGGAAAAATGGACGATGTTTTTCTTGCTGTTACGGGCAAAACATTGGTGGGAGGTGAAAAATGAGTATGGCTTTCATTCTTATCAAAAGAAATATCAAATTGTTTTTCAAAGATAAGGGAATGTTCTTTACCTCTCTGATAACGCCTGCTATATTGCTTGTACTTTATGTGACTTTTCTTGGGAATGTGTATCGGGATAGTTTTACATCTAATTTACCTAATTCATTAAAACTATCAGAAAGCATAATAGAGGGACTGGTAGGCGGTCAACTTATCTCATCTATTCTTGCTGTTTCGTGTGTAACGGTTGCTTTTTGTTCTAATTTTTTAATGGTGCAAGATAAAGCAAATGGTACGATAAGAGATTTAAGAATATCTCCTGTAAAGTCAGCTACACTTTCGTTGAGTTATTATGTTGCAACGTTGCTTTCAACACTTATTATTTGCTTTGCTGCAACGGGTATCTGTCTTACTTATGTAGCTATTGTCGGTTGGTATATGTCGCTCGCAGATATATTCTTTTTGTTTCTTGATATTTTACTCCTTGTTTTGTTTGGAACGGCATTATCTTCGATTATTAATTTTTTCTTATCAACACAAGGACAAATTTCAGCGGTAGGCACAATCATCAGTGCGGGATATGGTTTCATTTGTGGTGCATATATGCCTATTTCTTCATTTGGAGAAGGGCTGCAAAAAATAATCTCATTTTTGCCGGGTACTTATGGTACATCACTTATCCGAAATCATACAATGCAAGGGGCGCTTGCCGAAATGCAAAATCAAGGTATTCCAACAGAGGTTATTGAAAAACTAAAAGATTCCCTTGATTGCAATCTTTATTTTTTCGGAAGTCATGTAAATATCGGAACGATGTATATAATACTTAGTATCACTATTTTTGTATTGATTGGAATTTATGTCCTGTTAAATAAATCAAAAAAATACAACAATTAATTTAATGGTTGGAAATGCTATCTTTACCGCCGCTATGGGCGCAGGATAGTCCTGAAACCGTAAGGCTTAATAGTGACAAGTAACTATTTTGTCGCAGAGAACGGTGTGACCCGAAGGTCACGCCGTTTTTCTGCGTTCATAGGTTGTTTGTGTGATGATAGGCTCGGAAATAACGGGGGTCCCATCAAGATTTATGCGCAAATTTATTTGCAGGCTCCGGCCGAATGAAGTCAGCCGGCAATAGAGGCGTCGTCCATGACCGCCTCCAAGTGCTTCATGTTCATGTACTTCTTGTTGCCCCACTGGATACCTGCCACATGGCGAAGGCGGGCACAGACCAGCATCAGGGCGGAGTTGCCGTCAGGAAATGTCCCCACCACGCGGGTGCGCCGACGGATCTCACGGTTCAGCCGCTCGATCACGTTGCTGGTACGGATGCGGGTCCAATGCTCGCTGGGAAAATCACAGTAGGTCAGCGTCTCCTCAATGCCGTCCTCGACCTTCTTGGCAGCCTCCTTCAGTTTCATGGCGCGCAGCTCGGCGACCACAGCCTTTGCCTTCTCGCGGGACGCCTTCTTACTCTCCTGGGCGTGGATCGCCTTGAGCATTTTGCCACAATTTTGACCTTGGATTTGGGCACAACAGAGAAAACGTTGCGGTAGAAATGCACCGTGCAGCGCTGGTATTTGGCGTCCGGGAACACCTCGCCCACGGCCTCCAACATCCCCATGCACTTGTCGCCGACGACGAGCTTTACGCTGTTCAGCTCGCTGATGGTGGCAGGCGGGAGCATTGCTCTCCGCCCGGTGGCTCTGACCCACACGGGGAAATGCGCGGAGAGGGTCTTGTCTGTGATATCGAGGTCCCTCCACCGCAGCGCCGTGATCTCCCCTCATGCACAGTCCCGTGACCAATTCCAGGTGGGACATCGGCAGCAGGACCGTTTGTTTTCGCCTCTTGAAGCTGCTGGACTTCCGCGCCCGTTTCTGTTATGATCGAATACGGTGGGTCTTGCGCAGGCGGCGTCCGATTTATACAACATACGATACTGTGAAACGACGACGTTTCACCATAGGAGGCGAAAACGTGGTTTTTATTGTCATTTTATCCTCGATACTTTTGGCTGTCTGCACCTCGCTCAAGCCGATCTATCTCCAGAACGCCATCGATGCGGTGGAGGCGGGTACAGGCGACGCACGCGCTATGTTCATCTGCTATCTCGTCAGCATTCTGGGCATCCTCCTGTTTGAGACGGCGCGGCAGCTCAGCACGGGCAAATACAGAAACGGCAAGCTGTTCGGTCTCAAGAAGCAGGTCATGGCGCATATCATCCATATGCCGCCCCGGAAATTTCAGGAGGAGCAGGGGCAGAACTATGTCACCACGCTGAACAATGAGATCGAGATGCTGGTGGACAGCTTCTATGTCACGCGCCTGGAGCTGGCGTACAGCATTCTGGTCTTGGTCGCCTGCGTGGTCGCGCTGCTGTACATCAACGGCTATCTGGCCATGATCATCATCGTTTCCACCATATGTCCTATCGTCGCCTCGGCCGTGCAGGGGCAGGCGCTGGAAAAGCGGACAAACCTCTATACGATGGCGCTGGAAAAACTCAACGTCATGATCGGCAACCTGATCCACGGGTATCCGACCATCAAGGTCAACCACGTCGAGCGGGAATACCTGCAAACGCTGGAGCAGGATAATGAAAAGGCCGCCCACGCGGAATTTGCCAAATCCAAGACGAAGGTCCGGGTCAACATGATCATCGGCCTGCTGTCCTACGCCGGCGAGGCGGTGATGGTGGGCTTCAGCATCTACGAGATCGCCAAGGGGCGGTTGTCCGTGGGCGCACTGGTGGGTGCGCTGCAATTATCCGAAATGCTCGTCATCCCCACCAACAGCATCTCCTACCAGCTGTCGGAGATGCGGAGCGTGGCCAGCATTCGCCAGAAGATCAGCCGCCTGCTGTCCGTCCCCGAGAGCGAGACACCCCCGGCGGCCATCCCGGCTGTTGCACACATCGACCTCAACGACGTGTCCTTCCGGCACGAGGAAAAGGTCATCCTGTCCCACGCAAGCTATCGGTTCGAGGCGGGAAAGAAGTATCTGATCCTGGGCGAAAACGGCAGCGGCAAGAGCACCCTTTTCAAGCTGCTGACCGGCCTTGAAAGCCAGTATGAGGGGTGCATCTCCGTCAACGGAACGGACATCCGCCAGCTGTGGCCCGCTCTGTATGACCGGATCGGCGTCGTATTACAGGATGCGTTTCTGTTTGACGACACCCTCCTTCAGAACATCACGCTGTACCGCCCGGAATTGCGGGAGCGCGTAGAGCCTGTGCTGCGTTCTCTGGGCATGGACGCCTTCCTTGCATCCCACGATCTGGAGCAGACCTTCCAGAACACCAAGGGCAACCTCTCCGGCGGCGAACGGCAAAAGCTGGCGCTGGCGCGGGTGCTGATCGAGAACAAGTCCGTCATTTTCCTGGACGAGGCCACCGCCAACATGGATAAGGACAGCAGCCAGAAAATTCTGTCGCAGCTGCTCCGAACCGCCGGTCTGACCGTGATCAGCATTGAGCATAAGGTGAGCCCGGAGCTGCTTCCGCTGTACGACCAGATCCTGGAGCTGAAGGACACACATCTGGTGGAGAGCGTATAATACTGCCTGTCAGGAAAACCGGCGGGATCCCGATTTTGGATCCCGCCGGTTTTTTTGCGGAGTCTCCTCCGGTGCCTTTTCAACCGGGAATGGTGCGATAAGGGTTTCCTCTCTCTTCGGAACAACATATGAAGAAAAACACGCTTCGACGGGGATCGGTCGATGCGTGTTTTCAAAAAAACATAAAGCCTATTGACAAAGTATGTTTTATGCGCTACACTACAACATACAAAACAGGTGGGTATAAGGCAGCCGTCCGATACCGGCAAGTGGCATCTGCCCACACCGCTTTTGCAGAGCAAAATACCGCCTCCGTTGTCCGCTTTTGCGGATGCCGGAGCTTCAGGAGGTTATGTATGAGGATCTATCTGGATAATGGCGCCACAACAAAAATGAGCCAAGCGGCTATCCATGCTATGCTGCCGTACATGGATACCATTTATGGAAACCCCTCCAGCCTGCATTCGGCCGGTCAGGCCGCTGCGGAGGCGTTGGCGGACGCACGGCAGCGCATTGCAAACCGTCTCGGCTGTTCGGCAGCGGAGATCACCTTCACCTCCGGCGGCAGCGAGGCCGACAATCAGGCCATTCTCTCTGCCGCACGGCTGGGCGCACGAAAAGGGAAACGGCATATCATCTCCACGGCCTTCGAGCATCACGCCGTCCTGCATACCCTGAACAAGCTGGAGAAGGAGGGCTTTATCATCACCCTTCTGGACGTTCACGAAAACGGGATCGTTCTTCCCGAGCAGGTGCGTGACGCAATTCAGGAGGACACCTGCCTTGTCACCGTGATGTATGCCAATAACGAGATCGGAAGCATCCAGCCCATCCGTGAGATCGGCGCGGTCTGCCGCGAAAAGGGCGTGCTCTTCCACACGGACGCGGTACAGGCGGCAGGCCATCTGCCCATCCATGTGCAGGAGCAGAACATCGATATGCTCTCCCTGTCAGCCCACAAGTTTCACGGTCCGAAGGGGATCGGCGTGCTGTATGCGCGAAAGGGTATCTTGCTGACGCCGCTGATCGAGGGCGGCGCGCAGGAGCGCGGCAAACGCGCGGGTACGGAGAATGTGCCGGCCATTATGGGAATGGCGGCGGCGCTGGATGAGGCGTGCGCGCATCTTGACGAAAACGTCGCCAAGCTGACTGCGCTGCGGGACAAGCTGATCGCCGGCTTGTCCGAGATCCCCCACTCCATCCTCAATGGAGATGCCGTGCATCGGCTCCCCGGCAATGTGAACTTCTGCTTTGAGGGTATCGAAGGGGAGTCCCTTCTGCTGCTTCTGGACGATAAAGGTATCTGTGCCTCCTCCGGCTCCGCCTGCACCTCCGGCTCTCTGGATCCCAGTCATGTGCTGCTGGCCATCGGCCGGGTACACGATATTGCCCACGGTTCCCTTCGCCTGACGCTTTCAGAGGAAATTACCGCCGAGGATGTCGCATATACCATTCAAGCAGTAAAAGAGGTCGTTGCCTATCTGCGCGGGATGTCTCCCATCTGGCGCAAGCTGGTCAATGGCCAAAGAGAATTTATCATTCAGTGAGGTGTTCTTATGGCTTTGTACAGTGAAAAAGTAATGGATCATTTCCGCAATCCAAGAAATGTCGGCGTTATCGAAGATGCCGACGGGGTCGGCGAGGTTGGAAACGCCAAGTGCGGCGATATTATGAAGATCTACCTGAAGATCAAGGACGATGTTATTGAGGATGCGAAATTCGAGACCTTCGGCTGCGGCTCTGCCATCGCCTCCAGCTCTATGGCGACGGAGTTGATCAAGGGCAAGCCGGTTTCTCAGGCGATGGCTCTGACAAACAAGGCGGTGGTGGAGGCGCTGGACGGGCTGCCCGCCCACAAGGTACACTGCTCCGTTCTGGCGGAGGAGGCCATCAAAAAGGCTTTGCAGGACTATTACGAGCGTAACGGGATCGCATATGACCCTCAGCAGTTTCCGAATTGCGAGAGCTGCACCCATTGCACCGCCGAAAATTGACCCGCATCCGCGCCGCCGGCGGCGGACTGATACGGTTTTTCCCCCTACCGGCTCTGAACACGCCGGCGGCGCAGCGGAAAAAAGGAGCGACTATTGCATCACGCAATAGTCGCTCCTTTTATTATGCGGAGAAAATAGCGGCTCAGTTCTCGCTGTAGTTGGGGGTGACGACCACCTCGCCGTTCTTGATCTGCTCGATGACAGCGTTGACCTTCTCGGCAACGTCGGCAGGCACCTTGTCGCTGAAGGCGGACATGCTGACCACGCCGTCATGCAGGCCGGGGAAGGTCTGGCCGCCGTAGTTGCCGGCCTTGATCAGGTCGATCTGGGAGGAGATCATGTAGGGGATATCCACCAGCATGGAGGTCAGGCACAGGCCGTCCGCCACCAGAGCGGACTGGTCGCTGGTGTAGCCCAGGCAGTACACGCCCTTCTCGCTGCAGGCCTCCAGCACGCCCAGACCGGTGTGGTCGCAGGTTTGCAGGATCACGTCCACGCCGTCCTCCATCATGGCGATGGCGGTCTCCTTGCCCAGTGCGGAGTCGTCGAAGGTGCCGGTGATCACGGTCTTGACCTCGATCTCGGAGGAGACGCTGGCGACGCCGTCGATGAAGGCGTTCTTATCGGACTGCTGGGTGGTGTTGTTGCCGCCGCCCACATAGCCGACCTTGCCGCTCTTGGTCATCAGCGCTGCCACAACGCCGCAGACGTAAGCGCCCTCGCACTCACGGTAATCCGCGAACATGATGTTGGCGGGCAGCTCATCGGCGGGCACATCCTCGGGGGCGTTGCCGGTGATAAAGAAGTTCACGTTGGGGTAATCCTCCGCCACGCGGCAGCAGGCGTCGCCGTACTGGGCGCCGTGGCCGATGACGAAGTCATAGCCCTCCTCGCAGTAGCTGCGGAACACGGACTCCATATCGTTGGAGCCGACGTTCTCGGTGTAGGCGGTCTCGTAGCCCTGCGCAGCGATGGTCTGCAGGCCCTCGTAGGCGGTCTGGTTCCAGGACTCGTCGGTGATGGAGCCGGGCAGCAGGACAGCGATCTTGGAGACGGTGCTGCGATCATTGGCGGTATCCTCCTTGGGCAGGTCGGTCTTGTCCTGCTCCTTGTTGGCGTTGTCGCCGCAGGCGGTCAGCAGGCTCAGGGACATGGCCAGCGCCAGAATAAATGCCAGAATTCTTTTCATGTTGTACCTCCGTAAAATTTTGGTTATCTGCTTTCTTTATCAAAGGGAACACCCAGTTCCCGGGGAGC
The DNA here is from genome assembly GCA_900545495.1 of uncultured Eubacteriales bacterium. Lineage (GTDB taxonomy): Bacteria > Bacillota > Clostridia > Oscillospirales > Oscillospiraceae > Vescimonas. Next base: position 97,946 of record UQZJ01000007.1, read on the forward strand.
ACGGATATTGCGGCCACCGATGGCCAGCGCCAGAATGGTAACCAGATAGGGCAGCGCCACGAACACCTGATACGGCAGCGGAGAGCCCTGCACCTGCAGGCGGATCTGCAAGGCCTGAATGGAGCCGAAGCCGAAGGAGGCCGCCACCGCCACCAGCGGGTTCCAGCGGGAGAGGATCACGATGGCAAGGCAGATGAAGCCGCGGCCGGCGGAGATGGCCTCCGTGAAGGTGCCTACGGAGCCAAGGGTCAGGGAGGCTCCGGCGATGCCCGCCATACAGCCGCAGAACATATAGGCGAGGATCCGGAAGCGGTAGACCCGGATACCGGACGCCTGCGACGCCTTGGGATTTTCGCCCACGGCGGTCAGCTGCAAGCCCAGCTTCGTTCTCCGAAGCACCCAGAAGATCGCAACAGCCAGCAGCACGGAGAGATAGGCGAGAATATTCTGATGGAAGAAGATCTCACCGATCACGGGGATGCGGCTCAGGCCGGGGATCGCAAGGGGCTGGAATATCTCAAGGGTGATGTTGGCGTTGGAGGTGCCGAAGATCATGCGGTTGAGGAAGTTGGTAAAGCCAACTGCCAGAATGTTGAACATGATACCGATGATGGACTGATCCTGTCGGAGCAGTACAGACCACACCGCCACGATCAGGCTGCTGAGCATACCGGCCAGCGCACCGACCAGCACGCCCAGCCACAGGCTGCCGGTTCGCAGCGCCACCAGATAGGAGAAGAATGCGCCGAACAGCATTTCGCCCTCCAATGAGATGCCCATGACGCCCGCCCGCTCGGAAACGGCGTCGCCGAGGGAGCCGTAGATCAGCGGGATGCTCTGCCGCACGCCGGAGGCGAACAGCGCCGTCAGGAAAGAGGCGGATAAAAGACCTGTACCCATCAGCGCACCTTCTTTCGCTTACTCTGGGCGGCGCTGACCGCCATACCCAGCAGAATGAACAGAACGATCAGCGCCTCCAGCACACTGGTAAAGGAGACGGGGATGCCGGTCTTGACCTGCATGGTCACAGATCCGGCGGAGATCAGCGCCATAAACAGGGCGGCAACCACGATCCCCACGGGATGCAGGCTGCCCAGCATGGCGACCACGATGCCGCTGAAGCCGAAGTCGCCGGCCACACCCTCCATCAGACGGCGGGTATTGCCGCTGATCTGTACGGCGCCGGCCAAGCCGCAGAACGCGCCGCTGATGAGCATCGCCAGAAAGAAGTACCGGCTCTTGTTGACGCCGCTGTACGCCGCCGCCTTCTGGCTGCCGCCCAGCGCCCGCAGATGGTAGCCGAAGCGGGTGCGGCGGATCACCACGGCGTATACCACCGTCAGAACCAGCGCGATCACCACGCCCAGATTGATGCGGGAACCTTGATAGAGCTTGGGCAGCATGGCGGCGACCTTGGCGGACTGGGGCTCCGCGCCGCTGCGAAGGGGATAGAACACCATGTAGCTGATGAACTGCTCCGCGATGTAGTTCAGCATCAGCGTCACCACGATCTCACTGGCGTGGAACTTCACGCGGAAGAAGCCCGCCACGGCGGACCATACAGCGCCCAGCACGATGCCCAGCAGGATGCCCAGCAGCAGCGACCACGGCCCCAGCTTGTCGCCGATGGGCGGTACGCCGATCAGGGTCATGCCCAGTGCGCCCATCAGCATTTGTCCCTCGCCGCCCAGATTGCTGAGCTTGGCGTGGAAGGTAAAGGAGACGCCCAGCCCCACCAGCAGCAGCGGTGTAAAGTACATGGCGACTTCACCCAGCGAGGTGATGGATGTCAGAGGGCGGATCAGCATATAGTAATAGGCCTCCAGCGGGTCGGCGTTGACTGCCAGGATCAGCAGCGAGCCCACCAGCATGGCGCCCACCACGCTCAAAAGCAGGATCAGGGCCTTTTTTGCCCACGCCAGCTGCTGGTAATGGTTCAAATTTTCCCGGAGGTGCGCGGTCAATCCGGTCTTCATACGGTTCCTCCCATCATCAACAGAATGACGTCCTGCGGTACGGCGCTTTCCGGCCTGACCTCGCCGATCACAGCGCCCCGGTAGAGCACCACGATCCGGTCGGAGATGGCGAACAGCTCCTCCAGGTCGCCGGAGAACAGCACCACACCGGTGCCCTGCTCCTTGGCGCGGATCACCTGCTGCCGGACAGACCACGCGGCCTTTACGTCCAGACCGCGGGTGGGATAGGAGCAGATCAGCACGTTGGGTGTGTTTTCCAGCTCCCGCGCCAGAATGAATTTCTGCAAGTTGCCGCCGGAGAGGTTGGCACTTCGCTCCCGGCAGCCGGAGGTGCGGACGTCAAAGGCGCGCATCGCCGCGGAGGCCTGTGCCTGCACCTCCCGCAGGTCGGTCAGGCCGTGCCTTTGCGGATAGTGGGCGTTGCGCAGCAGCCAGTTCTCATAGAGGGGGAAGTCCGGCACGGTGCCCACCGCGTTGCGGTCTGCGGGGACATAGCCCACACCGGCCTGAATAAACGACGCGGCGGAGCGTCCCAGTTCCTTGCCGTTCACCCGGATCTCTCCGGCATCCGCAGCGCGCACACCGGCCAGCACCTCTGCCAGCTCGTTCTGACCGTTGCCCTCTACGCCGGCGATGCCGACGATCTCCCCCTGATGCACGGTCAGCTCCACGCCGTTCAGCGTCTGCACGCCCCGTTCATCCCGGGCCGTCACGCCGCTGCATTGCAGCGCGATCTCCGGCAGGGGGGACTTTTTTTCATAGACGGTCATATCCGGCAGGTCGTCGCCGGACATCATCCGGACGATCAGATCCTTGTCGGCGTGGGCCGTCTCCGTCTCGCCGGTGACCTTTCCGTGGGACAGCACGTTGATCCGGTCGCTGATCTGCAGTACCTCATCCAGCTTGTGGCTGATGAAGATCACGCCCTTCCCCTGCCGGGTCATGTGGCGGATGATGCTGAACAGCGCCTCGCACTCCTGGGGCAGCAGCACGGCGGTGGGCTCGTCCAGAATCAGGATATCCGCGCCGGTATACAGCATCTTCAGGATCTCGATCTTCTGCTGCATACTGATGCTCAGCTGCTCCACGGGGCAGTCCAGATCCAGCTCAATGCCGTAGTGAGCCTTCAGCTCCTCCAAAGAGGCGCGGATCTTCTGGCGGTTCAGCCGGGAAAAGGGGCTGTCGCTGCTGATAAGCCCTACGTTTTCCACGGCGTTCAGCCGGTCTACCAGCATGAAATGCTGGTGGACCATGCCGATCCCGTGGCTCAGGGCCTCCTTGGGCGAGGTGATGCGAACCTCCTGTCCGTTGACAAGGATCTGGCCCGCGTCCGGCCGATAGATGCCGTAGATCACATTCATCAGCGTGGACTTTCCCGCGCCGTTTTCACCCAGCAGCGCCAAAACCTCTCCGGGATACAGGGTCAGGTCAACGGCATCATTGGCCGCGACTCCATTGAAGCTCTTGGTGATCCCCCGCAGCTCCAGCAGGGGCGTCTTTTCCCCGCTCATTTGCAGTGGACTTCGCACCAGAGCTCCTGTACGGGAGGGATCTGCTCCCGCATACCGGGTGCCAGACGGCTCCAGATAATGCCCTTGCTGGGGCGGGGGAACTCGTGGCGGGTCTCGATGATGCGGGTGGGGGTGACGATATAGTCGATGGCGGTGTCATACTCCTCCACGGTGACGGGGACATCCGCCACCTGACAGTCGTGACCGGCGCCGATGATGACGGTGCTGCTGTCCGCGATGCCCTTGGTGGAGAGCATGGCCCACTCCAGATCGAAGTAGCCGTGGCCCTTGCCGAAGCGGATGCCGCTGGGGGTGATGGCGGAGGCGCCGGTGACCATCATATCGATGTGGCCCACGGACTCCTGCAGCTGCGCCAGCGTCTGGTGCTTCCAGTAGCGGGAAACGCCGTCCAGCAGAGACGCCACCTCCTCCTTCCCCTCAGGGATCTGCTCGGGACGGATCAGGAAGAAGCCCCGGGTGATGCCGTAGTTGGTCATGACCACCGTCTTCTTATCCCGGAACGCCTGTTCCCGGAGCGTCTCCAGATTGTTGTCCGGCGTGATGAAAATGACCTTTGCATTTTTGTACATATCGGTAGCGGTCAGCAGGGCGGTACCCTTTTCGCTGCCCTCATAGTCGCAGATAAACTCGGAAAACTGCCAGCTGAACTTGGAGTCTGGCTTTGCGACCTTCAGCAGCTCCTCCCAGATCCGAACGCGCTCTGTCTTTGCATCCACTTTCATTTCCATACCTAAGACCTCTTCCTTCCACATTCATTTTTGAATACTTATGCGTAAAATAAATGGCGTCCGCAAGCCCTGCAAGGGCTTACAGGCACCGTATCGGATCCCTTTCGCAGCAGACCCGTATGCGGCTGCATCCCGTGAAAATGGCGGGATGCGGCGGCAAATCCTCTTAAACAAAGGGCAGTATATCACGCGGCAAACGGAAAGTCATTCGTATATCTGACAAATTCTGACGGGGTTCTGTCATCAATTTTCGTCCCCATTACATTTGCTTCTGTGACGTAGTTTGCAGGATTATACGTCCCCCCTGCCCGGCACAAGAGGCGTAAAAGCAGCCATCCGGCGGGAGCGTACAGGCTCCCGCCGGATGGCCGTTTTGGATGATTTTATTTATTGTGCCGGCTCGGGCTGCCGCAAAAACAGCACGCCCAGCGTGCCGGGGCCACAGTGGGAGGACACGGTGCAGCCCGCCTGGGTGATAAAGACCTCCTTGAAGGGCGCCAGCTCCTGCACCAGCGCCGTCAGCTCCTGCAACGTCTCCTCCGACACCTCGCCGGAGTGGGTGATGAACGCCCAGTCCTCCACCACCGACTTGCCCGCCAGCCGCTCGGTGACATACTGGCGGTACACCTTCTCCATGGCGCCCCGGTACTTCTTGCAGACCACCAGCTTGCCGTCCCGTATCTCAAGGCTGGGCTTCAGCTTCAGCATATTGGCGCCCAGCGCCGTCACGCCGCTGCACCGGCCGCCCTTCCACATATACTCCAGCGTGTCCAGCACAAAGCTGGTGTCGCTGAGGGGCGCCAGACGGCGCAGCTCCCCGGCGATATCCGCCGCCGCCATACCCTGATCCCGGAGCTTGGCGCCCTGCAGCGCCAGCAGGCCGCCGCCGGTGGAGAGCTGGCGGCTGTCCACCACATGGATCTCGCCCAGCTCCGCCAGCTCCTGCGCCGCCAGCAGGGCGTTCTGGCAGGTGCAGGACAGCTCCGAGCTGATGTCGATGTGGACGATGTCGTACCCCTCCTCCAGAATGGGGGCGAAGAAGCGCCGGAAATCCTCCGGGCTGACCGCCGTAGTCTTGGGCAGGGTGCCGTCCTTGCGGTAGCCGGCATAGAGATCCGCCGCGGTATAGCTCCCGTCGTCGGGGAAGGTCTGCTCGCCGCTGCGGATGGTCAGCGGCACGGTGCGGATCTGAAACCGCGCCAGAAGCTGGGGCGTCAGGTCGCAGGTGCTGTCATATGTGATGCAAACAGGTCTGTGCATATGTCTATCCTCCTATGATTTTCCGATCATAGCCGCAGTATACCGGAGAAACCTCAAGCCAACCTCTAAAAAGTCTCGATTTTTGCGGCTATCTGTGATAAAATCATCAAAAACGCAAAGGAGGAGCGGTATGTTCCGGATCTTAGTGGCCGAGGATGACGCGAGCGCCCGGCTTTTGATGTGCGAGGTACTGCGCCGCGCCGGATATGAGCCGTGTCCCGCACGGGACGGCGTGGAGGCGCTGGAGGTGATGGAGCACTACCAGTGCGATCTGGCGGTGGTGGATATCACCATGCCCCGGATGGACGGCATCGCCTTCACCCAGACGCTGCGGGAGGGAAACTGCGATCTGCCGGTGCTGATGGTGACGGCGCGGGTGACCCAGGAGGACAAGCGCCGGGGCTTCCGGGCGGGGACAGACGACTACATGGTCAAGCCCGTGGACGAGGAGGAGATGCTCTGGCGCATCGAGGCGCTGCTGCGGCGGTATTGCAGCCGGGCGGAGCGGCGGCTGACGGTGGGGTCTACGGTGCTGGATCGCAGCGCCCTGCAGGTCATCACCCCGCAGAACACATGGCAGCTCACCGCCAAGGAGTTTTTACTGCTGTACAAGCTGCTGTCCTACCCCCGGACGCTTTTCACCAAGCGCCAGCTGATCGACGACATCTGGGATCTGGACAGCGATGTGGACGAGCACACTGTGGAGGTCTACATCTCCCGGCTGCGGGACAAGTTCCGGGACAACCCGGACTTCGAGCTGCGGACCATCCGGGGCTTCGGCTACATGGGGATGCCCCGGGAGGATGAGAATGCGCAGAAATAAGGTGAAAAAGGAAAATCCCCCTGCCCGTCTGCTGGGTACGATGATCCTGCTGGTGCTGGGGCTGGTGGTGGCGTACGCCACGCTGGCGCTGGGTATCCTCTTTCTGGTGCGGCGGCTGGTGCATCTGGAGGACAAGAGCTATACGCTGCTGTGGCCCATCCTCATCCTGTCGGTAAGCGCCATTCTGGGCATTCTGCTGGCCATCTTCATTTTCCGCGGGTATCTGGCGCCCCTGTCCCGGCTGATGAAGGCCACAAAGGCGGTGGCGGCAGGGGATTACTCCGTGCGTGTGGAGCTGCGGGGCGCCCGGGGCGAGGTGGCGGCGTACATCCATAGCTTCAACAAAATGGCGGAGGAGCTGGCCAGCGTGGAGCTGCTGCGGTCGGACTTCGTGAACACCTTTTCCCATGAGTTCAAAACGCCCCTCATCTCCATCCGGGGCTTTGCCAAGCTGCTGCAAAGCCCTGACCTGACGCCGGAGCAGCGGCGGGCCTATACGGACACCATCGTGCAGCAGTCCGAGCGACTGGCCGCCATGAGCACCAACATTCTGGAGCTGACCCAGTATGAAAACACCGAGATCGTATCCGGCAAGACCCTGTACAGTCTGGACGAGCAGCTTCGCCGGTGCGTCCGGCAGCAGGAGCGGGACTGGCTGAAAAAGAGCTTAATGGTGGAGGGCGATCTCGACCGGGTGGACTACTACGGCAACGAGGAGCTACTGGAGCACATCTGGTCCAACCTGCTCTCCAACGCCATCCGCTTTACCCCCTCCGGCGGACAGATCACCGTGGTGCTGCGGCAGGGTGAGGGCGAGGTCGCCGTGTCCGTGTCCGATACCGGCGTGGGCATGGATGAGGAGACCCAGCGGCACATTTTCGATAAGTTCTACCGGGCCGAAACCTGTCCCGACAGCCGCGGCAACGGTCTGGGACTGTCCATCGTACACCGGGTGGTAAAGCTGTGCGGCGGACAGGTGGCGGTGTTCTCCCAGCCGGGAAAAGGCTCCACCTTTACGGTGACGCTGCCGGCGGCGCAATGAATCCCCGTCCCTCCCTCTTGCATAAATCCCGCGGAGGGTTTACAATGTACCCACCGTTATTCTCAAGAAAGAACCACAAGGAGGAAGCTATCATGATACAGGTCAATGCCATGGGGGACGCCTGCCCGATCCCCGTTGTGAAAACACTGCAAGCCTTGAAGGAGCTGCACGGCGCCGGCACGGTACAGACGCTGGTGGACAACAAGGTAGCCGTGGAGAATCTGACCCGGTTGGCAGAGAGCAAGGGCTGCACCATCGAGACGGCGCAGCTGGGCGAAAAGGAGTACCGCGTGACCATCACCGTGGGCGAGGGCGCGGAGCTTCCGGAGACGGTGGATACCACCTGCGCCGTCCCCGCCGCCGCGGACAACACGGTGGTGGCGGTGTCCGCCGACCACATGGGCGAGGGCGATGAGGTGCTGGGTAAGATCTTGCTGAAGGGCTTTTTGTTCGCCCTGACCCAGCAGGAGACGCTGCCCAAGACCGTGCTGTTCTACAACGGTGGCGCCGCCGTGACCTGCGAGGGTTCCGCCTCGCTGGAGGATCTGCAAAAGCTGGAATCGCTGGGCGTGGAGATCCTCACCTGCGGCACCTGCCTGAACCACTACGGCCTCACTGAGCAGCTGCGGGTAGGCGGCGTGACCAATATGTACGTCATCGTGGAAAAGCAGATGCAGGCCACGAAGGTCGTCCGGCCTTGACGCGGCAGAAAAAGCCCGCGCTTGTCGTCACCTTTGACACCACCTCCCAGGCCATGGCGGCGGAGGCGCTGTTCCAAGCCGTCGGACTGCCGGGGCGGATGATCCCCATCCCCTCCCAGATCACGGCGGGGTGCGGTCTTGCGTGGAAGGCACTGCCGGAGGAACGGGACGCCCTCTGCGCCGCGCTGGACGGGGCGGGTATCGCCCACGGCGGCTGTTTTGTATTGGAGATGTATTGATGGAAAAGCTCATCTATCTGGATAACGCCGCCACCACGCTGCACAAGCCTCCGCAGGTGGCGCAGGCGGTGGCGCAGGCCATCCTGACGGCGGGCAACGCCGCACGGGGCGCCCACGGCGCGTCCATGCAGGCGTCCCGCACGGTGTTTGAGACACGGCGAAAGCTGGCACAGCTACTGGGCTGTCCCCGCCCGGAGCAGGTGGCGTTCACCGCCAACTCCACCATGGCGCTGAATATCGCCATACAGGGTCTTCTCTCCCCGGCGGATCACGCCATCTCCACCGATCTGGAGCACAACTCTGTTCTCCGCCCCCTGTATGCGCTGGAGGCACAGGGCATGGGGCTGTCCTTCGTCCGGGCCGATCGGCAAGGGCGCATCCGCTGCGAGGACTTTGCGCCGCTGTTCCGCCCCAACACCAGAGCCGTGGTGTGCACCCATGCCTCCAACCTGACGGGAGATATGCTGGACATAGCGCGCATCGCAGAGATCGCCCATGCCCACGGCGCGCTGCTGATTTTAGACGCCTCCCAGACGGTGGGCGCGATACCCATCGACATGACCGCGCTGGGGGTGGACGTATTGTGCTTCACCGGCCACAAGGGGCTCATGGGGCCGCAGGGTACCGGCGGGCTGTGCATCCGTCCCGGCGTGGACATCCGCCCCCTGCTGCGGGGCGGCAGCGGCGTCCACTCCTTTGACCGGGAGCAGCCGCAGGACTATCCCACCCGTCTGGAGGCCGGCACGCTGAACAGCCACGGTATCGCCGGGCTGGATGCGGCGGCGGACTACCTGCTGACGCGGGGCGTGGAGACGGTGGAACAGACGGAGCACACCCTGATGCAGCGGTTCTACGAGGGGGTGCGGGACATCGACGGCATCACGGTCTACGGCGATTTTTCCCTGCCCCGCCGGGCTGCCATCGTGGCACTGAACCTCCGGGACTGGGACTCCGCCGAGGTGTCGGACGCACTGTACACCGACTACGGCATCGCCACCCGCCCCGGCGCACACTGCGCGCCCCGGCTCCATCAGGCGCTGGGTACGGCGGCGCAGGGCGCGGTGCGCTTCAGCTTCTCCTCCTTCAACACGGAGGCGGAGGTGGACGCCGCCATCCGCGCCGTCCGGGAGCTGGCAGGCGCAGTCTGAATACGTACAAAATAAACGCATCCCCCGGCGCAGCCGGGGGATGCGTTTATTTATGTCGGCGTTCCCTGTTCCGTTATCACGGCGGGGATGAGGATGTCGTGCGCCTCCCACGGAATGTCTGGCCGTAAGAGAGCCTGACGGCACAGCAGCAGCGTTTCGCCTGCGTACCTCACCAGAAAGCGGTCGTAGTATCCGCCGCCTCGACCCAGCCGCCGTCCATTGGGAGATGCGCCGGCGCAGGGCACGATGGCGAGGTCGATATCCGTCGATGCAACGAGGGGCGCTTCCGCCGGCGGCTCCAAAATGCGGTATGCACCAGGGCGCAGAGCGGACAAATCCGTCACCTCCCGGCACTCCATGATGCCGGGGGCGGTACACAGCGGTACGCACAGGCGCTTGCCGTCCGCCAGCACCCGCCTGAGCAGCGGCAGCGTGTCGATCTCATCACCGCGCCCCACAAAGGCGAACACCGTCCGGGCGCGGTGATACACTGTCGTGTTCACCACATGATGCAGGATGGCCGCGTCGGAGGCGCTTTTTTCCGCCGGAGTCAGCGCCCGCTCCGCCTTCGCCAGCTCCCGGCGCAGTATGTCCTTTTGCCGCTGTATCGTATCCAAGCTGCTCCCTCCCGGCGTTTTTTTACAGGGCGTAGAACAGCTCCGCCATCTGGGCGGTCACGTCCTCCGTATAGCTGCACAGCGTCACGCAGTAAATGTAGTTTCCCTGCCGAAGGCAGACGATCAGCTCATACACGGGGATATCCTGTATCGTGGCGGTCAGCGCGATAGCGGGGCGCTCCTCACCGGCCAGCTCCGCCGTGGTCACGGACGCCGCGACGTCTTCAAAGCCGTAAGCGGCCATGGCATCTGGGATCTGCGTAACGTGCAGCTCCGCGTACTCCTGAGCACTCATGGTGGTACCCAGCAGCAAGCCCATGTTCTGGAACACCACGTTGATGGTCATCAGCCCGTCCGTAGAGGAGGCGTACATATCCTGCACGCTCTGGCTGTTCTCCATCAGCTTTTTCATGTCCTCGTCGCTGGTGCCGTCGGTCAGGAAGCCGTTGAGCTCCGCGATCTGCTCCTTCGTATAGAATACCCACGTCTCATCCAGTGCGCAGCCGATCCCGGCAAAGGCGTTGGTATAGGTACCGCCGTTGACGCTGCCCATCTCCAGCTCCTCTTCATCCGGCTGGGAGGCGTCCACCTGTCCCGTTACGGACTGATCCTGCGCCGCACCGGGCTTCACCGAGCCGCCGGTCTGCTCCGGCGCCTGCTGGCCGCAGGCCGTGAGCATCAGCGCCAGCATCCATATTGCCATCAGCATAGCTGCTGTCTTCTTCATAGCGTTCCTCCTTCTGCCAAACGGTTGTCTTCACTGCGGTCATTGTATCAAATCGACCGGGGAAATACAACAGAAAAATTTCCCGACAGGATGCGCCCCGCCCTTTCGCTACAATAGGTACGAAAGGAGGGACAAGCCTTGAGATCTGTCACCGAGGTCAGCCGCGCCGTCCCGCTGCGCCCGCTGCTGACAATGTTTTTACCGGCTGCCGCCGCTTTTCTCCTTACCGGCGGTACGTTGGACGGTCTGTACAGCCCATGGGCGCTGGCTGTCGTTTCTGCCGCCGGCGTGGGGTGGCCCGGACTGTGTGCGCTGCTGGGCGCCGGACTGGGCGCTTTTCTTTTTCTGGACTTTCAGGCGGGTCTGCGCCATACCGCCGCCGCCATTCTCATCTTCTGCGCCAACACCGCGTTCTGTACCACCCGCCTGTATAAAAGGCCACGCTTCCGGCCGGCTGCCGCCGCTGCCATGGCGCTGCTGGTGCAGTCGGCGTATCTGTTCCAGCGGCAGCCGCGGCACTGGGCGCTGTGCGCCGCCGCGCTGATCATCCTCTACACCGTTTCGTATCTGCTGCCTGCGCTGGGGGAGCCCGATGCGCCCCCGGAGACACGGCAGCAGGCGGCGCTGGCGGCCGCCATAGGTGTGTGTCTGACTGCCTATGGGTGGGAGCTGTCGGGCTTTCGGGTCGGCGGTCTGTTGGCGGCTGCCCTGCTGCTGACCGCCGCCCGACGCCTGTCTCCCGCCTCCGCAGCGGCCGTCGGCGCCGTCACCGGGCTGGTGCTGGACTTGTACACCGGCAGAGAAGTTCTGCTGGCTGTGGTACTCTGCGGAGCTGCGGCAGCAGCCGCCACTCCGCGGCGGCGCGCCCGCTTTTTGCCGCCGCTGCTGTTCTGCGCGGCAGCCTCCACCGCATACCTGCTGTTGGACGGGCCTGACCCCCTGCCGCTGCTGTGTCAGAACTTGGCGGGCGCCGGTCTGTACCTCCTTCTGCCGGAGAAGCTGCTGCCCCGGTTAACCGCGCAGGTCGCTGCCTCCGCCCGGACACCCGTCTCGCCGAACACCGCCACACCTGCTGCCGCCCTCCGCGCCGTGTACGACAGCTTTTTCGCCGGCACGACGCCGCCGCGCCCGGAAAACCCCGCCGTGCTGTTCGACCGCGCCGCCGAGCAGGTGTGCGCCGGCTGCCTGCTCCGTCACGACTGCTGGCAGACCCACTACAACGATACCTACAACGCCTTCAATGACGCCTGTCCCAAGCTGCTCCGCCGCGGCACCGCCTGTGCGGAGGATTTCCCGTCCTACTTTTCCAGCCGTTGCCTGCACTTTCCCCGGCTGCTGGAGGCGGTAAATGACCAGCTCCGTCAATTTCTGCTGCGCCATGTCCACCAGCTCCAGCTGCACCAGGCCTATCAGGTGGCGCGGGAGCAGTACGCCCAGCTGTCGGAGGCGCTGTCCGCCGATGTACCGACCTCCGCCGCCCCCCGCTTTCGCTATGTTACAGGAATAGCACTGCGCCCCCGGGACGGGGAATCACTGTGCGGCGATCAGTCCGCCGTTTTTGAGGCGGGCAATACCGCCTGCCTGCTCCTGTCCGACGGCATGGGCAGCGGTGAGGCCGCCCACCGGGAGGCCGCCATGACCGTACGGCTGCTCAGGCAGTTCCTGCAGGCCGGTGTGGAGCCGTCCCCCGCACTGAAGACCCTGAACACGGCGCTGCTGCTGCGCTGTCAGGAGGGCGCGGGCTTTACCACCATCGATCTGGCGTGTCTGGATCGCGCCACCGGCACCGTCACCCTGTACAAATACGGCGCCGCGCCGTCCTACTACAAAAAGCACGGGCGAGTCACCCGCTACGAGGGCAGCGCACTGCCCGCCGGCTTGGAGAAGGTGTCCCAGCAGCCGGAGGCTATCCGCTTTACGCTGCCGCCCGACGGTTGGCTGGTGCTGCTGTCCGACGGCGTCACCGCCGGGGATGGCGACGAGTGGCTGCTGGATCTGCTGGCCGGTTGGGACACCGGCACGCCGGAGGAGCTGGCGCGCCGCATCCTCACCATGTCCGCCGATCACGGCGGCCTGTCGGACGACTGTGCCGCGCTGGTGCTGCACCGTCCCCGCGGTGCAGAAAACGGTAAAACGCAGGTATAAGCGGCGGCGACGCTGTCCATACTGTGGGTATGACGATCAGACAGCAAGGAGGGCATACATTTGGTTAAAGGCATTTCCCGCCGGGTCATCGTGGTGGACTCCCCGGACCCGCAGATCTTTGAACAGGCAATTTTCATTCTCCGCACCGACGGCGGCGGTATCAGCTCCCAGCAGCTGGTGGATCAGGCCGTCCGCATCGCCAAAAACTATGCCCGCTGTCAGGGGATGCCCCGCAGACGCCGCCGCATTCCGGCGTGGCTCTGGGCCTCCATCGGCGCTGCGGCCATCGGTCTGACGTGGCTGCTGTGCGCCATTCTCTGACCACTATTCCCGGTTTCAGCGGGGCTTACCCGTTTGAAATACTTTTCCATCATTTTTCTCCTCACTTGAAGCGAACGCACCGCGTTCGCTTCCTTTTTGCGTGTTGGGGGCAATGCGCCTTGCGCGGTGGTGATTTTTCCTGTATAATGAAAGTGAGAACCAACTGCCGTACCACCTTTTTATTTCGATCGGAGGTGTTCCCATGCTCCTTGCCGTCCGCCTGTTGGTGTCCGCTTCGTTTCTGGTGCTGGGCATTGTCTTTTCCCGTGGAAAGGGCACATCCCTCATCGCAGGCTACAACACCGCCTCGCCGGAGGAAAAAGCAAAATACGATGAAAAGAAGCTCTGCAAGGCCATGTCAAGGCTGATGTTCGTACTGGCTCTGTGCTGGCTGGTCATTGCCCTCAGCGATTTGTGCCGGACAATGTGGCTGCTGTGGCTTGGTCTTGGTCTTTTCGTGGCCGCATCCATCGGCGGCTGTGTTTACATTGACCGCAAGTGCAGGCGATGAGCGGCAGGCACCCCCTCGTCCTATCAAAACACCCTCCCTGCACCAAGCGGCGCAGGGAGGGCGTTTGACATCTGAACAACAAAAAAGAAGCCATGACCATCGTCATGACTTCTTTTGGCAGGGGCAGAAAGGCTCGAACTCTCGACACGCGGTTTTGGAGACCGCTGCTCTACCAACTGAGCTATACCCCTGTGTGGTGGGCCTTCGGGGACTCGAACCCGGGACCGGACGGTTATGAGCCGTCTGCTCTAACCAACTGAGCTAAAGGCCCAAGTCTTCGCGGCTGACACTAATAAAAGAAATGAGCCGCCACCTTACGGATGGCGGCTCACCCTTTGGCTCCCCCTGTTGGGCTCGAACCAACAACCCTTCGGTTAACAGCCGAATGCTCTACCATTGAGCTAAGGAGGAGTGTTGGCGCTACCTATCTTCCCAGGCCGTCTCCAGCCAAGTATTGTCAGCAGAAGCGAGCTTAACTTCCGTGTTCGGGATGGGAACGGGTGGACCCTCGCCCTAATCAGCACCAACTACCGATCGCAGCCGCATACACGGCAACGACCTATTCAATTTGGAGAAAAGTGGTGACCCGTACCGGATTCGAACCGATGTTAAAGGCGTGAGAGGCCTCTGTCT
>UQZJ01000008.1 GCA_900545495.1 uncultured Eubacteriales bacterium
ATGGAGAAATTGCGGATATGGGATTGGTCGAACATATAAAAAGCCTCCTTTGGAACTCTGTATGCGTCATCGCTTCGCCGCCAGCTCATCCACGTTGTGGACGACCTGCGCCGTGCTCTGCCCCAGGCCGGGGGCGGCGGTGAGGGTGTCGGAGGTCAGCTCCGGCATTTGCTCCGCGCCGGCCAGCGCCCGCAGGTACGCCGCACGGCTGTGCAGCATGGCGGCGTCCACCGCACCGGCGTCAAAATCCACGGCGTCGGTGGCGAAAAAGTCCTCGTTGCCGCCGCCGCAGCGGTACAGGTGCCGCAGCAGAGTGTACAGCGCCGTGCTGAGATAGTCCCCGGCGGCGGTGATGGCCGTCCGGTCGCCGCACTTGCCCAGCAGGTCGAACAGCACGCCGGTGGTGTTCACCACCAGCTTCTTTTGCAGCGTGGCCAGAATGCTGCCCTTCAGCGTCCCCTTTTCATCGCTGGCGTCGTACAGCTCCGCCGCCTCGATGATGGAGCCGTCCCGGGAGTTGGTGCGCCCCAGCAGGAAGTCCGCCGACACATGGTAGAAGTCGCAGGCCCGCGCCACGAAGGCGAGACCCGGCTCCCGGATGCCGTTTTCGTAGTGGCTCAGCAGCGCCTGACTGATGCCCAGCGCCGCCGCCGCCTTCCGCTGGCTGATCCCCTTCTCCTGCCGCAGCAGGCTCAACGTTCTGGAAAAATCTGTTGCCATCTCTCTCACCCCGTCAAATGTAATACAGCTTGTAAATGATACAGCATTTTATACAGCTTGTAAATGCTTTTTTCCCGTGTGGGATGGAAAAAATTTGCGCCGCCGCGTCGCCTGTGCTACAATGGGGCAAAATCACTCGGAGGTGCGCCATGGAAGAACAACTGATGCTGTATGTGCGCTATATGGCCAAGGACGGCTGCCGCGAGACCTTTGTCCGGGAGCTTGTGGAGGCGGGTATCCTCACCCTGATCCGGGAGGAACCGGGCTGTTTGGCTTACGACTACTATTTCTCTGCGCAGGATGAGAACGAGCTGCTGCTCATCGAGCGGTGGGAGAGCGCCGCCCACCAGCGCGTCCATATGGAGCAGCCCCACATGGCACGGCTGCGGGAGATCAAGGAAAAATACATCGCGGACACAAGGCTGGGCCGCGTCCGGCTGGAGGACTGACCATGCTGTTTGATACCCATGCACACTACGACGACGAGGCTTTTGACGCCGACCGGGACGCGGTGCTGACAGCGCTGCCCCAGCGGGGCGTCGGACTTATTTTGAACCCCGGCTGCGATGTGGAAAGCTCCCGCAAGGCGGCGGCATACGCGGCGGCGTACCCCCACGTTTACGCGGCGGTGGGCATCCACCCGGAGAACTGCGGCGGCTGCACCGCCGACGATCTGGCGGCCATCCGCGCGTTGGCGCAGCAGCCCAAGGTGGTGGCCATCGGCGAGATCGGACTGGACTACTACTGGGAGGAGAATCCGCCCCGCGACCTCCAGCAGCAGGTGCTGCGGCAGCAGCTGGCGCTGGCGCAGGAGCTTGCTCTGCCCGTTATCATCCACGACCGGGAGGCTCACGCCGATACCCTGTCCATCGTCCGGGAGTTCCCCGGCGTCACCGGCGTGTTCCACTGCTTCTCCGGCAGCCCGGAGATGGCGCGGGAGCTGCTGCAAATGGGGTGGTATCTGGGGTTTGACGGCCCGGTGACCTATAAGAACGCCCGCCGCGCCCCGGAGGTGGCGGCGGTAACGCCGCCGGAGCGGATGCTCATCGAGACGGACAGCCCCTACATGACGCCGGTACCCTACCGGGGCAAGCGTAACGACTCCGGCTACGTCTATCTGGTGGCGGAGAAGCTGGCGGCGTGGAAGGGCCTCGCGCCGGAGGAACTGGCCCGCATCACCACGGAGAACGGCAAGCGCCTGTTCCGCATCCCCTGAAAACGACGGCCTCCCGGCGGCGGGCGGCTGCGCAAAGGAAGAAAGAGGACGCTGACCAACTGGGTCAGCGTCCTCTTTTACCGCTTTTACGCCTGCGGGCGTCTTACTCCGCGCCGTCGATGACGCCGCCGCCCAGCACCTCGTCTCCGTCGTACAGCACCACAGACTGCCCGGCGGTGATGGCGCGCTGCGGCGTGTCGAACACCACCCGCACACCCTCCCCTGCCAGCGGATAGGCGGTGCAGGGCGCGTCAATATGCTGGCTGTACCGGGTCTTGGCGGTGCAGCGTACCGGCGCCGCCGGTGCTTCACCGGCGATCCAGTTGACGCGGGAGGCGGTCAGGGCGGCGGAGAACAGGTCGGCGTCGTCCCCCAGCAGGATGGTGTTGTCCGCGCCGTTCTTCCGCACCACATAGACGTGCTTTCCGGCGGCGACGCCCAGCCCCTTCCGCTGGCCGCTGGTGTAGCAGGGCAGCCCCTTGTGGCGGCCCAGCACGCGGCCGTCCTTGTCCACAAAGTCCCCCGGCGTCAGCTCGGCCCCGTGCCGCCGCAGGAACTGGACGTAATCCCCGTCGGGGATGAAGCAGATATCCTGACTGTCGGACTTCTCCGCCACGTCCAGCCCCGCCTGCCGCGCCTCCTGCCGGATGGCGTCCTTGTCGAAATCCCCCACCGGCAGCAGCAGATGGGCAAGCTGGAACTGTGTGAGCTGGTAGAGCACGTAGCTCTGGTCTTTTTTTCGATCCCGGCCCCGCAGCAGCCGCCAACGGCCTGCCGCCTCGTCGTAGTCCACCCGGGCATAGTGGCCGGTGGCCAGATAGTCGTAGCCCATCTCCAGCGCACGGTCCAACAGGGCGCCGAACTTCAGCTCCCGGTTGCAGTCGATGCAGGGGTTGGGCGTCCGGCCCGCGCAGTATTCCGCCACAAATTTCTCCATGACGCAGCGGGAGAACCGCTCCGTCTCATCGAACAGGTAAAAGTCCATGCCCAGCCGCTCCGCCGTCCGGCGGGCGTCCTCGGCGCTCTGGGCGGCCAGATGCGCCGCCTCCGGCTCCCGGCACAGGCGGAGCATGGCGCCGCCGCAGATATAGCCCTGCTCCCGCAGCAGCGCGGCGGCGGCGGAGCTGTCCACACCGCCGGACATGGCGATCAGCACACGCTTGGCATCCTTTTTCATTATGCACCTCGCAAGAATCCGTAAAATAAATCGTATGTTTATCGTATATTATAGGTATATCGCGGTAATATCCGTCCAGAATAAAGCTGTAAAAAACGTCTCCCCCGCACCGGGCGGGAGAGACGCGATCGCTGCGATCCGTTCCGCCGTCCGTGGCGGATCTGCCCGCCGTCCGTGGCGGATCTGCCCGCCGTCCGGCGGCGTTTTACTCGTCGGAGTGCTTTTGCAGGAATGCCTCAAAGGGCAGGCCGTCCGCCAGCCCCACCAGCGCCGGCTGGAAGCCGCCGGTGTAGTCGAAGGGTACATCCTCCACCACATCCTCCGCCAGCTCGTCCGGCAGCGCCAGCGTGACGGTGGTGCCATGCCCCACCCGGCTGTTCAGCACCAGCCGCCCGCCGTGACCCTCCGCGATGCGGCGGCACAGCGGCAGACCCAGACCCAGACCGCTGGGCAGCGCGGCCAGCCGCTCCGGGTGGAGGTAGCTGTCAAACACCATTTCCATGTCCTCGGCGTTGATGCCGCAGCCGGTATCCGTCACCGCCAGCAGCACCTGCCGCCGTTCAAACCGTAGGGATACGGTGACGGCGCCGCCCTCGGCCGTGAATTTCAGGGCGTTGGACAGCAGGTTCCAGACCGCCTGTTCCAAACAGACCCGGTTGATCGCCGCACCGTGGCGGGCGGCGCTGCACTGGAACGTCAGCGTCACATTCCGCAGGGCGAACAGCGGCGCGGCCTGACGGCACAGACCGTCCAGCCACGTTACGATATCGGTATTTTCCCTGGTCAGCGGCGCATCGTCCAGCAGCATGGGCGCGTTGGACAGGTTGTTGGACAGACGCAGCAGCGCATAGTAGTTCCGGTTCAGCAGCGCCGCGTCCCGATCCAGCGCCGCGTCTGCGTCCCGCCGTTCAGGCGGCGCCAGACGGCTGACCGCGATGTGCATCCCACCCAGCGCAGTCCGAAGCTGGGCGGATACATGAAGCAGCACCTCATTGAGCAGCCGTACCTGCGGGACCCGGTCGAGCCGGTCGGGGTGCGCCGGCTGCTCCGGCGTATGGTCATTTCTGGGGGTTTCTATCATATATGCCTTCCTCTCCGGCCTTAGTGTGTCTTTTCCCGCCGACGCGATACATACCACTTACCGGTCGGTCATCCACACTATACCAAACGGTAGGTGAAAAAACAAGTTTTTTGTCCCTTTTTGATGGTCTGCAAAATTTTTTCAAAAAGGGGGTTGCTTTTTTCAAAATAATGCATATAATACTAAACATACCATACATTTGATATATTCCATCAGAGAGGAAGTCTTGATTTATGAGCATTAAAGTCGGTATCAATGGTTTCGGCCGCATCGGCCGCATGGTCATGCGCTGCTGCATGAACCACCCCGAGATCGAGATCGTGGGTATCAACGATCTGTGTCCCGCTGACTATCTGGCCTATATGCTGAAGTACGATACGATGCACGGCAAGTTCGACGGCGAGGTCGGCAGCGAGGAGAACGCCATCGTCGTGAACGGCAAGTCCATCCCCGTGTTTGCAGAGCGTGATCCCGCCAACCTGCCCTGGGCCAAGGTGGGCGCAGAGTATGTCATCGAGTCCACCGGTCTGTTCCTGACCAAGGAGAAGGCCGCGGGCCACATCGCCGCCGGCGCCAAGCACGTGGTGATGTCCGCTCCCTCCAAGGACGACACCCCCATGTTCGTCATGGGCGTCAACCAGGACACCTACACCTCCGATATGCAGTTCGTTTCCAACGCCAGCTGCACCACCAACTGCCTGGCTCCCGTCGCCAAGGTGCTGCACGATAACTTCGGCATTGCCGACGGTCTGATGACCACCGTGCATTCCACCACCGCCACCCAGAAGACGGTGGACGGCGTGTCCCTGAAGGACTGGCGCGGCGGCCGTGCCGCTTCCGGCAACATTATCCCCAGCTCCACCGGTGCTGCCAAGGCCGTGGGCAAGGTCATTCCCAGCCTGAACGGCAAGCTGACCGGTATGTCCATGCGCGTTCCCACGCTGGACGTGTCCGTGGTGGATCTGACCGTGAACCTGTGCAAGCCCGCCAGCTATGACGAGATCTGCGCCGCCATGAAGAAGGCCAGCGAGAACGAGCTGAAGGGTATCCTGGCTTACACCGACGAGGCGGTTGTGTCCTCCGACTTCCTGGGCGACACCCACACCTCCATCTTTGATGCCAAGGCCGGTATCGCCCTGACCGACACCTTCGTGAAGGTGGTCAGCTGGTACGACAACGAGATCGGCTACTCCGACAAGATCCTGTGCCTCATCGAGCATATGCACAGCGTGGATCACAAGTAAATCGCCAACATCCTTTCAAAAAGGTTTTCCTTCTTTTTTGTTCCGGAAACAGCGCCGTCCCGCCGGGACGGCGTTGTTTCTACCCATTTGCCAAACAGAGGGAATGCGCGGCAAGGCAGCCGAAATCGTGGAAACACAAAGGTTTTATCAAAAATAGGACTATCTTTCCATTGAATTGTATGGTACAATAGGTACAACTCAGAGGAGAGGGAAAGGGACCCCATACATGGAACAGAATCCGATCTTAAGCGCAAGACTGTCAATGGACAGCGACATTCCCCTGTATGCCCAGCTTGTGGGCATCATCAAACGCAACATTTCCACCGGCACACTGGCTGTGGGCGATCTGCTGCCCAGCGAGGCGGAGCTGTGCCGCTGGATGAATATCAGCCGCAACACCGTGCGGCAGGCCATCGGCGAGCTGGAGGATGAGGGGCTGGTGGTCCGCAAGCGGGGCCGCGGCACCTTCGTGGCGGACCCCGCCACCAACCGCCGCGGTGTGCGCTACTCCTTTACGACGGAGGTTTCCTCCTTGGGCAAGGTGCCGTCCTCCACGCTCATCGACTTTGACGTGATCGTACCCAGTCAGGCGGTCTGCGAGAAGATGGAGCTGCGGGAGGGTACGCCGGTGTACTGCTTTACCCGTGTGCGCAACGTGGACGGGGAACCGCTGATCCTGGAGACCAGCTACTATCCCGAGTACATCTACCCCCACCTGACCCGGGATATGCTCCAGACCCACAGCTTTTACAGCCTCTTGTACCATGTGGGCATCGTACCCTTTGCCGCCGATGAGAGCTACGAGGCGGTGGTGCTGGACAACGAGCAGGGACACCTGCTGGGCGTCAGCGCCGGGAGCTGTGCCTTCTACCACCAGCGCCGTACCCGCACCGAGGACGGGCGCATCTACGAGTACACCAGAAGCTATATCCGGGGCGACCGGGTGCGGCTGGACGTACATATGCAGAAGAGCGGCATGAACTTTGTGCGTACCATCGACTGAACGACATAAAAAGGAAGCCGTCCCGCGGGACGGCTTCCTTTTTTATGCTGTTACAGGGCGGCGGCGCCGATGATACCGGCCTCGTTGCCCAACTGTGCCGCCTGAATGATGGGCTGGGGGCGGCTCTCACCGCCAAAGCAGTTGGCGGCCACATAGCGGCGGATGGGACGCAGCAGACGCTCTCCCTGCCGGCTGATGCCGCCGCCGATGAGCACCATCTCCGGCGACAGGATGTTCACCAGATCGGTGATCCCGGCGGCTACATAGACATAGTACCGCTCCAGCACGGCCTGTGCCGCCTCGTCGCCTGCGTCGGCGGCGTCGAACACATCCCGGCCCGTCAGCTCGGGGTACCGGTTCAGCAGGGATGTGGGGTGGGCGGCAGCCGCCTCCCTGCCCTGCCGGATCAGCGCCGTGGCGGAGGCGTAGACTTCCCAGCAGCCCCGGCGTCCGCAGGTGCAGGGTTCCCCGTCCAGCACCAGCAGGCTGTGACCCGGCTCGCCGCCGGCGCCGCCCAGACCGGAGACGATCCTGCCGTCCACGATGATACCGCCGCCCACGCCGGTGCCAAGGGTGATGAGCATCATGTTCCGGCAGCCCACGGCGGCGCCGGCCACCGTCTCCGCCAGCGCGGCGCAGTTGGCGTCGTTGCTCAGTCGGGCGGGCAGGCCGAAGTGTGCCGTCAGCATGGCGCACACCGGCACGTCAAACCAGTTCAGATTATAGGCGCGAACCACCACGCCTCGCTCCGGGTCGCAGGTACCGGGGGCGCCAACGCCGATGGAGGCACAGTCCGCCGGGGTGAGACCCGCTTTGTCCAGCGCCAGCTCCACGGCGCGGCACATATCCGCCACCACCTGCTCCGCCGGGCGGTGCGCGCCGGCGGGAAGGCTGGCCTCCGCCACAATACGGTGGCGGTCGTCCACCACGCCGACGGCGATGTTGGTGCCGCCCAGATCAATGCCGATACGATACATAGGATACTCCCTTTCGTGTTTGATGCAGAAAACGGCGGGGCGGGCTGCTTGCCCGCCCCGCAACGGTGCGTTTGCTCAGAAGTGGGTGACGAAGTCGCTGTTCACCGCCACCGTGCGGCTGATGTTGGAGGACTTGATGCTGGCGAAGATGCTGCGCATCACCGTCAGCGCCTCACGGCCGGAGACCTCCGGCTGCCGGTCGTTGACCAGCGCGTCCACGAACTCATCGATGACGCCGGTGCCGTTGTGAGGCACATCCAGATTGTAGCTGGTGCGGTTGCCCTCCATATCGCTGACGATGATGGGGGAGGACGGCTCGCTGTAAATGAGCATGATGCCCTTGGTGCCGTACAGGCAGGTGGACTGGCACTCGTGGCCGTAGATGGTCCAGCTGGCCGCCATGGTACCCAGTGCGCCGCCGGACATCCGCAGGATGCACAGGGCGTTGTCGTCCACGCCGATGAGCTGGCCCTCGCTGTCCCGCTTGTTCAGCGTCACCACCTTGGCGGTGGTCTCGATGACCTTCTGACCCAGCAGGTACTGGAGCAGATCCACCTTGTGGATGCCCATGTCGGACAGGGCGCCCAGCGCCGCCTTATTCTTATCGAAGAACCATGTACCCTCGTCCACAGACCAGCCCTCGGGGCCGGCGTTGCCCAGCACGGCGCGGAAGGTGATCACATCGCCGATGACGCCGCGGTCCAGCAGCTGCTTGGCACGGCGGTGTACCGGGTCGAAGCGCATATTGTGGCCGATCATCAGGTACTTGCCGTTGCGCTCGGCGGCGGCCACCATGGACTCGCACTCCGCCAGCGTGACCGCCATGGGCTTTTCGCACAGCACGTGCTTGCCGGCGTACAGCGCCGCGGTGGAGATCTCCGCATGGCTGCGGTTTTCCACGCAGACAGATACCGCATCAATGTCGTCGCGGTTCAGCAGGTCAAAATAGGTGTCGCAGACGCTGCCGCCGTACTTGGCGGCCATCTCCTCGGCACGGGCGCGGTTCTTGTCGTAGTAGGCCATGATCTCCGCATTGGGGTTGGCTGCATACTCGGGCAGATGGCGCACCTGCGCGATCTTACCGCAGCCGATGATACCAACTCGAATCATACAAAAGCTCCTCCTCTACCATGTTCAACGGATGGTACGCGATTCTCGTTTAAATTATAACAAATTCAAGAGCGGGTGAAAAGCCTTTTTTTCAGGATTCTGAGAAATTTTACCGCAGACGCAGGGCGGTGGTCAGAGCGCAGCCCTTTTCCCGGATGTGGTCGAGCACCACACCCTCCGGCAGCGCCAGCCGGCTGAGGGTCAGCAGAGGCCCCTTGCCCGTCAGCTTGAACAAAGATTCCTTGGCAGTCCAGATCTCCCAGAAGCGGGCGCAGTCGCCGTCGTCACCCACGCGGATATAGGCCATCTCCGCCTCGGAGCAGACACGGCGCATGAATTTTTCGTCGGCGGAGCGGATGACCTCCACGTCCACGCCCACCGGCACATCGGCGACGGCGCAGACGGCGTAGGGGCCGGAGTGGCTGACGGAGACGTATACGCCGTCGGCGTCCGCGGCGGGCTTGCCCGTGTCGTCCCAGCGCAGGGGCGCCTCCCCCTCGCCGCAGCCCAGACGCTGTGCCAGTGCGCGGCGTGCCAGCAGCTCGCCGGCTACGGTGCGCCTGCGGTCGTCCTCCCCGGCGATGTCGCCCACCCGGCGGCGGCGCGCCTCGTCCATCATGGCCATGGTCTGGGCCATCGTCTCCTCATCCAGCCGGCGGATATCGTACCAAAGCAGCTCCATCTCTCCTGTTCCTCCCTGTCATGTTTCTTTATGAGGTGAGTATAGCACATCGCCGCGCAGGATGCCAGTATTTTATACGCTTGCTTTTCGGGATAGAAAGGCGTAAACTATCACCGTGTGAAGTTTTTTGTGTAGGAGAAACAACGATGGTTTCTATTGTAGAAGTAACGACCAAGGCGCAGCTGCGCCGCTTTGTAGATTACCCCAATCAGCTGTATAAGGATGTGCCGCAGTTCGTGCCGGCCACCTACGGCGACGATTTGGCGGACTGGGATCGCAGCAAGAACCCGGCCTTTTCCTACTGCGACGCCCGCTGTTGGCTGGCGGAGCGGGACGGGGAGATCGTGGGGCGCATCGGCGCCATCCGCAGCCGCAAGGCCAATGAGAAGTGGGGTACCAACCGGATGCGGTTCACCCAGGTGGACTTCATCGACGATCCGGAGGTGTCCGCCGCCCTGTTCGCCGCCGTGGAGGACTGGGCCAGAGAGCTGGGCTGTGCGGCGGTCCACGGGCCGCTGGGCTTTACCGACATGGACCGGGAGGGTATGCTGGTGGAGGGCTTCGACCGCCGAAGCTGCTTTTTCACCTATTATAACTACCCCTACTATATCGACCACATGACCGCGCTGGGCTATGTGAAGGATGTGGACTGGATCGAGGAGCTGATCACCGTCCCCACGGATGAGAAGATCATCCAGCGGTGGGAGAAGCTGTCGGATTTCGTGCTCAAGCGCAACCACCTGCATATCGTGGAGCCGAAAAACCGGCTGGCGTATCTGCCGCTGCTGAAGCCGTTTTTCGATCTGGTGAATGTGGCCTATGCCCCGCTGTACGGCACGGTGGATCTGACGGAGCAGCAGATCAGGAAATACTCCGCTAAGTTCGCGCCCCTTATCAACCCCAACACCACCTGCTTCGTTATGGACAAGAATGACAGGATGATCGCCTTCGGCGTGGGCGCGCCCAGTCTGGCGGCGGCCATGCAGAAGCACCGGGGACGCCTGTTCCCCACCGGCTGGATCGACGTACTGAAGGCGTTCCGGAAGAACGACACGGTGGATCTGCTGCTCATCGCTGTCCACCCGGACTATCAGGCCCGGGGCGTCAACGCCATCATCCTCAGCAAGACCATGAAGGGCTGCCTGAAGATGGGCATCAAGGAGGCGGAGACCGGCCCCATGCTGGAGCTGAACGAGAAGGTGCAGTCCCAGTGGAAGGATTTCCAGACGGAGCAGCACAAGCGCCGCCTCTGCTTCGTCAAGGAGCTGACCCCTGCCGCGAGAGAGCCGGAGAAGGCGGACGCGCCTGCCGGCGCCGCCGTATAAACGACAAAAAGAGAACGCGGACAGCTGTCCGCGTTCTCTTTTCCGTTTTTTACAGGCCGTAGACCTCGGTGAACTTCTTCTCGAGATAAGCCACATAGCAGCCCGGGTCGAACTTGCCGCAGACCGACTCGAACAGTGCCACGGGATCCTTCATGCAGCCGTACTTCCAGATCTTCTCCTCCAGCCAGTTGTTGATGGGGGTCAGATCGCCGGAGCGCACCACGGCGTCCACATCCAGCTCCTTGGACAGCTCCAGCAGGTACTGCGCGCCGTAGGCCGAGCCGATGGCGTAGGACGGGAAGTAGCCGATGTTGCCGTTGGACCAGTGGGAGTCCTGCAGAACGCCCTGCCGGTCGTTGGGGACATCCACGCCCAGATACTCCTTGTACAGCCGGTTCCACTCGGCGGGCAGGT
This sequence comes from uncultured Eubacteriales bacterium, assembly GCA_900545495.1. Lineage (GTDB taxonomy): Bacteria > Bacillota > Clostridia > Oscillospirales > Oscillospiraceae > Vescimonas. Next base: position 10,950 of record UQZJ01000008.1, read on the forward strand.
CGTGGGCGGTGAGGGTGCCGTCGAACATCCGCTTCTCCAGCTCGTAGCGCACCATGATGTGCAGGCAGTAGGTCAGCTCGTCGGCCTCCGTGCGGATGAGGGACGGCTCGGACTTGTTGATCATACGGTAGAAGTCATCCTCCGTCACGTTGTCCAGACGGGGGGCGAAATGCGCCTTCAGCCACGGGTAGATGACGGAGCAGAACGCCCGGCTGCGGCCGATGATGTTCTCATAGAACCGGGACTGGCTCTCGTGGATGCCCATGGACACGCCGTTGCCCAGATTGCTGCGGGCCAGCTCCCGGCCGGTGTGCAGCTCGTACAGGGCATGGCCGCCCTCATGCACCACGGAGTACAGGGACGAGGCCACCATGTCGGCGTGATAGTGGGTGGTGATACGCACATCGTCACGGGAGAAGTTGATGGTGAAGGGATGCTCCGTCTCGCCGATGATGCAGTGATTCCGGTCGATGCCCATGACGCCCATGACGAAATCGGAGAACTCCCGCTGGATGGGGATGGGGAAATCGGCGTGGAGCGGCGTGTCGTCCACCCGGTCGGCGTGGGCGGTGACCCGCTGGATGAGAGGCACCAGCTTCTGCCGCAGGGCGGCGAAAAAATCGTCGCAGGCGGCCACCGTCAGACCCCGCTCATAGTTGTCCAGCAGCGTCTCATAGGGGGCCTTCTCCGGCTCCCAGTACTGGGCGAAGCGCTTCAGCGTGTCGAAGATCTCCTGCAAGTACGGCTCGAACAGGGCAAAATCGTTGTTGGTCTTGGCGGTCTGCCACACGTCGTCGGCGCGGGTGGTCAGCTTCTGGTAGGCCACGAACTCCTCCTCCGGGATGCGGCGGGTGCGGTCGTAGCTGCGCCAGTACTCCTCCACCTTACGGCGGGTGACGTCGTCCAGCTCCGTGCGGGCGGCCATCAGCGTCTCCAGCATCTCCACGGTGTCCGGCGCGGTGGTCAGCTGATAGTCGATGCGGCTGAGCTCGCCGGTGGTGTCGCTGCGGACGGCGGCTGCGCCCTTGGGCGCCGCGGTGACGCCGTCGTAGTACAAAAGGCCCATGGCGTGAGACAGCGCAAAGCTGGTCTGCTCGTAGCTTTTCAGCTTTTCCAATGCTTCGGTAACGGTCATGCTCGTACCTCCTGTTACAGTTGTTGGGGTCAGTATACCATGCCGGAGCAAAAGACACAAGCGGACAAAATCTGAACGGGAAACGCAAAAGATATACAGAAAATTCACAGACGGCGGGAAAGAAACATGATACACTACTCGGCGGAAATATGATTTTTTTACAGGAAAGGACGGGGAATACCTTGGAGCTGAACAAAAAAACCATGCAGCGGATCATGCTGCTCATCACCTTTGCGGTGCTGCTGTTCTGGGGCCTGTACAATATCTCCACCATCGGCGGACTTTTTTCCAATCTGTTTTCCCTGCTGGCGCCGCTGCTCATCGGCGTGTGCATCGCCTTTGTGCTGAATCTGATGATGGTGGGGCTGGAGCGCCTGTGGGATCGGGCGCTGGCCAAGTGGTGCAGCCGCTGGAACGCCAAGCTGAAGCGCCCGGTCTGCCTGACGCTGACCATGGTGCTGTTTCTGGGCATCATCTTTGCCATCTTCTTCATCCTCATCCCCCGTCTGGAGGAGGCGGGCAGCACGCTGGCGGCTAATATCCCCACCTACGTTGACCAGTTTCAGGCGTGGTGGAAAAGCCTCAGCGATTTCGCCGACAGCCACGGCGTGACGCTGCCGGAGCTGACCCTCAGCGCCGAGCAGGTGCGGGACACCATCACCGGCTTCTTGCAGGAGCGGGGCGACAGCGTGGTGAACACCACCCTGAACATCACCTCCTCCATCGTGGGGGCGCTGGTGAATGTGCTGCTGGCGCTGGTGTTCTCTCTGTATATGCTGGCGCAGAAGGAGACGCTCCTTGCCCAGTCCAAGCGGCTGCTGCGCCGCGCCCTGCCCCGGAGGGCCGCCGACAAGCTGCTGGCGGTGCTGCACCTGACCAACAACGCCTTCTCCAGCTTCGTCACCGGGCAGGTGACGGAGGCCGTTATTCTGGGAACGCTGTGCTGCCTCGGTATGCTGCTCCTGGGGCTTCCCTACGCCCTGCCGGTGTCGGTCATCATCGCGGCGCTGTCGCTGATCCCCATCTTCGGCGCGTGGATCGGCGCGGCCACCGGCGCGTTCCTCATCGTGTTCCAAAGCCCCATCAAGGCGCTGACATTCCTGATCTTCCTGCTGATTTTGCAGCAGGTGGAGGGCAACCTCATCTACCCCCGGGTGGTGGGCAAGTCCGTGGGGCTGCCGGGTCTGTGGGTGCTGGCGGCCGTCACCATCGGCGGCGGCGCCTTCGGCATACTGGGTATGCTGCTGGGCGTGCCGGTCTGCTCCGTCGTCTACTCGCTGGTGCAGGCGTATATCCGCACCAAGCCCGAGGCGGAAGAAAACCAATAGCCGCGCAAGATGCCGTGCGCCCCGCAGGATCAGCCCTGCGGGGCGCTTTTCCTGCCCGGCGTGTTCACAAATAATTAAAATAGCACCTATTGACTTTAAGGGGACGGGGTGGTAAACTCCATTTAGCACTCGAAAAGAAGGAGTGCTAAATGGAGAAAGCTATGGAATTGACAGACCGCAAAAAGCAAATATTGAAGATCGTGGTGGAAAGCTACATCAACACCGCCGAGCCGGTAGGCTCCAAGGCCATCGTGGAACAGATGCCCGGTAAGATCAGCTCCGCCACCATCCGCAACGAGCTGGCGGATCTGGTGGAGCTGGGCTATCTGGAGCAGCCCCACACCTCGGCGGGACGTGTACCGTCCGCCAAGGGCTACCGGCTGTACGTCAACGAGCTGATGGAGCGCAAGGCCCTGTCGGCGGAGGAGACGGCCAAGATCAACGACGCCCTCTCCGGCCAGATGAAGCAGGTGGATCAGGTCATCAGTCAGGCCGGACAGATGGTGTCCAGCTTTGTGGGCTATCCCACCTACGCCGTGGCGGATCACCGCACCGCTGCCACCGTGCAGCGGTTTGAGCTGATCGCCGTGGACGAGGGCAGCTTCATCGCCGTGGTGATGCTGTCGGATAACCGGGTCAAGAGCCAGCTGATGCGCTTGGAGCTGCCGGTGGATGCCGACACGCTGCCCCAGCTGAGCCACCTCTTGAACACGCATTTCACCGGCGTGGGCGCGGAGAAAATGAACGCCACGCTGATGAGCCTGTCCGAGCAGGTGTCCGGCCAGTGGTTCCTGCTTCTGAACCGGGTGACGGAGTACGCCTGCACGCTGCTGGAGGAAGCCCAGCACCAGCAGGTATTCACCAACGGCGCCAGCCAGCTTTTGAAGTTCCCGGAGTTCCGGGACATCGACAAGGCCCACGATCTCATGAGCTTCATGGTGGATAATAAGGAGGATCTCCCGGTGCCGCAGAGCGACGCGCCCATGCAGATCCTTATCGGCCCCGAAAACGTCAACGATGCGTTGAAGGAGAGCAGCGTGGTCATCGCCAGCTACGATATCGGCGATAATATGCGCGGTCTTGTGGGTGTGGTCGGCCCCACCCGTATGGACTATGCCGCTGTGGCGGCAAGACTCAGCTACTTTGCCGAGAGCCTGAGTCGTATGTTTGGCAAAAAACAGCTACCGGAGGATACACAATGAGCGAGAAGGATATGAAGGAGACCCCCATGGAGGAGACGCCGGAGACGGCGGAGCAGCCCGCAGCTCCTGTTGAGGAGACGGCGGCTGCGGAGGAGACGTTTACCGTCACCAAGTCCCAGATGGAGCAAATGGAGCAGCTGGCCAAGGTGCTGGCGGACGCCAACGACAAATACCTCCGTCTGGCGGCGGAATATGACAACTACCGCAAGCGCACCACCCGCGAAAAGGAGCACGTCTACGGCACGGCCAAGGCCGACACCATCAAGCCGTTTCTGACGGTGCTGGACAATCTGGAGCGCGGTGTGCAGCAGTGCGAGGAGGGCGACGGCCACCGGCAGGGTCTGGAGATGATCTGCAAGCAGTTCTTTGAGGTGCTGAGGCAGATGGGCGTCACCGAGATCCCGGCGCTGGGTCAGCCCTTCGACCCGGAAAAGCACAGCGCCGTAATGCACACGGAGGACGAGTCCGTGGGCGAGAACACCATCGTAGAGGTGTTCCAGAAGGGCTTTATGATCGGAGATAAAGTGCTGCGCTTCGCCATGGTGAAGGTGGCAAACTGAAAGGAGTATTTCCATGAACGAAAAGAAGCTGTATAAGAGCAGTACGGACAAGAAGCTGGCCGGCGTCTGCGGCGGCATCGCGGAGTATTTCAACATCGACTCCACGCTGGTGCGTCTGGGCTGGGTGGTGTTCAGCCTGCTGGGCGGCAGCGGTCTGCTGGCGTATATCATCGCGGCGATCATCATGCCCGACCGTCCCTATTAAATCAGTCAATAAATAAATTTGAGATAAACATTTCAGGAGGCAATCATTATGTCTAAAGTTATCGGTATCGACCTCGGTACGACCAATTCCTGCGTAGCCGTAATGGAAGGCGGCGAGGCAGTCGTTATCCCCAACGCGGAGGGCAACCGCACCACCCCGTCCGTGGTGGCATTCAGCAAGACCGGCGAGCGTATGGTGGGTCAGGTGGCAAAGCGTCAGGCCATCACCAACCCCGAGCGCACCATCTCCTCCATCAAGCGTGAGATGGGTACCGATCACCGCGTCACCATCGACGACAAGAGCTACACCCCGCAGGAGATCAGCGCCATGATCCTGCAGAAGCTGAAGGCGGACGCCGAGGCCTATCTGGGCAGCCCCGTCACCGAGGCGGTCATCACCGTCCCCGCCTACTTTACCGACTCCCAGCGTCAGGCCACCAAGGACGCCGGTAAGATCGCCGGCCTGGACGTGAAGCGTATCATCAACGAGCCCACCGCCGCCGCACTGGCCTACGGTGTGGATAAGGAGCAGTCCCAGAAGATCATGGTCTATGACCTGGGCGGCGGCACCTTCGATGTGTCCATTCTGGAGATCGACGACGGCGTGATCGAGGTGCTGGCCACCGCCGGCAACAACCGTCTGGGCGGCGACGACTTTGACCAGTGCGTCATGAAGTATCTGGTCAGCGAGTTCAAACGCACCGACGGCATTGACCTCAGCGGCGACAAGGTCGCCATGCAGCGCCTGAAGGAGGCCGCTGAGAAGGCCAAGATCGAGCTGTCCGGCGTGACCACCAGCAACATCAACCTGCCCTATATCACCGCCGACGCCACCGGCCCCAAGCATCTGGACGTGACGCTGACCCGCGCCAAGTTCAATGAGCTGACCGGTCATCTGGTGGATGCCACCATGGGCCCCGTGCGTCAGGCCATGTCCGACGCGGGCCTGAAGCCCTCCGACCTCGCCAAGGTGCTGATGGTGGGCGGCTCCAGCCGTATCCCCGCCGTGGTGGAGGCTGTGAAGAACTTCACCGGCTCCGACCCCTTCAAGGGCATCAACCCCGATGAGTGCGTGGCCATGGGCGCCGCTCTGCAGGCCGGCGTGCTGACCGGCGACGTCAAGGGTCTGCTGCTGCTGGACGTCACCCCCCTGTCTCTGGGCATCGAGACCATGGGCGGCGTCTGCACCCGTCTGATCGAGCGCAACACCACCATCCCTGTCAAGAAGAGCCAGATCTTCTCCACCGCCGCCGACAACCAGACCTCCGTGGAGGTCAACGTGCTGCAGGGCGAGCGTGAGATGGCAGCTGCCAACAAGAGCCTGGGCCGCTTCCATCTGGACGGCATCGCCCCGGCCCGCCGCGGCGTGCCTCAGATCGAGGTGACCTTCGATATCGACGCCAACGGCATCGTCAACGTGTCCGCCAAGGATCTGGGTACCGGCACCGAGCAGCATATCACCATCACCTCCTCTTCCAACATGAGCAAGGAGGACATTGAGCGGGCCGTCAAGGAGGCCGAGCAGTATGCCGCCGAGGACGCCAAGATCAAGGAGAAGGTAGAGATCCGCAATCAGGCCGATCAGCTGGTCTATCAGGCGGAGAAGACCCTCGGCGAGGTGGGCGACAAGATCCCCGAGAGCGAGAAGGCGCCCGTGCAGGCCGGTCTGGATAAGCTGAAGGAGACCCTGAAGGGCGAGGATACCGACGCCATCAAGGCCGCCACCGAGGAGCTGACCCAGCTGTTCTACAAGATGAGCGAGAAGCTGTACCAGCAGCAGGCGCCGCAGGGCGACCCCAACATGGGCGGCCAGCCGGGCGGCGACCCCAACGGCGGTCAGCAGTACTACGATGCCGACTACAAGGTAGTCGATGACGACGAGCAGAACAAGTAACATATATCCCACAAGAGGGACAGGGCTTCCTGTCCCTTCTTGTGGTGTTATCACCCCTTTGAGTGGAGAGAAGTACGATGGCAGAAAACAAACGTGATTATTACGAGGTTCTCGGCGTCAGCAAGGGCGCGTCGGAGGACGAGATCAAAAAGGCATATAAAAAGCTGGCGCGGAAGTACCACCCGGACATGAACCCCGGCGACAAGGAGGCTGAGGAGAAGTTCAAGGAGGTCAACGAGGCCAACGAGGTGCTGTCCGACCCGGAGAAGAAGGCGCGGTACGACCAGTTCGGCTTCGCCGGTGTGGATCCCAACTACGGCGCAGGAGGCGCCGGCGGGGGCTTTAGCGGCGGCTTCGACTTCGGCGATCTGGGCGACATCTTCGGCAGCTTCTTCGGCGGCGGGTTCGGCGGCGGGCAGGCGCGCCGCAACGGCCCCCAGCGGGGCGAGAGCATCCGCGCCAGCGTGTCCGTGACCTTCAAGGAGGCGGCCTTCGGCTGCGAGAAGGAGGTCACCATCCAGCGCAGCGAGCAGTGTACCACCTGCAAGGGCAACGGCTGCGCCCCCGGCACCACGCCGGAGATCTGCCCCGACTGTCACGGCAGCGGTGTGGTGCAGGTGCAGCAGCGCACGCCCATGGGCGTGTTCGCCAGCAGCCGTCCCTGCCAGCGCTGCCACGGCACCGGCAAGATCATCCACCAGCCCTGCACCGACTGCGGCGGCACCGGCGCGGTACGCAAGCGCAAGACCATCAAGATCAACATCCCCGCCGGTATCGACCACGGCCAGACCATCTCCCTGCGGGGACAGGGCAACGCCGGTAAGAACGGCGGCCCCGCCGGCGATCTGCTGATCACCGTGATGGTGCAGCCCCACGAGCTGTTCCGCCGGGAGGGCAACGACGTGTTCTGCGAGGCACCCATCACCTTCAGTCAGGCGGTGCTGGGCGCTACGCTGGAGATCCCCACCATCGACGGACAGGTGAAGTACGATATCCCCGAGGGTACTCAGACCGGCACGGTGTTCCGTCTGCGGGGCAAGGGCATCCCGGTGCTGAACGGCCGGGGCCGGGGCGACCAGTACGTTACCGTGACCATTGAGACGCCCCGCGGCCTGAACCGCGAGCAGAAGGACGCGCTGAAGAAGTTCGACGCGGCGCTGGGTGAGGGAAATTACGAGAAGCGCAAGAGCTTTTTCAGCTTCAACAAGAAGAAATAAGGGTAGGAAGAAATAAGGTGCTGTATGTATCTGGCTGATTATCACACCCATTCTGACAGCTCGCCCGACGGGAAGGAGTCCATCGCCCGTCTGGCGGAGGCTGCCATTGCCAAGGGCTTGCAGGAGATCTGCATCACCGACCATGTGGATACCGTCTGCTGGGGCAGCTACGCGCCCCGCTGGGACTACGACTGGGAGAAATCTCTGGGCGAGCTGGAGGAGGCGCGGCGTCTGTACGGCAACCGGCTGACCATCCGGCTGGGCGCCGAGCTGGGCGAGGCGAATCTGGCCTTTGACCGGGCGGAGCATCTGCTTTCCCACGCGCCCAAGCTGGATTTTGTCATCGGCTCCGTCCACATGGCAGGGAAAAAATTTGGAAATTTTGACCTGTACTACGTTGAAAAAAATTCGGAAACGTATTATCATGCACTTATCGACAGTTATCTGGAGGATGTGCTGTCGCTGGCGAGGTGGGGCAAGTTCAGCGTACTGGGCCACCTGACCCTGCCGCTGCGGTACATCAACGAGAACCTGGGTGAGCGCATGACGTTCGACAGCCACATGGAGCAGGTGGAGGAGATCTTCCGCACCATGATCCCCAAGGGGCTGGGTATCGAATGCAACACCAACCGGGGCAACACCCCCCTGCCGGACGGCGGCATCCTGCGGCTGTACCGGGAGCTGGGCGGCGAGGTCATCACCCTGGGTTCCGACGCCCATTCCGGCGACATGGTGGGCTGCGCCATCCGCGAGCGGCAGCAGCTCCTGCGGGACTGCGGATTCCGGTATTTCTGTACATTCGAGGAAGGAAAGCCCCTTTTCCGACCGCTATAAAAGAAAAAGGAGAACACGACCATGAAAATTGCCATCGGCTGTGACCACGGCGGCTATCTGCTGAAGCAGGACATCCTGATCTGGATGGAGGAGCACGACATCGACTTTGAGGATGTGGGCTGCTTCTCTACGGAGAGCGTGGACTACCCCGTTTATGCGGAGAAGGTGGCGCGGGCTGTGGCCGCCGGCCAGTGCGACAAGGGCATCGTGATCTGCACCACCGGCATCGGCGTGTCCATGGCCGCCAACAAGGTGGGCGGCGTGCGCTGCGCTCTGTGTACGGACTGCCTGCAGGCGGAGATGACCCGCCGCCACAACGACGCCAACGTGCTGGCGCTGGGCGCCGGCATCACCGGCCCCAATCTGGCCAAGCGCATGGTGGAGATCTTCCTGTCCACGGAGTTTGAGGGCGGCCGCCATGCCCGCCGCGTGGCGCTGGTGGACGGCATCCAGCCCTGAGGGATCGCCTATGGCAACGAGAGGCTACAATAGCTACCGGGGCCGTACCTCCGCCGGAAAGATCGTATTGATCGTGGTGCTTGTCTTGGTGCTGCTGGGCGCCGTGGGGTATCTTGTGGTGCAGAACTATCTGGTCTACGATGAGGCGGGGCAGGTACATCTGGAGCTGCCCTTCGGTCATCGCGGCCAGGAGGAGCAGACCGATAAGCCGCCGGTGGAGAATGTGGATATCGACCGGCTGGAGCCGGAGAGCAAGCTGACACCGGTGACGGCGCTCCACGCCGTCCGCCTGCCGGACGACTGTCTGTGGTGGGGCGCGGACTACATCATGAACACGCTGGCACCCGAGGATATGGTGCTGGCGGTGAAGCGTGAAAACGGCGGCATCACCTACGACACACAGGTGTCTGTACCCCAGAACGTCGTTGTGGAGCGGGGACGACCACTGGACTGCTTAAAGCAGCTTCTGGCCAGCGACCGCCATACGGTGGGGCGCATCTGCTGCTTTGGCGACTCCGCCTACGCCCGCGGCCTGCCGGAGACGGCGCTGGTGCGGGAGGACGGCGGCATCTGGTACGATGCCAACGGCGGCGCATGGCTGGACCCCACCAATCCGGCGGTGCTCAGCTACATCACGTCGCTGGTGTCCGAGTGTGCGGAGCTGGGCTTTGACGAGATATTGCTGGACTGGTTCTGCTACCCGTCCACGGGTGCGCTGGACGCCATTGCCAACGGCGGCAGCGACCATACCCAGATCCTGACGGACGTTGCCAAGAGCCTGCGCAGCAGTCTGCCGGAGGGCGTGGCGCTGTCGGTGACGCTGCGGGGCAGCGGCGACAACGCCCTGACAGTGTCGGAGGCGGCGGAGCTGTTCGACCGCATCTACCTCCCTGCCGGAGAGGACGCGGCAGCGGTGCGCCGGCAGCTGCCGGAGGGCTACGACCCGGAGACGCGGCTGGTGGTGACGACGGCGGAGGCGCCGGCGTCCGGCAGCTATGTCATTGGAGGCTGAAGCAAATAAAAGACCGTTCGGCATATTGCCGAACGGCCTTTTTCTTGTGTTGACAACAGCGTGAACCGTTGTTATCATGGTGATATAACATAGAAAAGGAGAGGGTCCCATGAAGCAATTGATTTTTCTGATCATCGCGGTGGTTCTCGCCATTGCCGCAACCGTGTTGGCATTCATCTTCGTCGTGCCGGAAAAGCGCCGGGAGAAGCTGAATGCCTTCGGCAAATTCCTGCACGACTTATGCAGCTTCAAATTCCTGGTGGTGGAAAAGATCCTGCAGGCGCTGTACATCTTCTCCACGGCCTTCATCATCCTCTACGGCGTGCTCCAGCTGTTCAACGTCCAGAGAGATTACTGGACTGGCGCGAGCAGATGGATGGGCGGCACCGGCCTGCTGTGCATCATCGTGGGCCCCATCGCCGTTCGCCTCAGCTATGAGCTGATGATGATGGCCATTCTGCTGGTGAAAAATGTCATCTCCATCAACCGTAAACTGGCGGACGAGACCGGCAGCGCCGGCGGGGATGTGTTTGCCGCCCCCGATGTGGAGGAGCTGAAGAAGGCTATCCAGCGCAAGGAGCCCCAGCCGCAGCCTCCGGTGCAGCCCCAGTCTCCGTACCAGCAGCCCCAGCCTCCGTATCAACCGCAGCCCCAGCCCCCGGTTCAGTCCCAGCCGGAGCCCCAGCCCCAGCCTCCGGTGCAGCCGCAGCCCGTCTGGGAGGAGCCTGCCCGTCCCGCTCAGTTCTGTCGTGAGTGCGGCAGCAGACTGGAAAACGGCGTTTGCCCCCAGTGCGGGAAGCCCGCGCAGGAGCAGTAAGCGTCAGCATAGTAAAAAAAGACCGTCCGGCGTATGCCGGACGGTCTTTTTAGCTGCGGATAGATCAGTTGTTGTCGTCGGGACGGGGACGGCGGTACTCCAGTGCCGGCTCCTCGCCCTTGAGCACGCGGAGAGCGCCCTGCGCCAGCGCCAGCAGCTCGTCCTCGCCGGGGTAGACGGTGATGGGGGCGATCCAGCCGACCATCTCGGAGATGGCATCCACCGTCTCCTTGCCATAGGCGATGCCGCCGGTGAGGATGATCTGATCCACCTTGCCGTGCATAACGGCGGCCATGGCGCCGATCTCCTTGCCGATCTGATAGTGGAACGCGTCCACCACACCGGCGATCTTCTTATCGTGTTCGGCCTGCGCCAGCAGATAGCGCATGTCGTTGGAGCCGGTGTAGGCCACCAGACCGCCGCGGCCGGACAGCATACGGTGCATCTCAGCCTCGCTGTACTTGCCGGAGTAGCACTGCTTCACCAGCTGGCCGGTGGGCAGGGAGCCGGAGCGCTCGGGAGAGAAGGGACCCTCGCCGTCCAGTGCGTTCTGGGTGTCCACCACGCTGCCCTTCATGTGGGCGCCGATGGAAACGCCGCCGCCCATGTGGCAGACGATGAGGTTCAGATCCTGGTAGCGCTTGCCGTTTTCCTTGGCGAAGCGCTTGGCCACGGCCTTCTGGTTCAGGGCGTGGAAAATGCTGACACGCTGGAACAGGGGATGACCGGCATAGCGCGCCACATCAGCCATCTCATCGATGACCACAGGGTCAACGATGTAGGAGGGGATGCCCAGCTCGTCGCCGATCTCGCGGGCGATCAGGCCGCCCAGGTTGGAGGCGTGCTGACCCTGAATGCCGATGGTGCAGTCCGTGACCATGTTGTCGTTGACGGCGTAGGTGCCGCCGCGGATGGGACGCAGCAGACCGCCGCGGCCGCTGACGGCGGACAGGGTGCGGGCGTCGATGCCCTGCTCGCGCAGCGCGCGCATGACCAAGTCGCGGCGCCAATCCTTCTGGGCGGCGATGCTGTTGAACTGGGCAACTTCCTCCGCGCTGTGGCGCAGGGTCTTGTCGAAGAGCAGCTGCTCGTCCTCGTACACACCGATCTTGGTAGAGGTGGAGCCGGGATTGATCACGAGAATTCTGTAAGACATTGTGGGTTTCCTCCTAAGTTTATTTGTTCCGTTCAGCGCCGTGATCGACGCCGTGTAAATTGCCACAGAACATTATACAAAATCTTTTCGCTTCTGTAAATGGGTTTTCCCTAAAAAGTGGCGGCTTTTTACCTCTTAACGGGAGAATGCATTGACAAAGCGGCCGGTATGCCCTAAAATAATAAGATTAGTACCCGTATTTTGAGCCGTCCTTCCATTCGGGGCGGCGGAAAAGGAGATAAAGACCCATGGAGAAGAAGACGTTTTATATCACAACGCCCATTTACTATCCGTCGGACAAGCTGCACATCGGCCACACCTACTGCACCGTGGCCACCGACGCCATCGCCCGCTATAAGCGCTTGCAGGGCTATGACGTGATGTTCCTCACCGGCACCGACGAGCACGGCCAGAAGATCGAGACGAAGGCGGAGGAGGCCGGCATGACGCCGCAGGCCTTCGTGGACCGCATCGTGGAGGGCGAGCGGGGCGTGCTGGATCTGTGGAAGCTGATGAACATCTCCAACGACCGGTTCATCCGCACCACCGACGACTACCACTGCGCCGCCGTGCAGAAGATCTTCAAGAAGATGTACGACAACGGCGACATCTACAAGGGCGCCTATAAGGGCAAGTACTGCACCCCCTGCGAGTCCTTCTGGACGGAGAGCCAGCTGGTGGACGGCAAGTGTCCCGACTGCGGCCGCGAGGTCCACGACGCCGAGGAGGAGGCATACTTCTTCCGCCTGAGCAAGTACGCCGACCGTGTTCAGCACCTGCTGGAGGACACCGACTTTTTGCAGCCCCGCACCCGCGTCAACGAGATGGTGAACAACTTCATCAAGCCGGGTCTGGAGGATCTGTGCGTCAGCCGTACCAGCTTCAAGTGGGGCATCCCTGTGGACTTCGACCCCGGCCATGTGGTCTATGTGTGGGTGGACGCTCTGTTCAACTACTGCACGGCGCTGGGCTTCGACAACGACCGCTACAACGACTACGACAAGTATTGGCCCGCCGATTACCACATCGTGGGCAAGGAGATCGTCCGGTTCCACTCCATCATCTGGCCCGCCATGCTCATGAGCATGGGTATGCCCCTGCCCAAGCACGTCTACGGCCACGGCTGGCTGGTCATCGACGGCGGCAAGATGTCCAAATCCAAGGGCAACGTGGTGGATCCCTATGTACTGGCGGAGCTGTTCGGCGTGGACGCGCTGCGCTTCTTCCTGCTGCGCACCTTCCCCTTCGGCTCTGACGGCAACTTCTCCAACGAGCTGCTGATCTCCACCATCAACACCGACCTTGCCAACAAGCTGGGCAATCTGGTGAGCCGTACCACCGGCATGGTGGAAAAGTACTTCGGCGGCAAGCTGCCCGCCGACCGGGAGGATTCCCCGGAGGACTGCGACCTGAAAAAGACCGTGTGCGCCCTGCGCGACCGGTACGAGGCGGAGATGGAGAAGCTCCAGCTCCAGAACAGTCTGGACGAGATCTTCAAGGTCATCGACCGTGCCAACAAGTATATCGACGAGACGGCGCCGTGGACGCTGGGCAAGGACGAGAGCAAGCGCGTCCGTCTGGCCACGGTGCTGTACAACCTGCTGGAGACCATCCGCGTTTGCACCGCGCTGTTACAGCCGGTGATGCCGGAGAGCTGCGGCAAGATCTTCGCCAAGATCGGCGCAGATGACGCCGCCCGCACCTGGGACAATGCCAACGTGTGGGGCGTGCTGCCTGCCGAGGCACAGGTCAGCAAGGGCGAGAACCTGTTCCCCCGCGTGGACGTGGAGGCGACGCTGGAGAAGCTCAACGCCATGCAGGAGGCTCAGAAGAAGGCCGCCCTCCCCGCTGTGGAGGTGGAGCCCTTCGCCGCCGAGGATGTGGATTTCGACACCTTCCTGAAGTCCGACTTCCGCGCCGTGAAGATCAAGGGCTGCGAGGCGGTGAAGAAGTCCGACAAGCTGCTGAAGTTCACGCTGGACGACGGCAGCGGCACCGACCGTATTATCGTCTCCGGCATCCACCACTACTACGAGCCGGAGCAGCTCATCGGCAAGACTGCCGTGGCCATCGTGAACCTGCCGCCCCGTAAGATGATGGGCATCCCCTCCTGCGGTATGCTGCTCTCCGCCGTCCACAAGGAGAAGGGTGAGGAGAAGCTGCACCTGATGCTCATTGACGACAGCGTTCCCGCCGGCGCCAAGCTCTGCTGAGCCGCCTGCCTGCGGGGATAGACCTGGCACCGTCACGCGCAGCGCCGCTATAGGATGAAAAGGAGCATCCACCCTGTATGGGTGGATGCTCCTTTTTTTATAAGGTTGTTTGGCGGGGCAATGCCTTACAGGCCGCCGGCCTCGTAGGAGCCGAAGCCCTTGCCCAGCACCTCGTTGGCGTCATAGACGATGATGAAGGCGTCGGGGTCCACCTGCTGCACCCGCTTTTTCAGCTGGATGATCTGGTTTTTGCCGAAGGCGCAGAGGATCACCTTCCGCGCCTGATGGGTATAGCCGCCCTCGCCGCTGAGCAGGGTGATGCCCCGGTTCATGTCCAGCAGCGCGGCGGTCAGCTCCTCGTAGCGGTCGGACACGATGCACGCCACCTTGGAGCGCTTGCCGCCGTACACCACCCGATCCATGATGAGGGAGATCAGGTACAGGGACGCCACGGCATACAGGCCGCGGCTCAGGTCGTGGAACGCCAGCGTGTACAGCACCACGACCAGCCCGTCCAGCAGGCTGCACAGCGCACCGATGGACACGCGCTCCAGCCGCAGCCGCAGCAGCCGCGCCGCCAGATTGGTGCCGCCCACGGTGGCGGTCTGCCGCAGCATCAGGCCGCAGCCGGTACCCACCAGCACAGCGCCGTACACGCAGGCCAGCACCGGCTCGATGGGCGGGAACGTCACGAACTGATCCAGCAGGTCGATGAGCAGGGAACTGACCAGCATGGCATACAGCGAGGCCATCAGCCAGTCCCGTCCCACCTTCTTCCAGATCAGGAAGAACAGCGGCAGGTTCATCAGCAGTACCTGCACGCCCACGGGGAACTCCGGAATAAACAGTCCGATCACCTGCGCAAGGCCGGTGAAGCCGCCCATGCACATCTGGTTGGGGGCATAGAACCAGCAGAAGCCCAGCGCATACAGCGCGCACCCCAGTGTGATCTGGGCAAAGCGCAGCAGCGAGTGACGAAAAGTGTTCCCCATGCAGCAAACCTCCCCCAAAAAGCCGCCAAAACGGCAATCTATATCCGGAGGCCATCCTATCAGGCGGCGCGGGGTTTGTAAAATAGACATTTTTCCCATCCGACATGAATTGAATTCATGCCAAAAGCGGCAAAAAGCACAGGCATGGCCTGTGCTTTCCCGGTATGGTCAGCTGCGGGGCGGCGCTTCCTCCCCACAGAGCATTTCGGCGGCGCAGCGGCAGAAGGTCTCGGCGGCGGGGCTCAGACGGTGCTGGGGCAGCGTAGCCAGACAGATGGTGCGGGTGGGCCGCCCCGCCAGATAGCGCAGGCACACCCGGCGGTCGTCGTGGTCGGCCAGCAGCATCCGGGGCAGGATGGTCACGCCCCGAGCCTGTCCCACCAGCGAGAGGGCGGCGTAGTCGCTGCTGACGCTGGCGCCCTCCGTTACGGCACAGCCCGCCCGGCGCAGGATATCCCCCACGTCGTAGTCGACGCCCTCGGCGGGGACGATGACCCGCTGCTGCCGCAGCTGCTCCGGCGGCACCTCCTCCAGCGCGCACAGCTCGTGGCCGTGGGGCAGCACCAGCAGCAGCTCGTCCTCCACCAGCGGCGTCAGGCGGAAGGGCTGCTTGGTGGCGGCGGACAGAAAGCCCACATCCACCTTCTTTTTCAGGATCCACGTCTCCACGTCCTCGTAGCTGCCGTCCTGAAAGCGGATCTGCACGGCGGGGAAGCGCCGGGCCATATGCTCGATCAGCTCCGGCAGCCAGCGGATGGCCACGCTGCTGATGCAGCCCACCGAGACGGTGCCGGATACGCGGTCGCTCAGCTCCCCCGCCTTCTGTATCAGCCGCTCCTGCGCGGTCAGCATGGCGGCGGCGTAGGGCAGCAGCGCCCTGCCGTTCTCCGTCAGGCAGACGCCCATGTGCAGACGCTGCAAAAGCTGTGTGCCTAAGCTCTGCTCCAGCCGGCGCAGGGCGTGGCTGGCGGCGGACTGGGTGTAGCCCAGCTCCGCGGCGGCGCGGGTGATGTTGCCCAGCTCTGCGGCACGGGTGAATAGCTTCAGATCGTTGACGTCCATACATTGCTCCTATATCTGCGGGGCGCGGCGGGGAACCGCGCCGACTCTGCTGCATTCTTGCGGCGACCCGGCGGCTCTGCGCGGGTCAAATATTAGTATACACCGGGCTTGCGGCGGACAAAAGACGTGATTTTGTCCAAAAACCCTCTCCCCTGCCCGTCAATATCGACAAAGGCGCGGCGTCCCGGCGCCGCGGGGCGATAGGGGTTGACATTTATCGGGCAAATGTTATAGTGAGAGAACAACTGCATGGGCAGTGATTACGAATATTTGGAGGGTCACATACCATGGAAGCATTTGATATTCTCGTCATCGGCGGCGGCCCCGGCGGCTATTCTCTGGCCATTGCGGCGGCCCGCAAGGGTCTGAAGACGGCGCTCTTTGAAAAGGAGCATCTGGGCGGCACCTGCCTGAACATCGGCTGCATCCCCACCAAATATCTGGTGGATAAGGCCAGCACCATGCGGAAACTCCGCGGACTGGTGAAAAAGGGGATCCTCACGGAGACGGGCGGCCTCAACTACCCGCAGGTACAGCAGGGCAAGAGCGAGGTCAGCGCAAAGCTGGTCAACGGCGTCAGCTTCCTGCTGAAGAAGTGCGGTGTTACGGTCATCACCGGCGAGGCGATCTTGAAGCCTGACCGGGTGGTGGAGTGCGGCGGCGTGGCGTACACCGGCAAGAACGTGGTCATCGCCACGGGCAGCGTACCCATGATGATCCCCGTCCCCGGTCACGAGTACTGCATCGACTCCACCGGCGCACTGGCGCTGCCGGAGCTGCCCGCCAGCATGGTGGTCATGGGCGGCGGCGTCATCGGTCTGGAGCTGGCCTGCGCCTTCGCGGCCTTCGGCACCAAGATCACGGTGGTGGAGATGCTGCCGGAGCTGCTGCCCCGGGAGCAGAAGGAGGCGGTGCGCGTCCTGACGCGGGAGATGAAGAAGCTGGGCATCTCCATGAAGACCGGCGCTAAGATGCTGCGCGTCGAGAAGAGCGGCGAGCTGCTGCGTGCGGTCTACGAGCTCAAGGGCGCGGAGGAGGCCGTGGACTGTGAGCAGGTGCTGATGGCTGCCGGCCGCAAAACCAACCTCAGCGGCATCGACGCGGAGGCGCTGGGTCTTGCGCTGGATCAGAAGAAGTGCATCGTGGTGGACGACCATATGCGTACCAATCTGCCCGGCGTCTACGCCATCGGCGACGTGGTGGGCGGCTATCAGCTGGCTCACGCCGCCTATGCCGAGGGCGAGGCGGCGCTGGCGGACATTCTGGGCGAGGACAAGCCCTACGGCACCATGCCGGTCCCCGTCTGCACCTACACCCTGCCGGTGCTGGCGTCCGTGGGTCTGACCACCGAGGCTGCCGAGGCCGCCGGCTATGAGGCGGTGCTGGGCGCCTTCGACTACGGGGCCAACGGCATGGCGCTGGCGGAGGGCGCTGTGGGCCGCGTGTTCGTGGTGGCGGACAAGAACACCACCAAGACGCTGGGCGTCTCCATCGTGGGCGAGAACTCCGCCGAGATGATCGCCTTTGCCACCGCCGCCGTGGCGGAGGGCTGGACCACCGAGCAGTGGGAAAAGACCGTGGTGGCACACCCCTCCCTGTGCGAGATGGTGCGGGAGGCGGCGCTGACGGCCTTTGGGCGCTCCGTCCACACCGCGTGACCGCCGCCGCGCAGAAGCGGCACAAGACATATCGAGCAAAAAAGATGACGGCAAGAGCCGTCATCTTTTTTGCTGCATGGAGCTCCGCGCTTCAGGGGGAGAGAAGCGGCGGCGCGGCAGCGTTATTCGTCGTATTCCGCGTTGGACTCCATTTGCAGCGTATCGAAGCAGTCCCGTACCGCCTGATCCCGTTTGGCGCAGAAGCGGCTGTAGAGTGTGTGCGCCGACAGGAACAGAAGCCCGCTGCCGATGGCAAATTTTGCGAGGGGGTGTCCCCTGCGGTGCTTTCCGCCGCAGGTACGCGCAGTCGTTTTCATCGTACATACCTCCGTCAATTTCCGTGCTCCTCCGCCCACAGCTTGTCGGCCTCCGGCTTCCAGCAGTCGGCGTAGGCTTTGCATTTCTCACACAGATGCTCGGCGCTCTCGGGCACCTCCAGATCGGTGGAGTGCGCCCCGGACTCCGCCACCATCTGGGGCAGCAGCTCGGGGTTTTCCAGCATGGGGCAGGGACGCAGGTGGTTGCCGTTGAAGGGCTGTCCCTTCCGGTACAGCCGGAACAGCGGCTGCTGCAAACACTCCAAGAAGCTCTTTTCCCGGATATTCGCACCGGAATAGTGGATAAACACGCAGGGCTCCACGTCGCCCGCGGCGTTGATGTGGCAGTAGATGCGTCCGCCGGCTACGCAGCCGCCGGCGAACTCGCCGTCGGTAAAGAGACAGGCGTGGGTACCCAGCGCCTTGGCCTCCGTCAGCACACGATCCATTTCCTCGAAGGTCAGGCTCTGCTTGTGGCCGTACTCCGCTCCGCCGCGTGGGAGATCTTTTCGGTGATACTCATTGGTCCGCCGTCCTTTCTTTTATAAAGTCCATAGGTTGTTTTATGTGTTTTTTCCGGTAAAAATGAAACGCGATGCAGGAGGCCAGCATCTCCGCCAGATGGATGCCCGCCGCCGTCAGGAACTGAGGGGAGCGGATATCCGAGAGGCTCATGCCCATGATGGGGAACAGCACGCAGGTGGTCAGAAAGCCCAGCAGACACGCGGGCAGATAGTCCCTGTATCTTACGCCTACCGCGCCCATGTAGGCGCTGACCACATCGGCGGACAGGATGCCCAGCAGCCGGACGATCAGCACGAAGAAGAAGTCGCTGCCACCCCGCAGCTCCCGGAGCATGGCGGACTTCGGCCAGCGGCGGAGGATATACTGCACCGCCTGACTGCCCAGCTTCCGCCCCAGCCAGTAGGGGAGGCTGACCATCACCGCCGTTCCCGCGAGGTTCACCGCGATAGCCGCGGGGAGGGAAAACAGAACGCCGCTGGCGGCGTACAACAGGCCGCTGTACAGGAAGATGCTCAGGCTCTTGACGGCGAACAGCGCCAGCAGGAGCGCGGCGGCCAGCGCCGGGTGCCGGGGCGAGTAGGTGAGGATGCCCTCCAGCGTGAAATCCTCCCGGTGCAGCAGGCACAGTACGATGATGACGAGCCACACCGCGCCCAGCAGACATCGCGCCAGCCGCAGCTGCCGCCGCTTCGGCGATGCCTTACCAGACATGGGCGTGGGCGGCCTCCGCTTGGGAGGCGGACGGCACAACGCGGGTGAAAGCGGGGTGACGGCCCCTGTCCAGTGCGAACACGGCGGCGTATACCACGGCGCCTGCCGTCTCGATCATCATGTCGCCCATGGTGTCGATGAGGCCGATGTCGATATAGCCCTCCAGCACCACGCCGTTGACGATGACGCTGTCGATCTGGTCGATGCTGCCGATCACACCCACCGCGTCGCCCAGATCGTAGGAGTGGATGGCGGTGACGAGGGTATCCCGCTGCATATCCGTGCCGAACCAGCGATCCATGCCGTACTCGTAGAACTCCCACAGCGCGGAGACGGAGATGGAGAACAGCACCGCAAACAGGATACGCAGCCGCCGGTCGTCCTTATAGTCCTTGTTGAGCAGCACGGGGATGTAGGAGCCCAGCACGGCGAATACCACGCCGCCGCTGAAGTGCAGCAGCTTGTCCCAATGGGCGATGAGGTAGTACAGCTTGTAAATGCGCCCCGACATACCGCCCAGCAGATACAGCATACTGAACACCAGCAGCGCGTTGGATACCCGGTAGCCCCACGTCTCCAACACATACGGCACCAGCACGCCGATGCCCACCAGCAGACACACCAGCGCGTCGGACAGCGGGCCTATGCGCAGGGAGCGCATCATGGAGAACAGCACGAACAGCTCACAGGCTGCCCAGAACCAGACGCGCCAGCGCGCCTGCTCTGCGTGGATACATTGCTTCACGTTTTGCATAGTGTCACCTCCACACCGGTTTTTGGCTGGCGGCCGAGCCGTTACAGCCGGATCGTAAAATTGCCTGCCGCTGCTCGGTAGATCCTGCCGCCCTCCCGACCGGGACTTTGCGTGTACGGCTTTTGATACGATCACCTTAACGAGCTTTTTACACAAAAACCATGGATAAACGGGTCTCTCTGTCTAATTTTTGGCAGAATTCCGTATATGTACAAATTTGCGCAAAACCGTGTTCTCACGAAAAAAGAGGCACCCGAGGGGCGGTTTTTGCAGGTCTAAATAGTATGTAGCGGCGTTTTTGGCAGATCGGGGAAAGTGAATAAAAATTACGCACGCCGCCGTCCGGTGAACAATTTTTGTTCACCGCATTTTTTCTGTTTATTGAACAAAATGCGGTGGGGGTGTATGTTTTCGCCATCAAGCAGAAAACATAGAGCCATGAGCTTACAGGAGGTTTTACGATGTATTATTCCAGTGGTAACTATGAAGCCTTTGCCCGTCCCAAGAAGCCGGAGGGCGTGGACAACAAATCCGCCTATATCGTGGGCAGCGGTCTGGCGGCCCTCTCCGCCGCCTGCTATCTGGTGCGCGACGGCCAGATGCAGGGCGAGCACGTCCACATTCTGGAAAAGGGTGAGCTGCCCGGCGGCGCCTGCGACGGCTACAAGTTCGAGAATCTGGGCTATGTGATGCGCGGCGGCCGGGAGATGGACAACCACTTTGAAGTCATGTGGGATCTGTTCCGCTCCATCCCCTCCATTGAAACAGAGGGCGTCAGCGTGCTGGACGAGTATTACTGGCTCAACAAGGAGGATCCCAACTACTCCCTGTGCCGCGCCACCGAGAAGCGCGGACAGGACGCCCACACCGACGGCAAGTTCAGCATCTCCGACAAGGGCGCTATGGAGATCATGAAGCTGTTCTTCACCCCCAACGAGGAATTGCAGGACAAGAAGATCACCGATTTCTTCGATGACGAGGTGCTCAATTCCAACTTCTGGCTGTACTGGCGCACCATGTTCGCCTTCGAGAACTGGCACAGCGCGCTGGAGATGAAGCTCTATATCCAGCGGTATATCCACCATATCGGCGGCCTGCCCGACTTCACCGCCCTGCGCTTCACCAAGTACAACCAGTATGAGTCCATGATCCTGCCCATGGTGAAGTATCTGGAGAGCCACGGCGTGCAGTTCCACTACGGCGTGCAGGTGTGCAACGTGGAATTTGACTGCACTGACCCCGCCCGCAAGCTGGCCAAGCGCATCGACGTGCTGCGCGGCGGCGAGAAGGACGCCATCGACCTGACGGAGAACGATCTGGTGTTCATCACCAACGGCGGCTGCGTGGAGAACTCCTCCATGGGCAGCCAGAACAAGCCCGCCGCCTACAACACCGAGCTGCGGGAGGGCGGCGGCTGGGATATGTGGCGCAAGATCGCCGCGCAGGATCCCGACTTCGGCCATCCCGACAAGTTCTGCCACGATCCGGAGAAGACCAACTGGATGAGCGCCACCGTGGAGACACTGGATCAGCGCATCGTCCCCTATATCAAGAACATCTGCAAGCGCGATCCCTTCACCGGCCATGTGGTCACCGGCGGCATCGTCACCGTGAAGGACTCCTCCTGGCTGATGAGCTGGACCATCAACCGCCAGCCCCAGTTCCGTGACCAGCCCAAGGATCACTGTCTGGTGTGGGTCTACTCCCTGTTCACCGACAAGCCCGGCGACTTCGTGAAGAAGCCTATGCGGGACTGCACCGGTAAGGAGATCTGCATGGAGTGGCTGTACCACATCGGCGTGCCGGAGGAGCAGATCGAGGACATGGCGGCCAACAGCGCCAACACCGTGCCGGTGATGATGCCCTATATCGACGCGTTCTTCATGCCCCGCGCCTACGGCGACCGGCCCAAGGTCGTGCCGGACGGCAGCGTGAACTTCGCCTTCCTCGGTCAGTTTGCCGAGACGCCCCGCGACACCATCTTTACCACCGAGTATTCCATGCGTACCGGCATGGAGGCCGTGTACACCCTGCTGAACGTGGATCGCGGCGTGCCGGAGGTCTGGGGCAGCGTCTACGATGTCCGCGACCTGCTGAACGCCACCGTGAAGCTGCGGGACGGCAAGAAGGCCACCGACATGGATCTGAGCTTCGGCGAAAAGATGGTCCTGAAGAAGGCCCTCAGCAAGATCGGCGGTACCGATGTGGAAAAGCTGCTGAAGCAGTACGGCGTCATCTGATGCCGCGTCCCGCGATGGCAAAACAATAAAAGAGGCGCGCCGGTCAAACCGGCGCGCCCCTTTTCAGCGAAAAAATGTTTTGGCGCTTACTGCTGGGAGGCCAGCGCAATGGCCTGCTGGATGTGGTCGCAGAAGTTCTCCCGTCCCACCTTGTCCACGAAGCCGGCGCGCTCCATCACGTGCAGGGGCTGCTCGTTGACGTGGGAGAAGATGACCCGCACGCCCTTCTTGGCGCACTCGTCATACAGCGCCTCCAGCGCGTTGAGGGCGGTGACGTCCAGCGCATTGACCATGTGCATACGGATGACGAGGCAGCGGGTGAACTCCTTGACGGTGATCTCGCCGATGTGGTCGGCCATGCCGAAGAACAGCGGCCCGCGGATCTCGTAGACACGGACGTGCAGCGGTACCTCGGTGAGCTGATCCTCCGGCATATCCTTGTACTTCCAGCCGCGCACCTCCGTCTCGTCGCTCATGCGCTTCATGAACAGCAGCGCCGCCAGCAGCATACCCACCTCGATGGCCACCACCAGATCGAAGATGACCGTCAGCAAAAAGGTCAGCACCAGCACCAGAACATCGCTCTTGGGGGCGCACTTACACAGGCGCACAAAGGGACGCCACTGGCACATATTATACGCCACGCTGAACAGGATGGCGGCGATACAGGGCATGGGGATGAGGGCTGCGTAGGGCATCAGCACCACCAGCACCAGTACCAGCACGGCGGCGTGGATCATGCCCGCCACGGGGGTGCGGCCGCCGGACTTGATGTTGGCGGCGGTACGGGCGATAGCGCCGGTGGCGGGGATGCCGCCGAACAGCGCCGAGCCCACGTTGCCGATGCCCTGTGCGATCAGCTCCGTGTTGGAGTTGTGGTGGGAGGCCACCATGCCGTCGGCCACCACGCAGGACAAAAGACTCTCAATAGCGGCTAAGATGGCGATGGTGAAGGCGCTGGGCAGCATAGCCTGCACAGTGTCAAAGGAGAAGTCCGGCGGGGTGAAGGAGGGCAGCCTGTTGGAGATGGTGTAGAGGTTGCCGATGGTGTTCACCGGCAGGTGCAGAAGCTTCACCATGGCGATGCCCACCAGCACGGCGATGAGGCTGCCGGGGATGAGCTTATTGATGCGGGGCCAGATGAGGAGAACGGCCAGACACACCGCGCCCACCAGCGCCGCCCAGAGGTTGACGGTATCCAGACTGCGGAAGAAGCAGGCGGCCTTTTCCATGGTCTCGATGGGCTTTTCCGGGTAGCTCACGCCGAAAAAGTCCTTCCACTGTCCGATGAAGATGGTCACGGCGATACCGGCGGTAAAGCCGGTGGTGATGGTGTAGGGGATGAAGCGGATCAGGCTGCCCAGCTTCAAAACGCCCATCAGGATCAGGATGATGCCCGCCATGACGGTGGCAAGGGCCAGCCCGCCCATGCCGTGCTCCGCCACGATACCCGCCACAATGGTGGCAAAGGCGGCGGTGGGGCCCGCGATCTGCACCCGGCTGCCGCCGAAGAAGGAAATCAGGAAGCCCGCGATAATGGCGGTGTAGATGCCCTGCTCCGGGCCGACGCCGCTGGCCAGCGCCAGCGCGATAGAAAGGGGCAGTGCGATGATGGCCACGATGACGCCCGATACCGCGTCCTTGGCGAACTGCTTGCCGGAATAGGACTTCAAGCAGTCAAACAGCGCGGGGGCGAATACTTTCTTGTGCATAAGGTACCTCTCTCGTCCTTTTTTGCCGCGACGCGGCCTTACCATCATAGCGCTTTACCACCGCCGCTGCAACTCGAAAAACGGCGAAAAAGCCAATTTTCAGGCGATTTCTTTGTGGGAATGTTACAAAGAGCGCTCGCCGGCACAGCCGGTGAACGCTCTTTTCGGTCAAACAGTGGATAAACGCCGGGAAAACAGGCCATTTACCGGGCGTCCGCCGGATAGTTGCGGAGCAATGCCTTGTAGAAATCCACCGCCAGATGGGGCTTATCCACGCTGATATTCTCGTTTTCCCCATGCACCGATGCGTATTGCTGCTTGTCGATGTCGATGGGGGCGAACCGGATCACCGTGTCGGAGAGATCGGTGAACTGCCGTGCGTCCGCCGCGTTGAGCTTGGGGATCAGCTTGATGAGCAGCCGCTCGAACATCCCAAGGTGGGAGAACACAAAGCCCATGGGGAACTTCATGTGGGGCGCCATGGCCTCGAACATCCCACGTACCTCCGGGTGGAGCCGCCGGATATACAGCTTCTTCTCGTCCGCCTCCGCGATAAAGGCCGCCATACGCATGACGGGGGTCTTGTGTCCCCCCCCTCCAGTCCCGCGTGACCCGGCAGGTTTTTGGCGATGAGCCGCGCCGTGCATCTCCCCTTTTCGTGGACGGCCATCATGGCGCCGGGCAGCACGTTCAGCACCGCGAAGGGGAAGGACACGAACAGGGCGAACACGCAGGCCAGCACCAGCCGGTTCCCCGGCAGCATATCGATGAAGCAGATCACGATCTCCGCGGCGGAAAATACGGTGCAGCCCAGAATGATGGGCAGCTTCTTACCTCGCTTCTTGGCGAATTTGTTTACCAGCGGGTACATCAGCAGCGACCCGGCGATGGAGATGACCAAGATCAGCACGGAGTACGTCTCCGCAAGACCCATCAGCGAGGTCACATAGTACATGATGCACGCCTGAAAGAACGCCATGCCCGCGCCCTTGAACGCGCTGACGATCAGCGGGCTGACATAGCCGAGGGCGCTGCCGGTCACAAAGAAGAACGAGCTGATGGTGTAGGCGTTCACCCGCACCGGCCGTCCTTATGCCGGCTCTTGTCGGAGCCGGCGGCGATCAGCGGGTCTGTCACCGCGTCGATGATGTGTCCCACTGCCTTGATCATGCCGATGATGGTCAGCACGCCCAGCACCAGCCGTCCCTGCGGGATGAGGTCGGGGATGCCCGACGCCTTGGAGGGCTGGTAGAAATAGATAAGATAGTTATTCAGCATGGTCGTAAAAAGGCCCACCGCAAATTGCGGAAGGCGCAGTCTTACGATGAGGGAGGTGTCGACTTTTCTCATTTCTCCCCCTGCTTGCTGTCTTTGATGTAGCGCAGCGCGCAGATGTCGTCGCCCTTGGCGATGGCCTTGGGCAGCTCCAGCCGTGCGTCGAAGCACTTGCCGATGCCGTGGTCGCCGCACATGGCGATGTCGCAGAGCCGGGCGATCTCCTCATCGGTGCAGCCGGCCTTCTGCCACGCCTTGACCAGCGGGCAGTAGTGGAAATCCAGATACAGGGTGTCGTCGGTGTTCTTCACCAGATCCATCTCAAAGACCCAGCGGGCCGCCTTGGTGAACAGCGTCTTGCGCAGACCCTTCAGGCTCTTGGTACCGCCCTTTTTCACAAGGTCGTTACCCTGCGAGATGCCGCAGCGGGAGATGGCTGCCGAGGCAAAATCCCTGGGGTCGAGGCCGCGCTTCTCCGCCTCGTCCACCAGCAGATACAGCCAGAAGGCACGGTGCTCCAGCAGCTCGCGAATCTTGACCACGAAGGCGTTTTTGATCTTGGGCTCATTGATGATTCTTGACATGATTTTCTTTCCTCTCGTTGTTTCTGTCGTTCTTTTCGGAAAGCGGCATACCATTTGTTTTGCCGCTTTTACACACGAGGACGATTATACCATACTTCCGCGGTTTTGTATCTACCTATTTTGACAGGTGTTTTATGGAAGGTACGCCGCTGTGCGGACTGCCTCGCACGAAAAAAACACCGCCAAGGGCGGTGTTTTTTCGTGAAGGAATAAGCGCAGATGAAATTGATGCGCCTTGTTGCTGTCAGGTGGGGCTGCGCATGGGGAAAGGATTTTACCGCTGCACGCGGCCGGAGCCGTCGCCGCCGCAGAGCTTTTCCACCTCCGCCACGGTGACACGGTTGAAGTCGCCCGCAACGGAGTGCTTCAGCGCCGAGGCCGCCACGGCAAACTCAATGGCGTCCTCTTCGTTGGAGATGCACACATCCACGTAGCGGCACAGCTCTGTCATGGCGGTGCGCGCCTGCTCGCGAGTCCACAGCTTGCCGCGGTAGTTCAGGTCGCAGGAGATCTTAACACCCCGCTTTTTGGCGGCGATGCAGGCCTCCTTGCAGATCTCCACCAGATTCGGTCCCAGAGCCGGGGGTGATGCCGGTAAAGTGGAACCAGTCTGCGCCCTCGAAAATGGTGTCCCAGTCGAAATCCGTGGGCTGTGCCTCCTGAATGGGGGAGTGGGCGCGGTCATAGATGCACACGCTGCCGCGCTGGGAGGCACCCTTTTCCAGATAGTAAATGCCGACGCGGTCGCCGCCGCGCACGATGGAGCCGGTATCCACACCTAAGCCCCGCAGGGCGTTGACCGCACCCTGTCCGATGGCGTGAGCCGGCAGCTTGGTCACGAACGCCGCATCCATGCCGTAGTTGGCAAGAGACACGGCCACATTGGCCTCGCCGCCGCCGAAGGTCGCCTGCAGCTGATCGTTCTGGAAAAAGCGGTAGTACCCGTTAGGGGCCAGCCGCAGCATGATCTCACCAAATGTAACGATACGCTTGCTCATAGTCAGATCCTCCTCACTTCCGCAGCAGATGAATGGCAAATCCGCCAAAATCACCGTCGATGTAGATGGCTGTCGTGTTGCCCTTGGCATCCGTTTTACGAGTCTCGGGCAGACACCGGATACCGGATAGGCTCAGGTGATACACCGCTCTGTCCACGTTGCAGGTGGCAATGGCGATGTGACCCTTTTCGCCGCGCTCCGGCGTCTTGGCGCATTCCACGGCGTGGAGCGCCTGCACCGAGGAGTTCCCCTCCCGGTAGGTGAAGCCGAATATGGCGCACAGCGTCTGTGCCAGCTGTGCCGCCTCCTCGTTCTGGCAGTTGATGCCAATGTGGTCCAGCGAGAAGTCCAGCATCGTGTGGACGGCCTGACGGCTCAAGCGGGTGACCTCGTCCCAGTCCTCCCGCTGCAAAAGCTCGCCCTTGACCATCCAGGTGCCGCCGCAGGCGACGATCTGGTCGAAACTGAGATAGTCCGTCAGATTCTTGGCGTTCACGCCGCCGGTGGGCATCCATTTCAGCGTTTTGTAGGGGCCTGCCAGCGCCTTGAGCTTGGCAACGCCGCCGTTCTGCTCCGCCGGGAAGAATTTCACCACATCCAGACCCAGTGCCATGGCCTGCTCCATCTCGCCGGGCGTGGCCGTGCCGGGGATCATCAGCGCACCCTTGGACAGCCCGTAGGTCACGGTGTCCGGGTTGAAGCCGGGGCTGACGATAAACTGCGCGCCTGCCGCCAGTGCGCGATCCACCTGCTCGCGGGTCAAAACCGTTCCGGCGCCCACCAGCATTTCCGGCACCTCACGGCTGATCGTGCGGATAGCCTCCTCACCGGCGGCGGTGCGGAACGTGACCTCTGCTACCGGCAGACCGCCGGCCACCAGCATCTTGGCGAGAGGGACGGCCTTTTTTGCATCATCAATGGCGACCACCGGCACGATGCCGATGTCGGAGATCTTTTTCAAAACAGGATGCATATCCATATCATCCTCTTTACTGTACTGTGTAGTATCCGCAGGATGCTGGCTTCAGGGCTGCTTGCGGTCCTTGCCCAGAGCCTCCCACAGACAGGAGAGGTACACCGCGCCCAAGGCACGGTCGTACAGACCGTGGCCGGCCCGGCCCTGCTCATCCCAGATCATGCGCCCGTGGTCGGGACGGATATATCCGTCAAAGCCCACCTCGTAAAACGCCTTCATGATCTCGTACAGATCCAGACTGCCGTCTGCGGAGAAATGCGCCGCCTCCTCAAACTGTCCGGGTCCGGTGAACTTGATGTTGCGCACATGGGCGAAGTGGATGCGGCCCTGTGCGCCGAACTCCCGTACCATAGCGGGGATATCATTGCGGGGATCGGAACCCATGGAGCCGGAGCACATGGTCAGGCCATTGCAGGGGCTGTCCACCAGAGAGAGGATCCGCCGCACGTTTTCTGCATTGTTGCAGATCCGAGGCAGACCGAAGATACCGCGCTTCGTGCAACCATGAATATTTACTTTATTGTCGTGCTTTCGGCTACCTTCAACAGGGTATCACGATTCATATTTTTTCCTATAGCTGAAAACAACCATGCACTTTTTTCGCTGTATTGCCATCTGACTTGGATGATATTGTTTTTTTCGATCAGCAGCGCATTTCCTCCATGAAGCTGCACGGAAAGCGCCTGCGTATCTTCTGTATCAACACTAACACCACCAGCGGTCAAATCATTCCCAAAAATACTGATAGAAGCGCCTGTCTCATCATTTTTATAATTCGCCCAGACAGTCGATTGATTTTCGCCCGCATCTATCAGCGCAAACCCCTCTGGCAGCCAGCCAACAGAGAACTGCGGCACAGTATGCGCCTGATGGGCTGGATCGATCTGTTCTGGTGGCAGCCGGATCTCTGTCCGATCATCGAACGTCTCTATGATGAAATTCAACGTTCTTACGCGGAAATCCTCTGATGCCGCAAAAACTGTCGTAAATGTCAGCATTCCCACCAGCGCTATGATGGCCACCTTGGGCGCCGCCTTGGAAAGCGCACGGCCAAATCGCCGCACATCCTTCTGGGCTGTTTTTCGCGCAATAGTTCTCAGACATCGCCGGTGTACTTCTTCGGGAATGACCATCTCGCCGCTGTCACAGAGCCGTTGATTTTCTTCCAGTGCCTTTCTTCCTTCTGCTTCGGCCACTTCATTCATGAGCAGTGCAAACAGCGCGTCTTCGTACCGCTCCATGAGCATTTCTCGTCTTGTCATATCCACTCGACCTCCTTATCTAACATGATCTTCAGCGCATTCCTGCGAGCCCGCGTCAGCTTCATACGAACACTGTTAGACTTGCACCCTGCCAACTCTGCCAACTCACCGTCCGACAGCCCCAGCAGATATTTCCCTTCCAACAGCATCCGGTCATCTTCGGGTATGTTCAACCATGTTGCCGCGAGCTTCTGTTGACGTTCCCGTAAGATCAGCAGATCATCCAGTGATAACTGCGGATCGATCGTTTCGGACTCATCGTCAATATCTGTTTCTGCAAGCTTTATTCTGCCCGCTTTGCGCAGATGATTGATGGCGGTGTTTCTGACAGTAGAGACAATGTACGCAACTAGCGTGCAACGCTCTAACTGCCGCAGCACGGAAGTTTTTCTGATAAGTCGCTCCAAACTGTCCTGCACGATCTCCTCTGCATCGTGATGCGAGGAAGTAAATTTCCATGCTGTGCTGAAAAGCAGCTTTTCATATTCCAAATAGAGCTGCACGATAAAATTTCGATCCTGCGGATCATCCAGCGTAGATATAATAACTGGCAGCATATGACCATCTCTCTTTCTTCTCGTTTAATAATAAACGCTTGTTGCGCAAGAATGCAACAACTTAGTCCACGAGAAGAATATCTCCAAGAAGGGTTTCAGAATTGAGCGTGTAAGAATCATCTCCAGCCTGTCAAAAAAGGTGATACGCGAGCAAGAAGGCGAGGATGTCTATCCTCGCCTTCTTGTGTTATGTATTGTCGCGGATCGCGCTTTCCTGCGCGGTCTCACAAACGCCCTGCGGGCTGTGCCCGTTGGCCTCTATAGGTTTGCTGCTTGCGTGCAGCATCCATGTGGCCGTAAATACGAGGGCGAAGATCAAGGGACAGAAAAGGGAGAGGCAATCCAATAGTCTCCACCTCTACCGGTCTTTATAGGCGTAACAAGTCGGTATTCTCCTCCGGGAATGGACTTTTCTCCGCTACGCCAAAAGGCGTTAAAATACTCCGTGCCGCCGGGTTCCAGCTTTAGCGCAACCTGGCTCTCCCCCGAATTGTCTGCCTTGACATTATACCAGTCGCCGTTTTTCTGATATTGAAGCGCAAAGCGGTTTGTGCAGAAGGCGGACTCGGAACCGTTGTTTACGATACGATAGACGCCTCGGGTTTTATCAACCTGATCAAAGCTTATCGACACAGGGGCATCGGCACGGATGTCGTAGGTGTTGGGGTCATTGGTAACAAGCCAAGGACGGTCGGCGAGAAGATAGACCATTACGGCGGCGACCACGGCGGCCAGAGGGAGTATGATAGCGAGGCGCTTTTTCATGTTTGCTCTCCTTTATAACATCATCTTATGGTTATCGTTCCGGCGGCCAAAGCCGTTGCCTCCTTAGCCTTCTCCAGTATTTGGGTGGAGGTATATCGAGCCTAATGAGCCCACCCTGTACTTTTCAAAAACAGATGTTGCCCAATCGTCCGTATCAAGCCATTTACGCAGCATCTCGTCTGTTTTCTGACTGAGATTTTCGCCGTTTTCGCGAAAAGCGAAATTGTAGTATACATCGTTGAGACAAAATACATAGGCGCCAAGATCCGTCGCAAGCGTTGTAATACTGCCGTCCGCATACTCAAAGTGCAGTGTGGCATCCGGATTAAAGGTCTTCGGCGTATAGGGAATGACCATTGCGCTGGCGAATTGCTCTCCTATTTCCAAAAGACAGGCTGTGTCATCCACAGAATAGAGATATGAATCATAAAATTGAATTTCGATCTTCACCAGCTCGTCTGCTGGCTTTAGCTCTTTATTGAAGACGACATCCGGCGCATCGAACTTACCCAATGCGCGCTTGGGCTCCTCTGCCGCCACGTTCGCGTTGCTTTCGTCCTGAACCACATCTTCTGCCGCCCCTTGAGCCGCACATCCGATCAAAAGGAGCAGTGCAGCAAATACCGGCAGTATTCGCAGCTTTTTAATGACAAACACCTCCGTCTCAGAAAACTGATCGTACACCTATTGCCAGCTGACCGCTCTCTGCATAAATGCCTTCTGTTATGCACACAGAATTCACACAGCATCTGATAAAATTGTCAAGTAGTACGGGTGCAAAACAGTCCTGGCAGCACCAATTACAACCTGACGATGCTAAGCATTTCTCATTCTACATCAAAAGACAATTTGCCCGTTAAAAATGCAACATAAAATTCCCTCGACTTACAAAAAATCGTATGCGTCCTTTTCTCCCTGGTCCAGCAAATGATGCAGCATCTCTTGACAACTGCGCCGTCTCTGCTGAACTGCATTGAGCCTGGATGCGCTTCTTTTGTTGGGTTAGTAATGAGGACGAGCGTTCCAGATAGCCATGCCGCTCCGGTTTTTCCACCGTCCACTTAATGACCCCGCGAAGATCGATACAGATTTACCGCGATGGCTTTGATGCAAGGGGCACGTCTTTCTGCCACTTTTGCGTGTGCTCAACCTACCGTTCATTCATAGGGGAAGTCCGGTTGGTACAGACCAAAAGTAACAGCCGCGCTTGCAGGATTGACAGCCGCATGAAAGTATTTTAATATGTTTTTCAATGTGTAACACCTGCTGTTGATAGCATGACCAACATGCTTTTTGAAAACAGAAAACGGAGGCAGTGCTTTGTTGATTTACTTATCCGCTCTGGAAACAGACAATGAAAGGCGTGAATTTATGGTACTCTATAGCGAGTACCACGAGGTTATGCTACGCGTCGCAAAAAAATATTTCCCATCTGATCAGATGATGCTTGAGGACGCGGTACAGAACGCTTGGATGAAGGTCATAAAAAATTTTCAAAGGATACTTGATGTCCCGTGTAAGAAAAGAGGTGCCTACTGCGTTATTATTGTTAGAAACGAATGCATTTCCCTTCTACGAAAAGCGAAAAACGACCTTTCCTTTGATGATTTAGAGCCGATTTGGGCGGAAGATCAGGCCGAGGGACACGCCGATGCAATTATTGAGGTGATCCATCGTTTGCCAGAGACATATCGTACCGTTTTAGAAATGCGATTTGTAGAAGAATGCAGTACGCGGGAGATTGCTCAAAAGCTGAACATTCCGGAGGCCACCGTCAACACCCGCGTTTTTCGTGGGCGTAGCCTTTTGCTTGAGCGCCTGAGAGAGGAGGAGTTGATTTGACAGAACACAAAGAGAATGAACTGCTTCGCGATATCCTTCTGGATGCCGCCGCAGAAGAATTTGCCGAAGAATTTGCCGGAACAGCACATGTGGAAACGTCGCCCAAGTTTCAGAAATCCATGCATTCTTTATTGGCCAACCCCAACGGTTGGGCCAAGCGCAGACAGCGGCCGCTCTGGAAAAGGGTTGCCAGAACAGCGGCAGTACTTTTGCTGGCATGCATTTTAAGCCTTGGTGTGCTGATGATGGTCAGCCCTAAGGTCTATGCAACGGTTGCAAATTGGATCGCCGTGCGGTATGAAAACGCTATGTCCTATCATTTCGGCGGTAAGCCAAAAGAAACTCAAACGCGGAGGTATGAGATCACATATTTCCCGGACGGATACGAAACAAGTGGTCAATTCCTGATACAGCCGGACAAATTTTCCAACGCAACTGCGATTACGTACAGCGGGCCAAATCACCACGAGCTTTACTTTGAATATTTCCCAATGGAGAGCAGCACCGCAAAGATGTGTTACACAGAGGATATGGCCGTAACAGATATTGTGGTCAATGGGCAACCGGGACAACTGTATATTTCGCAGGATGAGTCCGAGAGCAGCGCGGTTGTCTGGATGAACGAGCGCGATAATATGTGCTTTATGATAGACGCGTTTTTGGACGGAGACGAATTGTTACATATTGCCGAAAGCGTGGTCGAAATTTTGTCGTAATTGTAAAATTTTCAGAATCAGAAAGAAAGCACCTCCTTCATGCGTTATATAGTTGAGGTTCTCAGTACCTCACTATTCGCAGGAAGGAGGTGTTTTTTATAAAGCGATTAGGTTGTGGGCTGTTAGTTGTACTACTGATCGTATCTCTTTCTGTGCCAGCGTATGCGGATGCGCGTCTTGCTAGCCAGATTTACGAGAGTGGCTACCGTTATGCGGCATATGATTTTAAAACACGGAATTCCACGTCTGGCACCCTGAATTACATCTGGAGTCCTGACAGCAACGGCACATACACAAGTGCAACGTAAGCTTGTCCCGCTGTGAACGATATCCAAACGACACGGGGGTCACCATTTGGTGATCCCCCGCCACAGGAGATTACCATGAAACGATTTTTGCAGTTAACCTTCACCATTGCCTTTGTCCTTTGCGCCATGTTGTCACTGTCCGGATGCTCCTCTTTGCAGAAGATTTTGCCGGATAACATGGGGACGAGGCATTATTGGGGGGATGACGATCCTTGGGGAGAAGAGACCATCCTATCCAAAACGGCAGATTCCGTCTCTTTCTGGCGGCGATTCGGCTTGAAATCCGGGAAGTTCGTTTTTACCTTAGCCAATCCCCGCCTGATCTCCCATATGAGCGACCTTCCGGACGAGCCAGTAAAGAACGCCGGTTTTACAGAGGCGACCGGCTTTACTTTTGCCCTGCCGCCCGACGATCCTGAGCGCACGGACCACAATACCCATAAAAACATCTACTATCCCGATTTTGTGCGGGAGGACGGTTCCTTTCTTGACGGCGCATACCTGCTCCTGCTGGACATCACGGTGGAAAGCCAGGATGCCGTTAATTTTACAACGATGGACAAGGATGAGGGCGGGCTTCCCATGGGGCTTTATTCAGACCCCTATGTCTTCCGCACCGAGTCCATTGTCAATGCCGGAGTTGCTGGCGATGAACAGGAAGACCCGGTGCCGTGCACTTTTCTCTTCTATTACAGCGGCTTTGGAAGCTGTTCTGAGAATGACCTGGCCTTCCGCGTGGAGCCCGGCGAGAGCATTACCTTCACGATAGGCTTTCCCATCAGCGACATTCGACATGGGGGGATCTTTGATCTAAATAAAATCTCCCTGTACAGCCAGAATAGTGCGGAAAGTAGGCTCTGCCGGGTGGAGATCGCGGATGACGGCAGCGTGTCATTTGAATGAACCTGCATTTCGGCACATTTGCAAATCTATATCCATAACGGGAGATGATACTATTGTGGAGCTCGATAAAAGTTGAATTATATAAGGCTGTTCATAACCGCTGGCTATGGATAGCTGTCCTGATCGGGTCAGCTATTGCCTCCATCAACGTGTTGGAAAACATCCAGCGTATGTATACTTATGGCTATGCGGCCAGCGGTATCGGCGGCAATTATTGTGGGCTGTCTCTATTTATCCACTGGATTGCTGTTGGGGGAACCAGTATGGGCTTTCGCATCCTTTACTTCGTGTGGCCAATTCTGGTGTCCATGCCCTTTGGGTGGTCATACTGTCAAGAACGAAGATCTGGCATTTATTATCAGATCGTCCTCAGACGCAATCACATGATATACTTTGTTTCGAAGTATATCGCAGTCTTTGTCAGCGGCGGAATTGCGCTGGCATTGCCTGTTTTCTTGAATCTGATGGTTAACGCTTTGATTTGCCCCGCACTTATCCCCAATGTCAACGACTTTCTGGCGATGGTATTCGACGGCAATTTTCTTTCGCAAATTTACTATACAAATCCGTGGCTTTATTCCCTGATATGGTGTGGCATGGAATTCCTTTGGGGCGGCACCGCAGCCTGCCTTTGCTTTGTTGTGGGTGCCAAGCCGCGGCTACAGGTTATCGTGATCCTGACGCCATTTGTCATACTGGTCACCTTGGATGTGCTCTGTGCCGTTCTATTAAATTACGGACATTGCCATCTTGCGCTGTCACCATTGAATCTTGCGGCAGGCATTTCCGCCAATCAGAACCCGGAGTGGCTGATGTTTCTTGAAATCGGTGTTCTGATTGCAATTTCTTTCCTGATTGGGCGTTGGCAGGTGATAAAACATGAACTGGTTTAATGTGCTCTGGCATGATCTGCGCAATGGACTTCTTCGTTGGCGCCAGCTGCTGATCCCTATCATCTTCCTGATACCATGTTTTTTGGGCAACCGCGAATTTAGTGCCGCCGGGATTTCGGCTTCTTGGGGCGATTATCTGCTTTACTGCTTCAAAGGACAACTGCCAATTTCAGCAAACACCGCACTTCAAGATATCTCTTTACCAACATTGTGGATACTCGTTGTTGGAAGCTGCCTCTATCTAAACTTAGACTACCTGCCTAAAGACATGACATCGTTCGGCTTGCAGATTATTTACCGCTGCAGAAATAAAGCCGGCTGGTTTCTCTCAAAGTGTCTATGGAATGCAATGAGCTGTCTGCTCTATCTTGCGTTGGCCTGTCTTACAACATTTCTCTTCTCATGGTTTGCCGGCGCATCATCCACCATGGCAGCTTCTTCCCAGT
The DNA here is from genome assembly GCA_900545495.1 of uncultured Eubacteriales bacterium. Taxonomy (GTDB): domain Bacteria; phylum Bacillota; class Clostridia; order Oscillospirales; family Oscillospiraceae; genus Vescimonas. Next base: position 46,477 of record UQZJ01000008.1, read on the forward strand.
CCTGTGCTTATATTTTTCAATCCGCTATATTCGATCCGATATCATTATCCATAAGGCAAACCAGCATGGTTGCAGTCCTGCTTCCATTCCTGACTATTTTTGCATTAAGTATGCTGGAAATGCTTCTTTGCATGATTACGAAGCCAATTCTCGCCTTTTTATCATGCATGCTTCTATTAGCTTTTGCCGCGTTTGGATCATCTCGATGGTTTCTTGGTGTCGGTGCCATGTCAATACGAAGCTCTTATGTAACGGCAGGCGGTGCTTCTCCTCTATTCTCAGCATGCTTTGCTATTGGAATGATCATAGCATATATTCTGATTGGGGTAGCAGCATTCAGGAAAGCCGATATACTGAGCATAGAAGAATAGGAGACCATATGGAAATCATTATCGACCATGCCACAAAAATTATCCGAAGGGCTACCATATTAGGCGATATATCTTATCGCTTTACCAGCGGCCATGTATATGGCCTGCAAGGGCCTAATGGCTGTGGTAAAACTATGCTGATGCGCCTTATCAGTGGACTCATCCGCCCCACAAGCGGCGCCGTATACATAGACGGCACTGAGTTGGGTAAGGAGGTTGATTTTCCCAGTTCACTTGGCCTTCTTATTGAAAACCCCTCCTTTCTCCCAAACTATACCGGTCTTGATAATCTCCGGCTTCTGGCCCGCCTCAGAGATCGCGTTACTATACAGCAAATCAGTCAGACAATTGAAGATGTTGGCTTATTGCCATCCGATCGCCGGAAATATAGAAAGTATTCCCTTGGCATGAAACAGCGCTTGGGGATTGCTGCGGCCATTATGGAGCAGCCTGACTTGATTATTTTAGATGAACCAACCAATGCACTGGATGACACAGGCGTCGCGCAGATTTGTGCCCTCATCCGCCGCGAAAGAGAGCGTGGTGCTCTCATCGTACTTACATGCCACGATTCCAGCATTCTGACATCACTTTCAGATGAGATACTTACTATCTCAAACGGCTGTATCGAAAGGACGTCTGTAACATGAAAAAGCGAAGTATTATCGTTGGCATCCTTATCGTTCTGCTATGCGCTGCTTGGGCATGGCGATACACAACGCTGAATCATGTATATAAAAATCTCTGTGCCCAAAAGGAGCTGCATGAAATAGGTGACGTTGTTCCGTTTGGTCAGGATTATATTGGCGGCGCCTGTATTGATGGATACTCCTTACGAGTGGATCAGTTTGATATCGTAGACTTTGGTGAATACATCAGCAGCAGTGATCTTGTTGATGTCGATGATTATCCATCACACCCCGAAAAATTGGCGTTAACCTACATAACGTTGTTTAATGGCAGCAGCGATGCGGAGGGCGTTATGCTGACAGACCTCGCGCTCCACGGAGTCGACAATTACGTCGGTTTGGACTGGGAACTCCTCACCAAATTAAATCCGGTTTTACAAGGAAATTTCGGCATCCATCTTTCGCCCCATACGGAATACCAACTTGTTCTTCCCTTTGATCTGCAAAAAGCCTTCTTTGGAAGTGACACATGGCGGCATCTGGACAAATACTCCATGTATTTGCACATGACCTCGTTTCCCATGGAAAAAGACATCAAGGTTCAGTGATCTATCGTATGTTTCGTGGTTAATCTGTAGGTTTTCTACTCATTACGCCGCAATCGAGTCTCATACCTTTTTAGGTTCTGTTTTATGGGAATACTTGTCTCATTCTTCCTTCTGTCTTAGTACCTCCGATAGAGTGAGTCCTTCTGGGTACGCCATGGTGACGCTACCCTCGTGACAACTTGAGAGCGCACCTCCCCCTTGGTGGGAGGTGCGCTCTTTCTCTGCTCATTTGACGCGATACAGGTTGCTGGTCAGGCTGCCGTTGGGACGGCGGCGATGGGTGCGCTCCAGGAAACCGTGACGTTCCAAATCTGTCAACGCCCGCTGCACGGTACGGCGGGACAGCTTCAGATCCTCCGCGATCCTGCGGACGCTGGGCCAGCAGGTATTCCCTGCGTCAGACCGATCCTTGAGGTACATATAGACTGTCCTTGCCCGATGGGGCAGCTCCATGTCGGCGTAGATGCTTCCAAAGTAGCTCATGGCCTTGTGTCCTCACTGTAGAGCCCCATGGCCGAGCGAGGTGTTCTCCTCTGTGTGGCCGATGCCTGCTGCGCCTGTATGGGCCGGTCACTGCTGCTATATCTTTTGCTGATACTGAGGAACAATTCCTGACGGCTGGCGTAGGCCACAGGCCGCGCCGCGTGTTCCGGTGTGGCATAGGTCGCATCGAAGGTAATGCCCCAATCGAGAAACAGCCGCAGCTTCGTCTGCATGGGATGTGTTCCCGTTTTTATCACCACAAAGCTGCCCTTGGGAATGGATTTCAACTCGTCCGGCGTCATCAGCGGACGCTCTATCATCTGCAGGCTCTGGCTGGGATCGTTCTTCCCCTTACTGACAGAGCCGCTGAGTACCGTGCGGCTGCCCAGCGATTTGGAAAGCTGCTCCGCCGTCTGACTGTTGGGCGCAAAGCCGCCGAAGATGGTATCCTGACAGTTGTCAGTCAATATTTCTGCGCCTTCTCTGCCGTAAGTCTTCTCCAACTGCGCCAGCGATTGGATGATGGGTACCAGTGTGATACCTCGGGAACGTCCCGCACTGAACAATGCCTCCACATCAAAGGCAGGCATTGTGCCAAACTCATCACAATAGAACACCACGCGGCCGGGCAGACGCCCGCCGTTCTCGTCCGCCACGGCGAACAGCTCCCGCGCCAGCGTCTGTATCATCAAGCCTGCCATGAAGTTCTTGGTGGTGTCCTCCTCCGGCAGGATTAAGAATACGGTGGATTTCTCCGCCGCGAATTGCTCTGCATTGATGGCACTGTCGAAGCACAGCACCTGCTCCAGCTCGCTGTCGAGGAAGGCGTTGAGCCGGGACAGCACCGTGGACATGACGGAGGCCATGGCCTGTTCAGAGGCATCCAGCGCTGCACCGGCAAACCATCGGGCCTTGTGTACGTCCGGCAGTCTGTCCATCAGAAGTGCAAACCAGTTTTTGCCGCGAACGCCGGAGGGTGCTAATAGTTCCTGTACCAGCTTGAATACGGACACGATGTGTTGGCGTTCTGTGGGGCATTTGCTGTCCGGCGGCAGGAATTCCGCCAGCAGGAGCACTACGGAGGTCAGCAAGCCCTCCGCCGCATCGTAGAAATAGGCGTTCTGCCCGTAGTCAGTGTCGCCGTTCGGAGACACGACGGTCTTGGCCAGTATCTTGGCGTACTTCTCCGCTTTGGCACGGGCGGCAAGACCGCCGGTCGCCCGTGTCTCATCCATGTAGTGGTTGATGAGCGTCAGCAGGTTGTAGCCATCCGAGCGCGTGGGGTTACGCAGATCCACCACAGAAACATGATAGCCATAATACCTCGCTGCCACTGCGCCGTAGTTGCGGGCGAGGTCACCCTTTGTGTCCGTAGCAAAAAAACTCATACCGCAGGCGCAGGCATACTCCAGATTGGGATACAGGAAATACGCCGTCTTACCCACGCCGGATGCACCGATCATAAGACAATGCACATCGTCCTTGTCTACCAGTGCGGTGATGCCGTGCTTGCTGCTGGTGCTGCCCAGCACCAATCCCTGCGCGTCAGGTAGGTTTTTTCCCGCCCGCCAGTCCGATACTTGGAAGGGAACAAGGGCATAGGTCTTACGGATCTCTGTATTGGTAGCCCACCGTGCCGTGCCATGCTGCCCGTCGCCTACGGTCTTGGACTTGATATTGTTCAGCGCGTAGTGGTCACCCAGCAATGCCAGTCCGCCGATGATGGTCGCCATGGCGCCTGCCGCCGCAAAGAGTATCCAGAGGTTATCTGTCACAGGATTTCTCCTTTCTTTTTTTATCGATTTATGTTACTATTGCCGTGTAAAAATAGGGGGAGGGACACTACATGAGCCATCTCGTTGCCACCGAATATAAATGCTTTGAGGACATTCGCAGAACGCGCCCCGACGGTTCCGAGTATTGGTATGCCAGAGAACTGGCTCCGGTCCTGGATTATGCAAAATGGGAAAACTTTGCCAAGGTCATCAAGCGCGCTATGATCGCCTGTGAAAACAGTGGGCATAACGTTGCCGAATGTTTTCCTGAGGTCAGGAAAACATCTCCTATGCCTCACGGCGGTGTGAAGGAGCTTGTTGACTACGAGTTGTCCCGCTACGCCTGCTATCTGATCGTACAGAACGGTGATCCGCGCAAAGAAGTCATCGCGCTGGGGCAAACCTATTTCGCCATCCAAACCTACCGGCAGGAAGTGGCAGACCGTTTTAACCAGCTGGACGAGGACAGCCGCCGACTGGTCGTGCGCGGCGATATCAAGCAATGGAATCAGCTGCTTGCCGAAGCAGCCAGAAACGCCGGTGTGATCACGGCAGATGAGTTTGCCGTATTCCAAAACGCCGGGTACATGGGATTGTACGGCGGCATGACCGTGGATGACATTCACCGCAAGAAGAACTTGGAGGTCGGTCAAAAGATCCTCGACTACATGGGCAGTACAGAGCTGATCGCAAACCTGTTCCGTATTTCTCAGACCGAGGAGAAGCTGCGGAAGGATAGCGTGAACAGCGCGGATACCGCCACCGCCGTCCATTACAAGGTCGGCAGTGAAGTAAGAGAAGCCATCGAAAAAATCGGCGGCACAATGCCGGAAGATCTGCCCACTCCCGAAAAGAGCATCGCCCAGCTGGAAAAGGAACAGCTCCAGCGACTAAAACAGCAGGCGCTGGATGGGCAATTGATGTTGGATGAATGAAGGTTTCAGCAACCTTGTGCTGTTAGCCATTTTACACCTATTGCCGCCAAATACTGTTGCACACAGGACCTTTCTTTTTTAGCTGTTTTGTGTTACTATGTGAAAAAGTGGTATGATAAGTATGTGAAGCGACATATCTTGATGGAGGGCGCATGGACGAGCTATACACAAAACTTGCAAATCTTGCCGCACGGTATGGCGCACAGCGGTTAGTCCTCTACGGCTCCCGCGCCAGAGGAGACTTCCACGCACGCAGCGATGTTGACCTCGCTGTATACGGTATGCCCGAGAAGCAGCGCGGCGGCTTTTCCCTTGAGGCAGAGGATCTTCCCACGCTCTTGAAGCTGGATATCGTGCATATCTCCGAGAATATGGAACCCGCGTTTCTGCAAAACATCGAGAAGGATGGTGTAACACTGTATGCTGCAGAAGATCGAAAACTATAAACGTGCCTTTGCGCGGTTGGAAGATGCCGTCAAAAGCTATCTTGCAGCGCCGCAGGATACGTTGTACCGCGATGGACTGATTCAGCGTTTTGAGTTCGCGGTGGAGCTGGCGTGGAAATCACTCCGCGAATACTTGGAGGATCAGGGCGTTGTGCTCGCCGTCGTTTCGCCCCGCGCTGTGCTGAAGGACGCCTATGCCGCCGGCATAATCGACGATGCCGATATGTGGAACGCAATCATCTCCGCACGAAATATTACTTCCCATGTCTACGATGAGGCTACCGCCACCGAAATCGCACGGCAGATCTGCGAAGATTTCACGCCCGTACTCCGTTCTTTGCTATTGCGCTACCAACAGTGACATGAATTTACCCCGACAGCCTTATGCTGTCGGGGTTTTCGCTTTGTCTCGCTTCGCGCACAGGTCATCGTTCCAGTCTTTTCCCTGCGGACGCAGACGCTCCACGTCCACATCCATCTCCTCCAGCACCTCCATCATGTTTTCACAGGCATCCTCGCCCGCCTCATCGTTGTCGAGGCAGAGATAGACCATATTCAGCTTCGGGTTCTGCCGCAGACGTTCCAGCACCGGCTGAACAGACGTGCCGCAGCAGGCCACATAGCTGTGTTCCAGCCAGCCTGTCGGATAGAGCGTGATGTGGGACAGCAGGTCGATGGGAGCTTCAAACACATACAGGGAGCGATCTGTGCCATCCTTGTGGAAGCTGTGCTTCGCCTCGCTGCCCTCCACATTGATGCGGAACACCTTGCCCTGACTGTTGCTGCTGCGAAGATGGGCGTGCCTGGCTTCTCCGTTTTCGTCCACGCCCACGAACACACAGTTGTGATGCAGAGTGTCTTCGTAGAGCAGCTTCTCCCGCACGAACGCCGTGACCACGTCGCGGTCGATGCGCCGGTGGGTGGTCAGGTAGGCGTAGAGCCGCCGCATATTGAGATAGGCCTCCGGCAGCGCGAAGGGCTTCGGCTCTCTCGACTCCGGCTCCTTCTTGACGATGGGGATGATGCCCTGACCGTCCCGCCCCAGCAGCATAGTCACCGCTTCGGGATAGGTCTTGTCGTAGAATTGCTGCACGAAGCTGATGGCGCGTCCGCCCTTCCGTGCGGCATGGTCATACCACATCGGTCCGCGCACGGTGATGCTGTGGTCGCTGACCAGCCGGTAATCCCGTCCGGCCATAATGAGTTTCTCGCCTCGATCCAACAGAAAAGACGGCAGGTCAACCTCGTTGGCCTGCCGTTTCTCCGCGGATGTGAAATATACAAATTTACCCACGCTTTATACCTCCTATTGCATGGCGTTGTCGTTGACATGGTGGAGCTGCTCGTCCTCGTGGTCGTCCCGCTTGTGCCCCATGGCCATACGCTTCTCCTGCAACCGCCTGCGGCGCTTGGAGTCGATACGCAGCGCAGGCGGGATGACCGGCATATTGCCGCGGAACACACGACTCATGTGATAGAGCAATTGAATGACCGCACCGCCTTCTATCTTGATCTGCGACGTGACTGCCTGCGGCTGCGGCATAGCCACAGCCGATTCAGGTGAGGGCGGCACTTGCTGCTCATTAGGCTCGGCCTTGACGGGAGCTTGCTCCGGCACAGGCTGCCGAAATGTTTCCGCCTGCTGAATGATCATATTCTTGATGGTGCGGAACTCTTTTTGCTGTACCAGTGGCTGATGGGGCGGCGTGTTCCGTCCGTAGTAACCGGCGATCTCATCCTTCAGCTTCCACCACTGCTCATAGCAAGCCGCCACCTCTGGCAGCTGTGCCAGTCGGTCTACAATGGCGTCTACCGTGGCCTTTACCGGCTTGGGCAGATACCCGTACTGGTGCTTGCCGCTTAATTGGGAGAGCTGCTGCGACAGCTCCAGCATCATCTGCTCTATCCCTATATCCGGGCAAGTCCGCTGTTCCATCTGCGCGGTCAGCTCCAGCAGCTTTTCCTGTGCCGTTTGGATGCTGCGCTTATAAATGCTCTCCTTGCGGATATAAACATCCTTCAGCCCCTCCCGGAAGATGGTGCCGGTGAGCTTGGAGCGCATAGAGAAGATGCCTTTCTTCGTCAGGTGTCCCATCCGCGGATCGTCCGACCACACCATCATGTGGACGTGGGGGTGATGCCCCTCGTCATGAAACGCTGCGTACCACCGCAGCTTGTCCTGCGGGATGCGCAGCGCCTCCGCCAGCGTGCCGGACTGCTGGAGCAACAGCTCCCGCCAAGCGGCGGCATTGTCGTAGCCGGTCTGCACGGCATCCTCCCGCCGCAGAGAGAAGATGAACGTCCATACCCGCCCCTTGTGAGCGTCCAGCTCCTCTACCGCCTCGTCCAGATCTGTGACAGGCGCAGCACTGAACAGTCCATGCCCACCGTGCTTTTCCGCCCGTGGCCGCTGGGCGATATACTTCATGTAGCCGCTCTCCGGCTCCATCTCGTGCAGGTGGCTATCCAGCGCGGCGGCGATATACGCCTATGCCGTGGCGCGGTTCGGCGTGGTAAGATAGTCCTCGCACTCGAAGGAGTCCTTCGTATCAGGGAAGTCCTTCTGTATTTTTGCGATGAGCTTCTGTTGCTTTTCCGTCACCGGCCCGGTATCGCTGGTGATCTCTACACCTTCACGCTGGGCGACGTATCTCATATATCCTACGCCGCTGCCGCCCTTGAAGTAGCCACTTTTCTGGATCAGCCGCGCCATGGACTATTGCCTCCGGTGCAGCCGCAGGGCGTCCCGGAAAGAGAAAGCGCCCTGTGTATCCGTCACCTCGCGGACGCTGTAGCCGCGATACTTGCGGTACATTTCGGCGTCCATATCAGCGTCCTCCGCCAGCAGGTGGTTGGTGATGCTGTACTCCACCGCCAGATTGAACAGCAGCTTGCCCACCCGCCCGCAGTAGACACCGAGAGAACCTTCCAGTACATCCAGCAGCACTTTTGGCAGAAATGCGCTGGCTCTGTTGGTGTGCAGGTAGCCGTCATAGAAGCGGATGGCTTTTTCTACGAATTCACTTTGGCTGCCGCAGTTGTCCGCACGAGCATCTTCCTCTACCATAGTTTTTGCCTCCGGCGTCAGCCAGAAGGCGTGCTTTTTCTTATTTGTTGCCATTGGTGTTCACCTCCCTGAAATCGCGGCATGACCCCGCTGATTATCCCGTGATCACGCAGTTTTTTGGGCTACCGACTCCTTGCGGGCTGATTTTTTGTCCGAATGACCCCCGTGCGTTTTCCTCAAAACTGTCCGCACTGCGGGCAGAAGTGGGCGGGGTGGGGCGTTTACGACCCCACCCCTTTCACCTGCCCCGCTTTCGGCGCACCGAAAAGCGGGCCGAAAACGCTCCAAACCTCCGGGGCCGCTATCCTTACCCTCTCGCGTTCCTGCGAGGCCACAAACCGGCCCACAGGGGCAAACACGGGGCTATAACTGCATCTGTGGAGGTTGCACCTGTTCCTCGCAGAATTGCCGGGCGTAGCCATGCAGGCTCATACCGTTTTGCTGCTGGCAGAACGCCTCCATCTTCCGACCCAGCACCTCCTGCTCGGCAGCGTTCAGATGATAGCTCCAGTACTCCTCTGTACCGTCGCCCTTGCAGAGATTCAGCTCCAGCGTATCGCACGGTCTATCCCGCGCGATGTCGTAGTTGGCGTAGATGTTCAGCCAGTCATCGTTCTCATCTGTACACACGAAGGTGCCGAAGGCGGCATCCACATCGAAGTCCGCTTGCACATAAAAGTTCAGCTTACCGTTTTCCATCATGACCTCATCGCTGAACGAAAAATTCTGTGCGGTGAGATGTCCAGCCGATGTGAGCTCCATGCCGCCCAGCAGCTCCAGCAGTTTACGGAGCCGTTCCTCCGCCGTTGTGAAGCACGGATTTGTGACCTGATGGATAGACGGGATCACATCCCGCATCGCCCACGTTGTCCAGCCGTCCATGATGTGGACGGCGGAGAATTCCCGCTTGTCAAAATCCAGATCACACACGCCGGTGACTTTTTCGGTGTTCTCCATGCGGAGGAGTACTGGTCAATAACGCTTTTGGCGCAGCCGTCCTTGAGATACATTCCGTCAAAGTCCCGATGGATCGCCAGCTCTATCGCCCCGGCACAGGCACAGTTGGTGCGAAAATTGGCACGCCACACCTCCAGCTCGCCCCTGTCCCTTGCCTCCTTCGCCGTGTAGGGGTACATTGCCTCATTCGGCAGCATAGACCACATCTCCCTCCTCCAGATAGCATTCCAGCAGGGCCGGGCAGCAGCCGCTATCCAGCAGCAGCTTCCGGATCGGCGCAGGCACGGCATCGAGGTCAAATCCCCTCACGTCCGAATCGCAGTTCTTGCAGCAGGGCATACGACAGGCGTCCAGCAGGGCAGACACAAGCTGCGATGCCGCGTCAAACAGTCCGGCCAGTGCGTCTGCCGTTTGTAACGCTGTCATCTCACGAGGCATAAGCAGCAGAAGGCTGTGCGTCATCTGGGCAGACAGATCTACGCCCGCCATGCCGCATTCTGCCAACTCACTGCCGGGGATGGTCAGGCCGGTCTTGTCCAGTGTCATTTCGTTCTTCATGATAGATCCTCCTCAAGTTCTCAAAGGTCGTTCCGGGATATGCACCAGCCGGCATATCTTCCCATCGCTGCTGTAATCGCCGAATATCGTCATTTGCGATGCAAAAACACGGGGGTCATAGTTGGTCATGATGTATTCCCGGTATATGTCATTTTTCTTCTTGGATTGGCTGTTGGGACGCTCCACCTCATAGATGAAAAAGTCCTCGTAGAGCCTGCGAATATAGTCGCAGTTGTTATAGGACACCATGGCGAAACCCCTGTGCTGCGCCAGTACGTCATGGAGCCGTTGATGGTCACTGCGGGGAAATTCCACCGCGTAACGCTCCGCCTCATAATAGGGCGGGTCACAGTAGACCGTGGTCTGCGGGTCATTATGGGTGGTAATGATGCTCTCGAAATCCTTATTCTCCAGCGCTACATCCTTCAGGCGGTGAGAACACTCCCAAATATCCCGAAAAAACCGCTGTATATCGCAGGAGCTCACACCATAGCTGTCACCGTTGCCGTTATAGCTGTATCGCTGCAGCTTGTAGATAGCGGCGGCGCGGCGCACATCCGACAGCTCCGCACGGCTTTGCAGCAGCCGCTTGACCTCCTCCGCCTCCGGCGGTGGGAACATCTGCTCTGCCAGCTGCAGCTCCTCATCCAGATACAGCTGTGTGAAGTCCTCGCCCTGTAGCTGTCTGCGCAGCACATCAAACTCGTCGCGGGCATTGATCGGAAGAAAGCTCAGTTCTTTCGTCAGGGCCATAGGGCGGTGCTTGACGCAGAAAAGCAGGTTATACAGGTCGTGGTTCAGGTCGTTATATATTTGCAGGCACCCCTTCGGCACGGCGGTATTCAGCGTGATGATACCGCTGCCGCCAAACACATCCACCAGTGTTCTATAGTGGATAGGCAAGAGCATCTGTATGGCCCACATAAGCTGTCCCTTACCACCCATCCAAGGCATGAGCGCTTTACCAGGCTGTCACGCATCAAATTTCTCCAACGCACGCTCCAGTCCGGAGATAGCCGCGTCCAGTCCGCTGCGCATTTTCTGCAAGCCGCGGATGGTATCATAGACCTCCGCCGCCGTTTCCGCGAAGTAGTAGCCCCGCTGGTCTGCCGCGATGGGTACGGTGTCCTGCCGCAGACGGTTGATGCGCCGCCGCAGCTCGTTCCCACTGATGCCCAGCACACGCTCCAATTCCCGGCTGCTGATCACATTTCTGCGCCCCTTAAATCCATTTTCCAGGTACAGGGCGACGGTTTCCTTCGTCATTCTTGCACTCTCTTCCGGTGACCGTTCACCGAAAAGGGCACAAAAAGAGGGATCGCCATCCCTTTTCGGAAAGCGGTCCCATTGTTGTTAAATTTTACTGCATGGTCATGTCCAGGCCCTGCCGCGGTACTTGCAGCGGCTGTCCGTCCGGACGGCAGATATAGCCATAGTCACTGAAAAGCCCCTGATCTCGCCACAACAGGTCTGCCCCGTAGGCCTCCATGTTCAGATGCCGCGTCAGCAGGTCACGATCCGGATCGCTCACGATGACGGAGAGCTCCTCCCTCGCCAATTTCTCCAGAGAATGGATCCCCGGCTCAAGGGCGTATTCGCTCAGATGCTCTGCCAGTGCAAACGCATCATCCAAGTTGGCGATGTCCAGCTGACCGGCCACAGCCTTGAACTTTATCAGTTCGTTATTTCTGTCCAGTTCCTCCAGGCACTGTGCAAATCGGTTGATCTGCTCCATGCCGTCATAGGCCATATCCGTGAAGCGCCACATCTCCGGCATGGCGGCGTCGCACTCCTCCAACCGCACCTCCTGCCAGCTGGCCACCTCCAGGCAGTCCAGTACGGCGTCCAGCTCCGCCTGCTTTGCGGGTAGGTACAGCTTTACAGCACGGACATCGCTGACGCAGAGGAAATAGATCATATACGGCGGCTTTCGTGGCGGCCTGCCCAAGTTGGGAGGGGCCTGCCGCAGCTCGGACTCCTGCATCACATAGCCGTGGGGCGTAAGTACGCCGCCCTCACCCTCACGCATCGATCTGCCGATCTTCTCGTAGTCCAGCATTTCCAATACGCTGTCCGGCACGGTTGCCAAATCCGGAAGAAAATCGTTCTCCACGTAGAACTGCCCCAGCGCTGCATCGTCCGTGATCCCCGGCACCACATGGCAGCAATCCACGCTGTATGCCAGATCCAGTACCCGCCGGAGCGTCAGCTCACCGCCGTTGTTCTGATACAGATTGTTAAGCTCCATCTGCACCAGACCCTCGAAAGCCACGGCATCCACATCACCGAATGTACGGAGCTTCTCTGCCAGCGCGTTGAATTGGTACAGGTCATACCCGTCAAGATGTGGGACGAGAAATTCATATCGGCCTATGTCCTCCACCTGCCAATAGGGTTCTTGTCCCGCTGACAGACGCAGCCTGTCCATGGCATCCACCAGTTCCCACGGCGTGGCGGGCAGCTCCAGCTCCGCGTGATTGCTGTTGTCGGGATTGCCCATGTATATGGAGATAATCTTTTTATCCAAGCTCCATCCCCCCACGGCGCTGTACGATGTCCTCACAGTTGTCCGGGTCTGCACCGGGTACATCCCAGCCGCACATGCTGCCGATCTTCATAGCCTCCTCCTGTGCGGGTTTCACGCCCATTTTACGGTTCTGCTCGTCCGCGATGCGCCGGTTATCATGAGCATCCTTCGTAGACCAATCGCTGGGATAGTACCCGCTTTCGCCGCGCTTGATGCAGATGAGCTGTCCCGTGCCCAGCAGCAGCGTGAAGCACATCTCCGGCAGCTTATCAAAGTAGGCGCGGAAGCGCTCCTGCTCCGTCTGGACGTTCCAACCGTGATCCTGCCACAGATGCACATACAGCTCGCTGCCGCGCCCAATGGCGATCTCATGCTGTTCGAAGCCCTCGCCCCAGCCGTCCGACGCCTGACCTTTAATATACTCCTTCAGCGTGGTCAGCTCTGCCGCCGACAACTCGCCGCTGATCTGACATTCCGCGATGCACCACAGCTTGCCGTCTCGCCGCTCTACGTCGAAGGTGACGGAATGCACCTTATCGTTCACACTGTCCGCCGCGTCGTACCAGTGCATGATGCCGCGGTTGACCTCCTCCGGCATCCGATACTTCACCAGTGCGCTGCGGATATGGTCCTCATACGCGGTCAGGTCGTGTCCGGTCAGCAGCTCCGGCTCTTCCTGCATATTGCCATACACATCCGGCTCATAAAGCTCGGCGGTAAGCGGCATATATAGCTTCGTCATGCTGAGCTCGGGCGGTAAAACGGTAAAGCTGTCCACGCCGGGGATGAGCGCCAGCGTCCGTCCGTTGTCCCATTTCATATGGAACTGCCCGGCGTCGTCGATATAGTCCAGTTTCCCCGTCGTGCCAGCCTCCACCGGTGCGTACGGATCCTGCATGGAGTCCAGCCGGATGCGTGTACCCACAGGGTACTGCTTCCGCAGGAACGCCAGCATCTCCCGATTTACGTTCATACTAAATTCCTCCCATCGTCTGTGTGTAGTCTTCCAGCTCACAGGGGTTTTCCTCACCAAGAAAGTCAAACAGGATGTCATCTGCTGCCTTGCGGATAGCGGGATCGTCTGTCAGGACTTCATAGCGAAACCCTGTGGTATCGCGGTAGGGAAGCTCCGCCCGGATGCAGTCCAAAAAGTCGTCGGCATCGTCGTAGAAGATATCGTCGTCCCCTACGAAGGTCACCTTGCCTACAAGAACCACCGCTATCTCACCTCCGTTCTCTCGCAGTACACCACATACCGCTGCCTCCCGCCGCTGGCGTAGGGATGGCAGGTGATGAGCGTCAGCAGGTCGCGGTCTTGTTGGATTTTAATTTTCTCTACTTCATGGGACTGGATGATCTCGATGTCCGTCACGGTGTAGGTCAGTGTCTCCCACAGGTTGGTAATTCTGACCTCATCGCCCACAGCCAACTTATCTATGTGCCGGAAGTAGTCCGCACCGCGCCAGCCCCGGTGACCGGCGATGACTTGGATCGCACCCTTGTCTGCGGCGTTGCGGTACCTCTCCTTGCCTGTCGGACGGAAAGACGCTAAAATATGACGATGACACCGTTTATCCTCGGGCGTTTTGCGCTGCCACATTCACCGTTGAAAAAGCTGTAACCTGTCCACCGCTTTTTGCAACTTACTGGGTGAGAGCTCTTAAAGGAGGCCGTCATGGAAGACGAAAGAATCATTGATCTATACTGGCAGCGAAGTCAGGAGGCCATCTCCCGTACCGATGAAAAGTACGGCAGGCTTTGCACGAAAATTTCTCTCAATATCCTATCCAACGCGCAGGACGCGGAAGAATGCGTGTCTGATACATACATGGCCCTATGGAACAGCATTCCCCCACAGCGGCCAACGTGTTTTCCGGCTTTTGCGGCAGCCATTGTCAGAAATCTCAGCCTGATGAAGTTGCGGGAGCAGTACGCCCGGAAACGCGGCGGCGGTGAGTTTGATCTTGTATTGGACGAGCTGAAGGACACCATCGCTTCCGGTGATTCCGTGGAAGCGGAATGCGAGAGGAAGGAGTTTGCCGCGGCGGTCAATCAATTTCTTTGCACACTCTCAGCAGACGACCGAAATATCTTTGTGTGCCGCTACTGGTTCTTTGCTTCCATAGCGGACATTGCCTTGAGGTTCAAGTGTTCACAAAGCAAAGTAAAAACCTCACTTTTCCGAACCAGGCAGAAATTACGGCTATATTTATCTAAGGAGGGATTGCTATGACATCGTTTGACTTTCTGTCCGGGTTCAACAATATTGATCCGAAGTTTATACTGGATGCCATCGACCTGATGCAGACGGTTGAGGCATCTGATGCCGAAAAGGAGATTATGAACATGGAAAACTATACGATTCACAAAAAGAGACCTGTCAGAAGATCGGTACTGGTGGCGGCGGCTGTCATAGCGCTTTTGTGCGCCATGTGCGTGGGGGCCTACGCGGTGAATCTGTTTGGTATCAGAGACGCTGTGATGGGCAGACAGATCGTTTCCGACAGCTATGTGAACGGTGAATATGCAGGCAAAAAGCTGGCTGACGGAATGACCATCAGCATGCAGGGCTGCATCGGCTCCCCCGAATACGAGGCCTCCCGCGAGTTCAACGCCTTCTTCAGCTCCTACGAAGCAAACGGTTATAACGGAGATGCGCTGCACCAGCCTCTGGGCGACTGGGGCGAAGCCCATCGAGGGGTCTACCTCGGTCTTTACACGGAAACACTGGTCAACAAGTTCCTTGAGATCAGTGAAAAATATGCTCTCAAGCCGTGGGACGATCTATACGAAGGCTCCGGGTATACAAGCCTTTGTGAGATCATCGGCAGCGATGGCTTTTTGACAATGGAAAACCCGTCACGGAAGAGTATCCCTGAATATCGGGTATGGAACGACGGTTCCTTCTCCTTCGGGGATGATTGGCGTACGGGCGGCGAGGAGGAAAGCTTCTGCACCATCGCCATAAACCGTCGGGTAAAGGGAAGCATGAGCATCGACTGCCTTTCTCTGGATGATGCCCATGAATACCATGAATGGTCGTATACCACCGCGCGTGGCGAGACAGTGTCTGTTTACTCCGGCAACCATCAGTTCATTGTCCTTTACAACGGCGAGAACGCATTTATCAGCCTGGTTTCTCAGCCGGGTGACTCTCTCGGCGATGACGAGATCAAAGCATATGTGGAAAGCGTTGATCTCTCTGCGCTGGATAAAATCGGTCATATCAACCTGCCGGCATAAGCCCGCCCCGATTGCGACAAACTGCTGGACAACCACCAAGGGAGGGACGGAAGTCCCTCCCTTGGTGGTTACTGGTCTTAGGTGGATCACAGCTTGGTTTTTGGATGTCGGTCAGGCTGCCGGTATTCTTGCCGGTGGAGTTCTTGGCCTCACGCACGGTCTTTTCGAGGTCAGGATTTCCGGTCTGATTCTTGGGGTAGACGGTGACATCGTAGTTCCATGCCGTGCCGTCGATAGTGGTCATGGGCAGAGATACGAAGAAGGGATTGCAGGTGGAGGTGACATTTTCAGGGACGCGAGTCTCCACCACCAGATAAAGCCCCTGCTCCATATTGGAAGCGGAGGTGTGTCCGGTGGCATCGGTCTCCGTCATAACAACACCACCGTTTTTGGCAGCAACTTCCAAAGCATTCTTCACAGTGGTGGCATTGGCAGTCAGCGCAGCGGCCAGCTTATTATTAAGCATATCGCTGGTGAAGTAGTTGATACCGCCCTCAGTCTTGTGAGCGTCTGCGGCGGTCAGGTCGATAGCGGACAGCACGGCGGAGCTGCGATCACTGTTGTCGAAGCCATACAGCACACCCACCTGCCGCTGACCATCCACCAATTCATTGTTCATGGTAATGTCGGCAATGCGGAGGTAGGTAAACTCTACGCCCTGAATGGCGTACTTGCTCAGTTTGTCGATAACCGCATCGTCATGCAGGCCGGTGGAAACGTAGGACTCCGCGTCCCACGCGCCGTCATTGCCGGCTGTGGTGATGTCATACTTGTAGATAGAAAGGGCTGCTTTCTTTGTAGGGTCGATTGTCGGCTCTGCGAACGCTGTGGTGATGAGGCTCAGAGCCATGATAGCGGCCATGAGCATGGCCAATACGCGATGGATCTTTTTCATTTGGTGTCCTCCTCCATTTCAAATTTTTTGCAAAAACAAACACCCGCCATGAGAGCGAGTGCTACGAACAGAATATAGGTTGTAAATCCCGTGCCGCCCGTGAACGGCAGGACGAAGCCTGCATTGTTGCAGGCAGTGATGGTAATATCGCGGTTGCTGCTGTCCAGCGTTCCTGTGAACAGCGGCTCGGTCAGCAGCGTATACCTTGCGGGAGCTTTGGTTTCGGTGATACGATACTTCACACCAATCTTGAGGTCGCTCCACTTGGCGACGCCGATCTTGTCGGTGGTAATTCTGCCCACCTCCGTCCACGTCTTGCCGTCCGCGGAAGTTTCCAACATCAGCTCTGCGCCAGCAAGAGGTGCGCCCGTAGCGACCACCTTGCGGACGGTGATACTGCCTTTCTCCTCCACGGCTTTGATTTTAATATAAGCCTTCACGGGATCGCGCCCCACGCCGGTGTAACCGGCCAGCGCCTGATACCGCCCAAACCGGTCATACCAACAGACTACTGCTCTGTCCGGATCGATCTCATACGCGCTGCCGGTAGCAGAGTAGGTCTTTTCCGTGGTCAGAGTCTTGGCCGCCGCAGCTGTGGCCGTGATGGTCAATTTGTTGCCCCGCTGTGTAAAGGTGATGCCGCTTCCGTTATTTGCGCCGAAATTGTAGTCACCCAGCACCTCGTTATCGTCTGTGACCGTAGCTGTATAGCTGCCCGCTGCGTTCCTCCTCAGTTCGATGGTGCCGCACCAGCGCGGCGTAAACGCCGAAAAGCTGGGGATCATCGTGGCCGCCTGCATTGCCGCTGTTAGCTTGTCATACCACAGGTCATAGGTGGGATAGCGGCTCTTTGATACACAGTTATAGAACGGGCTGGCACCCCAGTCCTCGTAGGAATAGGCACTGCGGTACTTGCAGATCAGTTCCCAGATAACGGTCTGCGTAGCTGCCCACTTTTGTGCTTTGATGATGGTGCTGGTATTGTTGTCACCGGGTGCGGTGCCGTAGTCCACGCTGGGGTAGCCGAGGGACATCGCCAACGCGATACCGCTCTGCACGGACGCTGGCAGGTTATACCAGCTGGCGCTAGAGCCCTCCCTGTAGCTGCCGCTGTCGTCCGAATGAACGCCCGGCTCGATGCAGTAGGCCACTGCGCCATCCGCATATTTCATGTGGTAGAGCGCGCTGCCACTGCCCAGGCTGCTGGTGGCCGTGATGGTCGTGGTCGTAATAGCGGGCGTTGTGCTTTTACTGTAATCGTACTGGTCAAAGGTGATCTGACTGGAGTAGACGTAGGCCCTATAATCTACGGTTACTGAGGTAGCATAGGCCGTCACCGCCAGTGCCGTCGTCATCATCAGTGCCAGCACAAGCCCCACCAGTCTTTTATAATGCTTCATGTTGCCTCCTGTCGGGGTATAAGTTGACCCCCTCCGTTTTCGGAGGGGGTCGTGTATGAAATCTCTCGCTTAGCCATCGTACAGGACGTAGATGAGCAGGCTTGCACCATCCTCCACGACGCAGACGTTACAGCGAATACCTGCGTCGGCCAGCGTGTTCACGCCCGCCTGCATCATGAGCTGTTGGGAGGTGTAGTCCACCATGTCCCGCGCCTTGGCCTCCAGTGTCTCCTGCGAGGCGTCCGCCGCTACCGATGCAGGGAAGCGGTAGGCGCTGTTGTCCAGCGTTAGACTGCCGTCTGTGATGACGCCATACTGCGTTACCGCGTAGGCATTGGCGGCGCTAACAGCCGCCCAGCGGTCTGCCGATTCGGGTTTCGGCTCCGGTGCAGGGACAGGTTCGGGCGCAGGCTCTTCCTCCTGTTTCTCTGCCGGTTTCTGTGTAGGTGCCGGTGTGGGAGCGGGAGCAGGCTTATCCTCCGGCACCGGCACGGGTGTTGCCGCCTGTTCAGGGGTAGTGGGCGGTGCCGTTTCGGCGGGTGCGGACGGTGCTTCCTCTGTCTTGCCAGAAGGTGCCTCGGCGCTATTGGCAAGTTTCGGAGTATCCTCGCCGCCTGCGGGTTCGGCCTCCTCAGTATCCTCTTCAGCGGGCAGGCTGTCGACATCTTCCTGCGTCTTGCCCTCCACAGGTGCGATAGCCTGCGCCGCACTCTGCACCGCTGCCACCGGCAGCATCGTCGATGCGGAGCTATCCTTTGCCTGCCCACAGGCCGTGAGCAGCAGGAGCATCCCCATCATCAGGGTCATGAGTTTCTTTTTCATGTGCGTTTCTCCTTTCAGCGTTTTGGGTAGCACAAACAACTACCACACGACCATCCGTAAGTCAACGGAAAGATTTCCTATGGTCTGACAAGGTGGGAGGCCCTCTGGCACAAGCCGTGCCCATGCTCATATCATGCCTCCCATATTCATGTGAGGTGCTTCCTCCCGCGCCATGTTCTGCCGCTGGACATCCAGATCATAGGCCGTCAGATACCCGTTATAATCGCCCGGAGAGGGGTTGCACCGCAGGCAGTAGCGGTAATGCTCCGTTTCCACGACGTAACCGTAGTTTTGTGTCCAGCCGCCGCTGATTTTGCCGCCGTGTTCATAGCAAAAACGCTCCATAGCAAAGCGGCTTTTCAGCACACTCTCCCGCAGCGTGTCCACGACCTCCTGCAGCTCCAGCTTGAATGCGGGGCTATTCAGCTCCTCCGGGCCGCGGGGCCACCATGTACGCCAGAACTCGTTGCCGCTGCGCCCGAAGTCCATCCGGACGTGGCCAACGGTACCCAGCCGCTTATCTTCTTCGGGGTGCGGGGTATAAAATAAGCCCGCCTCCTCTGGGCGGGCAGGGCGGATATGAAATTGTGTTGCATTTTTCAAGATTTTGGTCTCCTTTCGGTGTAGAATTTGGCTTTACACATTTTTTGGGGTGTGCTATGATGTGGCAAACAAATCGGAAGTTGGAGGGATAGATTTCTATGATTATCAGATATGCAGAAGAGAAAAATTTTATAGAATTGCGACAGTTTTATGACGGTATGTGTAAAGTTTTGAGCGAAAAAGATTTTCTGCCGGAGGGAGATAAAGGTGGTTTCCCTCCAGATGAAATGATCAAAGATGCGATCAAAGAGAGAAATCAGTTTATCGGTATTGAAGATGGTCGAATTGTTGCGGCGTATATTATGAATCATGATCGTGATGAGGCGTATCACGCAGTTAAATGGCTTATTGATGCAAATGATAACGAGACAGTAGTTCTTCATGCCTTGCGTGTCCTTCCGGAATATGGAGGTCGTGGATACTCGAAGCAGTTAGTTCAACACGCAATAGACACAGCAAGGGAAAGAAACCTTAAATCAATTCGTCTTGATTGCATAGAGGGAAATGATATTCCACAGAAAATGTATATGTCGTTTGGATTTAAGTATGTGGATAAGGTTGAAATCACATATGTTGATATTGGAGTACCGAGAAAGTTCCTCTTATATGAGTTTGTACTCTAATCAAGACATAATAACAGTTATATCTTGAACATTGTACAAACAAATTCCAGTTTCTTTGGCAAGGGCAAGTATTTCCTCCGATATCTCTTTGGATTTGTGGTACTTATTCACAATTCTTTCGGAGTGGAGTATATTTTGTATCTCTCCGAAAGGTCGATGAGGCTCTCCAACCGCCACCGCTTCGCCCAAATCGAAGTATGAGTAGTTTTCAGCTTTTCCGCCATGCACTTTTTTCGCATTCGCCCTAATATCCGCCGCAGTGCGTCCTTTCCCAAAGTTTTCTTTTGAGGTTCTCCGCATGACAGACTCGCTTTCGGTTGTCAGTCGTGTAACTTCAATGCCAATTTTACCGGAATCCCCAAGCACAAAATCCGGCCGCTCTATCTTGACCGTTTCCCGTGCTGCGTCAAAAGTGTCGTATTCAAATGATTGGAGTGATGCAACGGTTTTTGCCAGTTGTTTGAGCGTAGCATCTCTATGCATTTGCATTTCGTTCATAACGTTCTCCCTCCCACAACACGGATGCGAACCGATTGGGGTCAATACCCCCTAAAATCTCCAAAATCCGCCGGAAACGCTCGGTTCGCATCCATATAAACCTCTCCAAATAGTTGCAAAAAAGCTGTGAAATATGAAATTTCACAGCTTTTCTTGGTGGACCTGAAGGGATTCGAACCCTCGACCTCTCGGATGCGAACCGAACGCTCTCCCAGCTGAGCTACAAGCCCGAATATGAAGTTGTATGGTTGCAATATGTCAGGCTTGCTCTCCCAGCTGAGCTACAAGCCCATAACGTACCATATCATTATACACATCCCGCGGCAAAATGCAAGGGGTTTTCCGCATCTTTTTTCGTAGGCGTTTCGCAGCGCTAATGTCCCCTATTATTTTTTTGTATTTCACTTATGCCGCTTTTGTGGTATACTAAGATGTCCTGCGGAAGTTCGCCGCAGTCTGACGAGAACAAGCAACTAACGATACATATTACGAAGTAAAGGAGCATCCGCTATGAGCAGAACACTGGGTACCGTGGTACGGGGCGTGCGCGCCCCCATCTTCCGCGAGGGCGACGATGTGGTGAAGATCACCGCCGACACCGTTTTGAACGCACTGAAGGAAAACGGCATTGCCGCCCGCGACGGCGACGTCGTGGCAATCACCGAGTCCGTGGTGGCCCGCTGTCAGGGCAACTACGCTACGGTGGAGCAGATCGCCGCTGACGTGACCGCCAAGACCGGCGGTGAGACCGTGGGCGTCATCTTCCCCATCCTCAGCCGCAACCGCTTCTCCCTGCTGCTGCGGGGCATCGCCTCCGGCGTGAAAAAGGTGGTGCTGATGCTCAGCTATCCCTCCGACGAGGTGGGCAACCATCTGGTGTCCATGGATCAGCTGGACGAGGCCGGCATCGACCCGTGGCACGATGTGCTGTCCCTTCAGCAGTTCCGGGACGCCTTCGGCGAGGTCATCCACCCCTTCACCGGCGTGGACTACGTGACATATTACAAGTCCATCATCGAGGACGCCGGCGCCGAGGCGGAGATCGTGTTTGCCAACCGGGTGCAGGCGGTGCTGGACTACACCGACACCGTGATCTGCTGCGATATCCACACCCGCCAGCGCAGCAAGCGCCTGCTGACCGCCGCCGGCGCCAAGCGGGTGCTGGGTCTGGACGACCTGCTGACCGCTTCCGTGGACGGCAGCGGCTATAACCCCCAGTACGGCCTGCTGGGCAGCAACAAGGCCGACGACGACCGGGTGAAGCTGTTCCCCCGGGACGCCAAGTCCGTGGCGGAGGCCATCAGCCGCGCCGTGAGCGAAGCCACCGGCAAGCGCATCGAGGCCATGGTCTACGGCGACGGCGCGTTCAAGGACCCTGTCGGCAAGATCTGGGAGCTGGCTGACCCCGTGGTGGCGCCCGGCTACACCGGCGGTCTGGTGGGTACGCCCAACGAGCTGAAGCTGAAGTATCTGGCGGACAAGGAGTTTGCGGGTCTGTCCGGTCAGGCCCTGCAGGACGCCATTTCCCAGAAGATCCGGGAGAAGGACGCCAAGGTCAGTCTGGTGGGCAACATGGTGTCCGAGGGTACCACGCCCCGGAACATCACCGACCTGATCGGCTCCCTGTGCGACCTGACCAGCGGCTCCGGTGACAAGGGGACCCCCATCATCTATATCCAGGGCTACTTCGACAACTACACCAACGAGTAATAGATTCTTCCCAATAAGCAAAGAGGCGCGGGCCATTGGCCCGCGCCTCTTTGCTTGTTTTATTTCACGCTTCGCCGTAGGGCAGTACCACCAGTGTGCCGTCTGCACGCAGGTAGAGCTTGCCGCCCTCCGCGTAGAATGTCTCGTTGTTCTCGTCGCAGGTCACAGACCACACCGGCGTGAGGATGTAGCTGCTGATGCCCGCCTCATAGCCGAAATAGCCGGTGGGCGTGGGCAGACTGTAATCCGGCTCGATGCTGCGGACATAGCGGCCGATGTGGATATGCACCGGCAGCGTCACCTCCACCGCATTGACGGGCATGGTGTACTGCGCCCGCTCCGCGCCCCGGTATGTCTCCGGCATAGCCACATACAGACCGCAGTAGGGCGCCTTCTTCAGCGTGCCGGTGAGACCGCCGATGGCGGTGACCCTTGCGCCCTGCACCGTGTCGGGGATGGTGTAGTCAATAACATCGCCGGAGCCGTCCCACTGGTAGGCGGAGGCAAAGGCTTCCCGGCCGTCCCTACGCAGGTAGAACAGGACATGGTCCTTTTCCACGACATTCTCGGCGGGATAGATCCGCAGGCTCACCAGTCCCCATGCGCCGAAGACCAGCAGCACTACGGCTGCCGCCGCACACAGCAGTCCCCGTTTCATGACACCACCTCCGTAGCTGGAACATCCGCCGTGCTGTTGGTGAAGTCCAGTCCGTCGATGAACTCCTGCATACGGGTGCAGTAGCTCATCATGGACAGATAGCGGTCCTTGGTGCCGCCGTCCGCCGTGGTGGAGTAGATCACCATCTGATAGCGCCACGTCTGCGCGGTATCGGTGTCGATGGCCGCCAGCATATCGGTGTCGACTGCCGCCGCCACATCCTGCTGGGCGGCGCGGCACAGTGCCAGCGCCTGCTCACGGGTCAGATCCACGGAGGAGCCTGTGTCAGAATCCTCCACGAAGCCGCCGCGGACGGCGTCCAGCTCCTCGTCCGTCAGATCGTTGATCCCCACGGCGTAGCTGCGGGCCTGCGGCAGATTCAGGAGCTGGTTGATCTTGCGGTATGTCTCCGCGCCCTCCCGCTCCGCGATGCCGTAATCCCGTCGGATCTCCTGACCGTTCTTCATCGTGTAGTAGAAGGAGACATACAGCACACGGCTGCCATCGGTGTTTTCCGGCCCCTGCTCCAGAATGGCGCGGTGCAGGGAGGTGACAGTCTCGATGGCGGTGCTGTCCGAGGTCAGGAAGTTGCCTCTGCCGCTGCCGGAGACCATGACCCGGACATTGTCCACCTGCGGGACGTCCGGCACGCGGTACTGCATGCCCAGCACGTCCGCACGGATGGCGAGGGTCAGCGCCACCATGGCTGCCGCCAGCACCGCCAGCTCCTTCCAGCTCCGGCGGAAGACGCGGAACGTCTTTTGCAGCAGCATCTGGGCAGCCACAAAACACAGCAGTCCCATGAAGACCTGACAGAGCAGCAGCTTTGCAAGGCTGCGGGAGCCGCCCAGCACGAAGCTGCTGAGGAACAGTCCCAGCCCCAGACCGCCGCACAGACCCACGGCCCAGCGGACGAGGATCCGCAGCCACGGGAAGGCGATGGCGTCGCCTGCCGCCTCACTGGGGCGCTTGCGGTACAGCAGCCAGCCCAGCGCCAGCAGCACCAGTCCCGCCGCCGCGTAGATGGCCGATGTGGGCAGCGCCTGCGCCGACAGGCTGCGCCAGTAGACCTCGATGCCGTTGCGGGCGATATACTCTCCATCCAAGAAGCCTACGTCCTCCGCCAGCTTTATGATGGGCGTCAGCCACTGCACGAAGGGGGGATAGGTGGTGTACTGAAAGCCGAAGTAGAACCAGCGCTGCAAGAACTGCACCACGCTGCACAGAAGCAGAGCGGCGAAGTTCACCGCCACATACAGCACCGGGATGGCCAGCAGCCAGCCGGTGGCCATGGCGCACAGAGCGCCCAGTGACAGGAAGAACAGCTCCAGCAGCTCGGTCAGCAGCCACTGGCCCAGCGCCGCCCAGTCCACCATGCCGAAGGGCAGCTGCGCCAGCACCGACAGCAGGAAGATCAGCAGATTTCCGGCGGTCAGCAGGCCGAAGCCCGCCAGAAAGTGGGAGAAGTACTGGGTGGTGCGCTTGACCGGCAGGGCGTGCATCATGCCCACGGAGCGGGGCGTCATCAGGTAGGCGTACACCGCCATGGGGATCACCACGCCGCATACCACCGCCAGCACCAGCGAGCCGACGGACGCGCCGACGATCACGTTGTGCAGCAGCGGCTCCAGATTTTCAGCCAGCAGACCGTCGTCATGCGGGGCGTCGTAGCCGGCGCGCAGCAGCTGGATGGGCAGGATCATCAGCCATATCAGCACATAGACGAAGCCGGCGGGCCAGAAGTGGCGCAGGTCGCTGCGCAGCAGAGCTCTGTTACAGAAGGATGTCTTTTGCGGCATAGTCCACACCTCCCAACTCATAGATAAAGATCTCCTCCAGCGTCAGCGGGATGGATTCCAGCAGCACCGGCTCGGTGATCTGCATCCGGCGCAGGATATCCTCCCGGCTTCCGCGGACGATATAGGTATACACCCGCCCCACATGGCTGCGGTGCAGGATCTGCATCTCCGCCGGCAGCACCGGCTCGGTCACGCCCGGATAGGCCACCTGCAATTTCACCGTGTTGTCCTGCAGGTCGGACAGGCTCCGCTCCAGCAGCACCCGCCCGTGATCCAGAATACCCACATGGTCGCACACGTCCTCCAGCTCCCGTAGGTTGTGGCTGGACACCAGCACCGTGGTGCCGCGCTCGGCCACGTCGCCCAAAAGCAGCGACCAGACCTGCCGCCGCATGACGGGGTCCAGACCGTCCACCGGCTCGTCCAGAATGAGGTACTCCGGCATACAGCACACCGTCAGCCAGAAGGCCGCCTGCTTCTGCATACCCTTGGACATCCGGCGCAGCATCATCTTCTCGTCCAGCGGAAACACCTGCTTCAGCTTTTCGTACCGCTCCCAGCTGAAGGCGGGGTACAGTCCGGCGAAGAAATGCGCCATCTCCCGGATATTGGCCTGGGGGAAGTAGTACCAGTCGTCGCCGATCACCGTCATCCGCCGCTTCACAGCGGGATCCTCGTAGACCGGCTGGCCGTCCAGCAGCACCTCGCCGCTGTCCTGCCGGTAGATACCCGCCAGATGGCGGATAATGGTGGATTTGCCCGCACCGTTGGGGCCTACCAGCCCGTAGACCGCGCCGGTGGGTACCGTCATGGTCAGACCATCCAGCGCCCGGAAGCCATCAAAGGTCTTGACGACGTGTTTCGCTTCAAGCATGGCTCTCTCCTCCTTTCCAAAGCTGCAAAAGGGCCTCCTGTGTATAGCCCAGCGTTTTCAGTTCCTCCAGCACCGGCGTCAGCTGCTCCGTCAGCTCCCGGATGCGGCGCTGCTGCTCATCACCGCCCGAGGCGGCAAAGCTGCCCTTGCCCGCCACGGAGTAGATGTAGCCCTCCGCCTCCAGCTCGCTGTACGCCCGTTGGATGGTGTTGGGATTGATGGCCAGCTGTGTGGCAAGACTCCGCACGGACGGCAGCTTTTCGTCCGGCGGCAGCAGACCTGTCAGCATCATCCGCCGCAGGTTGTCCCTCACCTGCTGGTACAGCGGCCGCCCGTCCCGATAATCCAAGGAGATCATCTGCTGTCCACTCCTTTCTATGATATGTACTAACTGTGCTGTGCGTGTTAGTACAGTTAAAATACCACGGGACACCGTGCCTGTCAAGGGCCTTTTGAAAAAACAGGGAACGCGGCTCACAGGAGCCGCGTTCCCTGTATACTTTTTCCGCCGCGGGGCAAACTCCCCTTGTCCCAAAATTTTATGTATGGAGGCGATTTTTATGGAAGCCATTGTACTGCAAAAGGCGTGCATCCAGTGCGGCCTGTGTACCTCCGTCTGTCCGGAGGTGTTCTCCATCACGCCGGGAGAACCGGCGCAGGCGATCATCGGGCCGGTGCCGGACGACCTACGGCTGGCGGTGCAGGAGGCGGCGGATGCCTGTCCCGTGGCCGCCATCGAGGTGCGGTAGGCGCGTTTCCGCGTCAGCGGGCGGCGGCTCCAATCCTCAACCCGGCCTCAAAGGCCTTCCGGTTCAGGGGCAGCAGCGCCGGTTTGCTCCCCAGCTTCCGGGCGATGGTGTCCCACACCACCTCGGCGGGGACCACCTGCGTGCAGCCGATATAGATGCCCAGCATGATGATGTTCAGCACCTTGGCGTTGCCCATGTCCAGCGCCATCTCCGTGACCGGTGCGGACACTACCTTGATATCGGTGCGGGTGATCTCACTTTTCACGATGGAGCTGTTGATGAACAGCGTGCCGCCGGGGATCAGCTTGTAGAGGAATTTTTGCAGGCTGGGGTCGTTCATGACGATGAGATCGTCCATGCTGTCGCCCAGCGGCGCGCCGATATCGTCATCGGAGATGACCACATAGCAGTTGGCGGTGCCGCCGCGCTGCTCCGCGCCGTAGGAGGGGAAGAACGTCACGTTCTTGTCGGTGGCGTCGCAGGCGGCCTCCGCCAGAAACTTGCCCAGCGTCATGACGCCCTGCCCGCCGAAGCCGGCGACCATCAGATTTCGTTCCATCGTTACGCCTCCTCTCCGCTTCTGTCCCGGATGACGCCCAGCGGGAACTCTTTGAGCATCTTCTCCTCCAGAAAATCCAGCGCCTCCAGCGGGTCAAGACCCCAGTTGGTGGGGCAGCTGGTGACGATCTCCACCATGGAGAAGCCCTTGCCCGCCAGCTGGTTTAGGAACGCCTTGCGGATGGCGTCCTTCGTCCTTGCCACGTTGGCGGGGGTGTTGCAGCTGGTGCGCGCCAGATAGCAGGGCGCGGTGAGCTGGTTCAGAATCTCGCACATATGCATGGGGTAGCCGTGCTCCCTGGGATCACGGCCCTGAGGCGCGGTGGTGGCCTTCATGCCGAGCAGGGTGGTGGGGGCCATCTGGCCGCCGGTCATGCCGTAGATGCCGTTGTTCACGAAGATCACGGTGATGTTCTCGCCCCGGTTGGCGGCGGACATGGTCTCGGCAAGGCCGATGGAGGCCAGGTCGCCGTCGCCCTGATAGGTGAACACCAGCTTGTCGGGCTCGGCGCGCTTTACGCCGGTGGCCACGGCGCAGGCCCGGCCGTGGGGACTGGTGGTGCAGTCGTAGGTGACATACTCCATGGCAAGGCCGCAGCAGCCGACGCCGTGGACGGTGATGGTCTTTTCCAGCATACCCAGCTCCTCCAGCACCTCGCCGATGAGCTTGAAGATGGTGCCGTGCATACAGCCGGGGCAGAAGCCCACCACCATGTCGTCCCGGATGCCCTTTGTTCTCCCGTATATTTTCTCCATCATGCACCCTCCTTGTCCAGAATGGCCTTCGCCGCCGCCACCACGCGCTCGCGGCTCATGATCTCGCCGCCGCTGCGCAGGCAGGTGTGGATGGGGCAGCGATCCTTCACCGCCAACGTCACATCCAGCACCAGCTGGGCGGGAATGGACATCTCCACATCCAGCACCGCCTTCACCCGGCTGTAATCCAGCTTGTCGAAGCTGGCGTAGGGCCACGGGCTGACGGTCTTGGGCCGGATCAGCCCCACCTTATAGCCCTGTGCGCGGAGGGTGCGGACGGCGGACTTGGCGATACGGCCGCACACGCCGTAGGCGGCGATGATCAGCTCCGCGTCGTCGGCCATGAACTCCTCCACCTGCACGTCCTTTTCCCAGGTGTCGTACAGGGCGGCGTTGCGCTTGCAGCGCTCCTCCTGCCCCGACCAGCCGCCGGGGAGGATCAGGGACTTCTGATCGGCGCTGTGCCCCACCAGCGCCCAGCCGCGCAGCTCGTCCTTCAGGCGCTTCACCTCTTCGTCGGAGCGCATCTCCGGCAGCACCACCGGCTCCATGATGGTACCCAGCACGCCGTCGGCCAGGATCAGCACCGGGTTGCGGTCACGCTGGGCATAGTCGAAGGCGGCGTAGGTCATGTCCACCGCCTCCTGCACCGTGGCGGGGGCAAAGACCATCATGCGGAAGCCGCCGTTGCCGCTGGCGCGGGTGGCCTGCAAATAGTCCTGCTGGGCGGGCTGGATAGCACCGATGCCGGGGCCGCCCCGCTGCACGTTGCAGTACACCATGGGGATACGGGCGCTGGCACAGAAGCTGATGCCCTCGC
Organism: uncultured Eubacteriales bacterium; assembly: GCA_900545495.1. Lineage (GTDB taxonomy): Bacteria > Bacillota > Clostridia > Oscillospirales > Oscillospiraceae > Vescimonas. The sequence goes on from UQZJ01000008.1 coordinate 74,841, forward strand.
TCTTGAGGCTGATGCCGCAGGAGCTGGAGCTGGTCATGGCGCGGGTGCCGGTCTGGGCAGCGCCGTAGACCATGTTGACGGAGGCCACCTCGCTCTCGCCCTGCACGAACACACCGCCTACCTCCGGCATACGGCGGGCGAAATACTCCGGGATCTCGTTCTGCGGGGTGATGGGATAGCCGGCGAAAAACCGGCAGCCGCTGCGTACCGCCGCCTCGGCGATGGCCTCGCAGCCCTTCATGAATTTTCTTGCCATACCCACGCCTCCTTACTTATAGACCTCAATGGCTGCGTCGGGACACATACGCCCGCAGACGGCGCAGCCGATGCAGTTTTCGGGGTGAACGGCCACCACATAGGGGTAGCCCTTGGAGTTGACCTGCTGTCCCACGGCCAGCACGCCCTTGGGACAGAATTTCACGCAGTAGCCGCAGCTTTTGCAGCTCTCTGCGCGGATGGTGACTTGCGGCATGAGTTGTTCCTCCTTCTATTCGTCCGGTCCCATCTCCGGGACGGTGATGCGGGGTGTGATGCGCAGCAGCGGCAGGTCGGTGTGAGGCCGCACCTGCGCATACAGGGCGTCCGGCACGGCGGCGGCCTCCACGGTGACGTAGGGCGTCAACAGGGCGAGACCCTGCGCCAGTCCGTCCAGATACTCCTCCGCCGTGGTGTCCCGCCCCAGATTGGGGTTCAGCAGGAACCGGGGCGTCCGCAGGCGGGAGGCCCGCAGAACGGCGCTGAGCGTGCCGTCGATGTGCGCCGCCGTCCCCGACCACGGCCGGTAGGGGTTCACCACGAAGTATACGGCGGCGGTGCGCAGCAGGTGGGCGCAGCCGCCGATCAGCTTCGCGCCGTTATCGCCGCCGCCTACGTCCAGCAGAACGACGGCGCTTTCATCCATCAGCAGGGGGAGAAGTCCGCCCGCTTGCGTGGGGATATCGGCGTACTGCTCTGCAAAATGGACGGTGACGCCGCCCGCCTCCAGCAGCGCCGCCGCGTCCCGGGCGCGCATCAGGGGCTTTGTCTGGTCCAGATCGAAGAAATGGACGGCGTTGCCCTGCGCCGCCAGCGTCAGCGCCAGCTGCATGGCGATCTCCGACTTGCCGCAGCCCGCCTCCCCTAAAAAGACCAGCTTCCGCGCCGCTGGCAGAAAGTTCCCGCTCATGCCTGTGCGTCGGGAAGCACAAACTGCTTCGGGCGCTCATGTCCCTCCAGCACGCGGCAGGCGCCGGCGGCCAGCGCCTCCAGCTCGAATTCGCCCGCCATGATCTCCACCGGCGCGATGAAGGACAGCTTCTTCGTCAGATACGCGGCGACATACTTGGAGTGGGCGATGCCGCCGGTGAGGATGACCCGATCCACTTGTCCGTCCGCGGCGGCGGCCAGACCGCCGATGGCACGGGCGGCGCTGTACAGCATCCCGTCGTAGACCAGCTTGGCCTGTGCGTCGCCGTCGGCAATGCGCTTTTCCACCTCCCGGGCGTCGGCGGTGCCGAGATACGCCACAAGGCCGCCCTTGCCCCGGATGAAGTCCGTCATCTCTTTTTCCGTATACTTGCCGGAGTAGCACAGGCGCACCACCGGCTGAAGGCTGGCGCCGCCGAAGCGCTCCGGCGCGAACATCCACTCGTCGTCCCGGACGCCGTCTACCATTTTACCGCCGATGAACAGGCGGGCGGAGGCGCCGCCGCCCAGATGCAGCACGATGAGGCGGCAGTCCTCCAGCGGCTTGTGCAGCACCTCCTCGGCGCAGCGCCGCGCCATGGCGCGGCAGTTCAGGGCGTGACCCAGCATGGTGCGCCGGATCTCCGGCAGGCCGGTAATACGGGCCTCCTCCGTCATCTCGTCCACCGAGACGGGGTCGCAGATAAAGGCGGGGATGTGCAGGGGCTGCGCCAGCTCCAGCGCCAGCACACAGCCCAGATTGGAGGCGTGCGCCGCGTGATGGATGGTGTACATATAGTCCGCCATGCGCTGCTCCACCAGATAGGTGCCGGACTCGCAGGGCGGCAGCTGTCCGCCCCGGGCGCAGATGCCGTCCAGCTGCGCCGTGTCGAAGCCGTGGGCGGCCAGCGCCCGCTCAATGACGGCGCGGCGGAAGTCCACCTGCTCCATGACCCAGTGGAAGGGCGCCAGCTCCTCCCGGCTGTGGCGCAGCGTCTCGTCAAAGACCTTCTCCGCCCCGCGGAACACCGCGATCTTGGTGGAGGTGGAGCCGGGGTTGATGACCAGAATGCACTTGCTCATAGCTGTATCGGCCGGACGCGGGGCATCCGGCGCTCCTTTCCTGCAATATTCCGTCGGCAGGGGCATTTGCCGATGGGCGCGTGTTTTGTTATAGTATAAAAGACCCGCCGCTCCCGTGCAAGCGGGAATCCTTTCGCGGATCATGAAATTTCTGCGGAAAAAGCTTGCGGCGATGAAACATTTTGCCGTTCCCATGTGTATTCCCAGTGAAGGGCCCTTTCAAAACACAAGGAGATCGATCTATGACAGAGCAACAGTTTTCCCCTCTGGCAGAGCGATATATGGATACGGTGTTCCGGGTGGCGTACAGCTATCTGCGCTCCCCCGCCGACGCCGACGATGTGACCCAGGACGTGCTGCTACAGCTGTACAAAACGGACAAGGCGTTCGATGACGACGCCCATGTTAAGAACTGGCTGATCCGCGTCACGGTCAATCGATGCAAGAACGTGCTGCGCGCCCCGTGGCACAGGACGGAGGACATCGCCGACTACGAAAACAGTCTGTCCTTTGAGGAGCCCCAGTGCCACGAGCTGTTTGACGCGGTGATGGCGCTGGACAGGCGCTACCGGGTGCCGGTGCTGCTGTACTACTATGAGGGCTATCGCCAGAAGGAGATCGCCGGACTGCTGGACATACCGGAGGAAACGGTGCGTACCCGGCTGGCCCGGGCCAGAGAAAAGCTGAAGCACATTTTATCGGAGGTGCCGCAGACATGACAGAGCATGAACTTTTCCAGAAGACCTTCTCCACGCTGCACGCCTCCCCCGACACATTGATGGAGGTTCAGAAGACCATGGAGAACAGCAAAAAGACCCATCGTACCCTGCGCAGGGGCGTGGTGATCGCCATTGCCGCCGCCCTGACGCTGACGGTGGCCGCAGCCACCGGGGTGGTAACACTGATCAAGGCCAACGTGTCCCATGCCGACAAGGTGGACGACACCACCTACCACGCCTTTACCGACGATATGGACGCCTCCACCCCCACGGTGGAGGGCAACTCCGGTGAGCTCATCACTCTGCCGGACATGGAGCGCATCCCCGGTGACCGGGATACCGTGCAGCGTCTGGTGGGCGATTACCTCAGCAAGCTGGACGCCGAGCTCACCGTAGGCAGCACCACTATCACGCTGGAGACGTTCCTTGTCGACGAGAGCGGCTGCGGCATTCTGACCTACACCGTGGACGATCCCGAAGGCGTATCCTACGAGGACGCCGGCTACGGTGAGGTGTACAGCCTGCCGCTGGAGCCCCGCATGTACCTGCGCTCCCCCGACTACCAGCAGGGCGGCAGCGTCAACGTCAAGCTCCACGTGGACAAGACCACCAGCACCGCCACCCATCTGGACGTGGTGGCCTACTTTGCCGCCGGCGAGACGTATCAGAAGGGCGACAACTTCTACTTTACCGTTTACGACGGCGGCGGCGAGGGCCGGGAGCCCTACGCCGTGGCCATCCAGCCCCGCACCTACGCCCCTGTCCGGACGCTGACCGCCGCCGATGGCGAGGTGGTCCGCATCTCCGCCGTGGGCATCACCATGGACAACGCCTCCCCCGACCGGGAGCTGACCGCGCAGGAGCTGACGCTGCACTATGCCGACGGCACCTCCTATGTGGTGACCAGCGAGAGCCAGAACCTGATGAACTGGGTGCTGGGCTACATCTACGGCGACGGCGAGACCGCCCCCTTCGCTCACGCGGTATATATCTTCAACCGTATGGTGGACGTGGACACTGTTACCTCCGTGTCCTTCGACGGCCGCTGGTTCGACTTCACCGCCGAGCAGCACATCCCCGTGCAGCTGACCTACCTGCCCTGACCGGCACGGTTTTCTGCCGAGGTGGCGGAGGTCTTAAACAGTCAGAAACGGAGCGGCTTTCGCCGCTCCGTTTCTCATTTTTCAATGGAAAAAATGTGTGTGACCCTGCGCTCTCCCGTGGCTCGACAGTCTTATCAGCCGCAGGAGGCAAGGGGACTTGCTCGGTTTGTCAGTGCTGCATCATATTTGCCGCGAACTGCGCCGCCTCCTCCGCGATATGGGGCAGCTTTACCAGACTGCCCCGCTCGTTGGCGGTCTCCAGCAGGCAGAAGTGGGGCGGCAAAAAGAAGGACTTGTTCATGTTCAGGGAGGAGATCAGCTGCCGCGCCAGCAGGTCGCCGCCGGAGTAGCCGGACACCACCAGCCCGAACAGCCGCTTATCGTAGAGCCGGCTTTGCCGGAACAGCGCCGTTAGTCGGTTGACACAGGCGGTCAGGTTTGCCGCCAGCGCGTCGTTGTAGTTGGCGCACAGCATCACCAGCGCGTCACAGCGGCGGATGGCGGGATAGACCTCCTCCACCATGGGGCCGCCGTAGAAGCAGCCGCCCTGCTCCCCGAAGTGGAGGCAGGCGGTGTAGCTGCACCCGTTGCAGTCCGCCATGGTGCCGTTGCGCAGGCAGATCTCCTCCACCTCCACCGTGTCCGGCAGGGCGCTTTTCACCAGCTCCCACAGGGCCAGCGTATTGGAGGTGCTGCGCTGGGAGGCGTGGAGCGCCAGAATGCGCCGGATGGGGGCAGGCTTCTCCCAGCCCTCCAATCGCTCGATCAGCTCGGCCACGGCGGTATGGAAGGCGGTGACCTCGTCGGTGCCGCCGATCTGCGCCTGGGTGCGGAAATTCCGCAGGGAGCCGGTGGCCTCCACCAGCGGGCGGCCGATAAAGGCGCAGCCGGACTGGTTGGCGGCGAACACCATGTCCCGCGCCACGTCCTTGGTATAGAATTCGCCCACACCGGTGACCACCAGCCCCGCCACACAGCCGTGGAGCAGCGTCAGGCTCCGGCGCAGGCGGGAGAGCATCCGGTAGTAGGACTCGTTGCAGCCGCCCTCGTCCAGCGCCACGGCGAACAGCAGCCGCCGCCCCGCCAGACCTTCCAGCCCGTCATCCGGGTCGCGGAAGGTGCTGCCCGCCGGCAGCAGCGGCGTCAGCAGCTGGCGCAGCGGCGCACTGTGACCGTTTTCCGGCAAAAGTACCGTCAGCATGGCGCATCCCTCCTCAGTCGATGGCGCGCAGCCGCGCCGCCGTCGTGTCAAGGCGTTTTTGCAGGGCATCCGGCAGCGTCAGATGCTCCACCTCGATGCCCGACGGTGTCAGGCGCTGTCGGCAGCCCATGAAAATGCCGTCCATGTATACGGAGGCGTAGTGCCACTGTCCCCGCAGCAGCGCCAGCAGTGTCAGCGCGCCGGAGCTGAGAGCCGGGGCCACATAGGGCTTATAGCCCAGCTTCCGCATCTCCAGATTGGCGTGTGCCACCCTGTCCGTCAGTTCCCGGGACAGGGCATCGTCGTAGTGCTCGATGGAATTGGCCAGTACCAGATCCTCCCCGTGGGGGCCGAAGGCCCGGCCCTCCGTGAGGTAGCCTGCGAACCGCTCGTCCCTCCCAGCAAAGTACAGCGCACGGGCGTGCATGACGCCGAGGCCGAAGCCCCGCACCTGACAGGGCAGCAGCCCTCCGCCGTCCGGCCTGCCGTTTTCACTGCGATCACTCTCTTGCAGCACGGCGCGGCACAGAGGGTCCACCGGGTCGCTGACCACGCAGAAAAGTCCCTTGTAGCCCTTATCCCGGGCCATACGGGCGTAGACGGCGGCCAGCTCCCGGTTCAGCCCATACTGCGCCATGCGCACGTCGCCGCCGGTGACGGAGGTGTCCGGCACCATCCGGGAGGCGCAGAACAAAAACACGTCCCCGTCAAATACCTGCTCCGGCTGGATGATGTCCACCGGCGGCATGGACGCGCCGTCCGGCCATTGGATCTGGTTCAGCTCGAACTCCCAGCGCTGTGCCGCGCCGGGGCGCACATCGCAGATGCCGATGGACGAGATGACGTCGCCGCCCATGAGACGCAGGCCCATCAGCAGGGTGCTGCCCACGTCACCCAGCGCCAGCAGGGTGACGCGCACCTTCTCCGGCAGGTGCAGCACGCCGCCGGAGGCATTGTCAAAGCCAAGGGTAAACCCGTTCATATCGTTTCTCCTTTCCCGTCAGTCCGCCGGGCGCATCCGCTTCAAAAGCTCGATATCCCCCTCCAGACAGGCGGAGGCGGCGCGGCTCACGTCGTAGGTGATGCAGCCGCCCTTGTCGGGACACAGGGGCAGCACCACCGCCTCGCCCAGCCGGTTCAGCGTCAGATTGCGGGCGTAGAGGCTTCGGAACTCCGTCTCCAGCGCCAGCAGGATATCCCGTGCATTTTCCAGACAGCACAGGCTCAGCTCCCACGCGGTGCGGCCATCCATGGGGGAAAACTCCGGCGCGGCGTAGGGCAAAATGCGGTTCACAGACGGCTGAAGCCCGCCGGGGAGCCGCTCGGTGCGGCGGACGGTGTCGCCGCCGATAAAGGGGTACAGCGTGGATTCCACGAACCGCATCCGCAGGTTGGGCAGGAAGTAGATGCCGTCCACCGGATAGCCAAGCTGCTCCATAAGATCCCGGCCCACGCCGGTGAGATAGCCAACCAGCACCTGATCCACCGGTGTGCGCGTCTCCTCCAGCAGCGGTGCCAGACGGCGGATGCGCTTGCCGTCGTGGAGCATATCGTCCACCAGGATCACCGGCCGGTCGAAGGCGCGGATGGTGCGTACCTGATCGGCCAGCGGCGAGTAATCAGGGTAGGCCTCGATGGAGTAGGCGCTGAGATCGGGCTCGTAGACCTTGTCGGTACGCAGCGTCTTGGTGACGGTGTTGGGCACCGCCACGCCCCGCAGGATCTTGCCGTAGGGTACGCAGATATCGGGGCCGAGGACGCGGGGGGTAACGGGCGCCGCCGGTACGCCGTTGCGCTGGGTGATGCGCTGGAGCAGCCGGTGGTAGATGACGCCGGCGGACAGGCTCAGCACCAGCGAGCCGGGCTGCAGGCAGGTCAGCGCCGCCTGTAACCGCCGGTGGGCGGCGGCGACGGCGGCCACCACCTGGGGCGCTGTGTTCAGCGGCGCCTTGATGGCAGTGTCCACGTTGCGGCTGAGGACGATGGGACAGCGCATATCCACACCCAACACGTCATAGCCGTCCCGGTGCTGGATGGGGACAAAGCCCTGCAGCTGCATGAGCTGCCTGCCATAGCCGGATACGGCGCCCTCCAGCGGACAGTACAGCGCGTAGGTATACTCCCGGCTAAGGGCGGTGGTCAGCACCTCCGTCAGCAGGAGCTGGCCGAAATCCAGCTGCCGCTGGCCCTTGGGGACGAACAGACCGCTGAGCAGCAGGGTACGGCCTCCGGCGTTCTGGCGGACGATGCCGCTGAGGGCCGGGTCGTTCAGCCGCGCAAACAGGTGCTGGGAGTCCAGACAGCGGTAGGACGCGGCGCCCAGCACCTCGCCGCTGACGCCGTCGCAAAGCAGCATGAGCTCGTCGTCGCTATCCGTCAGACGGCGGCGCATGGTGGCGGCGGAGGCGGGGAAGATCCGCCGGAGCAGGGTGTCTGTCCGCTCCTCCGGGCCGGAGCAGGAGATGAAGGTCAGATCCTCCGTCCGCAGCACCGGTTTATCCTGCGGCTCCCGCAGGTACAGACCCTGCCGGTAGATGAACTCCTGCGCCATGGGGTCGATGAGGTTGGACACGTCCCGGTTGGCGTCCACCGCCTCCCGGATGCGGGTGGAGCTGATCTCCTCCAGCTGGGGCGGCAGCGTCAGCTCCACCACATGGCCGGTGATGCAGCGGTAGTCCGCCGGCTCGGCGCCCGGCTCGGTGCGGCGGAAAATCACATGGTCAAAGGTGTGGATGGAGTCCGCCGTGGGCGCTTTGCGGTAGGAGGAGGCATGGGCCACCACGTCGCTGCCCACCACGATGGAAACGCGCCGTCCCGGAAATGCCTGCCGCAGCCGGTGCAGGTTGTCGGGGTTGGCGATGTTCACCGGGAAGTCCTCCGGGAAAAGATGGACGTGGAACTCGTTGGCCACGGACATGGCCGCGATGCGGCGGCGGATGCGGGTGGGCTGTGTGCGCTTGGACCAGGAGAATTCGTCGATGGCCAGCAGCACCTCGAAGCCCGCGTCCCGGATGGCACGGACGATGCCCTTGTGGGACAGAGTGAAGGGGTCGAAGGTGCCGGGGAAGAACGCCACAGGCCGGGGCGCGCCGAAGTCAAAGCCCTCCCGGAACAGCTGCTCCTCCGTCATGAAGCGGTAGAGTTTGCCCAGCATGGCGGCCCGGTAGTAGAACGTCAGCCCGTCGTCCGGCTCCTCGTCGTAGGCGGCCAGCAGCTTGCGCTCCGTCAGCACAAAGGCGCGGCACTTCTCGTGGTCGCCCAGCTCCATCGAGCCGAAGACCCGGCGGCCCAGCACATACAGAGCCTCCTGCCGCACGGCGTTGTCGATACCGTACAGTCCCCGCATCAGCATACCCAGCAGCCGCTGCCGGCGGCGGCGATAGGCATCGTCCGTCTCCGGAAAGCGGGTGCGGTAGGCGTCATACGTTTCATAGATGATGCCCACGGTGTCCAGCACGGAGGCGGCCACCCGGCTGTCGGAGGCGCTGAGGTTGACCCACAGGTCGTCCAGCACCTCGTCCAGCTCGGCGGGAGGCAGCCACAGGGCGAAGCGGCCCAGATAGTCGGGGATATATTTGGTGAACTCCTGCTGCCCCAGCTCCAGACCGCGGCACAGCTCCACCGCCACCTCGTTGCGCTGATCCACCGTCAGCCGGGGCGCCAGCTCCAGCAGGGCGCTGCCGGCGCTGTGGCGCACGGTGACACGGTCGCTGACCTTGATGAGGTTGGACAGATGGGTGGCGATATGCAGCGCGGGGCTGCTGCCGCTGCGGGCAAAGTCCGTCAGCAGGCGGATATTGGCCTGCTTGGTGATCCACGGCGTGGCGGTTTTCAGATTGTCCAGAAAGATCTCGGATACGGCGTCATCCGGCAGGGTGATGGGGGCGCCGTCTTGCAGCACATCCTCCCGCAGCAGCCGGAGGGTAGTGCTGCCGCCGCAGTCCATGCGTGCCAGCACCCGCAGCGGCCCGGCGGACCGGGGCGACGACCGGTGCAGACGATCCAGCAGCAGTACGGCAGCGGTACGCACCTGCACGTCCTGCCGGACAGAGAGGGCCTCCGCGAACCGCAGCAGCAGAGCCCCGTGGCGGGCATACACCGTGTCCGGCAGGGAGACCGCCGCGTCCAGAAGCTGGAACGCCGTGGCGTCATCCAGCTGGTCGGGGCGGCGGTAGTAGGAGAACAGCGGCGTCAGGAAGCGCTCCTCCCTTCCGGCGGCGTGCTGAAGCAGGGAGGCGACCACGAATTTCAGGGTATAGCCGATCCAGCGGCGATGCTGGGGCATCAGCTTGTGATCGGGATAGATGATCTTGTCCAGATACAGCTTCCACTGATCCAGATCGGTGACGCCGCGGGGGTCGGGACGGCTGCCGGCGGGACGCTCCTTGGCGTAGCCGGCGTGGAAGCCGCCGATGATTTCACCCAGCAGCGCCGCCGCCTGACGGCGGATGTCACCCTCCCGGTGCATCAGCAGCTCATAGAGGAAGGCCAGTGTCTGTACCTTCTGGGGGATGTGCAGGTACAGAGAGTAGGATTCAAATACGCCCAGATAGGCGCGGAGACGACGCCAGTTAGTCTCGCCGCGAGCCAGCTCCAGCAGTTGGGCAAAGCTGCGCTGGCCGGTAAGGCGGCTCATCAGCTCCATATTGTGACCCACGCACTGCATGGTCAGGGCGTGGAGCGCCTCATCATCAGTCATGAGGGCAGTCTGCTTCTCCGGGCGGGGCGGCGTGTCATGCCCTTGCAGCGTCACATCCACGCCCCGGTCGACCATGAACTGCTCAAAGTCCCGCAGCCGGGCGTAGACCCGCATATACCGGCATCGCTTGGCATCGTCCACGCCGTCCAGCTTGGACAGGATCACATCGAAGGCCTCCGCCAGCGAGGAGATGCGGGTGATCTCCCGCCCGTCGGGATCGCGGCTCTGCTTTACCCGGAAATCCGCGTAGATCAGCAGCAGCGATTCCACCGACAGATAGTCCGGCTCCAGATCCCAGACGGAGTGGTTGGCGGCCACATGGCCGATGTCGGTGATACGGCGGCGGCGGAACCACAGGTCGGTGTAGTAGTAGTGCAGGTAGGGTACCCGCTCGCCGGGGCGGCAGCCGAATTTGCCGATATCGTGTCCGGCGGCGCTGCCGGACACCAGCGCCAGATCCAGCGGGATACCGGCCCGGCGCAGGCCGCGGGCGGCGGTCATGGCCACATGGTGGACACCGGCGATATGCTCCAGCGTGCGGTAGGGCGTGGCCTCCAGCCCCAGACGCATCAGCTCGTAGACGTACTCCCGCTTCCAGCTCCGCAGCATCTGGCCGAGGCTGGCGGCGCAGGCACAGCCGGATAGCTCCTCCTCCGTGGGGAAGTCGAAGGTCCAGGCCGGGTCACGGGGCAGCAGCTCATCCTCCGCTGCAAACAGTACCTGCAGGACAGAGAGAAAAAACACAGCGCCGGCGGCGCAGGACGTGTCCGCGTCCTCCTCCGGATACAGCAGGCGGCAGGCGAAATCGTAGGTGTACGCCAGCCAGCCCCGCGCGGGCTCCTGCCCGCCGCTGAGGGCGTCCAGCTCCGGGCGGCACAGCGCCAGCACCTCGGCGCAGCGCAGCCGTACCCCGTGGAACAGCGGGGCAAAGCGCTGCATATAGTTCTCCGCCTCCAGCGCCCGGGCAAAGGACTCCCCATCGGGGAGCCAGTCCGCCGCCGGGCGGTTGGTCAGGCGGCGGCGCAGAGCGCCGTTCATCTGCCGGATGCGTTTTTTTGTCATGGCGATCCCTCCTGCGTCAGAGGCGCACCGCCCGGAAAAACGCCGGGCGGCGGCAGTTTTCATCAAATATTTTATGCCATGAGCGCAGGCGCTGTCAACATTTTCCCGCCCGCAAACTTATACAGCCCTTAAACCTTTGTTCATGTTTTATTCACATTTGCGAAAAAGGGGCATGGTATGATAAAAGCGACTTTTTTTCGGCGGATATACCCACGTTTTGCGGAACATTTTTCCGGGGCGCTCCGTCATAGAAGTATGTGAGATACTGCGGCGTGCCGCAGAGGAAAAGCAAAGGAGATATAGAAAAGATGAAGAAAGCTGCATTCATTCTGGCGCTGGTCATGCTGCTGGGCGTAGCGGCCGGCTGCGGCGAGAGTAACGGCGAGGCATCCGTCCAGTCCGTCTCCATGATCTGCGGGATCGGCACCGCCGGCCTGACAGACCGGTTCGCAGGCGTGGTCAGCGCAATGGGCGAGACAAATATCAAAAAGGACGACTCCCTGACCATCGGGGAGATCAAGGTCAAGGTGGGCGACGCCGTCAAGGTGGGCGATGTGCTTTTTACCTATGACATGAGCCAGCTTGAGATCAGCCTGGAGGAGGCGCAGCTGGCGCTGGATGATCTGAAGGACACGCTCGCCGACAAGGAGAAGGAGAAGGAGCAGGCCGAGGCCGCGTTGAATGAGATCGAGGACGACACCGAGAGAAACAAGACCCTTGGACAGATCCGCCAGATCAATCTGGATATCCGCACTACTAACCGCAGCATCACGGAAAAGGGCCGGGAAATCGAGAAGATACAGAACAATATGAAGAACAGCTCCGTCAAGGCGGAGGTGGAGGGCGAGGTCAAGAGCGTCAATCCCAACGGCGGCACCGACGACCGGGGCAACGCCCTGCCGCTGATCTCCATCGTCCAGACCGGCGGCTTCCGGGTCAAGGGCTACGTCAATGAGAGCAATGCGTCGGTGCTGAACGAGGGCGCCAAGGTAGTCATCCGCGCCCGCACCGGCAATCAGACCTGGAGCGGCGCCATCACCAGCATCGACTGGAACAACCCGGCGCAGAGCGGCGGCAGCAACTACTACGATGGCGGCTCCAGCGACACCGGCACCTCCAGCAAATATCCGTTCTATGTGGAGCTGGACAGCAGCGACGGACTGCTGCTGGGCCAGCACGTGTACATCGAGCCGGATCTGGGCCAGAGCGACAGCCCCGCCGGCATCCAGCTTCCGGCCGGCTTTATCAACGACGCCGACACCTCTCCGTGGGTGTGGGCGCAGGGCAGCAACGGCAAGCTGGAGAAGCGCAGCGTGACGCTGGGCGAATACAACGGCGAGCTGGATACCTACGCCGTGACGGACGGCCTGACGGCCTCGGACTATATCGCCTACCCCGACGACACGCTGAAGGCCGGTATGACCTGCGTCACCTATGATGAGAGCACCTTCGAGCCGGATGACAGCGTCACCACACCGGGCGGCGACATGGACGGCATGGACGGCATGGATAGCATGCCCGGCGGCACGGATGGTATGGACGGTGGCATGGATGGCATGGACGGCATGACCGGCGGCACGGACATTCCGGAGGATATGCAGACCGCGGATGCGCCGGTGGAGGGTTGAGTATGATCCTTGAAATGCGCGATATCTGCAAGGACTACCCCATGGGAAAATCCGTGAACCACATTCTCAAGCACATCGATCTGGATGTGGAGGCGGGGGAGTATCTTGCCATTATGGGTCCTTCCGGCAGCGGAAAGACCACGCTGATGAATCTCATCGGCTGCCTGGACGTACCTACCAGCGGCAGCTATCTGCTGGGCGGGCAGGACATCACCAAATGCACCCCCAAGCAGCTGGCGGAGGTGCGGAACAAGCAGCTGGGCTTCGTGTTCCAGTCCTTCAACCTGCTGCCCAAGCTGACGGCACTGGAAAATGTGGCGCTTCCCCTGCTGTACGGCGGCGTGAAAAAGGCCGAGCGGCTGGAGCGCGCCCGGGAGGCGCTGGAGACGGTGGGACTTGCCGATCGTGTGGACCACCGGCCCGATCAGCTCTCCGGCGGACAGTGCCAGCGTGTGGCCATTGCCCGCGCCATCGTGGGAAAGCCCCAGCTATTGCTGGCTGACGAGCCCACCGGCGCGTTGGACTCCGCCAGCGGTGCAGCGGTGATGGAGCTGTTCCAGCAGCTCCATGACAGTGGCTCCACCATCATTATGATCACCCACGATCAGGGCATTGCACAGCATGCCCACACCATTATGAACATCCGCGACGGTGTGCTGTCAGGAGGTGCGTTCCATGAATAAAACCCTGAAAAAGACGCTGCTGATCGCGGGCATTACCGTGGCGGTATGTGCCGCCGTCTGGGGCGGTCTGACGCTGGCGCGGAACGCCCAGCGGGGCGACGTCAACGTGTATCAGGTATCCGATTTTGCCATGACCGACTACTGGGGCGACACCGCCAACACCAGCGGCACCGTGAACACGGATAAATTACAAAAGATCTATATCTCCGAGACCCAGGAGGTCAGTGCGATCTACGTCAAGGAGGGGCAGAACGTCAAAAAGGGCGATAAGCTGCTGGCCTACGACTCCTCCCTGTCTCAGGCGCAGGTGGAGCAGGCGGAGATCGATCTGGACACGGCACAGCTCAACGCCAAGGCCGCCAAGCAAAATCTGGAGCTGTACAAAATAGCGGAGGACAAGGAAAAGCTGCAGATCGAATACGACGCCCAGTACGCCAAGCTGGAGGCTCTGATCCAGGCGCAGGACAAGGAGGCGGGCCGCTACGAGCCTGTGAAGGAGGGCCTGCTTTCTGTCGAAGGCAGCAACGGCAAAACAAAGTCGACGCCGCTGTACTATCAGATGCTGGAGGACAACGGCACGCAGGAGTACTACCTGACGGACGAGTTCATCCGCACGAAGATCCTCAAGCACCGCACCAGCGCCTATGTGGTGCTGGTGGAGAAGGCGGGCAACGTGAACAACGGCGCCGTCACCTGCTACGGTATGTACCTTGTGGCAGATGACACCGCCGCACCGGTGAAGCTGAAGATGCTCAACGACCTGCCGCCCTACGAGGACGCCTACTCCACGAAGAACACCAAGGAGATCAAGGAGGCCAGAGAGAAGCTGGACAAGATCAAGGAGCTGCTGGACACCTCCCTCACCAAGGAGGAGCTGAAGGCGCTGATCGCCAGCACCGAGAAGGAGGTCTATTCCACCCAGCGTGCCGTCCGGCGGGCGCAGATCGAGCTGGATAAGAAGAAAAAGGAGCTGGGCGACGGCAACGTGTACAGCGAGATCGACGGCGTTGTGAAGGCCGTGCGGGACGCGAAGGAGGCCTTCAACAACAGCGAGCCTGTGGTGGAGGTCTCCGGCGGCGGCGGTTACTACGTTACCGGCACCATCGGCGAGCTGGATCTGGGTACCGTCAAGATCGGCGACACGGTGCAGATCAGCAGCTGGATGACCGGCGCAAGCTGTGAGGGCAAGATCGTGGAGATCAGCGATTTCCCCACGGACAACGGCAGCTCCTGGGGCGGAGACTCCAACAGCAACGTGTCCTACTACCCCTTTAAGGTATTTGTGTCCGAGGACGCCGACCTGCAGGCCGGCGACTATGTGGATATGTCCTATCAGAAGACCGTGGCAACCGACGGCCCCAGCCTATACCTGCAAACCATGTTCATCCGCTCCGAAAACGGCAAGAGCTATGTGCTGGCACGGGGTGAGGACGGCAAGCTGGAGCAGCGCTGGATCCAGACGGGCCGCGACCTGTGGGGCAGCTACACCCAGATCCGCGGCGGCTTGACGGTGGACGATTATGTGGCGTTCCCCTACGGCCGTGACGTGAAGCCCGGCGCCGCCACGGTGGAGGCCACGGCGGATCAGCTGTACGGCGGTATGTAAGGAGGGCGAAGGTATGTTAGAAAATATCAATCTCGCCTTTCAGGGCGTTTGGAGCCACAAGTTGCGGTCATTCCTGACCATGCTGGGCATTATCATCGGCATTGCCGCCATCATCACCATCGTGTCCACCATTCAGGGCACCAACGAGCAGATCAAGGAGAACCTGATCGGCGCAGGCAACAACGTGGTGCGCGTCCAGCTGACGCAGGACGGCAATCAGGTGGAGCTGGGCTATATGGCGCTGCCCCAGGGCGTCAGCGTCATCACCGAGGAGATGCGCGATGAGATGAGCAAGCTGGACAGCGTGGCGGATGTGGCGCTGTACCACCAGCGCCAGTGGCCCGACGGTGTGTACGTGGGCAACAACTCCTTCAGCGGCAACCTGTACGGCATCGACAGCCACTATCTGGCCGCAGCGGACTATGCTGTCAACTATGGCCGGGGCTTCAGCGCGTCGGACTTTGCCGCCTGCCGGAAGGTGGCGCTCATCGACACCAAGACGGCGCAGAGTCTGTTTCAGGGTGAAAACCCCATCGGCGGCACCATGGAGATCTCCGGCGAGCCGTTCACCGTGGTGGGCGTGATCTCCCCGCGGGTGACATCCGAGCCGGTGATCAACAACCTCAACGACTACTATATGTACACCGGCAATACCTCCGGCACGGTGTTTATCCCCGATAGCTGCTGGCCCATCGTCTATCGCTATGACGAGCCCCAGTCCGTGGCGGTCCGCGCCACGTCCACCAACGATATGACCACCGCCGGCAACAACGTGGCGGAGTATCTGAACGGTCATGTTA
The DNA here is from genome assembly GCA_900545495.1 of uncultured Eubacteriales bacterium. GTDB lineage: Bacteria > Bacillota > Clostridia > Oscillospirales > Oscillospiraceae > Vescimonas. The sequence continues at coordinate 90,589 of UQZJ01000008.1, forward strand.
TCTCCGGCGACACGTTCAAGTACCAGTCCAAGGACCTGCTGGAGCAGGCCAGCCAGCTGCAAAGCCTGTCCGAAAGCTCCAACAAGCAGCTGATCTGGATCGCCGCCATCTCTCTGGTGGTGGGCGGTATCGGCGTGATGAACATCATGCTGGTGTCGGTGACGGAGCGTACCCGCGAGATCGGCCTGAAGATCGCCATTGGCGCCCAGCAGAGCCGGATCCGCTGGCAGTTCCTGACGGAGGCGGCGGTGCTGACCAGCATGGGCGGCATACTGGGCGTAGGCTGCGGCATCGGCCTTGCGGAGATGATGTCCCACGTCATGAGCACGCCGGTGGCCATCAGCGTACCGGCCTGCATCATCGCCGTGGCCTTCTCCATGTGCATCGGCGTGGTATTCGGCTTCGTACCGGCGGTGAAGGCCTCCAAGCTCAACCCCATCGAGGCGCTGCGCCGCGAATAAAAAAACACACAAAAAAGAAAGACCTGCCCGGCAGGTCTTTCTTTCTTGCTTTTTTCAGCGGGTGGTGGGCGGCGGCGCGTTCCAGCCGTCGGGGAAGTTGGCCAGCACCCAGCGGCGGGTGTGGTCGATAAAGGCGCGGGTACTGTTGGACAGGGCGTTTTTGTCCTTGACGCAGACGCCGATGTTCCGGTAGAAGGGCTGGGGCAGAGAACAGGCCACCAGCGGGTAGGCGCAGCGGTAGAGCATCAGCTCCTCCATGATGCTGATGCCCAGTCCGTTGGACACCATGGCTAGAATGGTCTGGTCCTGCTGAACGGTGTACTGGATCTTCGGCGTGATGCCCAGCGTGTCGAACACCGCCTGTATCTCGTAGTCATCCCCCTCGTCCAGCAGGATCAGGGGGTACTTCTCCAGCGCCTCCGGCGGGAAGGGGTCGGCGCCGGCCAGCGGGTGTCCGCAGGGGACGATGACCTTCCACTGATCCTGCTGCAAAAGCCAGCAGTCCAGATACTTTTCCGCCGGGGCGGGCAGGCTGATAAAGCCGCAGTCCGCCTGCCCGTTGAGTACCCAGTCGCTGATCTCATTGTTGAAGTTGGAGGGCAGCAGCTCAAATTCGATGCGGGGGTACAGCTCCTGAAATGTCTTGAGAATGTTGGGCAGCCACTTTTCCGACACACTGGTGAAGGTGGCGACCTTCACCAGACCGGTTTCCATCCCTCGCAGGTCGGCGGCCCGCTGCTCCAGCTGGTGCTGCATGGCGCACATCTTCTCAAAATAGGGCATCAGCGCCCGGCCGTCCGCTGTGGGGGTGACACCGCCGTGACTGCGGATGAGCAGGGAAACGCCCAGCTCCTCCTCCAGCGAGCTGATGGCATGGCTGATGCCGGACTGGGTAAAGCTCAGCTCCCGCGCCGCCGCTGTAAAGCTGCCGCGCTCCACCGTTTTCAAAAAGATCTGGTATTTTGCCACGCTCATGCGCCCACGCTCCTCTCTTTGCGCCAGTATACCACACCGTGTTGTGCGGTGCAAAGTATTTTTCATGATTTTGATGAATATGATGCGTTTTACAAATTGAATATTGTATGATACAGTAAAGATACATTAAAGAGACGTTAAGAATTCAACAGAAAAGGAGGCGCTGAAGCATGGGTCCGAATGTTATGTTGGCAGCTCTGGCCGGTCTTCTTCTGGTGGTCGGCATCGTCAGCAGAGTCACAGACAAGTAAAACTTTTCTTTTCCCTGTTATGCATAATCCCGCCCGGAGGGACCTCCCCAAGCCTCCGGCACGACAGTCCCGCGCAGTGCGCGGGGCTGTCGCTTTTTCCGGGGCGGTACGGCAGAAAAGAAAAGCTTCCTATATCATTCCGTGTTTTCCTGTGGTATAATCGCCGCAGAACGGCTGCCGCATAAGGCGGCCGCAAAGAAAAAAGAGGTATCGGGACATGACACAGAAAAAGACGCATACGCTGTCGCTGCTGGCGGCACTGACCTCCGCCGTGATCTTCGGCATGAGCTTTATGTTCTCCAAGCTGGCGCTGGAGGTGGCGGCGCCCACGGTGCTGCTGGCCTTTCGGTTCACCGTGGCGGTGGCGGCCATGTCGCTGGTCATCTTAGTCAATGCGCTGGTAGGAAAGCTCCGGGGGCGGCCGCTGTTCGCCTTTTCCCTGCGGGGCAAGCCGGTGTATAAGCTGGTGCTGCTGGGCATCGTGCAGCCGGTGGCGTATTTTATCTTCGAGAACTACGGTATCCTGTACACCTCCTCGGCGGTGGCGGGTACCATCATCGCCGCCGTGCCGGTGTGCTGCATCCTCATGGATGTGCTGGTGCTCCACGAGCGGGTGACGCTGAAGCAGGTGCTGTGCGCGCTGGGCGCCATCGGCGGCGTGGCGCTGATCTCCGTGGGCGGCGCCATGATGGTCTCCGCGCTGGGTATGCTGTTTCTGGTGCTGACCATGCTCAGCGATACGCTGTACTACGGCATCAGCCACAACGCCGCCAAGCGCTTCACCCCCTTTGAGATGACCTACGTCATGTTTATCGTGGGCATGGTGGTGTTCATCCCGGTGGGACTGATCTATGCCGGCGGGCTGCACAGCCCCCTCATCACCGAGCCCATGCACGACGGCGGCTTCTGGGTAGCGGTGCTGTATCTGGGGCTTTTGTCCTCGGTGCTGGCCTACGGCCTGCTGAACTTCGCCAACAGCCATCTGTCCGTGTCGGAGACGTCGCTGTTTTCCAACGTGACAACGGTGGTATCGGTGCTGGCAGGCGTGGTGCTGCTGAAGGAGCCGTTCAGCGTGTGGCAGATGCTGGGCGTGGCGGTGATCCTGGTCTGCGTATTCGTCGCCAACGTATCCGGCGGCAAGGAAGCCTGACGATTTTTTACAGGAGGTGCTGCGATGTACAAGAACGAGACGCGCTATGCGCTGATAAACGGCGCCCTGCTGGACGGGACGCGGGACATGACCCCCCAGACCGGCAAGATCGTCTGTGTGGAGGGCGGTAAGATCGCCGCCGTCACCGATGGCCCTGTACCCGCCGGGTATGAGCCGGTGGATCTGGCGGGACGGCACATCCTGCCGGGACTGATCAACCTGCACGTACACCTGCCGGCCTCCGGCAAGCCGAAGAAAAAGCCCTCCGACCCGAAAAAGCTGGTGAAGCTCATCACCTCCAACGGCCTTATGCGCCGGGTGGGCGTCAAGCTCTGCGAGAGCTACGCCAGAACGGAGCTGCTCAGCGGCGTCACCACCGTCCGTACCGTGGGCGGCGTGGCGGACTTCGACACCATCATCCGCGAAAAGGCGGCGGCAGGCGAGATCCTCAGCCCCCGGGTGGTGGCCTCCAATATGGCGGTATCCGTGCCGGGCGGCCACATGGCCGGCTCGCTGGCCTATGAGGCACGGACGCCGGAGGAGGCGGCGGCCTACGTGGAGCGGATCGCGGCGGAAAAGCCCGACCTCATCAAGCTGATGATCACCGGCGGCGTGATGGATGCCGAGGTGGTGGGCGAGCCGGGCGTCCTGCGGATGGAACCGGCACTGGTGAAGGCCGCCTGCGACAGAGCCCACGGGCTGGGCATGAAGGTGGCTGCCCATGTGGAGAGCCCGGAGGGTGTCCGGGTGGCGCTGGAGAACGGCGTGGACTCCATCGAGCACGGCGCCAAGCCGGATGAGGATATCCTGCGCCTGCTCAAGGAGCATGGCGCGTTTCAGGTGGCTACCCTCTCCCCCGCCATCCCCTATGCGCTGTTTGACCGCAGCGTCTCCCACGCCACCTACGAGCAGCAGGAGAACGGCAAGGTGGTGCTGGAGGGTGTGATCGCCATGGCCCGGGCGTGTCTGGAAAACGACATCCCCGTGGGACTGGGCACCGATACCGGCTGCCCCTACGTCACCCACTACGATATGTGGCGGGAGCTGTGCTACTTCGTGAAATACTGCGGCGTGACGCCCGCCTTCGCGCTGCACAGCGCCACGCTGCTCAACGCCCGGCTGGCGGGCATCGACAGCGTCACCGGCTCCGTGGAGGCGGGGAAGGCCGCCGATCTCATCGTGTGCGACCGGGATCCGCTGGCCGATCTGTCGGCGCTGCGGAGCCTGCACATGGTCATCAAAGACGGCGTCCGCATCGAGCATCCCGCCGTAAAGAAGATTCCGGAGGTGGAGCGGGAGCTGGATAAGTTCCTGTGAGATGCACCGCATATACAAGAAGTGAAAACGGGACGACCCCATCGGGTCGTCCCGTTTGCTATTGCTCCGGCATAGTTCTTACAGCGCTAATTCCTTCAGCACGCCGCGGCACTTGGCGTTGGCGGCAAACACCGACGAGGGGTGCAGCACGTCCAGCGGCGTATCCGCCAGCGTGGTGACGGTGCCGCCGGCCTCCGCCACGATCAGACTGCCGGCAGCGTAGTCCCACGGGGACAGACGGCACTCGTAGAACAGCTCCACCCGTCCGGCTGCCACCTGACACAGATCCAGCGCTGCCGCCCCGAAGCGGCGGAAGTCCAGACCCTTTTCGTATAGCTGCCGCATCAGGGAGAAGCTGCGCTCCGTCAGACTGCGGTCGTAGATGGTGGAGCCGCAGAGGAACACGGCGTGTGCCATGTCCTTGTCGCTGACGCGGATGGGAAGACCATTGCAGAACGCGCCGCAGTCCTTCTGGGCGGAGAACAGCTCGTCGGCAAAGGGGTCGTAGACCACGGCGTACTCCACCTGCCCGTCGTGGGCCAGCGCCACGGAGATGTTGCTGTAATGCAGGCGGCGGACAAAGTTGGTGGTGCCGTCGATGGGGTCGACGATAAACGTCCACGGCTGAGTCAGCTTCGCGTGATCCCCCTCCTCGCCGAAGAAATCCGCTTCCGGCAGCAGCGTCAGCAGCTCCCGCTTCAAAAAGCCCTGCACCGCCACATCGTACTTGGTGACAAGGTCGGCGGCGCCGTTCTTCTCCGTGGTGACCTGCTCGATGTCATGAGCCTCCCGCACCATATCTCCGGCGCACCGGACGATGCGCTCCAACTCCTGCAGCATATGTTCCTTCATAGGGTATCCCTCCTGATGACTGTTCCGGCCTGTGCGCCGGTGTATGTATCGTGTATGACCGCAGACTCTCCTGCCACCAGCACGGCGTCCAGTCCGGACGCCATCCGGCAGGGGTGCTGATAGTCGCCGTTTTCCCGGAGCTGCGCCGGGTCAAAGACGCAGAGATCCGCGTCCATACCGACAGCAACGGTCCCCTTGCCCCGCAGACGCAGCGCCTTGGCGGGGAGCGCCGTCATCTTCCGGACGGCCTGCTCCGGCGTGAGGATGTGCTTTTCTATGACAAAGTGGCGGATGAGCCGGGGGAACGTACCGTAGACACGGGGATGGGGCATCCCCTCCGTGGGGTAGGTGGCGTCGGAGATCAGGTTGGACAGCTCACTTTGCAGAATGGCGGCGATGTCCTCCTCTGAGGCCATGAAGTCGATCATGGTGATCTGGCAGTCCTCCCGTACCAGCAGGTCGCAGCAGCAGTTCAGCGGATCCTGCCCCGTCAGCGCCGCGATCTGGGCAAGGCTCTTGCCCAAAAACGGGTGATCCTCCGGACAGTGGAGGCTGGTGAGATAGATGCCGTCCCAGCCCGCCAGACGGGCAATATCGTCGAAGCCGTCGCCTGTCTCGATGCGCTGTGCCAGCTCCCGCCGGGCGGCGGGGTCCCGGAGACGGCGCACCACCGCGTCCATGCCGCCCTCCAGAAACTCCGGCGGCAGGATGTGCAGCAGCTGGGTGGAGCCGGCGGTGTAGGGGTACACATCGCAGCTGACATCCAGCCCCTCCTGCCGCGCCTGCTCTAAAAGCGCCAGCGCACGGGGGATCTTTTTGCCCCAGCTGTCCCGCCCCATGGCCTTCAGGTGGCTGATGTGCAGGGGGATGCGGAGCGTCCGCGCCACGGTGAGCATCTCCTCCACGGCGGTGCAGACCCCGGCGCCTTCCTGCCGCATATGGACAGTGAGGGGGATATCCTGTCCCCGCAGCGGTGCCAGCGCACGGAGCAGCTCCTCCGTGGTACAGAAGCACTCCGGCGCATAGCCCAATCCCAGCGACACGCCCAGCGCACCGTCGGCCAGCGCCTGCTCCATGGCGCGGTGGATGGCGCGGTAGTGTTCGTCCTCCAGACGCTCCAGCTCATACCCGGCGGCGGCCGCCCGCAGGGTACCCATGCCCACCAGCATCCCGGTGTGGAGGGGCAGCGCCCGCAGCGCCGCCAGATACGCCGCCATGGAGACGGCGGGCAGCGTTTCCGGTATGTCGCCGGTGATGGGCCGCAGGTAGGCGCGGATAGCGGCGTCGTGCGCGCCGCCGAAGGGGGCGGCGGACAGGCCACAGTTGCCGTTGACGATGGTGGTCAGCCCCTGCCGCAGCTCCAGCTCCCCGTAGCCGGGGCGGAACGCCGCCGCGTCGGCGTGGCGGTGGATGTCGATGAAGCCGGGGGTCACCACCTTGCCGGAGGCGTCGATGGTGCGGCGCGCTCGGGCGGCGGACAGGTCGTCCACCGCGGTGATCCTTCCGGCGGTGACGCCCACATCGGCGGTAAAGCCGGGGCAGCCGGTGCCGTCGAGCACCGTACCGCCGCGGATAATGGTATCAAACACAGTATCGTCTCCCTACTTCCCCTGTTGGGCGGGGATGGTGATGGTAAAGCGGGTAACGCCCCCGCCGCTTTCACAGCGGATAGCGCCCCGGTGCGCCTCCACGATGGCCTTGGCGATGGGCAGGCCCAGCCCGAAGCTGTCGCCACTGGTGCGGGAGGCGTCCGCCCGGTAAAACCGGTCGAAGATGTGGGGCAGCTTGTCGGCGGGGATGGCGTCCCCCTGATTTTCCACCCACAGGCAGGCGTTTTTCCCCTGCCGCACCGCGTCCAGCCGGATCTCCGTGTGGGGCGCGGCATATTTTACGGCGTTGTCCAGCAGAACGGCCACCGCCTGCTCCAGCTTCTGCCCGTCGCCCCGCACCAAAAGTCCCGGCGCAATGTCGTAGGACAACGTGTGTCCCGCCTCATACGCCACCGGCTCGAACCGCAGGGCCACGTTGGCCGCCGCGTCCGACAAGTCCGCCGTGGTATCCGGCAGACGGGTATCGCCCCGCTCCGCCCGAGACAATGTGAGCATATCCTCCACCAGCTGCTTCATCCGGCGGGACTCGGCGCGGATGTTATCCACATACTGCCGCTGCTCCGGCGCAGCGCCCTGCTCCAGCAGCTCCGTCGAGGACAGGATCACCGTCAGGGGCGTTTTCAGCTCGTGGCTGGCGTCGGACAGGAACTGCTTCTGCTGCGCCCACGCCCGATCTACCGGACGGGTCACGGCGCCGCTGAGCACATAGCTGCACGCGAACAGCACCGCCAGCGCCGCAAGGCCGATGAGCAGGCTGCCGGTCAGCAGACTGCGGAGGGTGGCCTGCTCCAGTGTGCTGTCGGTAAAGGCGATGCGGGTGGACAGTAGCCCCTCCTGCCGCAGATAGCGCAGGTGGTGCGCCGGCAGCACGCCCTCCCCGCTCTCCGCCGCCAGCGCGGCGGTGACGATCTCCGCCAGCGCCGCCTTGTCCGTCAGGTCGTAGTAGCTGTTGCCGGAGACACGGACGGTGCCGCTGGCATAGACCTCCGCCACAAAGCAGGGCAGTCCCTCCTGCCCCGGACGGTACAGCTCATAGCCGCTGCTGGGCTGGAGCGCCTGCTGTAATTGCTGGCGCACGTTGCGGGAGATGACGGCGCGGGAGGAGAAGTACACAGCGGCGAACACCGCCAGCAGCACGCAGAACACCATGCCCATGTTCAGCCCCACGACCTTCCAGCGAAGCTTGCGGATCATGCCGTCACCTCCTCCAGACAGTAGCCCACCATGCGCAGCGTTTTGATGCGCACGCGGGAGTGCAGGTGGGTCAGCTTCCGCCGCAGGAAGGAGATGTACACCTCCACGTTGTTGTCCTCGGCGGCGGAGTCGTAGCCCCATACCTTCAATATAAGCTGCTCCTTGGACACGATCTGGCTGCCGTTCTTCATCAGCAGCTCCATGAGATCGTACTCCCGGCGGCTCAGGCGGACGGAGCGCTCTCCGCAGGCCAGCAGGAACGTGGCCCTTTGCAGACGCAGATCGCCGAAGCACGTCTCGCCGCTGTCCGCTGTCTCGCCGCCTCGCCGCAGAAGGGAGCGGATGCACGCCAGCAGCTCCTCTGTTTCAAAGGGCTTTGTCAGGTAGTAATCGGCGCCGCAGTCCAGTCCCCGCACCCGGTCGCTCAGGTCGCTGCGGGCGGTCAGCATCAGCACCGGCACCGTCTCGCCGCCGGCGCGGAGCTGCTGCAACAGGGAGAAGCCGTCCAATCCCGGCAGCATGGCGTCCAGCAGCACCAGATCGTAGATGCCGCTGCGGGCGTTGTCCAGCCCGGACACGCCGTCATAGCTGACGTCCACGGCGTAGCCCTGCCGGTGCAGCAGCTCCGCCAGCGTGCCGGCCAGGCGTTTTTCATCCTCTACGATAAGAATACGCACGGGCAGTCCCCCTTTTCTCTGGATCGTCTCCTCTTATACCACAAAAAGGTGCGTTTTGCAACGCACCTTTCGTGTTCAGCTCAGACCGTTTTCCGCCAGCGTCAGCACCTGCACCAGCGATGCCTCCTCCATGCGGTAGATGGTGGGCTCGTCGTTCAGCGTCACATAGCGGCCGCCGTCCCCGGTGGGCAGGCCGATGGTAACGGTCAGCGCTTCCTCGCGGCCGGTGACGCCGGTATAGGTCACCACCAGGATCGCCTCCGGCGCGTTGAGCCCGCAGACGGCGGCAGCGCCCTCGGCGGGGGCATAGTCTACGCAGGAGGTCACGCTCAGACGGGACAGCTCCTCCACCAGCGGGGCGGTCTTCTCGGTTACATCCCGGGCGCCCACCTTCCGCACGCCGTCCGCCGACCGGATGGTAAAGCGCTCTCCGTCAGCGCCGGCAATCACGGCGGTACGCAGCGTATCCTCGGTGATGGCGGGCATAGTGGGCAGCACCGCCAGGTCGTAAATGCTGCCGTCCAGCAGCTGGAAGATCTTCACGGCGTCGTCAGACACCAGCCGCACGGAGTCGTCCTCGGCGCACAGCAGGTACCAGTCGCCGGAGGCGGCCTGATCGCCCCGTGTGAAGGTCATCGTCTCGCCGTCCGCCGTGACGGCGAGACTGGTCTTGGCGTCGTCCAAGCCGTACTCCGACAGATCGTCCCCCGCCTGCACCGGCGTGGAGGCGGTCATGGCGGCGGCAGCCTCCAGCAGTGCCGGCATACCGGCCTGATCCAGCGGGAACGTGGCGTCGTCCTGCCAGAACCAGACGCCGTCGTCGTCCCGGCGGAAGCGCAGCACCTGCGTGTCGTCGGACAGCACCAGCGCCGTGATGCCCTCCGGCGGCAGCGCCTCCTGCGCGTTGGGGTCTGCGTCGGTGTCCGGCTGCGCCTTGTGGCCGCAGCCCACCAAAAGCGCCGCTGTCAGCAGCAGCGCCAACAAATATACGTGTCGTTTCATAGGGAAATTCTCCTTTCTCGATAGGAACCATGCCAGTATACCAGCTTCGTGTACAAAAGTGAAGAACAAAACGTGAATAAACCGCCGAAAACTGAAAAAATATACTTTACAAACCATGTATTTTATGGTAGCATACCAAGGTACGCGACTGAGTCGCTGCCCCTTGCCTTAGCCCTGCGGAGCGGTCCATCTCTCCCGTGGCTCAGGATGCGGGCGTAATTTATGAAAGGTGGAAACACAACTATGATGCTGAAAGACCAGAAGACCTCCATCATCGAGGCCAATCGTACCCACGAGACCGACACCGGCTCCCCCGAGGTGCAGGTGGCGATCCTGACCGAGCGTATCAACCAGCTGACCGCTCATCTGAAGGTGCATCCCCACGACTTCCACAGCCGCCGCGGTATGCAGATGATGATCGGTAAGCGCCGTCGTCTGCTGGACTATCTGGCCAAGAAGGACATTGAGCGTTATCGTGCCCTGATCGCCAAGCTGGGTCTGCGTAAGTAAGTTGAAACAGGGTGATGTGCGTCCGCGCATCACCCTTCTTTCACATTCTGCGCCGTGTTCACATCCAACCATTAGCAGTTGAAAATGCGCCGAAACCGCCGCTTTCGGGGTGTTTTCAAGTGCTAACGGCGATGAGACCGGCACAGGATGCTATTTCACAAAAAAGGAGAAACGATATGTCGACTATCATCACCAAGCGCCAATTCCCCCACTATCACAAGTACACCATGGATCTGGCCGGCCGTCCCCTCACGCTGGAGGTGGGCAAGCTGGCTGAGCTGGCCAACGCTGCCGTCATGGTGGGCTACGGCGACACCCGCGTGCTGTGCTGCGTCACCGCTGCGCCCCGTCCCCGGGACGGCATCGACTTCTTCCCCCTCAGCGTGGACTTTGAGGAGAAGCTGTACGCCGTGGGCCGCATTCCCGGCAGCTTCAACCGCCGCGAGGGCCGCCCCGGCGAGAAGGGCATCCTGACCAGCCGCGTCATCGACCGCCCCATCCGCCCCCTGTTTCCCTACGACTTCCGCAACGACGTGTCCGTGATGTGTACCGTCATGGCCGTGGATCACGACTGCTCCCCGGAGATCGCCGCCCTCATCGGCACCTCCGCCGCGCTGGCCATCTCCGACATCCCCTGGAACGGCCCTGTTGCCGCCCTGAAGGTGGGTCTGGTGGACGGCAAGCTGGTCTTTAACCCCGACGCCGAGCAGCGTAAGGTCAGCGATCTGGACGTCACCGTGGTCTCCACCGGCAAGAAGGTGGTCATGATCGAGGCCGGCGCCAACGAGGTTCCCAACGACGTGATGTTCGAGGCCATCCGCTCCGCTCACGAGGAGAATCAGAAGCAGATCGCCCTCATCAACCAGATGGTGGCCGAGATCGGCAAGCCCAAGTTCGACTACCCCCACGCCGACTTCGATCAGGAGCTGTTTGACAAGATCGTGGCCGCCACCATGGACGATGCCAAAGCCGCTATGGATACCGACGACAAGAACGTCCGCGAGGCCCGCTGGAACCAGCTGATCGAGAAGTGGCACGAGTTGTTCCTGGAGGACTATCCCAACATGGATCAGTATCTGGACGAGATCACCTACAAGTTCCAGAAGAAGATCGTGAAGGCATGGCTGCTGGAGGGTCACCGCGTGGATGGCCGCCAGAAGAACGAGATCCGTCCACTGGACGCCGAGGTGGGCGTGCTGCCCCGCGTCCACGGCTCCGGCCTGTTCACCCGCGGCCAGACCCAGGTGCTGAGCGTGGCCACGCTGGATACCCTGTCCGCCAACCAGAAGCTGGATACCATCTGGGAGGAGACGGAGAAGCGCTATATGCACCACTACAACTTCCCCGGCTACTCCGTGGGCGAGGCCAAGCCCGCCCGCAGCCCCGGCCGCCGCGAGATCGGCCACGGTGCGCTGGCTGAGCGCGCCCTGCTGCCCGTTATCCCCCCGGTGGAGGAGTTCCCCTACGCCATCCGCGTGGTGTCCGAGGTGGTGTCCTCCAACGGCTCCACGTCTCAGGGCTCCATCTGCGGCTCTACGCTGGCGCTGATGGACGCCGGTGTGCCTATCAAGGCCCCTGTGGCCGGTATCTCCTGCGGCCTCATTCAGGACGATGACGGCAGCTTCACCACCTTCATCGACATTCAGGGCGTGGAGGACTTCCACGGCGAGATGGACTTCAAGGTGGCCGGCACCAAGAAGGGTATCACCGCCATCCAGATGGACCTGAAGAACGACGGCCTGACCATGGAGATCATCAAGAACGCGCTGGACATCACCTACGATGCCCGCGTGCAGATCCTGGATCAGGTGATGCTGCCCTGCATCGCCGAGCCTCGCGCCGAGGTGAGCAAGTACGCTCCCAAGATGCTGACCATGCACATTGATCCCGACAAGATCCGCGACGTCATCGGCAAGGGCGGCTCCGTCATCCAGAAGATCGTGGCCGAGTCCGGCGCCAAGATCGACATCGACGACGATGGCACCATCCATATCGCCTCCCCCGACGCGGAGAGCTGCGCCATCGCCAAGAAGTGCATCGACGACATTGTGTTCGTACCCGAGGTGGGTCAGCTGTACTACGGCCGCGTGGTGCGCCTGATGACCTTCGGCGCCTTCGTGGAGCTGGCCCCCGGCAAGGACGGTCTGGTGCATATCTCCAAGCTGGCTGACCACCGCATCGAGAAGGTGGAGGACGCCTGCAAGATCGGCGATATGATGTGGGTCAAGGTCACCGAGATCGACGAGAAGGGCCGCGTGAACCTGAGCCACAAGGACGCCATGAAGGAGATCGCCGCCAAGGAAGCCGCCGGCGAGCCCATCAAGTAAGCGCGTATATTTTACCGGTTTTTCTGGAAGGACCGCCTGCGGGCGGTCCTTTCGGCTGTCGTGGGGCACTCCCGGCCGCTGCGCCGCGGCACAGTGTTGCGGGGCGAAGCGGAGGTGCCAAAAAGTGCGTAAAAAAAGTGGAAAACAGGGGAAACACATCCTAACGGCGCGAAAAACCAGAAAAAGGAAAATTTACGGGCAATTATGGTAAAGCGCGCAGTTATGCGCACTTTTCCGGCGAAAACGCATTTACATAACGTATGTGGAAAACTCGGTGGAAACTGTGCAAAACCCTTTTGAGACGGGCGTTTTTTCGGTTGTCTGTCTGTTATTTTTTGTATGAACCTGTAAACTTTTTTGCGCACCGCTCTTATTTTGGCGAGCCGCCGCGCTTCTTGTCCGGCGAGACTTGCATTGACCGGAGAAATACGGTAAAATATGAAAAAACGAATGGCTCGGTGTATGCCGGAGGAAAGATATGGCGAAGAAAAACGTATACGATAACGAGAGCATCTCCAGTCTGAAGGGCGCGGATCGGGTCCGGAAACGGCCCGGTGTTATTTTTGGCTCCGACGGGCTGGAGGGCTGCGAGCACGCGGTGTTTGAGATCCTGTCCAACGCCATCGACGAGGCCCGCGGCGGGTATGGCAGGCTCATCACCGTCACCCGGTTTCTGGATCGGTCGGTGCAGGTGGAGGACATGGGCCGGGGCTGCCCGGTGGACTGGAACGAGAAGGAGGGGCGTTACAACTGGGAGCTGGTGTTCTGCGAGCTGTACGCCGGCGGCAAGTACGACAATGAGAACAGCGAGAACTATGAGTTTTCTCTGGGTCTGAACGGCCTTGGCTCCTGCGCCACCCAGTACGCCTCCCGCTATATGGACGTCACGGTGTACCGCGAGGGGAAGGAGTACCGCCTCCACTTCGAGCGGGGTGAGATCGTGGGAAAGCTGGAGAGCACGGAGCTGACCACCAACAAGAAAAGGACCGGCACCACCATCCGCTGGCTGCCGGATCTGGAGGTGTTTACCGACATCGCCGTGCCGCTGGACTACTATCAGGACGTGATGAAGCGGCAGGCGGTGGTCAACGCCGGCGTTACGTTCCGCCTGCGCAACGAGACGGCCCCCGGCAAGTTTGACACCCAGGAGTTCCTGTATGAGAACGGCATCGCCGACTACATCCGGGAGCTGGCGGGGGACGACGCCCTGACGGAGCCGGTGTTCTGGGAGGCGGAGCGCCGGGGCCGCGACCGGGCGGACAAGCCGGAGTACAAGGTGAAGCTCAGCGTGGCGCTGTGCTTCTCCAATCGGACGGCGGTGTGTGAGTATTACCACAACTCCAGCTATCTGGAGCACGGCGGCAGCCCGGAGAAGGCCACCCGCTCGGCCATGGTGTCCGCCATCGATAAGTACCTGCGCGACAACAACAAATATACAAAGGGCGAGTCCAAGATCACATTCCCGGACGTGCAGGACTGCCTCATTCTGGTGAGCAACAGTTTCTCCACCCAGACCAGCTACGAGAACCAGACGAAAAAGGCCATCACCAACAAGTTCGTGCAGGAGGCCATGACAGAGTTCCTCCGCAGCCGGATGGAGATCTACTTCATCGAGAACAAGGAGGCGGCGGAGAAGATCGCCGCACAGGTGCTCATCAACAAGCGCAGCCGGGAGACGGCGGAGCGCACCCGCATCAACCAGAAAAAGAAGCTGACGGAGAAGATCGACATCGCCAACCGCGTCCAGAAGTTTGTGGACTGCCGCACCAAGGATGTGGATCGCCGGGAGATCTACATCGTGGAGGGCGACTCCGCTCTGGGCGCCTGCAAGCAGTCCCGCGATGCGGAGTTTCAGGGTCTGATGCCCGTGCGGGGCAAGATCCTGAACTGCCTGAAGGCCGACTATCCCCGCATCTTCAAAAGCGACGTCATCACCGATCTGATGAAGGTGCTGGGCTGCGGCGTGGAGGTCAGCGGCAAGGCGGTGAAGGATCTGAACCAGTTCGACCTTGCCAACCTGCGCTGGAGCAAGGTGGTCATCTGCACCGATGGCGATGTGGACGGCTTCCAGATCCGGACGCTGATCCTGACCATGCTGTACCGCCTGTGTCCCACCCTGATCCGGGAGGGCTACGTCTATATCGCGGAGACGCCGCTGTTCGAGATCACCTGCAAGGAAAAGGGCGGCGAAAAGACGTGGTTTGCCTACTCCGAGCGGGAGAAGGCGGACATTCTCAAGGAGCTGTCCGGGAAAAAGGTGAACATCCAGCGCTCCAAGGGACTGGGCGAGAACGACCCGGAGATGATGTGGCTCACCACCATGAATCCCGAGACACGGCGGCTCATCCGTGTGCTGCCGGAGGAGGCGGAGGAGACGGCGCGGGTCTTTGACCTGCTGCTGGGCGACAATCTGGCGGGGCGTAAGGACTATATCGCCGAGAATGGCTGCCGCTATCTGGATATGATCGACGTGAGCTGAGAAAGGAACCGCAATGGCAAAGAAGAAAACAGAAGAAAAGACCGTCCACCGTCCGGCCGATCCCAATGTGATGGGCCTGCGGGGCGCGGTGGTGGAGCAGCCCATCACCCGCACGCTGGACGAGAACTATATGCCCTACGCCATGTCGGTCATCGTCAGCCGCGCCATCCCGGAGATCGACGGCTTCAAGCCCTCCCACCGCAAGCTGCTGTACACCATGTACAAGATGGGACTGCTCACCGGCAGCCGCACCAAGTCCGCCAACATCGTAGGTCAGACCATGCGCCTGAACCCCCACGGCGATCAGGCCATCTATGAGACCATGGTGCGTCTGGCCAAGGGCAACGAGTCCCTGCTGCACCCCTTCGTGGACAGCAAGGGCAACTTCGGCAAGGTGTATTCCCGGGATATGGCCTACGCCGCCAGCCGCTATACCGAGGCCAAGCTGGCGCCCATCTGCGCCGAGCTGTTCCGGGATCTGGACTGCGACGCCGTGGACTTTGTGGACAACTACGACAACACCATGAAGGAGCCGTCGCTGCTGCCCACCACCTACCCCAATGTGCTGGTGTCCGCCAATCAGGGCATCGCCGTGGGCATGGCCAGCCAGATCTGCGGCTTCAATCTGGGCGAGGTGTGCGACACCACCATCGCGTGTCTGAAAAACCCCGACCACGATATCGCCTCCACCCTGCTGGCGCCGGACTTCCCCACCGGCGGGCAGATCATCTGCGACAACGACGAGCTGCGGAGCATCTATGCCACGGGGCGGGGCGGCCTGAAGGTCCGCGCCCGCTGGCGCTACGACAAGAAGGAAAACGTCATCGAGGTCTACGAGATCCCCTACTCCACCGCCATTGAGACGATACTGGACAAGGTGGCGGAGCTGGTGAAGGCCGGCAAGATCAAGGAGATCGCCGATATGCGGGACGAGACGGACCTGAGCGGTCTGAAGCTGGCCATCGACCTGAAGCGCGGCGTGGATCCGGACAAGCTGATGGCCAAGCTGTTCCGCCTGACCCCCCTGCAGGACACGGTGAGCTGCAACTTCAACATCCTCATTGCCGGTATGCCCCGGGTCATGGGGGTGGGGGAGATCCTCACGGAGTGGACGGCGTGGCGCACCGACTGCGTCAAGCGCCGGGTGTACTATATCCTCAACAGGAAGAGAGAGAAGCTCCACCTGCTGCAGGGTCTGAAGCGCATCCTGCTGGATATCGACAAGGCCATTCGGATCATCCGGGAGACGGAGGAGGAGGCCGAGGTCATCCCCAACCTGATGATCGGCTTCGGCATCGATCAGGTGCAGGCGGAGTACGTGGCGGAGATCAAGCTGCGGAACATCAACAAGGAGTACATCCTCAAGCGGGTGCAGGAGACGGCGGCGCTGGCCGACGAGATCGACGATCTGGAGGACACGCTGGCCAAGCCCGGGCGCATTCGCCGCATCATCATCGATGAGCTGACGGAGGTGCGGAAGAAATACGCCGTACCCCGCCGCACCGAGATCGTGTACAGCCACGAGATCGAGGAGGAGCCGGAGGAGGATGCACCGGAGGACTATCCCGTCCACCTGTTCCTGTCCCGCGAGGGGTATTTCAAGAAGATCACGCCCCAGTCCCTGCGGATGTCCGGCGAGCAGAAGTACAAGGAGGGCGACGGCCCCAGCCAGTACTTCGAGGCCACCAATAACACGGAGCTGATGTTCTTCACCGACAAGCAGCAGGTCTATAAGACCCGTGCCAGCGAGTTCGGCGAGACAAAGGCCTCCCTGCTGGGCGACTATCTGCCCGGCAAGCTGGGCATGGACGCGGGAGAGAATGTGATCTTTTTGTGCCTGCCCGGCGATTACAGCGGCAGCCTGCTGTTCGCCTTCGAGAATGGCCGGGTGGCCCGGGTGGCGCTGAGCGCCTATGCCACCACCTCTAACCGCCGCAAGCTCACCGGCGCCTACTGCGACAAGTTCCCGCTGGTGCAGATCCTGCCGCTGACGGAGGACAAGGAGCTGGCGCTGCTGACCAACGAGCCCCGCGCCCTGCTGGTGCATACGGCGCTGCTGGCGCCCAAGGCCACCCGCGGCACCCAGGGCGTGCAGGTCATGAACATCAAGCCCAAATACCGGTTGGAGCGGCTGGCGGATGTGGCGGATACCGGCATTACCAATCAGGCACGCTATCGCACACGCACCATCCCCGCCGCCGGCGCGCTGCTGCGTCCGGAGGACAGTGAGGAAAAGCAACTGGAGCTTCTGTAAAAAGGAGGGCCTATGAAAAAGAGAGTGCTGCCGCTTCTGCTGGCCGCGCTGCTGTGCCTTACCGGCTGCGGCAGCTTTTTGCAGCGGGAATGGTATGAGGTCAAGGATCACAGCCCCAACAACTATGAGGGCAATGGCCGCGATGCGCTGCAAGCCGATACCTATCAGGATCTGGTCAACAACATCCTGATCCTGGTAGGAAACCACACAGCGGAGGGAACCATCTGGCTGTACTACGCCCAGGAGGATCTGGACGCGGCCGTCGCCATGGAGCGGGCCTGCCAGGAGGTGGAGCACGAGACGCCTGTTGGTTCTTATGCTGTGGAGTACCTGCAATACACGGTGGATGACTCGGCCCGCAATTATAGCGAGATCGTGGTCACCATCGGCTACCGCCGGACGGAGCAGCAACTGGCGGGGATCACGCACATTACCAACTCGGCGGCGCTGCGGGATATGCTGGTCAATGCGGCGGAGCAGGGGGAGGCGGAGTTGGTGGTGCAGTTCGGCAACACAGATTGTCAGGCGGAGGAGGTCGAGCGGATCGTCCGCAGTGTGCAGAACGGCGTGGATGGCCGCGGCTGGACGGTGAATTTTTATCCCAGCCGTGAAAATGTAGGACTGGCGGAGATCTTGATGTCGGACTGAAAAAATAAAAATGCGGGGTTGACAAAGCACGTTCTTTGCGCTATAATCAACCTTGCGTTTGCGGGCGTAGCTCATCTGGTAGAGCGCGACCTTGCCAAGGTCGAGGTAGCGAGTTCGAGCCTCGTCGCCCGCTCCAAAACCCCATCCTGTTGGATGGGGTTT
>UQZJ01000009.1 GCA_900545495.1 uncultured Eubacteriales bacterium
CCGCCGGTATGGAAGGTACGCATGGTCAGCTGGGTACCGGGCTCACCGATGGACTGTGCCGCGATGATGCCGACAGCCTCACCGGGGCCAACAGGCTTGCTGGTGGCCAGGTTCATGCCGTAGCACTTGGCGCAGATACCGCTGTGTGCGCGGCAGGTCAGCACCGTGCGGATCTCGGCGGAGTGGATGTCGAAGGACTCCAGCAGCGCCGCGTCGCTCTCGGTCATCATGTGATCCTTGGAGATCAGTACCTCGTCGGTGCCGGGCTTCAGGATGTCGTTGACCGGGAAGCGGCCCTTGATACGCTCGGAGAACTTCTCGATGACCTGACCGCCCTCGCTGATCTCGGACACCAGAATGCCCTTTTGAGCGCCGCAGTCCGCCTCGCGGATGATGACGTCCTGGCAGACGTCCACCATGCGGCGGGTCAGGTAGCCGGAGTCGGCGGTACGCAGAGCGGTATCGGCCAGACCCTTACGGGCGCCTCGGCTGGAGGTAAAGTACTCCAGCACGCTCAGACCTTCACGGAAGTTGGCCTTGATGGGGATCTCGATGGTCTTACCGGCGGTGTTGGCCATCAGGCCGCGCATACCGGTAAGCTGACGGATCTGCTTCATGGAGCCACGGGCGCCGGAATCCGCCATCATGAAGATGGGGTTGTACTTGTTCATGTTGGCGGTCAGGGCGTCGGTCACATCGGCGGTGGTCTTTTCCCACTCGCGGACTACCAGCTTGTAGCGCTCCTCGTCGGTGATGAAGCCCATGTTGTACTGGTCTTCGATGTCCACCACGCGCTTTTCCGTCTCGTCGATCAGCTCGTACTTGGCCTTAGGCACCGTCATATCCGCGATGGAGATGGTGATGGAGCCGCGGGTGGAGTACTTGTAGCCGGTGGCCTTGATGTTGTCCAGCACCTCGGCGGCGGTGGTGAAGCCGTACTGGTTGATGGTGCGATCCACGATCTTGCCCAGCAGCTTCTTGCCGCAGGTCTCGGTGACCTCGTAGTCGAAGAACTTATCGGTGGGCTTGCCGTCCTCGTCGAAGCGCTTCACGAAGCCCAGATCCTGGGGGATGTTGCGGTTGAAGATGATGCGGCCTGCGGTGGCGCGCACCACATGGCTCACCTTCTCGCCGCCCAGCTCCTTGGTGACGCGGACCCAGATGGGCTGGTGGATGCCGATGACGTGCTCGTTGTACGCCATCAACACCTCGTCCTCGTCGCGGTAGATGTTCAGGCGGACGTTGGCTCTCTCCTCGTCGGTCAGCTCGTCGTAGGTCTTGCCGGCCAGCGCGAAGTCCACGCCGGCGGGCCAGTACTCGTCGTTGTCCATCTGGGAGACGCCGTTTTCAAACCGCTCGAAGGTCAGGTAGTAGGAGCCCAGCACCATATCCTGCGTAGGCACAGTGACGGGGCCGCCGTCCTGCGGACGCAGCAGGTTGTTGGCAGACAGCATCAGCAGACGGGCCTCAGCCTGTGCCTCGGCGGACAGGGGAACGTGAATGGCCATCTGGTCGCCGTCGAAGTCGGCGTTGAAGGCCGTGCAGTTCAGGGGGTGCAGCTTCAGGGCGCGGCCCTCCACCAGCACCGGCTCAAAGGCCTGAATACCCAGACGGTGCAGGGTAGGTGCGCGGTTGAGCATGACGGGATGGTCCTTGATGATCTCATCCAGCGCGTCCCACACCTCGGTGCGGCCCTTGTCCACCATCTTCTTGGCGGACTTGATGTTGTTGGCGGAGCCGTCCTCCACCAGCTTCTTCATGATGAAGGGGCGGAACAGCTCCAGCGCCATCTCCTTGGGCACGCCGCACTGGTAGATCTTCAGCTCGGGGCCGACGCAGATAACGGAACGGCCGGAGTAGTCCACGCGCTTGCCCAGCAGGTTCTGGCGGAAGCGGCCCTGCTTACCCTTCAGCATATCGCTGAGGGACTTGAGGGCGCGGTTGTTGGCGCCGGTGACGGGACGGCCGCGGCGGCCGTTGTCGATGAGGGCGTCCACCGCCTCCTGCAGCATACGCTTCTCGTTGCGGACGATGATATCGGGCGCGTTCAGCTCCATCAGGCGCTTGAGGCGGTTGTTGCGGTTGATGACGCGGCGGTACAGGTCGTTCAGGTCGGACGTGGCAAAGCGACCGCCGTCCAGCTGGACCATGGGCCGGATCTCCGGCGGGATCACGGGCAGGACGTCGATGATCATCCACTCCGGCTTGTTGCCGCTGAGACGGAAGGCGTCCACCACCTCCAGGCGCTTGACGATACGCGCCTTCTTCTGGCCGGAGGTGGTCTTCAGCTCCGCATGGAGCTGCTCGCTCAGCTGCTCCAGATCGATCTGCTGCAGCAGCTTCTTCACGGCCTCGGCGCCCATGCCGGCGTCGAAATCGTCCTCGTACTTTTCCCGCATGTCGCGGTATTCCTTCTCGGACAGGATCTGGTTCTTGATGAGGGGCGTCTCGCCGGGATCGGTGACGATATAGGCGGCGAAGTACAGCACCTTCTCCAGAATGCGGGGGCTGATGTCCAGCAGCAGACCCATGCGGGAGGGGATGCCCTTGAAGTACCAGATGTGGCTGACGGGGGTGGCCAGCTCGATGTGTCCCATGCGCTCACGGCGCACCTTGGCACGGGTGACCTCCACGCCGCAGCGGTCGCAGATCTTGCCCTTGTAGCGGATCTTCTTATACTTACCGCAGTGGCACTCCCAGTCCTTCGTCGGCCCGAAAATGCGCTCGCAGAACAGGCCATCCCGTTCCGGCTTCAGCGTGCGGTAGTTGATGGTCTCCGGCTTTTTCACCTCGCCGTAGGACCACTCGCGGATCATCTCCGGAGAAGCGATGCCGATCTTGATGGCGTCAAATGTTGCGTAACTCATATTGCAGCTCCTCCTTTTCCTTAAAACTCATCGTCCGCGTCATCGAAGGAAGCGTCCACTTCCTCGTCGGCGACGTAATCAAATCCGGCGTCAGCCAGCTCATCCTCATCGGCGAACCGCTTCTGCCGCTCGTCCTCGGCGTCCATGCGCGCCAGGTTGAAGGTATCCAGCGCGTCCTCGTCCTCCTTCAGCTCGATCTGGTTGCCGTCGGCATCCAGCACCTGAATGTCCAGACACAGGGACTGCAGCTCCTTGACCAGCACCTTGAAGGACTCCGGCACACCCGGGGTGGGTACGTTGTGGCCCTTGACGATGGACTCGTAGGTGCGGACGCGGCCCGTCACGTCGTCGGACTTGACGGTCAGGATCTCCTGCAGGGTGTATGCCGCGCCGTAGGCCTCCAGCGCCCAGACTTCCATCTCGCCGAAGCGCTGGCCGCCGAACTGGGCCTTGCCGCCCAGAGGCTGCTGGGTCACCAGAGAGTAGGGGCCGGTGGAACGGGCGTGGATCTTATCATCCACCAGATGGTGCAGCTTCAGGAAGTACACATAGCCCACGGTGACCTTGTTGTCGAACCGCTCGCCGGTACGGCCGTCGTACAGCCAGCTCTTGCCCTCGGGATCGAGGCCGGCCTCGGTCAGTGCCTCGGTGATGTCCTTATCGGTGGCGCCGTCGAAGATGGGGGTGGCCACCTTCCAGCCAAGGGTCTTGGCCGCGTAGCCCAGATGGACCTCCAGCACCTGACCGATGTTCATACGGGAGGGAACGCCCAGGGGGTTCAGCACGATATCCAGCGGCGTACCGTCGGGCAGGAAGGGCATATCCTCCTGGGGCAGCACGCGGGACACGACGCCCTTGTTTCCGTGACGGCCGGCCATCTTATCGCCGGGCTGGATCTTGCGGCGCTGGGCGATGTAGACGCGAACCACCTGATTCACGCCGGGCCCCAGTTCGTCGCCGTTCTCGCGAGTAAAGACCTTGGTATCGATGACGATGCCGCTCTCGCCGTGAGGCACCTTCAGAGAGGTGTCGCGGACCTCGCGGGCCTTCTCGCCGAAGATGGCGCGCAGCAGGCGCTCCTCTGCGGTGAGGTCGGTCTCGCCCTTGGGCGTGACCTTACCCACCAGAATATCGCCGGCGTGTACCTCGGCGCCCACGCGGATGATGCCGCGCTCGTCCAGATCCTTCAGTGCCTCCTCGCCCACGTTGGAGATATCGCGGGTGATCTCCTCGGGCCCCAGCTTGGTGTCGCGGGCGTCGATCTCGTATTCCTCAATATGGATGGACGTGTACACGTCCTCCTTCACCAGCCGCTCGTTGAGCAGCACGGCGTCCTCGTAGTTGTAGCCTTCCCACGTCATGAAGCCCACCAGAATGTTGCGGCCCAGTGCGATCTCGCCCTGATCGGTGGCGGGACCGTCCGCCAGCACGGTGGGATCGTCGCCGCCGTGGACACGCTCGCCCACAGAGACGATGGGCTTCTGGTTGATGCAGGTGCCGTGGTTGGAGCGCAGGAACTTGATGAGCTTATAGTCCTTGGTCTCGCCGCTGTCATAGCGGACGGACACGCTGGTGGCGTCCACCTTGGTCACCACGCCGTCGCCCTCGGCCAGCACGGCTACCTCAGAGTCCAGGCAGATCTTGTGCTCCATACCGGTACCCACGATGGGCGCCTCCGGCTTCAGCAGAGGCACGGCCTGACGCTGCATGTTGGCGCCCATCAGGGCGCGGTTGGCGTCGTCGTTGGGCAGGAAGGGGATCATGGCCGTAGCGATGGACACCATCATGCGGGGAGATACGTCGATGTAGTCCACGCTGTTGCGGGGAACCTCCACGATCTCGTCACGGTGGCGGCAGGTGATACGCTCGCGGGTCAGGCACCCGTTCTCGTCCACCGGCTCCGCCGCCTGACCCACCACATACTGATCCTCCACGTCGGCGGTCATGTAGGTGATGTCGTCGGAGACCTTGCAGGTCTCGTGATCCACAGCGCGGTACGGCGCCTCGATGAAGCCGTACTCGTTGATGCGGGCATAGGTGGCCAGATAGGAGATCAGGCCGATGTTGGGGCCTTCAGGGGTCTCGATGGGACACATACGGCCATAGTGGCTGTAATGCACGTCTCGGACCTCCATGTTGGCGCGCTCACGGCTCAGACCGCCGGGGCCCAGTGCGGACAGACGGCGCTTGTGGGTCAGCTCGGCCAGCGGGTTGGTCTGATCCATGAACTGGCTCAGGGGGCTGGAGCCAAAGAACTCCTTGATGGCGGCGGTGACAGGCCGGATGTTGATGAGGCTCTGAGGCGTCACCACGTCCAGATCCTGAATGGTCATGCGCTCGCGGATCACGCGCTCCATGCGGCTGAAGCCGATGCGGAACTGGTTCTGCAGCAGCTCGCCCACGCAGCGCAGACGGCGGTTGCCCAGATGGTCGATGTCGTCCTTGTTCACAAGGCCGCGTGCCAGCGCGTTCATATAGTTGATGGATGCAAAGATATCATCCACGATGATGTGCTTGGGTACCAGCTCGTCGGCGTGCAGACGGCACTGGGCGATCAGCTCCTCGCCGCTGTACTGACCCAGCAGCTCCTGCAGCACGTCGAAGCGAACACGCTCCTTGATGCCGCACTGCTCCTTGGGGTCGAAGTCCACATAGCGGGACATATCGCACATCTTGTTGGTGAAGATCTTCAGCGTCTCGCCGGACTCCAGCGCCACGGTGATCTCGTACACGCCCACGGCGTCCAGCTCGGCGCAGTCGGCGGCGGTCAGCACGTGGCCGTCCTCGAAGATGATCTCGCCGGTAGCGGGATTCGCCACGGGCATCGCCAGCTTCTGGCCCTTGGCGCGGGACCAGATGGTCAGCTTCTTATTGAACTTGTACCGGCCCACCATGGACAGGTCGTAGCGGCGGGGATCGAAGAACAGGCCCTGCAGCAGCGTCTCCGCGGAATCCACCGTGGGGGGCTCGCCGGGGCGCAGCTTGCGGTAGATCTCCAGCAGCGCCTCCTCGTAGGTCTTGCAGGTGTCCTTCTCCAGCGTGGCCACGATGCGGCGGTCATCGCCGAAGCGCTCCAGGATCTCGCCGTCGGTCTTGAGCCCCAGCGCGCGGATCAGGCAGGTGATGGGCAGCTTGCGGTTCTTGTCGATGCGGACCCAGAACACCTCGCTGGTATCGGTCTCGTACTCCAGCCACGCGCCGCGGTAGGGGATGACGGTGCTGGTCAGCAGGGGCAGATCGGTCTTCAGGTCGATCTCCTTGCCGTAGTACACGCCGGGGGAGCGGACGATCTGGCTGACCACCACGCGCTCGGCGCCGTTGATGACGAAGGTGCCGCCGTGGGTCATCAGCGGGAAATCTCCCATGAAGATCTCCTGCTCCTTGATCTCGCCGGTCTCCTTGTTGTGCAGACGCACCCGCACCTTCATGGGAGCGGCATACGTGGCGTCACGCGCCTTGCACTCCTCCACGTCATACTTGGGTTTCTCGTCCATGCTGTAATCAATGAAGCTCAGCTCCAGATTACCGGCATAGTCCGTGATAGAAGCCACGTCGGCAAATACCTCCCGCAGGCCGGTCTCCAGGAACCACTTGTAGGATCTCTTCTGGATCTCCAGCAGGTTGGGCATCGCCATGACCTCTTCGTGGCGGGCAAAATTCTTGCGCAGGGTCTTGCCGTAGTACTTGTCCTTAGCCATTCAACGATCACGCCTTTCTCTTTGTTACTTCTGTTCCGGCCGCGTCCGGCCTCGCCAAAGCCGTTCACGGCCCCTATGGGGCGGCTCCGCAGTGATACGCACGGATTTGTTGGTGCTTTTTGCATCAACGCTCTTGTGTTTCACCGGCGGAGATGGTATACTGCGTTCAGATGAAAGTGGGGGCTTGTTTGCGCCCAATTTCCCAATATAAGCGTCTTATTATAGCAAACTTCCCGCGCGGTGTCAAGCACCGTTTGCGCCTTCGGGCGCTTTTTTCATTTTTTCCCTGCTCTTCCGCGCAAAAGATGCCCGCAGCCGTCTGGCTGCGGGCATCTTTATCTATATGTCCTTTTTCTTTGCGCCGTGTGCCGGCTCCAGCCGCACCACGCTCTCGATATTCGCTGTGCCGGGGAACATATCCACCGCCGCGGCGCGGACAGCCTCGTAGCCGCTCTGTGCGAACAGCTTTACGTCCCGCGCCAGCGTAGCCGGGTCGCAGGACACATACACGATCCGCCGGGGCGCCATCTGCGCCGCCGCCTGCACCACCTCCGGCGTCAGTCCCTTTCGGGGCGGATCCACGCAGATCACATCGGGCCGCAGGCCCTTGGCGGCGAAGTCCGCTGCCACCGCCGATGCGTCGCCGCAGAAGAACGCCACGTTCGCTATGTTGTTGCGCTTTGCGTTCTCCTTGGCGTCCTCAATGGCCTCCGGCACGATCTCCGCGCCGATGACCTGCCCCGCGTGCCGCGCCATCACCTGCGTGATGGTGCCTGCGCCGCAGTACAGATCCAGCACCGTCTCCCCACCGGTCAGCCCGGCGAACTCCACGGCCTTATCGTACAGCACCTCCGCCATCTCCCGGTTCACCTGATAGAACGACGGCACGCTCAGCCGGAATGTCAGGCCGCACAGGGTGTCCGTCAGCACATCCGCGCCCCACAGCGTCCTGTATTCCGTCCCCAGCACGGCGCCGGTGGGCTGGGTGTTCACTCCCAGCACCACGCCTACGGCGTCCGGCACCGCCTGCCGCAGCAACTCCACCAGCTCCTGCTCGTGGGGCACCTTTCTCCCGTTGACCAGCACGCACAGCAGCGACTGCCCCGCGCCGTTGGTGCGGATGTACAGATACCGCACCAGACCCCGCCGGGTCTTCTCGTCATAGCAGCTGACGCCGTACGTCCGGATGTAGTCCCGCAGCGCCTGTGCCGCCTTGTCCGCCTGGGGCTTCTGGATCAGGCACCGCTCCACCGGCACCACCTGATGGCTCCGCGCCCGGTAAAAGCCCACGCTGCCGTCGGCCGCCACGGGATACTGGCTCTTATTGCGGTAGTGCAGCGGCTCCCCGCCGTCGATGCTCTCCACCGTCACGGCGCTGCCGCCGATACGGCGCAGGGCGTCCTGCACCCGCTGCCGCTTGGCATCCAGCTCCTCGGCGCGGTCCATGTGCCGGAAGTCGCAGCCGCCGCACCGCCCGTAGTACGGGCAGTCCGGCTCCGTCCGGTGGGGCGACGGCATATAGACCTTCACCGCCTTGCCGAAGGCGGCGTTTTTCAGCACCTTCAGGAGCAGGATGTCGCAATCCTCGCCCCGCAGCGCCCGATGCACGAACACCGCCTGCCCGTCGATACGGGCCACGCCCAGTCCCTCGGAGGTGTACCCCTCCACGCGGGCGCGATATACCTTGTTCTTCTCCAGCACGGCTCAGAACTCGAACTTGCTGATGATCTTGCTGATAGCCTCGGCAAACGCCGCCAGCGACTTGTTGTCCCGCCCCTTGCTGCGACGGATGAGGCCGATGAGCATATCGCCCATCTGCACCAGCTTCTGATAGGCGGGCGTGGCCTTGGGCGCGCCCTCGTAGGCGCGGGCCTTCCGCTCCGGCAGATAGCCCACCGCCAGCTTCTGGTCGGCGATCAGGTCGTACTCCTCGGTGTACTGGGGCGCGTGGGCGGCAAAACCCAGATGCTTCACCGTCTCGGCGAACACCGGCGCCACCTCCCGGTCGCCGTGAACGACGAACACATGGGTGGTCTTTTCCGGGGAGAAGTGCTTCACCCAGTCCACCAGATGGTCGTGGTCGGCGTGGGAGGACAGCCCCTGGAAATTCACGATCTTGGCCCGCGCGGCGATCTCCTCGCCGAACAGCTTTACGCTGGGCGTACCGTCCAGCAGATTCCGCCCCAGCGTGCCGGGGGCCTGAAAGCCCACAAACACCACGGCGCTGTCGCCCCGCCACAGGTTGTACTTCAGGTGGTGGCGAATACGCCCCGCGTCGCACATACCGCTGGCGGAGATGATGACCTTGGGGGTCTTGTCGATGTTCAGCAGCTTGGACTCGTCCACCGTCTCCGTCAGGTGCAGACCGGGGAAGTTGAACATATGGGTGCCGTCCTGCACCAGCGCCCGCGCATCCTCGTCCAGATACCCGCGCAGGTCGCCGCAGAAGATGGTGGTGGCCTTCTTAGCCAGCGGGCTGTCCACATACACGGGGAAATCCTTGACGGAGCTCACCAGCCCCCTGTCCTTGATCTCCCGGATGAAGTACAGCAGCTCCTGTGTGCGGCCCACGGCAAAGGCGGGGATCACCACGTTGCCGCCCTTGGCCAGCGTCTCGTCGATGATCTGCGCCAGCTGGTCGGTGTAGCTCCACACCTCGGTGTGGTTGCGGTCGCCGTAGGTGGATTCCATCAGCACGTAGTCGGCGCTGTCGAAAAATTGGGGGTTGCGGATGATGGGCTGATCCACGTTGCCGATGTCGCCGGAGAACACGATGGTGCGCGTCTCGCCGCCCTCGCGGCAGGTCAGGCGGATGCTGGCGGAACCCAGCAGGTGTCCGGCGTCGATAAACTCCGCCGTTACATCGTCGGTGATCTGCACCTGCTGGCCGTACTCGCAGGGCTGGATGAACTCCCGCACACGCATGGCGTCCTCCACGGTGTAGATCGGCTCCACCTCCGGCCGGCCGGCACGCTTGTTCTTGCGGTTGTGGTACTCCGCGTCCTGCTCCTGAATATGGGCGGAGTCCTGCAGCATGATATCCAGCAGATTTGCCGTCACCCGCGTGGTGATGATGGGCCCTGCAAAGCCGTTTTTGATGAGCATGGGGATGCGGCCGGAGTGGTCGATATGGGCGTGGGTCACCAACACCGCGTCGATGCTGCCCGGATGGAACGGCAGGGCGGTGTTGTCGATCTCGTCCCGGCCCTGCTGCAAGCCGCAGTCCACCAGGATCTTCTTCCCGTTGACCTCCAGACAATGGCAGCTGCCGGTGACACACTGGTCAGCGCCGTAAAAACTCAGCTTCATGGCAGAAACTCCTTTTCATAAGCTATATAGGCGCAGTATACCACAATTTCCCGGTCTGTACAACCGAAAAACTATCCCTTTGTCTGCCGTCTCAGGCAAATTGTTTACAGAATTTCTTTTGCATTAGACACGTTCCTGTGGTATACTGTGCTATTGTAATAATGTGTACATATTCTTTTACACAGAAAGGATACGAATATATGGGACTGTTTACCAAGGTTTTCGGAACATACAGCCAGCGTGAGCTGAAGAGCATCTATCCCATCGTGGACAAGATCACGGCGCTGGAGGACGAGTACAAGGCGCTGACCGACGCCCAATTGCAGGCCAAGACGCCGGAGTTCAAGGCTCGCCTGCAAAACGGCGAGACGCTGGACGACATTCTGCCGGAGGCCTTTGCCGCCGTGCGGGAGGCCGCCGACCGCGTGCTGGGGATGCGCCCCTACCCCGTCCAGCTGGTGGGCGGCATCGTGCTGCATCAGGGCCGCATCGCCGAGATGAAGACCGGTGAAGGTAAGACGCTGGTGGCCACGCTGCCCGCCTACCTGAACGCACTGACCGGCGAGGGCGTCCACATCGTCACCGTCAACGACTATCTGGCCAAGCGCGACTCCGAGTGGATGGGCAAGGTACACCGCTTCATGGGTCTTACCGTGGGTCTGATCATCCACGACATGAGCAAGGAGGAACGGCAGAAAGCCTACCAGTCGGACATCACCTACGGCACCAACAATGAGATGGGCTTCGACTACCTCCGTGACAACATGGCCATCTACGCCAATGAGCAGGTGCAGCGGGGTCACGCCTTCGCCATCGTGGACGAGGTGGACTCCATCCTGATCGATGAGGCCCGCACCCCCCTGATCATCTCCGGCATGGGCGAGAAGTCCACCCAGATGTACGACATGGCCGAGATGTTCGCCGCCCGTCTGAAGAAGTATGTGGTAACGGAGACGGACGACAAGGAGGAAGAGGACGTCAACATCGACGCGGACTACGTCGTGGATGAGAAGGCCCGCACCTGCTCCCTGACGGCCCGGGGCATCAAGAAGGCGGAGGAGTTCTTCCATCTGGACAACCTCAGCGATCCGGAGAACAGCACCACCGCCCACCATATCAATCAAGCCATCAGAGCCCACGGCATCATGAAGCGCGATGTGGACTATGTGGTGAAGGACGGTGAGATCATCATTGTGGACGAGTTCACCGGCCGTCTGATGTTCGGCCGCCGGTACTCCGAGGGTCTGCATCAGGCCATCGAGGCCAAGGAACATCTGTCCGTCCAGCGCGAGAGCAAGACGCTGGCCACCATCACGTTCCAGAACTACTTCCGCCTGTACCGCAAGCTGTCCGGTATGACCGGTACAGCCCTGACGGAGGAGGAGGAATTCGCCACCATCTACGCGCTGGATATTATCGAGATCCCCACCAACCGTCCTGTGGCCCGTATCGACAATGAGGACTCCGTCTACAAGACCGAGAACGGCAAGTACCGCGCCGTCATCCGGCAGGTGAAGGAGTGCCACGCCAAGGGCCAGCCGGTGCTGGTGGGTACCGTCTCCATCGAGAAGAACGAGCTGCTGGGCAAGATGCTGACCCGCGAGGGCATCAAGCACAATCTGCTGAACGCCAAGAACCACGAGCGCGAGGCGGAGATCGTGGCGCAGGCCGGTCAGTACGGCGCCGTCACCGTGGCCACCAACATGGCCGGTCGTGGTACGGATATCATGCTGGGCGGCAACGCCGAGTACATGGCCAAGAACGACCTGCGCAAGGCTGGACTCACCGACGAGCTGATCGCCGAGGCCACCGGCTACGCCGAGACGGACAACGAGGAGATCCTCAACGCCCGGAAGCTGTTCGCCGAGAAGCTGGCCCAGCACAAGGCGGAGATCGCCGGTGAGGCCGAGAAAGTCCGCGCCGCCGGCGGCCTGTTCATCATCGGCACGGAGCGTCACGACTCCCGCCGTATCGACAACCAGCTCCGTGGCCGTGCCGGCCGTCAGGGCGACCCCGGTGAGACGCGGTTCTACATCTCGCTGGAGGACGATCTGATGCGTCTGTTCGGCGGTGACCGCGTCACCTCCATCATGGAGCGTATGGACATCGACGAGGATACCCCCATCGAGAGCAAGATGCTCTCCCGCGCCATCGAGCAGGCGCAGACCACCGTGGAGAGCCGCAACTTCCAGACCCGTAAGTCCGTGCTGGAGTACGACGACGTGATGAACAAGCAGCGCGAGATCATCTACGGCCAGCGCAAGCAGGTGCTGGACGGCATGGACGTGAAGGACATCATCATGAACATGATGAACGGCGCCATCGCCAATCTGGTACACGCCGCCTTCCTGGGCAGCGAGCATCTGGACATGGCCTCCTGCCGCGACCTGCTGCGCAGTGTGGAGGGCGTCTACTTCCCCAAGTACACTGTGAAGGTGGACGAGGCGCAGCTCAAGACCATGACCCAGCAGGACTTCACCGACCTGTTCACCGCCGCAGCCGCCGACTACTACGCCAAGAAGGAGGCGGAGATCACGCCGCCCGTTATGCGTGAGCTGGAGCGTGTGATCCTGCTGCGCGTGGTGGATGAGTACTGGATGGAGCATATCGACGCCATGCAGGATCTGCGGCAGGGCATCCGGCTCCGCGCCTACGCCCAGACCAACCCGGTGGACGCCTACAAGAAGGAGTCGCTGGAGATGTTCGAGGAGATGGTGGACGCCATGAAGGAGGAGACGGTGCGCCGTCTGTACTCCGTGCGTCTGCGCCAGAACGAGGAGGTCAAGCGGGAGCGCGTGGCCTCCGGCATCACCGAGAATGTGGGCGGCGACGGCACCGTGAAGAAGCGCCCCACCCGCGTGGTCAAGGTGGGCCGCAACGACCCCTGTCCCTGCGGCAGCGGTCTGAAATGGAAGAAATGCACCTGCAAGGAGTACCACCCCTAAATCGCTTCAACTGACCGGCGGGCGGCGGCTGATGCCGCCGCCCGCCTTTGCTTCCGAAAGGAGCCGCTATGTTCCACTCTCAAATTAAAAACGGGGTCACGTTCCTCACCACCGATATACTGTCGGACAGCGGCATCTCCCATGGCTTTTCCACCCGTCTGGGCGGCGTGTCCCCCGCGCCGTGGGACAGCCTGAATCTGGATGACCGGCGGGGCGACGACCATGCCAATGTGCAGGAGAACTTCCGCCGCCTGTGCGCCGCGCTGGACATGGATGTCCGCCGCGTCGTGCTGAGCCGTCAGGTTCACCGGGACGATGTGCGCGTGGTGACGACAGCAGACTGCGGCAAGGGTCTGTGGTGTCCGCAGGATTATGACAGTGCCGACGCCCTCATCACCGCTGTTCCCGGTGTCCCGCTGGTGGTGTTCTCCGCCGACTGCAACGTGATTCTGCTCCACGACCCGGTGCGCCATGTGGTGGGCGCCGCCCACGCCGGTTGGCGCGGCACCGCCGCCGGGATCGCCGGCAAGACCGTCCGCGCCATGTGTGAGACATACGGCTGCGCCCCGGCGGACATCCGGGCGGCCGTCGGCCCCGCCATCGGCCAGTGCTGCTTTGAGACCGACGGCGACGTGCCGGAGGCGCTGCGCAGTGCGCTGGGCCGCGAGGCGGAGCCGTTCATGACATGGAATGGCCGCAAGTGGCACATTGACCTGAAGGCCGTCAACGCCCTGTGGCTGCAAAAAGCCGGTGTGCAGCACATCGACATCTGTGAGGACTGCACCTGCTGCCGCACCGACCTGTACTGGAGCCACCGCAAAACCGGCCTCCAACGGGGCGAGCAGGCCGCCCTTATCGCCCTGCGGGAGGTGACGCCATGAGCGCCGGTATTCTGAAGCGGGTGCTGGCCGTTCTGCTGCTGGCGGCGCTGTCCCTCTCCGCCGCCGGCTGCGCCAGCTGGGAGGAGATGGACGATCCGCTGGGTGAGCTGTCGGAGTTTTACAGCCAGGAGAACGAGCAGCCGGAGCCGGAGCCGCTGACCTCCTTTACGCTGCCCTATTTCGCCGGGGAGAGCCTGGACCCCATCACCGCCACGGAAAAGGTGCAGATCGCGGTGGGCGCCCTGCTGTATGAGAAGCTGTTTGAGCTGGATGAGCACTTCGTTCTCCGCCCCCTGCTGGCGGAGCGCTGCACCTACGACGCGGCGGCGCGCACCTACACCCTGACGCTGCGAAGCGGCGTCACCTTCTCCGACGGCACTCCCCTGACCGCCCGGGATGTGGCGGCTTCGCTGGAGCGGGCGCGATCGTCTGCCCGCTACGCCGCCCGTCTGGCGGAGGTGTCCTCCGTCCGGGTACAGGGCGACGCCGTGCTCATCGCCATGAACGAGGAGCTGTCCGCACTGGCATGGCGGCTGGATATTCCCATCGTCAAGGCCGGAACGGAGAGCGCCGCCGTCCCCACAGGCACCGGCCCCTATGTGTTCACCAAGACGGACAGCGGCGCGTATCTGGAGACCTCCCCCGACTGGTGGCGGCAGGAGACACTGCCCCTGCAGCGCATCGAATTACAGCACTGTAAGGACAGGGACACCATGCTCTATGCCTTTTCCTCCCGGGAGATCCAGCTGCTGCCGTTGGATCTCACCGGCACCGGCGCTTCCGGCGTATCCGGCAGCGGTGACTACACCGATGCCCCCACCACCGTCATGCAGTTCCTGGGCTTCAACACCCGCCGTGCGCCCTTCAGCGACGAGGCACTGCGGCAGGCGGTCAGCCAAGCCATCGACAGGAAGGGTCTGGTGGACTCCTGCCTGCTGGGTCACGGCAGCGCCGCCCAATTCCCCGTCTCCCCTGCCAGCGACCGGTATCCCACCACGCTGGAGCGCACATACAGCACCCTTGCGCTCCAGCAGCTTACAGCGGTGGAAGACACCTCCCCGGAGGACACCGCTGCGGATAGCGCCGGGAAATACGCCGGTACGGAGGTGACCCTGCTGGTCAACGAGGAGAACTCCTTCAAGGTGGCCGCCGCGCAGGAGATCGCCTACACCCTCAGTCGCTGCGGCCTGTCCGTGACCGTGGACGCCGTGCCGTGGGAGACGTATCTCCAGCGCCTACAGGACGGGCGCTTTGACCTGTACTACGGTGAGTGCCGCCTGACCGCTGACTGGGACATCCGGGCGCTTGTCGGCACAGAGGGCAGTCTGAACTACGGCGGTTTCTCTGATGAAAAGACCGACGCCCTGCTGGAAGCCTGCCGCACGGCAGATGAGTCTGCCCACGGCGCGGCGCTGCTCTCTCTGTGGGAGGAGCTGGACAAGCAAGTCCCCATCGCGCCTCTGTGCTTTAAGGCGGATTCCGTGGTGACCACCGCCGGCCTCGTGGACGGCATGACCGTCACGGAGACGGATCCTTTCTTCACGCTGGAGCAGTGGGTCGTCCATCTGGACAAGCCCTCCAAGACAAAATGACCGCCGCCTTGCTCTATCGAAAAGCGCCCGTCAGCAGTAGGCTGACGGGCGCTTTTGCACACGCTGTTCGTTTTTCAGTACTGACGAACCACGGCAGTGACCTTTCCCAGAATGGACGCCTCCCGTCCGTCGATAGGGCTGTACGCCTCGTTCTCCGGCAGGAGCCACACCTCGCCATTGCGGCGGCTGAGCCGCTTCACCGTGGCCTCGTCCCCCAACAGCGCCACCACGATCTCCCCGTTGTGTGCCACAGGCTGCTGGTGTACCACCACCAGATCACCAGGCAGGATACCGGCGTTCAGCATGGACTCACCCCGAACCCGCAGGGCGAAATACTCCCCCTCCCGTCCGTTGGTGTCAAAGGTCAGGTAGTCCTCGATGCACTCCTGCGCCAGAATAGGCGTGCCGGCCGCCACCGTACCCACGATGGGAACGCGGCCCACCGGCGCCTCCGGCTGCTCCGGTACGGGGGCCGCCGCAGCGGACGGGTGGGTACCCTCCAGCGGGGCCAGCGTCAGGGCGCGGCCCTTTCCGGCACCCTTGGTCAGAACGCCCAGCTCCTCCATGTGCTTCAAATGAAAGTGAACGGTGGACGGGGAGCGCAGACCCACAGCCTCGCCGATCTCCCGCACAGAGGGGGGATATCCCTGCTGCCGTGTGGTCTCCGCGATGTAATCGTAGATCTTCTGCTGCATTTTGGTCAGCTTTGCCATGTGGATGCCCCTTTCTTCCGCCGCAAGCCCGACGGTTTTGTTATATTGTACCACACCGTCTCTCGGATTGCAACATTTGTTCTATCATTTTCCCCGGAAAAAGCGCAAAAAATCCCGGAAGACCCCTTGCATTGCCGGTTGTATTGTGGTAAAATCGTGTGTACTGTGAATCGTGTGCCCTGCGGCACGGAATATATGTGGAGGTTTCCCTTATGATGATTTTTGTTACGATCCTGCAGCTGCTGGCTGCTTTAGTCCTGATCGGCATCGTGCTGTTCCAGTCTGGCAAGAGCCAGGGCCTGTCCGGCACCATCGGCGGTATTGCCGACAGCTACATGGCCAAGTCTAAGGCCAAGAGTCTGGACGCCAAGCTGGCAAAGGCCACCAAGTGGGTGGGCGCCGCTTTCATTGTGCTGACGCTGGTCATCAACTGCATGCTGGCCGCCGGTCTGTAAGCAAGACAAGACTTAAAAGTGTCCCGAAGCAAATGCTTCGGGACACTTTTTTCGTTTCTCACGGGGCGCGGCGGTAGGTGACGCCTGCCTCCGGCGCGATGCCCTTGAGAGCCAGCAGCTCCGCCACGGTGACGAACACATAGCCCTGCTCCTGCAAGTGGGGTATCGCCCGCAGCACGGCATCCACCGTGTTCTGGTAGCGGTCGTGGAGCAGGATGATATCCCCGTCGCCGGTCTGCCGGTAGATAATGTCCACGATCCTGTCGGCATCCTTGCTCTTCCAGTCCTCGGTGTCCACCGACCAGTTCACCAGCGGCACGGACAGGGCGGCCGCCTCCCGGTCGGTACACAGGCCGTAGGGCGGGCGCACCCAGTAGTCCCCCTCCCCCAGCAGCTCCCGAAGCAGGTCGTCGTTTTTTTGCAGGTCGTTCAGCGCCTGCGCGCAGGTCAGGCTGTCCATCTGTGGGTGGTCGTAGGAGTGGTTGCCCACCTGATGCCCTTCGGCGGCGATACGCCGGACAATGTCCGGGTCCTTCACGGTCTGGCAGCCTACCACGAAGAAGGTGGCTCGTGCGCCGTATTCCGCCAAACCGTCCAGCAGCCGGGGCGTACAGCGGGGCGAGGGACCGTCATCAAAGGTCAGCGCCACGTATTTCAGGTCGCCCGCCTCCGGCGCGGCGGCAGCCGCCGGTACGCGGGGTGGGACGGGCTCATCGAAGGGTGCGGCGCAGCCGGACAGCAGAAGCAGTACCGCCAGCGCGGCACAGAGAAGTTGTTTCATTGTATCACCGCTGGGAGTATATGCGTCGACTCCGGTCTATATGACGGCGCATACACAACCGCCCCGTCTGGTACGGGGCGGCTGCGCAGATATTCAGTCTAAAGGCAGGTTGCGGCGGCTGCGGTCGAGGATCAGCTTCTTGCAGGCGGGGCAATCCCACGCCTCCGCCTCCGCGCCGGTAAAACTGCCAGCCGCGGCGATGCAGCGCATTCCCTTCTCCGCGTCGGGCGCGGGCATCGCGGGATCAGGCTCCCACCAGATGTCGCTGCGGCGGCTGCGCAGCCACCCACGCTGCATCTCCGCACCGCAATAGGGACAGCGTTGTTTCTCCATAGGCGCTCCTTTCCCTCAGGCGAGGATGTCCGTCAGATCTACGGTGATGATACCACCGGTGTAATAAGGCTCGCCGTCCAGCTCTACGAACTCGTCAAATGTCAGAAACAGTCCGTCCAGCTGCGGCACGTCCTCCAGAAAATAGCGGTCATAGGTGATCACGACTATGTCATCCTGACGGGTGAACTCCATAGGGTAGGTGGAATATACGGAGCCATCGGTGCCGTAGGCGGACAGGCCGGGCTCAAAAGCGTCCTCCGGCAGGCCCTCCACCGTGACGATGATACCGTCGTCGCCGAGGAAGGCGCCCGTAACGGCAACGGAGCTGCCCAATAGGTCAAACCACTCGTGCATCTGGTAGTCCGCGTAGGTCGGCTCCGGCACGGCGACAGCGGTGTTCCCCTCTGACCAGCCCGGCTCCTCCGGCACATTGTATTCGCGGTGGATATTGCAGCTATTGAGCAGCAGCACGAGCCCTATCACTACTGCAATAATGATCTTGCCCACGTTGCCGCGCTGCTTCTTGTCCATGGTCTGGTACCGCGTCCACAGACGCTGCACGCCGCCCTTGAGGTTCTCCCATTCCTGTGCGCGGAGGTCATCCGCCTCGCCGCTGTCAACGGGCTGGCGAGGGCGGCGGGTCTGCTCCTCGTAGCAGGTCTTTTGTTCGTAGCAGACCTTCTTGCCGCGATGGGGCGGCACAGCGGCGTCGCGGGGCTCCAGATAATGGATGCTGCCGTCCGGGTCCACTCGCTCCCGGCGGGGCGGGCGGTTATAGGCGCCGCACTTGGGACACATACCCTCCTTATTGTAATCGTATGTACAGCCGCAGGCCTTGCAGCGGATCGAAGCCATGGCAGTTCCTCCCTTTCGTGGTTCTTCGCGGCTATTATACTGTATGCAGGATGCGTTTGTCTATCAACTTCAGGTTGCGGCGGAAAATTTTTGGAGATCCCCCGCAACCTCAGGTTTGCATCCGCAAAAAACACCCTTTCCCACAGCGTCCGCCATGGGAAAGGGTGTTTTTACAGCTTAAACTTCGCTTATTTCACCAGTTCGATGATCGCGGTCTCCGCAGCATCGCCGCGGCGGATGCCGGTGCGGATGATGCGGGTGTAGCCGCCGTTGCGCTCAGCGTAGCTGGGAGCCAGCTCCTTGAACAGCTTGTTGGCCACGTCTTCGCGGGTGATGAAGCTCAGCGCCTGACGATAGGCAGCCAGATCGCCCTTCTTGCCGAGGGTGATCATCTTCTCGGCCATGGGCTTGATCTCCTTGGCGCGGGTGATGGTGGTCTCCATACGACCCTTGTCCAGGAAATCGGTGACCTGCTGACGGAGCATCGCCATACGCTGATCGGTAGTCTTACCGAGCTTACGAGTTCCGGGCATTTCTGTTTCCTCCTTGTAAGGATATGCGCAGCTGCGCAGATCAGTTAGTTGTTGTCCTCACTGGCCAGAGAGAGACCCATCATGGCCAGCTTGTTGATAACTTCCTCCAGAGACTTGCGTCCCAGATTGCGAACCTTCATCATCTCGTCCTCGGTCTTGGAGATCAAGTCCTCAACGGTGTTGATGTTGGCGCGCTTGAGGCAGTTGAAGCTGCGGACGGACAGATCCAGCTCCTCGATGGTCAGCTCCAGCATCTTGTCCTTGGAATCGGTGGCCTTCTCCACCACGGTGGACTTGTCGCCCAGCGTGTCGCTAAGGTCAGTGAACAGGGCAAAATGGTCACACAGGATCTTGGCACCCAGAGACACCGCGTCACGAGCCGTGATCGTGCTGTCCGTCCAAGCCTCCAGCGTCAGCTTATCGTAGTCGCTGGAAGCGCCGACACGGGTGTTTTCCACGCTGAAATTGACCTTGTAGACGGGGCTGTAAATGCTGTCGATGGGGATCACGCCGATCACATTGGGGCGCAGCGCCTTGTTGTGCTCCGCGTCCACGTAGCCGCGGCCGTGGCTCAGTGCGATCTCCATGCTCAACGTGGCGCCCACGTCCAGAGTCGCCAGATGAAGCTCGGGGTTCAGGACCTCCACTTCACCGTCGCTCTTGATGTCGCCGGCTGTCACCTCGCAGGGGCCGGTGGCCTCGATAAAGACCGTCTTGGCGCCCTCGCAGTGCAGCTTGGTCAACAGATTCTTCACGTTCAGAACGATCTCCGTCACGTCTTCCTTCACACCGGGGATGGTGGAAAACTCGTGCTGCACACCGGCGATCTTGATGCTGGTGGCTGCCGTGCCGGGAAGGGACGAGAGCAGGATGCGCCGCAGCGCATTGCCTAAAGTCATTCCGTAACCGCGCTCCAGGGGTTCGATCACATATTTTCCATAGGAAGCATCGCCGGGTGTTTCGATACACTCGATCTGGGGCTTCTCAATTTCGATCATGCAGTACCCTCCTTCATTCTTTTGGCGGAGCGGTCAGAGGCCGCGTCCAATTTGGTTCCAGTGCTTCGTGAGGGTTTGAACCCTATTACTTGGAGTACAACTCGACGATCAGATGCTCCTCGATAGGCATATCAATGTCCTCACGAGCGGGCATGGTGACGACAGTACCCTTCAGGGCGGTCTTGTCGCGCTCCAGCCACTTGGGGACGGTGACCATGGGGGCATCCTCAGCAGTCAGGCGCTTGAAAGCCACGGAGGAGCGGCTGCTCTCCTTGACCTCGATCACATCACCCACGCGAACCAGATAGGAGGGGATGTTGACCTTGTGGCCGTTGACGGTGAAATGGGCATGGTTCACCAGCTGACGGGCCTCACGGCGGGTCATGGCGAAGCCCAGACGGTACACCACGTTGTCCAGACGGCGCTCCACCAGACTCAGCAGGTTCTCGCCGGTCTTACCGGGCATAGTGGAAGCCTTCTCGTAGTAAGCACGGAACTGCTTCTCCAGAATGCCGTAGACGAACTTGACCTTCTGCTTCTCGTTGAGCTGGATGGCGTACTCGCTCTTCTTCTTTCTCATCTGGCCGCCGGGGTTGCGCTTCGTCTCCTTCTTGGAGTAACCCATGACGGTAGGAGAAATACCCAGCGCCTTGCAACGCTTGGCGATAGGCTGCATATTCTTAGCCATAATCTATTGATCCTCCTTCTTCCGATTACACGCGACGACGCTTGGGGGGGCGGCATCCATTGTGGGGGATGGGGGTGACGTCCTTGATCATCGTCACTTCCAGACCCACCGCCTGCAGGGCGCGGATGGCGGCCTCACGGCCCTGACCGGGGCCCTTCACGAAGACCTCGACGGTCTTCAGACCATGCTCCATCGCAGCCTTGGCCGCAGTCTCAGCTGCGCTCTGGGCGGCGAAGGGCGTGGACTTCTTGCTGCCGCGGAAACCCAGACCACCGGAGGAAGCCCAAGACAGAGCATTGCCCTGAGCATCGGTGACGGTCACCATGGTGTTGTTGAAGGAAGAACGGATATGGACCTGTCCCTTCTCGACGTT
This sequence comes from uncultured Eubacteriales bacterium, assembly GCA_900545495.1. Lineage (GTDB taxonomy): Bacteria > Bacillota > Clostridia > Oscillospirales > Oscillospiraceae > Vescimonas. Next base: position 21,022 of record UQZJ01000009.1, read on the forward strand.
CTTCTTCTCGCGACGACGGCGAATGACTTTCTTGCCTTTTACGTTAGCTGCCATGATCTATTCCTCCTTCCTTTACTTCTTCTTGTTAGCGATAGTCTTCTTGGGGCCTTTGCGAGTGCGTGCGTTGGTCTTGCTGCGCTGACCGCGAACGGGCAGGCCACGACGGTGGCGCATGCCGCGATAGCAGCCGATTTCAGTCAGACGCTTGATGTCAAGCGCCACTTGACGACGCAGATCACCCTCGACCACATAGGACTGGTCGATGACCTCACGAAGCTTCGCCTCGTCGGCCTCAGTCAGATCCTTTACGCGGGTGTCGGGGTTGATGCCTGTCTGCGCGAGGATATCCTGCGCACTTTTTCTTCCAATACCATAGATATAAGTCAAACCGATCTCGATTCGCTTATCCTTGGGCAGGTCAATACCGGCAATACGTGCCATAACTTAGAGCACCTCCACTTTCTACTTAGCCCTGTCTCTGCTTATGCTTGGGATTCTCGCAAATCACCATTACACGGCCTTTGCGGCGGATCACTTTGCACTTTTCGCACATGGGCTTCACGGACGGTCTTACTTTCATTTTGATAAACCTCCTACTTACTGCGCCAGGTAATCCGGCCACGGGTCAGATCATAGGGAGACATTTCAACTGTCACCTTGTCGCCGGGCAGAATCCTGATGAAATTCATTCTGAGCTTTCCGGAAATATGCGCTAATATCGTGTGTCCATTTCCAATGTCAACTTGGAATGTGGTGTTGGGCAGGGACTCGACGACCACACCCTCAACTTCGATCATATCGGATTTTGCCAAGTGTTATCCCTCCTGGTCTTGATTACCGCCGCTTATCGCGGCTATGGCTTTACGAAGCTCACTATTTGTGATTTTTTCGCTGCTTCTGATCTTCTCAGCCACCAGACTGTGACTTTCCCCTACCAGCACCACGTGCTTGCGGCGCTTGCGCTTGGGGCTCTCCAGCCGGCGCTGTTTCCCGTCGGCCAGCAGGAGGAAGTCTCCCTCCGCTGCAAGCACGAAGAAGAGGCTTCCCGCGTCCCTGCCGGCGACTGATCTTACAATGTTTGATTTGGCTATGTCCATATTACACCAACGATTTCTCCGGGTCCGTCAGAAGCTCCGGCTCTCCGGCGGTGATCAGGATGGTGTTTTCATAGTGGGCGGCATTCTTGCCGTCTGCCGTCTTCACGGTCCAGCCGTCCGCCATCTGCTTGATGGCAGCGCTGCCCGCGTTGACCATGGGCTCCACGGCGAGGGTCATGCCCCGCAGAAGCCGGGGACCGTGACCGGGGTTGCCGTAGTTGGGCACCTCCGGCGGCTCGTGCATCCGCCGGCCGATGCCGTGACCGACATACTCCCGGACGATGCTGAAGCCGTTGGATTCCACATACGCCTGCACAGCGGCGGAGATATCCGACAGGCGATAGCCCTCTCTGGCATACTTCATGCCTTCGAAGAAGCTCTCCTGCGTGACACGGATCAGCCGCATGGCCTCGTCGGACACCTGCCCGCAGGGGTAGGTGCCGGCGCAGTCGCCATGGAAGCCGCCGATGAACGCGCCCACATCCACACTGACGATGTCGCCCTCCTGCAATACCCGTTTGCCGGGGATGCCGTGGATGATCTCGTCGTTGACGGAGACGCACACGCTGGCCGGATAGCCGTTGTAGTGCAGGAACGAGGGCGTGGCGCCCTGCTCCGTGATGAACTGGAACACAGCCTTATCGATCTGCTGCGTTGTGACGCCGGGCTTTACCATATCCCGTGCCAGAGCACGGGCTGCCGCGGTAATTTTGCCGGCCCGGCGCATCAACTCGATCTCATGCGCTGATTTCAGAGTGATCATTCGGACACTCCCAACGCACGGAGGATCAACTGGGTCGTACCCGCCACGGTGGGCTGGTCGTCCACAGTCTTCAGGATGCCTCTGGCCTCATAGAAGTCCTTGAGAGGCTCCGTCTCTTTATGATAGACCGCAAGACGATCCTTGACCGTCTCGGGGTCATCATCCTTACGCTGCTTGAGCGCGCCGCCGCACACATCGCAGATCCCCTCCTTTTTGGGAGGAATGTTGACAACATGATAGCTGGCGCCGCAGCTCTCGCAGACACGGCGGCCGCCCATCCGCGCGACGATCCGCTCGTCGGGGATCTCGATGGCCACCACAGCATCGAATCTGATACCTGCCTGCTCCAGCGCCTCAGCCTGGGCGATGGTGCGGGGCACGCCGTCCAGAATGTAGCCGTTGGCGCAGTCAGGCTCCTGCAGACGCTCGCTGATGATGCCGATGATAACGTCATCGGGCACCAGCTTGCCGGCGTCCATGTACTCCTTGGCCCGCAGGCCGGTAGGAGTACCGTTCTTGACAGCTGCACGCAGAATGTTACCGGTAGAGATGGTGGGGATACCCAGCGTCTTCTTGATAATGTCCGCCTGAGTGCCTTTGCCGGCACCAGGAGCGCCTAAAAGGATCAGTTTCATGATACACCTCAATTATTCGAGGAAGCCCTTATACTGACGCATCAGCATCTGGGATTCCAGAGCCTGTACGGTCTCCAGTGCAACACCGACCACGATGATGACGGAGGTACCGCCGATGGACAGAGCTGCCACGTTCACGATCTTACCGATCAGCAGGGGCAGGATCGCCACGACGCCCAGATAGACGGCGCCGAACAGCGTGACTTTGTTGAGGACCTTTCTGATGAAGTCCGCAGTGGGCTTACCGGGGCGGAAGCCGGGGATGAAGCCGCCGTTCTTCTTCAGGTTGTTGGAGATCTCAACCGGGTTGAACTGGATGGTGGCATAGAAGTAGCTGAACGCAATGATCATCAGGAAGTAGAAGATCATGTACAGCACGCTCTTGCTGTCCACGGCATGGACCAGCGCGTAGCCGAAGGTACCCTCCTCAGGTGCAGGCAGGAACGCGGCCACCGTGGGGATGATCATGGCGATGGACTGGGCGAAGATGATGGGCAGAACGCCGGACATATTCACCTTCATGGGCAGGGTGGAGTTCTGACCGCCGTACATCTTGCGGCCCACCTGACGCTTGGCGTACTGCACCGGGATGCGGCGCTCGGCGCCGTTGACCCATGTGATCAGGACGATCAGAGCCAGGATACCCACCACGATCAGAACGGCCATCCACCAAGCCATATCGCCGGTGCGCAGGGCGGCGGCCATGTTGCCCACCATGCTGGGTACGCGGGACAGGATGCCCGCGAACAGGATGATGGAGATACCGTTGCCGATGCCGAACTCGGTGATCTGCTCACCCATCCACATCACGAAGGAGGAGCCGGCAATGAAGGAGACGATGATGACCAGAGCGGCCCAGACACCCGTGTTGGTGAGGATGCCGTAGTTGCTCATCAGTGCGTAGTAGCCCCAGCCCTGCAGGATGGCGATAGCCACCGTTGCGTAACGGGTGATGGACTGGATCTTCTTCTTGCCCTCCTCGCCGCCTTCACGCGCCATGCGCTCCAGCGCGGGAATGGCGATGGTCAGCAGCTGGATGATGATGGAGCTGTTGATATAGGGCTGGACGCCCAGTGCAAAAATCGTTGCCTGTGCGAACGCGCCGCCGGACATGACATTGTACAAGCCCAGAACGGTGGTGCTGAGCTGGTTGAGGTAATCGCCCAGCAGCTCCGTGTTCACATAGGGAACAGGGATCGCGTTGCCGATACGGAAGATCAGCAGGATCAGGGCGGTGAACACCAGCTTCTTGCGGAGCTCAGGGATCGCCCATGCCTTTTTGATCGTCTGGATCACGTTAAATCACCTCTGCCTTTCCACCGGCTGCTTCGATCGCGTCCTTAGCAGCCTGGGAAAAAGCAGCGGCCTGCACGGTCACCTTCTTGGTAACTTTGCCGTTACCGAGGACCTTGTAGCCGTACTCGCACTTGCGCAGGATACCCTTTGCAAGCAGGGCTTCAGCGGTGACGATCTCGCCGTCCTCAAACTTGTTGAGGGCACTCAGGTTGATGATCTCCAGGGGTTTGGCAAAAATGTTGTTGAAACCGCGCTTGGGGATGCGGCGAGCCAGAGGCATCTGACCGCCCTCAAAGCCAATGCGGGTACCGCCGCCGGAGCGGGCCTTCTGACCCTTATGGCCGCGGCCTGCGGTCTTGCCGTTGCCGGAGCCGTGACCACGGCCCTTGCGATAGGCTTCCTTGGTGGAGCCGGCGGCGGGAGACAGTTCATTCAGTTTCATGCTCTCGCACCTCCTTATTCTACTTCGGTCACCTGCAGCAGGTAACCGATCTTCGCGACCTTGCCGCGGGTCTGAGCGTTGTCAGGCTGCACGGTGGTGTCGCCGATCTTACGCAGGCCCAGAGAATTGGCAGTGGCGATGTGCTTTTCCAGTCTGCCGTTGAGGCTCTTTACGAGCTGGATCTTCAGATTAGCCATGTTCTCTCCTCCTTAACCCACGATCTCGTCCACGCTCTTGCCGCGGGTGCGGGCGACCTCTTCCGGGGTACGCAGGGCCTTCAGGCCCTCAAAGGTGGCGGCTACCACGTTCACGGCGGTGTTGGAACGCAGGCACTTGGTACGGATATCCTTGATACCGGCAGCTTCCATGATGATACGCACGGGGCCGCCGGCGATCACGCCGGTACCGGGAGCTGCGGGCTTCATCAGCACGCGGCCTGCACCGGCCTCGCCGATGATCTCGTGGGGGATGGTGCTGCCGGACAGGGAGATGGTGATCATGTTCTTCTTGGCATCCTCGATGCCCTTGCGGATCGCCTCGGGGACCTCGGCGGCCTTGCCCAGACCGAAGCCGACCTTGCCCTTGCCGTCGCCGACGACCATCAGGGCGGAGAACTTCATGACACGACCACCCTTAACGGTCTTGGATACGCGGTTGGTAGCGACTACTTTCTCAATGTACTCGCTCTGCTCTCTTTCAAATCTTGCCATTGATAAGTCCTCCTTCCTTAGAATTCCAGGCCGCCCTCGCGGGCGCCTTCAGCCAGCTCGGCCACACGGCCGTGGTACAGGTAACCGCCACGGTCGAACACGACCTGGTCGATGCCCTTGGCCTTGCAGCGCTCGGCCACCAGCTTGCCCACGGCGCGGGCAGCAGCCTTGTTGCCGCCGTTGCCCTCGATCTCCTTATCCAGAGAGGAGGCGGAAACCAGGGTGTTGCCGGCCACATCGTCGATGACCTGGGCATAGATGTTCTTCTCGCTGCGGAACACGTTCAGGCGGGGACGCTCGGGAGTGCCGGACAGCTTGGCACGAACTCTCTTATGGCGCTTCAGACGCTGCGCGTTAGTATCGGGTCTTTTAATCATATCGGCACACCTCCTTACTTCTTGGCGCCGGTCTTACCGACCTTGCGGCGGATGACTTCGTCAACATACTTGATGCCCTTGCCCTTATAAGGCTCGGGAGGACGCTTCTCGCGGACTTCCGCCGCGAACTGGCCCACCTTCTGCTTGTCGGGGCCGGAGATCACGACCTTGTTGGGGCTGGGGACCTCGATGGTGATGCCGTCGATCTCGGCCATCTTCACGGGGTGAGAGTAGCCCAGGTTCATGACCAGCTCGTTGCCTTCCTTAGCGGCACGATAGCCAACACCGTTGATCTCCAGCTCCTTCTTGAAGCCTTCGCTGACGCCAACGACCATGTTGTGCAGCAGAGCGCGGGTCATGCCGTGCAGCGCGCAGTGCAGCTTGTCGTCGGAGGGGCGCTTGACGTGGATGACGTTGCCGTCCTGCTCCAGGATCATCTCGGGGCGCAGAGCCTGCACCAGAGTACCCTTGGGGCCCTTGACGGTAACGACGTTGTTCTCCGCAATGGTGACTTCCACACCGGCGGGGACGGTAATGGGCATTCTACCAATTCTAGACATTGTTCAAATACCTCCTTACCATACGAATGCAAGGACTTCGCCGCCGACGTGCGCTGCGCGAGCAGCCTTGTCGGTCATGACGCCCTTGGAAGTGGATACGATCGCAATACCGAGACCACGCAGCACGCGGGGCAGCTCGTCGGCGCCCACATAGACGCGCAGGCCGGGCTTGGACACACGGCGCAGGCCGGAGATGACCTTCTCCTTACCGGCGTTGTACTTCAGGGTGATACGGATGACGCCCTGGGTACCGTCGTCGATGACCTGGAAGGACTTGATGTAGCCCTCGTCCAGCAGGATCTGAGCGATGCTCTTCTTCATGTTGGAAGCGGGAACATCCACGGTCTCGTGCTTGGCATTGTTGGCGTTGCGGATACGGGTGAGCATATCGGCAACAGGATCAGTGATGTGCATACTTGTAGTTCCTCCTATTTTAGAGTTACAGGCTGTCGCCTGTTGAGGCAGCGAGGTATCACTGATAATTTGATCCGCCGGCACTCACGATGCCGATGTTTAATTACCAGTGACCTTTCGCCATCCTATATTACCGGGAGCCTTGCGGCTCTTAGGTACGTTGGGTCGGCGGAGTGCATTTCCTCCACCTGCTCCTGGTGAAGATTTTTTTCTCAGACGAGGCGGCATGGCGCAGCCGTACTTTGTGTACGGCAAGCCTTGCCAACGAAGTATGAGGAAAAAAGATTACCAGGAAGCCTTGCGGACACCGGGGATCTCGCCCTTGTAAGCCAGCGTGCGGAAGCAGATACGGCACACGCCGTAGTCACGCAGGTAGGCGTGGGGACGGCCGCACAGCTTGCAGCGGTTGTACTTACGGGTGGAGAATTTCGCAGGCGCCTGCTGCTTCAGGATCATAGACTTTTTAGCCATTTCGTTCTCCTCCTAATCAGCGTTCAAAGGGAGCGCCGACCAGGGTCAGCAGCTCGCGTGCTTCTTCATCGGTCTGGGCGGTGGTGCAGATGACGATATCCATACCGCGGATCTTGTCGATCTTGTCGTACTCGATCTCGGGGAAGATCAGCTGCTCCTTGATACCCAGGGCATAGTTGCCGCGGCCGTCGAAGGCGTTGGCGCTGATGCCGCGGAAGTCACGGACACGGGGCAGAGCCACGTTGAACAGACGATCCAGGAACTCCCACATCTTGTCGCCGCGCAGCGTGACCTTGGCGCCCACGGGCATACCCTCACGCAGCTTGAAGTTTGCAACGGACTTCTTGGCGATGGTGATGATGGCCTTCTGGCCGGTGATGGTGGCCAGATCGCTGCACACAGCGTCCAGAACCTTGGCGTTCTCACGAGCCTCACCGCAGCCCACGTTCACGACGACCTTGTCGATCTTGGGGATCTGCATGGTGGACTTGTAGCCGAACTTCTTGAAGAGAGCGGGAGCCACTTCTTCGGTATACTTAACTTTCAGACGTGCCATTTACTTACTCTCTCCTTTCTCACAGAGCGGCGCCGCAGTGCTTGCACACGCGGACTTTCTTGCCGTCCTTGATCTCATAGGCCACGCGGGTGGGCTTGTCGCACTTGGGGCAGACCACCTGGACCTTGCTGGCGTAGATAGCAGCCTCGCGCTTGACGATGCCGCCCTCCTCGCCCTGCTTGCGGGGCTTGATGTGGCAGGTCACCACGTTGATACCCTCCACCACGACCTTGCGCTCGCTGGGGACAGTACCCAGCACCTTGCCGGACTTGCCCTTGTCCTTGCCGGACAGAACGACGACCTTGTCGTTCTTCTTGATCTTCAGACTATTCATGTGACCGGCCCTCCTTAAATAACTTCGGGAGCGAGGGACAGGATCTTCATATAATCCTTGTCGCGCAGCTCACGAGCAACCGGCCCAAAGATACGGGTACCTCTGGGGTTCTTGTCGTCCTTGATGAGGACGGCGGCGTTGTCGTCGAAACGGACGTAAGTGCCGTCGGCGCGGCGAACGCCCTTGGCGGAGCGGACGATCACGGCCTTGACGACCTCGCCCTTCTTCACCTGACCGCCGGGAGCGCTCTTGCGCACGGAAGCGACGATCACATCACCGATGTTGCCGTACTTGCGCTTGGAGCCGCCCAGAACGCGGATGCACTTGATCTCCTTGGCGCCGGTATTATCGGCAACCTTCAGATAGGACTCTTGCTGAATCATACTTGCGGCACCTCCTTACTTAGCCTTCTCGACGATCTCGACCACGCGCCAACGCTTGTCCTTGGACAGGGGGCGGGTCTCCATCACCTTGACGACGTCGCCAACACCGCAAGCATTCTGCTCGTCATGAGCCTTCAGCTTGTAGGTACGGCCGACGATCTTCTTATACAGAGGATGGGCAACGCGGTCCTCAATGGCGACGACCACGGTCTTGTCCATCTTATCGGAAACGACCTTGCCGACTCTGGTCTTGCGGGAGGAAATTCTCTTCTCTTCCATTTTACTTCTCCTCCTTTTCACGGATAACGGTCTTCACGCGGGCGATGTCGCGCTTGGTCTCGGCGATCTTGAGAGGATTGTCCAGCTGATTGGTTGCGTGCTGCATACGCAGGAAGAACAGATCCTTCTTCAGGGAGTCCAGCTTCTCGTTGAGCTGCTCCACGGTCATTGCACGTACTTCAGTTGCCTTCATCTCATTCACCTACTTCCTGGGCTTCGAGATCCTCGCGCTTGACGATCTTCGTCTTGATGGGCAGCTTGTGGCTGGCCAGACGCAGGGCCTCGCGGGCGACCTCTTCGGAAACACCGGCGATCTCAAACATGACACGGCCGGGCTTGACTACTGCGACCCAATACTCGGGGGAACCCTTACCGGAACCCATGCGGGTCTCGGCCGGCTTCTCGGTGATGGGCTTGTCGGGGAAGATCTTGATCCAGACCTGACCGCCACGCTTGGTATAGCGGGTCATGGCGATACGGGCGGCCTCGATCTGATTGCTGGTGATCCAGCTGGGCTCCAGGGCAACCAGACCGTACTCGCCGTAGGTCACCTTATTGCCGCGCATGGCCTTGCCGGTGAGGCGGCCACGGTGTACTCTGCGGTACTTAACTCTCTTGGGCAGAAGCATTACTGAGCGCCTCCTTCTTTCTTTTCTGCGGGCTTGCGGAAACCGCCCTCGGGACGGGGACCGCGGTTGAAGCCGCCGTTCTGACGGTCACGGTTGAAGCCGCCGTTCTGGCCATCGCGGCGGAAGCCACCGCGGCGGTCGCCGTCACGACGGTTGCCGCGACGCTCACGACGCTCCTGATAGGGCTTGCTGGTGTCCAGCGTGCGCGGGGTGGTGCGCAGCGCCTGGGACAGGATCTCGCCCTTGTAGATCCACACCTTCACGCCGATGCGGCCGAAGGTGGTGGCAGCCTCAGCAAAGCCGTAGTCGATGTCGGCGCGCAGGGTCTGCAGGGGAATGGTACCCTCGTGATAATGCTCGGAGCCGGCGATCTCACGGCCGCCCAGACGGCCGCCGCAGTTGCACTTGATGCCCTTGGCGCCGGCGCGCATGGCGCGGCCCATGGCATTCTTCATGGCGCGGCGGTGGGAGATACGCTTCTCCAGCTGGGCGGCGATGTTCTCAGCCACCAGCTGTGCATCCATATCGGGGTTGCGGACCTCGACGATGTTCAGCTTCACGGTCTTGCCGATCAGCTTCTCCACGTCCTTGCGGTACTGCTCGATCTGCTCGCCGCCCTTGCCGATGACCACGCCGGGGCGTGCCACGTGCAGGTAGATGGTGACGACCTCGTTGCTGCGCTCGATCTCGATCTTGGAGACACCGGCGGCAAACAGCAGCTTCTTCAGGTACACGCGGATCTTATGGTCCTCGACCAGCAGGTCGCCGACCTTCTCATTGCTGGCATACCAGCGGGAATCCCAGTCTTTGATGACGCCCACGCGCATGCCATGGGGATTAACTTTCTGACCCATTTAACTGTTCCTCCCTTTCTTAGTCTCTCTCCGCGACGACCAGCGTCACATGAGAGGTTCTCTTGTTGATGCGATAGGCGCGGCCCTGAGCCCGAGGCATCATGCGCTTGAGGATGGGGCCGGGGGTGGCGAACACCTGAGTGACCACCAGCTTGTCCGGATCCATGCTGAAGTTGTTCTCAGCATTGGCGCAGGCGCTCTTGAGCAGCTTGACCAGCGGCTCGGAGGCGGACTTGGGGGTGTTCATCAGGATGGCCATAGCAGTCTTGGCATCCTTGCCGCGGATCAGATCGCAGACGATCTGGACCTTGCGGGGAGAGATGCGGACGTATCTCAGATATGCTTTCGCTTCCATATTACTCTGCATCCTCCTTTTACGCTTTCTTGGTGTGGCCGCGGAAGGTACGAGTGGGTGCGAACTCACCCAGCTTGTGACCCACCATGTCCTCCTGCACGTAGACAGGCACATGACGGCGGCCGTCGTGGACAGCGATGGTATGGCCGACGAAGGCGGGGAAGATGGTGGAGCTGCGGCTCCAGGTCTTCAGCACGTTCTTCTCGCCCTTAGCGTTCATCTCTTCAACCCGCTTCAGCAGCTCAGGGGCAACATACGGGCCTTTTTTGATAGATCTGCTCATATTCTCTTGCCTCCTTTACTTCACGTTGCGACGCTTGACAATGAACTTGTCGGTGGGATTCTTCTTCTTGCGGGTCTTGTAACCCAGAGCCGGCTTGCCCCAAGGAGTGACAGGGCCGGGACGACCCACGGGGGACTTGCCTTCACCACCGCCGTGGGGGTGGTCGCAGGGGTTCATGACGGAACCGCGGACGGTGGGACGCCAACCCATGTGGCGCTTACGGCCAGCCTTACCGATCTGGATGTTCTCGTGCTCCAGATTGCCCACCTGACCGATGCAGGCGGTGCAGTTGGTGCGGACGATACGAACCTCGCCGGAGGGCATACGGATCTGGGCGTTGGCGCCCTCCTTAGCCATCAGCTGGGCATAGGCGCCGGCGGAACGAACCAGCTGGGCGCCCTTGCCGGGGTGCAGCTCCACGTTGTGGATGACGGTACCCACGGGGATGTTAGCGATGGGCAGGCAGTTGCCGGGCTTGATATCGGCAGCGGCGCTGGAGATCACCTTGTCGCCGGCAGCCAGACCGACGGGAGCGATGATGTAGCGCTTCTCGCCGTCCTCGTACTGCACCAGCGCGATGTTGGCGCTGCGGTTGGGGTCATACTCCAGACGCAGGACGGTGGCTTCCATATCCACCTTGTCGCGCTTGAAGTCGATGATACGATACTTGCGCTTCTCGCCGCCGCCGCGATGGCGGACGGTGATGCGGCCGTAGCTGTTGCGACCAGCGTTCTTCTTCAGCACCTCGGTCAGGCTGGCCTCGGGCTTGGCGTGCTTATCAATGCCGTCGAAGCCGGAGACAGTCATGTGGCGGCGGGAAGGGGTGGTCGGCTTAAAAGTTTTGATAGACATTCTCTACACTCCCTTCTCTTACACCATACCCTCGAAGAACTCGATGGTCTTGGAATCTTCAGTCAACTGGACATACGCCTTTTTCCAGCTCTTGCGCTGGCCGGGACGGGCGGCGCCCATGCGCTTGGTCTTTCCATCGTAGTTGATGGTGTTGACCTTGGCGACCTTCACGCCGAAGATCTTCTCCACGGCGTTCTTGATCTCGATCTTGCCGGCGGTGGGAGCCACTTCAAAGACGTACTTCTTATCGGAAGTAGCGGCCATGGAGCGCTCGGTAATGACCGGACGGATGATGATGTCGTATACGTTAGCCATTATGCGAACACCTCCTCGATTACTGCGAGGGCTTCCTTATCCAGCACCAGATACTTGGCGTTCAGAATGTCGTAGACATTGATGAGGTTCGCCATGGAAGTAATGACGCCGGGGATGTTGCGGGCGCTCTTGACGATGGTCTCGTCCTTGGCGGGGGTGACCACCAGAGACTTGCCGTCAGCCTTGACGGCGGTCAGGAAAGCGCGGAAGTCCTTGGTCTTGATGCTGTCCATCTTGATGCTGTCGATGACGATGATCTCGCCGGCAGCAGCCTTGGCGGACAGAGCGGATTTCATAGCCAGTCTCTTGACCTTCTTGTTCAGAACGTAAGAGTAGCTGCGGGGCTTGGGGGCGAACACGATGCCGCCGTGGGTCCACTGGGGCGCACGGGTGCTGCCCTGACGGGCGTGACCGGTACCCTTCTGGCGCCAGGGCTTCTTGCCGCCGCCGGAAACCTCGGCGCGGGTCAGAGCGCTCTGGGTGCCCTGACGGCAGTTGGCCAAGTGGTTCTTCACCACTTCGTGGACAACAGCGGTGTTCGGCTCGATGCCGAAGATGCCGTCGTTCAGTTCAACAGTACCGACCTCAGCGCCGGCCATGTTCAAAACTTTGATGGTAGACATATCCTTAAGCACTCCTTTCCTTACTTAGTACGGGCGGAAGCCTTCTGCGGGTTACGACCGGAAGCCTTCTGCGGGTTGTTGCTGATACCGGTGTCGGCATGCTTGATGCGGTGGGTCTTGACGGTGCTCTTGATGAGAACCAGACCGCCCTTGGGGCCGGGAATGGCGCCGCGCACAGCGATGAGATTCAGCTCGGGATCGACCTTGACGATGTCCAGGTTCTGGATGGTGACCTGGTCGCAGCCCATCTGGCCAGCGCCGATCTTGCCCTTGAAAATACGGCTGGGATCGGTGGTGGAGCCCATGGAACCGGCGTGACGATGGACGGGGCCGCCGCCGTGGCTCATGGGAGTACGGCCGGCGTTCCAGCGCTTCACAACGCCCTGATAGCCGTGGCCCTTGCTGGTGCCGGTGACGTCCACGAAGTCGCCCTCTTTGAAGGTGTCAGCCTTCACGATGTCGCCGATGTTCAGCTCAGCCGCGTTGTCCAGGTCAAACTCGCGCAGGTACTTCTTGGGGGCGACGCCGGCCTTGTTCAGGTGGCCCATCTCGGGCTTGGTCAGCTTGCGCTCGGGGATATCCTCGTAGCCCAGCTGCACAGCGGCGTAGCCTTCCTTCTCGGCAGTCTTCTTCTGGACGACGGTGCAGGGGCCCGCCTCGATCACGGTGACGGGGATCACCTTGCCGTTCTCGTCGAAGATCTGAGACATACCGACTTTCTTGCCAATGATTGCCTTCATGTATGATCCTCCTTAAAGGTTATTGGTCGACATAGTTCAATCCGCATTGGGGCAGATCGCTTGCTCTGCCGACGTAACCCCCGCCCGCCTCACGCAAGTCGGCGAGCGGTCGGGTAGCAAGCAAATTTGTTTGCAGGGTTTTGCAGGGGTAATATATAAGGTGGGTTACAGCTTGATCTCGATCTCCACACCAGCGGGCAGATCCAGAGCCATCAGCGCCTCCACGGTCTTGGGGGTGGAGTTGGTGATGTCGATCAGTCTCTTGTGGGTGCGGCGCTCGAACTGCTCACGGCTGTCCTTATACTTGTGGGTAGCGCGCAGGATGGTGACGACTTCTTTCTTGGTGGGCAGAGGGATGGGGCCGGACACGCTGGCGCCGGTGCGCTTGGCGGTCTCCACGATCTTCTCTGCGGACTGGTCGATGACCTGATGGTCATAGGCCTTCAGACGAATGCGAATCATTTCTTTTGCCATTTTGGTTTCTTCCTCCATGTTTTCGTACGGTTTTTTCTGCGTGACCTACTGCCGTACGGCGGGAAATTTCTTATTCACCGTTCCGTGCGTATCATTCCGGCTCATAAGAAACACCGGCTTCTGGCCGGTGTCCTTCTGGCGCGGCGATCTACGCCGACGAACAGAAATCTCTCAGCCGCCCGATTATCGGACATACTCCCCGGAAGTTACCTCCTTGCGGAGCAATCTCCCGGTTCATCGCATTGCAAACGCTCCCGGGTGTGTTGTCCCCGTTACGCGCGTACCTGCATATGATATAGGAAAATCGGTTGGATGTCAAGAGAATTTTTCTATTTTGTTTACAAATTTTTCTGGATTTTTTCGGTAGTTTTGACGGGCATAGATGTTGTGGCAAAGCAGGTGCTTCCCTCCCCTATTTGGTGCCCTCCCGTCGGAAAAGAGCCGCCTTTCGGCGGCTCTTTTTGCATATACGCTTCCGGTATGCTCATTCTTGATGGGCGCTTGGCGTATCGGCGGTCAGATCCGCTTCCACTTGGCGCCGTGGGGAATGTCGGTGACCTCGATGCCCTTGGCCTTCAGCTCGTCGCGGATACGGTCGGCCTCGGCGAAGTTCTTGGCTTTCTTGGCGTCGGCGCGGGCGCGGATCAACGCCTCCACCTCACCGTCCGTCTCACCGGACTCGCTGATGACGGTGAATTCGCCGGCGACGGGAGCGGCGGTCTGCTTGGCGCGGAGGGCGGCGGCCTTCTCCAGCAGCTTCAGTCCCAGAACCGTGTCGAAGCTGTCCAGCAGGGCCAGCTTAGTCTTGTCGTTGGTCTTGGCCTTCAGCACATCGTACAGCACAGTAACGGCCATGGAGGTGTTCAGGTCGTTGTCCATGGCGGCGGTGAACTTGGCCTTGTACTCGTCAAAGACCGCCTGCTCCACCTCGCCCTCGTCCTTCAGGGCGGCAATGCGGGCCAGCAGCTTGTTGTAGGCCACAGTGGCGTTGTCCAGATTCTCCCATGTGAACACCAGGCTCTTGCGGTAGTGGCTCTGGAGGCAGAAGAAACGGTAGGCCAGTGGGTCGTAGCCCTTCTCCTCCAGCAGGGAAACGGTGAGGAACTCACCCTTGGACTTGGACATCTTGCCGTGGTCGGTGTTCAGGTGGGCCACATGGCACCAGTGGGGACACCAGGGGTGACCGAGGTAGCTCTCAGACTGAGCGATCTCGTTGGTGTGGTGAGGGAAGGCGTTGTCCACGCCGCCGCAGTGCAGGTCGAGGTACTCGCCGTTGTACTTCATGGAGATGCCGGAACACTCAATATGCCAGCCGGGATAGCCCACGCCCCACGGGGAGTCCCATTTCAGCGCCTGATCCTCGAACTTGGACTTGGTGAACCACAGCACAAAGTCGTTGCGGTTGCGCTTGTTGGTGTCCTCCTCCACGCCCTCGCGGACGCCCACCGCCAGATCCTCCTCGTTGTGGTCGTTGAAGATGTAGTACCGCTCCAGCTTGGAGGTGTCAAAGTACACGTTGCCGCCGGCCACATAGGCATAGCCCTTCTCCAGCAGGCGGGAGATGATCTTGATATAGTCGTCGATGAGGCCGGTGGCGGGCTGCACCACATCGGGGCGCTTGATGTTCAGCTTCTGACAGTCGGAGAAGAACGCATCGGTGTAGTACTGGGCGATCTCCATAACGGTCTTATGCTCGCGCCGAGCGCCCTTGAGCATCTTATCCTCGCCCTCGTCGGCGTCGGAGGTCAGGTGTCCCACGTCGGTGATGTTCATGACGCGGTTCACATCGTACCCGGCGTAGCGCAGGTACTTCTCCAGCACGTCCTCCATGATGTAGGAGCGCAGGTTGCCGATGTGGGCAAAGTGGTACACCGTGGGGCCGCAGGTGTACATCTCTACATGGCCGGGGGTGTGGGTCTTGAACTCCTCTTTTTTGTGAGTGGCGGAAT
The DNA here is from genome assembly GCA_900545495.1 of uncultured Eubacteriales bacterium. Taxonomy (GTDB): domain Bacteria; phylum Bacillota; class Clostridia; order Oscillospirales; family Oscillospiraceae; genus Vescimonas. The sequence continues at coordinate 36,413 of UQZJ01000009.1, forward strand.
TATACAGATACATGATGAGCCTCCTATGATCTACAATAATATAATGTGTGTAAAAAAAAACGCCTCCCATGCCCGCAGGCATGAGAGGCGAAAGGATACTTCGCGGTTCCACTCTCGTTTATCACTCAGGTGCGGCCCATGACGCAGGCCATGCGGAGGGCGTCCACAGCCCTCGCGCTCCCGGACGCACTTTCTGTCCGCAGCGGGTGAGCGGGCTTGCAGCCGATGGCCCCCTCTCTCTTGCCCCGTGGGATGGACATACTCTTTCCGATCAACGCGCTATGCATTTATGGTACTTATTTTAGCAGGGTTTGCGGTTGGTGTCAAGTCTGCGGCATGGCAGTTGATAAGGCTCGGCGTTCCCGGAACGCCGAGCCTTGGAGTTATTCATTCTTTTTTGGTATCGCGTAGATAATCAATGCGCCAAGCAGCACCACGCCCAAGCCCAGACCAAAGGAAGCCATGACACCATCCGGCGCATCGGCCTCAAGCACGTACTTAAATAACATCAGCATTACCAGACCGGCAGTTGCAAAAATCGAGCCGATCACCTGCAAAAAACGTCCCCACTCCATTTGTGTCTCCTCCTTTTCATTTGTTGCCGGATCGTTCCGGCAAAGTCTCTCCTGATTGCTTTGCACCTATATAAGTGCAAAGCAATCATATCACCTGCATATAATAATGTCAAGAAAAATCGCACCCATATGGGTGCATTTTTGTAAGGAGGTGACGGATATCAACCAAAAGGTGGAAAAACGGATTGGCCATAACATCCGCCAGCTGCGGGAAAAAGCCGGTGTGACGCAGGAATGGGTAGCCGCACAGCTGCAGCTGAATGGCTGTGACATTACCCGCAGCGCAATAGCAAAAATCGAGGTTGGACAGCGCCATTTGTATCCAGACGAGATTATCCTGCTTCGAGATATCCTGCATACCAGTTATGAGGACATTTTTGCATGAAAAAAGCGGCTCTGCGCAGAGCCGCTTTTTTGGGACGATGCTTATTTGATGCTCTTGAACACATCGGCGTTCTTGGCGAAATACTCGATGCCGGAATAGACGGTGGTCACCAGGATCACACCCTGGCACACATAGTTGAGCCACTGGGGAATACCGAACAGGATGAGGCAGATGCACACCATGGTGCTGGCGGTCTTGACCTTGCCAGACCAGCCGGCGGCAATGACACGGCCCTTCTCTACCGCCACAAGGCGCATACCGGACACGGCGAACTCCCGCAGCAGCACGATGGCCAGCACCCACGCGGCGAAGGTTCCCTCCTCCACGAACCAGCACAGCGCCGCCATCACAAGGCACTTGTCCGCCAGCGGGTCCATGAATTTGCCGAAATCGGAGACCTGGTTATAGTGGCGGGCAATGTAGCCGTCCAGCAGGTCGGTGAGACAGGCGACGATGTAGATGCCCAGCGCCACATAGCGGCAGCCGGGAAAGCCCCAGTACAGTACCACCAGAAAAGCGGGGATCATCAGCACCCGCAGGATCGTCAGTTTGTTCGCGGTCGTCATGATATGTATCAGCCTTTCGTTTTAATCTCTGCGCTATTGTAACACGGACAGCGGCAAATGGAAAGTATTTTTTACTCCGCCAGCTCGCCGGTCAGTTCACCGTCCATAGCGCCGGTGATGCGCACCGGCACGAACTGCCCCGCCTCCACCTCGTGGTCGGCGGTGAAGTAGATGCGCCCGTCGATATCGGGGCTCTCCGCATAGCTGCGGCCCACGAACATCATAGCCTGGTTGTCAAACCCGTCGCACAGCACCTCCGTCACGCCGCCCATACGGCTGTCGTTGAAGTCGTCCATGATGCGGGACTGTACGTCTACAATGAGATCGGCGCGGCGCTCCGCCTCGTCGGTGTCCACCCGCTCCATCTTGGCGGCAGGGGTACCCTCCTCCGGGGAGTAGGGGAACACGCCCGCCCGCTCGATCCGCACCTCCTGCAGGAATTCGCACAGCTCCTCGAAGGCGGCCTCGTCCTCGTAGGGCAGACCGGCGATGAGGCTGGTGCGCAGCACCAGTCCGGGGATGCGCGCCCGCAGCTTGCGGAACAGCGCCAGCAGCTCCGCCTTGTCGCCCCGGCGGTTCATGGCCTTGAGCACCTTGTCGTTGCAGTGCTGGATGGGGATGTCCAGATAGGGCAGCACCTTCTCCTCATCGGCGATGGTGTCGATCAGCTCGTCGGTGAACTCGTCGGGGTACAGGTAGTGCAGGCGGATCCAGTGGAAATCCAGCTTGCACAGCTCCCGGAGCAGTGCCGCCAGCTTCCGCTCGCCGTACAGGTCGATGCCATAGCGGGTGATATCCTGGGCGATGACGATGCACTCCTGCACGCCGGCATCCGCCAGCTTCCTGGCCTCGGCCAGCACATCCTCCATGCGGCGGCTGCGGTAGCGCCCCCGGAGGGACGGAATAACGCAGTAGGCGCAGTGGTTATCGCAGCCCTCGGCGATGCGCAGATAGGTGTAGTGCTTGGGAGTGGTCAGCACCCGGTCGAACTCGTCGATCTTGCCGTGGATGCTGGCAAAGCGGCAGGGGTGGCCGCCGCCCATCAGCTCCTCCAGCGCCGCCACGATCTCGCCGTAGCTGCCGGTACCCATGATGCCGTCTACCTCCGGCAGCTCCGTCAGGATCTCCTGCTGGTAGCGCTGGGTGAGGCAGCCGGTGACCAGAATCTTCCGCACCTGCCCCTCCGCCTTCAGCTGCGCCGCGGCGAGGATAGTGTCGATGGCCTCCTCCTTGGCGCTGTCGATAAAGCCGCAGGTGTTGATGACCACCACGTCCGCCCCGGCAGGCCCCTCCAGCAGGGTATGCCCGGCGTCGCGGCACAGCGCCATCATCTGCTCGGTGTTCACCAGATTCTTGGCACAGCCAAGGGAAATAAAGGATACTTTCACGTTCGTCACCTCATGTTTCATCGATCTCTTGCCCCAGCTCATTGAGGGCGGGGCGGATATCCTGCCAGCCAAAGCCGCGGCGTTGGAGGGCGGCAGCCAGACGGCGGCTGTCCTCCGGGGTCAGCGGGCGTCCCCGCAGCTTGGTGCGGAGGAATTTACGGATGGCCTCCTCCGGCGGCGGCAGCTGCTCCAACGCCTCGTCCCACAGCTCCTTGGGTACGCCCCGGCGGTGCAGCTCCTGCCGGACGCGGGCGGCGCCGTAGCCCATACCGCCGTAGTGCCGGGCGATAACGCCGGCATAGGCGGCGTCGTCCACCGCCCCCAGCTCCTCCAGCCAGTCCGCCGTGTCGGCAGCGTCCTCCGGCGCGGCGCCCTTCTTCGTCAGGCGGTTGGTCAGCTCCTTTTTGGAGAGCATCCGACCGGCTGCCATGTTGGCGCCCCGGCGCTTGGTGTCGCTGCGGCGAGCCGCCGTCTCCAGCGCCGTCAGCGTCTCCGGCGTCAGGTCGAGGCCCTGATATAAGCCAAATTGCAGAAGCTCCGCGCCGGTGATCCGGAGGATGTTGCCATCCTCCAGATGCACCAGCACGCGCTCCTGCTTACGTTTGGAATTTTCCAGCCGTTCGATGCGCATCAGTCTGCGTCGTCGAAGTCGTCGGCGGACACGTCCACCGCGCGGCCCGCTGCCTTGGCAGCGGTGCGGGACTGTGCGCCCATCAGCTTATGGAAGTTCTCCCGAACGGCTGCCTCCAGCTTGTCCGCCTCCTCGGGATGGTCGCGGAAATACTGCTTGGCGGCATCGCGCCCCTGTCCCAGACGGATCTCTCCCATGTTGAACCACGAGCCGCTCTTCTGCACCAGATCCAGCTTCACCGCCAGATCCAGCAGGTCGCCCATCTTGCTGATGCCCTCGCCGTACATGATATCGAACTCCGCCTCACGGAACGGAGGTGCTACCTTGTTCTTCACCACCTTGGCGCGGGTGCGGTTGCCGGTGACCTCGCCGCCGGACTTCAGCGTCTCGATGCGGCGCACGTCGATGCGGACGGAGGCGTAGAACTTCAGCGCCCGGCCGCCGGTGGTGACCTCGGGGTTGCCGTACATGACGCCCACCTTCTCGCGGAGCTGGTTGATGAAGATGACAATGGAATTGGTCTTATTGATGACGCCGGTGAGCTTGCGCAGCGCCTGACTCATCAGGCGGGCGTGAAGACCCACAAAGCTGTCGCCCATCTCGCCCTCGATCTCGGCGCGAGGTACCAGCGCCGCCACGGAGTCCACCACCACCACGTCGATAGCGCCGGAACGCACCAGCGCCTCGGTGATCTCCAGCGCCTGCTCGCCGGTGTCGGGCTGGGAGATGAGCATATCCTCCACATTGACGCCCAGCGCCTTGGCGTAGGTGGGATCCAGCGCGTGCTCTGCGTCCACAAACGCCACCTCACCGCCCATCTTCTGAGCCTCCGCCAGCACATGGAGTGCCAGCGTGGTCTTACCGGAGGACTCCGGCCCGTAGATCTCCACGATACGGCCCCGGGGCAGTCCACCGATGCCCAGCGCCAGATCCAGCGACAGGGAGCCGGTGGGGATCGCCTCCACGTTCATCGTGCTCTCCGCGCCGTAGCGCATGATGGAGCCCTTGCCGTACATCTTTTCGATCTGCTGCATGGCCGTTTCCAGCGCCTTTTTCTTGTCGGACACCGCCGCGCTGGCGGCCACAGGTTCTTTCTTCGCTGCCATTGTTCCGTCCTCCTCCGTTGTGATACCTTGATATTATGGGAATCGCTGTCCCGAAAGCAGGACAGTTCAGATCTCCGTGTGCAGAATACCCCAGACTACCCGAGGGATGTCGTTGAGGTCGGGGATCACCTCGATGTCGCCGAAGCCCACAGCTCGCATGATGCGCAGCACGTCGTCGGCCTGGCCGATGCCCACCTCAAAGTAGAGCCGCCCGCCGGGACGCAGCGCCTCCCGCCAATGCGCGCAGATGGCGCGGTAGAAATCCAGTCCGTCCACGCCGCCCTTCAGCGCCAGGTGCGGCTCATAGTCCCGTACCGAGGCGTCCAGTCCCGCAATGTCGCCGTCGGGGATGTAGGGCGGGTTGGACACGATGCAGTCAAACTCCCCCAGCCGGGCAGGCGCCTTCTCCAGTGCGTTGAGCTGCATGGACACCACCTGACCGGACAGTCCGGTGCGGCGGATGTTCTGGCGGCAGACGCGCAGCGCCCCCTCGTCCAGCTCGCCCAGCACCACATGGCTGCCGGGAACGTGCTTCGCCACGGCAAGACCGATGCAGCCGGAACCGGCGCACAGATCCAGCACGCGGGGGCCCTCCGCCTCCCGCAGTCCCTCGATGACGGCGGCAGCCAGCACCTCCGTGTCCGGGCGGGGAATGAGCACCCGCTCCGAGATGTCCAGCGGCAGGCCGTAGAACTCCCACTCGCCGATCAAATACGCCACCGGCTCGCCGGCCAGATGGCGCTCCACCAGTGCGCGGGTCTGCCGCTCCACCGTGTCGGGAACATAGAGCCGGCTGTCCCGGCTCAGCTCCTCCCGGCTCTTACCGGCGGCGCAGCACACCAGCTCCCGCGCCTCCAATGTGGCGGCGGGCAGCCCCGCCTTGTGGAGCTGCTGGCGGATATCTAAATACAAATTGTTATATGTGATCGCCATAATACGTCTCGTATTTCCTTTTTACCACTGATCTTTCCCTTCTTCGGCAGGGATCACCAGCTTCATTGCTTCGATGGCCACCTCGATCATGGAGTCGTCCGGCTCGTTGGTGGTGAAGTTCTGCATCCACATACCGGGTGCGGAGAGGATGCGGGTCACCACATTGTCGTGGGCGCCCACGAAGCGGTTGAACTCATAGGTCACGCCCACCACGGGGATGAGCAGCAGCAGCTTGACGCCGATGCGCACCCAGATGTTCTGCCAGTCGATGTAGGGAAACACGATGCTGGACACCAGGATCGACACGATGATGACCACGAACAGGAAGCTGGTGCCGCAGCGGGGATGGTGCTTGGGCTGGGGGCGGACGTTCTCCACCGTCAGGGGCAGCCCCGCCTCATAGCAGAAGATGGTCTTATGCTCCGCGCCGTGGTAGCAGAACACCCGGCGCACGTCCTTCTGCTTGGAGCAGAGGATGAGGTAGGTCAGAAAAACCAGCACCTTCACCACGCCCTCGATGCTGTTGTGGACAGCGGCGCTCTGTGCGTGGAACAGCCCTGCGATAAACGTGGGCAGCAGCATGAACAGCACCAGCGTCAGCCCCAGACTGAGGATGACGGAAAATGCCACGATCAGCGATTGCAGCTTTTCCGCCGGGATGTGCTTTTCCAGCCACTGGTCAAATTTGCCGGGCTTTGCATCCTCGTCATCAGGGAAATAATCCGCCGAGAACATCAGTGCCTTCACGCCGGTGATCATGGAGCTGATGAACGTCACGGCGCCGCGGAGAATGGGGATGCCCAGAATGGGATACCGGTCCTTGATGAACTTCCGCTCCGTCACCTTGGTGACCAGTCCCTCCGGAGAGCGAACCACGATGGCGTCCTTCTCCGGGCCGCGCATGAGAATACCTTCGATCAGCGCCTGTCCGCCAATGGTGGTGCGGAAGGTGCCCTGTTTCTTTTCCATATGCCTGTGTGATCCTTTCTGAAGGCAAGCATATCACAGCTTGCCGAAAAATGCAACAGTTGTTCGATTATTTACAGTTCTTTTTCCGTTTCCCGCTTCAGTGGCAGGTGGATGGTGACCACCGTGCCGCCGCCCTCGGCGTTGCCGATGTCGAACCGGCCGCCGTGGAGATTGACGATCTCATCACAGACCGCCAACCCGATGCCGCTGCCCCGCGCCCGGGAGGAGCCCTTGTAGAATTTCTGCTTCACATAGGGCAGCTCCGCCGCCGGGATACCGGGGCCGAAGTCCCGGATGGTGATGACATAGGCCTCGTTCTCCTGCGTCAGGCGGACGACGATGCGTTTGCCGGAGCCGCCATGCTTGGCGGCGTTGTCCAGCACGTTGCAGAACACCTGCTTCAGCCGCTCCGGGTCGCCGGTGATCGGCTCCTCGTACAGCGCCTTGTCGCTGGTGTACTCCAGCGAGATGCCGTCCTGCCGGAACAGCTCCCGATAGGTGTAGACCGCGTCCTCCAGCTCCGCCTGCAGGTCGGTATCCTCCACCTGCAAGGTGAAGCGGCCGTCGGTCATCTTGGAGAAATCCAGCAGCTCCTCCACCATGTTGGTCAGGCGGCGGGACTCCTTGAGGATGATCTGCACGCCCCGGCGCAGCTGCTGGACGTCGCAGGACTCGTCCTCCATCAACGTCTCGCCCCAGCCGTTGATGGCCGTCAGCGGTGTCCGCAGCTCGTGGGACACGGAGGAGATAAATTCTGACTCCATTTTCTCGCTCTGGCTGATTTTCAGGGACATATCGTTGATATTGTCCACCAGCACGCCCATCTCGTCCGTGTATTTATTGGGGATCTGGATGCCATAGCTGCCGCCGGAGATGCGCTTGGCCGCCTCCGACACCGCCGACACCGGCGCCACCACGTTGCTGATGAAGATGGAGCTGGACAGGAAGATCAGGCAGATGACGGCAGCCATCACGCCGCAGACCACCAGCACCGTCAGAGACACCTGACGATCCAGCTCGCCGATGCCGGTGACGTAGCGCATGACGCCCACCACCTGCCCGTTGTACTTCAGCAGGCTGGAGGCGGCGATGATCCGCTCGCCGGTGGCCTCGTCCCGGCCTACAAAATCCTGCACCGTACCGCTCTCCACGGCCCGGGCGATCTCCGGCGTGCCGGGATAGGTACCCGCCGTCAGACCGCGGGTGGTGACCTCCACCCGTCCGGCACTGTTGAGGAATTGCAGCTCGATGCGGTCGCTGTCGTCAAAGGTGGCGGCGTACAGCGTGGCACTGCGGTAATACTCCTTGTAGCCGGTCATGACATAGGTGTTGAAGTAGTCCGCGCCGGAGGACGCCTTGGCCCGCAGGGTGGAGCGGGCGCTGTTGTAATAGTTGCTGGCGAAGCCCACGGAGATGAGGACACCCACCAGCAGCAGTATGGCGGCCACGGGGACGATACTCCCTGCCAGCCAGCGGCGGCGCAGACCCTTTACCTTGGGCAGCTTGGCGGGCATATTCCTCAACTCCTTTCTTGCGTGTCATGGTGCGGCAGCAGGTATGCGTGAGATTTTTCGTCAGGACGAGGCGCGTCGGCACAGCCGTACTTTGTGTACGGCACGCCGCCGCAACGAAGTACTGGCGAAAAAGATCCGCTGTCAGAAGCCCCACTTGTAGCCATATCCCCAGACCGTGGTAATATAGGTGGGATTCGTGGCGTTGTCCTCGATCTTGAGCCGCAGGCGGCGGATATTGACGTCGACGATCTTGAGCTCGCCGAAGTAGTCGTGCCCCCAGACGAGGTCGAGGATCTCCTCGCGGGAGAGGGCCTTGCCGGGGTTCTCCATGAACATTTTCATGATGGAGTACTCCACCTGCGTGAGCTTGATGCGCTGGCCGTTCTTCTCCAGGGTGCGGTTGCGGGTGTTGAGGAGGAAGGGCGGCTGCTCGATCTCACCGGCGTCCACGGCGGCGCCGCCGGAGCGGCGCATGAGGGCGTCTACGCGGGCGGTGAGCTCCGCAGGGGAAAAGGGCTTGGTGACATAGTCGTCGGCGCCGGTCATGAGGCCGGTGACCTTGTCCATCTCCTGAGAGCGGGCGGTGAGCATGATGATACCGATGGTGGCGTTGGTGGCGCGGATGCGGCGGCAGACCTCGAAGCCGTCGATACCGGGGAGCATGATGTCCAGCAGCGCGACGCGGACATCCGTATGCTCCTTCAGCTTCTCCAGCGCCTCCTCGCCTGTCTCCGCCTCCACCACCTCATAACCGGCGCGGCGGAGATTGATGACGATAAAGCTGCGGATGCTGGATTCGTCCTCCAAGACCAAGACTTTTTTCATAGCCTGCTCCTTTCGTTCGATCAGGAATTGTTCCACGCGGGGAGGATGAGACGGAAGCTCCGGCGCAGCAGATCCTCGTCCATCCCGTAGTAGGTGGCGATCTCGTAGACCTCGCCGGCGTAGACCGTGGCGGTCTGGCGGCGGAGGACGATACGGCTGCCGATGCGGCTTCGGCTGTCCCGGTTTTCCCCGGTGATGGTGTAAATGGTCAAAACGGCATCGCCGTTGATGTGCAGGGTCATCTGGTTCTCGTTGATCATGCCGCCGGTAACGGCTGTCACATCCCACGTCCACCAACTGGTGGGGATGGTGAGATACCAGCCGCCGGACTGACTGTGGTAGGTCTTGGCGGTCTGTTCAAAGCGGCCATCCGTCTTCCAGCGCATCCACGAGACGAGACCGTCCGTCTGCTCGGTGGGCGTATCTCCCAGCGGGCAGGGCAGCTCGATGATGCCGTCGCCGTCGATATCCTGCGGCGACAGCTGGCGATAGGGATAGACGGCAGTGGAAACGCCGCTGTTCCGGTCCATGGCCACGTTGACAAGACCGGTCTCCTGCCGGTAGATGAGGATATCCGTGACCGCCATATTGGTGGTGTCCACGCCGGTGATAAAGACGGCAGGGGTATCCTTGGCCACCATGCCGGTGACCACACTGCCCCGGTTCAGCGCCGTCATGGTGCTGGACAGACGGCAGCGGTAGGACACGCCCATCTGCTCGCCCTGCCAGCCGTAGAACTCCGCCACAGGCCCCATCTCACCGTCGGTGCGCAGCACCAGCAGGCTGGGGACGCCGTCGCCGTTCAGATCCTGAATGGTGAAGCGGCTGTAACCGCAGGACATAAGCGCTACCGGCTCCGGCTCGATGGTGTAGGCCGCCAGCGTCTGGACATCGGCGCTGATGCGCCAGCCCACGATCAGCTCCCGGCGGCCATTGCCGTTCAGATCCTGATAGTATACGCTGTCCACGGCGGTGCCGCTGCTCTCGATGGTACAGAACAGGCGGTAGCCCTCGTCCTCGTCCAGTCGGAACACCATGATCTTCAGCGGCTTTTCATCGGCGCTGCGGCGCATGAACACCATGGCCTCCTGCCGGCCGTCATCCTCCAGATCCAGCATCTGCACGGACTGGATGTTCCGTCCGCCGGAGGGCGACGCGTATTCGTAGCCCTGGGCGATCAGGCTGTCCAGCTGCTGGGACAGGCCGGTATATTCCGGTGCCATGCGGGGCAGGGTGAACAGCTGCTCCACCGAGGCGTCAAAGAAATTGCAGCCGGTCAGCAGGGCGGCAGCCGCCCACGCCATCAGCAGCAGGATGCACTTTTTCAGGGTACGCTTCACGGCGGCTCCCTCCTTTTCCGGCAGTACGGCCAATATACAGTATATTGTATCACACTCCGCGCCGATTTGGTAGTGCTTTTTTGCGGCTTTTGCGCCGCAGGCAAAAGGGACGGGCCGCTCCTGCGACCCGTCCCTTGCAGTCCTTTACATTCAGCGGATGCGGATGATGGCCTTCACCGTTCCGCCGCCCACCGAGCCGACAACGGTGGCATACCGTCCGCTGGTGGTGCCGGTGACGGTGATCTTGTCGCCGTCCAGCGTGCATACGCCGCTGCTGTCGCCGTCAATGCTCCATGTGACGGCGGCGGTGGTGCCCTTGACGCCCAGCTTCCAGACCTCGCCCTTCTTGGTGCTCATCTCAAACACGCCCGTCTCGGAGGTGGCGGCCAGTTCACCGACATAGCCGCCCTCGGAGGTGGCTGTGATGACCAGCTTGCTCACATCCACCTTCTGGGTATCTGTGGGCTTGTTGGTGTCCGTAGGCTTCGTCGTATCCGTAGGCTTATTGGTATCCGTAGGTTTCGTGGTATCCGTAGGCTCCGTGCCGTCCTCGGCGGCCTTTACCGTCAGGCTGCACGCGGCCTCCGCATCGCCCACCTTGGCGGTGATGACCGCATTGCCGGCGGCGACAGCCGTGACCTCGCCGCTGTCGCTGACGGTGGCCACGGTGGGATCGCTGCTGCTCCACGCGCAGGTCTCCTCCGTCTCCTCGTTGACCTTCAGCGTCTCCCTATCCCCTACGGTCAGCGCCAGCACGGCGCGGTTCAGGGTGATGACGTTCTCCGGCTCTGCCGGGTCGGGGGTATCGGGATCCGGCGTGGGGGTCACGTCCTCCACCGGCGGCTTCTCCCCGCCGATGGCGTCCTTGATCTGGTCTCCAAACACCAGCCACACCACCAGCAGCACCAGCAGGGCCAGCACCAACACCATCACGGGGCCGAGGATGCTGGGCGCCCGGCGGCGGGACGTATCCTCCCGGCGGCTGCGGCGCTTCTTCACGCGGCCGTTGTAATAGGCGTCGTCCTCCTCGCAGAAGGGACAGGTCTTATAGCTATCGGAGAACATCTCTCCGCATCGTCTGCACTTGATCAAGCTCATGTGAAAAACCTCCGGGGAAAAATCTATTTTACATAATATCCACTTTCCCGTCCCGCGTCAACCGCCTAACGGCGAAATTCATTCTTTTTTTACAAGCAAACGCCGCACCGCTTGCTTTTCTCCCTCATATTTCCTATAATAATGGGCAAAGCATTTGGGAGGACGCGGGCTATGAACACCATTTTTATCGGCATCGCCGGTGGCACCGGCAGCGGCAAGACCACTCTCACCGAGCATCTGGCCGCCCGGTTCGGCAACGACATCAGCGTGGTACACCACGACAACTACTACAAGCGGCAGGATCGCCCCTTTGCGGAGCGGTGCCAGCAGAACTACGACCACCCCGACGCCTTCGACACCGATCTGATGATCGCCGATCTGAAGGCACTGAAACGCGGCGAGACCATCCACTGCCCCGTGCACGACTACTCCATCCACAACCGCACCGACGAGACGGTGGAGGTACGCCCCACCAAGGTGGTGATCGTGGAGGGTATCCTCATTTTTCAGAACAAGGCGCTGCGGGATCTGCTGGACATCAAGATCTTCGTGGAGACCGACGCCGACGTGCGCATCCTGCGCCGTGCCCTGCGGGACGTGGAGGAGCGGGGCCGCTCGCTGGAGTCGGTGGTGAATCAGTATCTCACCACCGTGAAGCCCATGCACGAGCAATTCGTGGAGCCTACCCGGAAGTTCGCGGATATCATCGTGCTGGAGGGCGGCCACAATCTGGTGGCGCTGGACATGATCATGCAGCGCATTGCCAGCCACATCCGGGAGAGCTGACATGAAGCGCACGCTTTCCCGCGCCGCCGCCGGACTGTGCATCGCACTGGCACTGTTTTTCCTGCTGCCGCTGTGCGCCGGCATCCTCCATTTCGGTATGCTCTGGCCGGCGGCGGTGCTGGCGGGCGCAGCGGCTGTTTTGCTGTGGCCGGACTTTTTCCGGCGTCTGCTGCGCCCCAAATGGCTGCGGCGGGTCATCGCCTGCGCGGCGGCGGTCTGCCTTACGGCGGTGCTGGTGACGCTGGGCAAAATGGCGCAGAGCGCCGCGCACCGGCCCACGGGCGATACGCCCTGCACCGTGGTGGTGCTGGGCTGTCAGGTGTATCCGGACGGACACCCCAGTTTGATGCTGCAAAACCGCATTCACGCCGCCTACGACTACCTGACCGCCCACCCGGAGGCGGTCTGTATCGCCTCCGGCGGGCAGAATGACCGGGAGACGATCTCCGAGGCCGCCTGCATCCGAAACACGCTGGTGGGGATGGGCATCGCCCCGGCGCGCATCTATACGGAGGCGCGCTCCACCTCCACCGAGGAGAACCTGACCTTCTCCGCCCGCATCATCGAGGAGGAGGGCCTTCCCGCACAGGTGGCCATCGCCTCGGACAACTTCCACCAGCTTCGCGCCGCCATCTGGGCGGAGCGGGCGGGGCTGACGCCCTATGCCGCGGGCTGCGCCAGCCCGTGGTTCCTCGCCCCCGGCTACTGGGCGCGGGAGGCCGCCGCCCTGCTGTACATGGTCTGTACCGGGCAATGAGCCCTCCCTGCAGAAAATCCAGATACCGCCGGAATTGCCAGTTTTTCATCCGGTGGAAAATGCTCTTGCATTTTTAGATTTTCATGATAAAATAAGCTTACAAATCTTTATGGAGGTGCTACTATGGCTTATCAGATCGGTTCCGCTTGCGTCAGCTGCGGCGCTTGTGCAGATGCTTGCCCCGTGGGTGCTATTTCCCAGGGTGATGATCGTTACGTGATCGACGCCGGTGCCTGCCTGGACTGCGGTTCTTGCAGCGATACCTGCCCCAACGGCGCTATCAGCCCCGCTGAGTAATCTTACATACGCGCGGCAAAGTGACCGGCCTTCTGGCCGGTCACTTTTTCTGTTGCGGCGGCGGGCTTTTTATATTACAATAGCCCCAGTATCTATGCGGGAGGGCGGCATATGGAGCGATGGGATTCCCTGTGGGACGGCGGCTGGACGTTCTGCTTTGACGACAGCGCCTTCATGCCCTCCACCGACTCCTTCCTGCTGGGCAGCTTTCCCCCGCTGCGGCGGGGCTGGCGGGTCTGCGATCTGGGGGCCGGTACCGGGCTGCTGGGTCTTCTGCTGCTGGCGCGGGAGCCCGCACTCACCGTCACCGGGCTGGAGCTGTCCCCGGCCGCCTGTGGGCTGGCGGCGCGGACGGCGGCGGCCAACGGCCTGGCCGACCGGTTGGTGACGCTGCCCTGCGACCTGCGGGAGCGCTCTCAGCTTCCGGCGGCGGGCAGCTTCGATCTGGTCGTGTCCAACCCGCCCTACTTCCCCGCCGGCGGCGGCAGGACGGCGGCGGGCAGCCGGGGCACAGCACGCTCGGAGCTGACCTGCACCATGGAGCAGCTCTGCGCCGCCGCGTCCTTTCTGCTGCGCAGCGGCGGCCATTTTTGCCTCGTCTACCGCCCGGAGCGGCTGGCGGAGCTGATGGAGACACTGCGCCGGTACAGGCTGGAGCCGAAAGCGCTGCGGTTCGTCCAGAAAAACGGCACATCCGCGCCGTCGCTGGTGCTGCTGGGCTGCCGGAAGGATGGCCGCACCGGTCTAACGGTGCAGCCGCCGCTGCTGCTGCAAAACGCCGACGGCACGGAGACAGAGGAGCTGCGGCGCATCTATTTCAGAGATAAGGGGTAATACAATGGCTGGTATGCTGTATCTGGTCGCCACGCCCATCGGCAATCTGGGGGACTTCTCCCCCCGCGCCGTGGAGACGCTGGCGGAGGCGGACTTTATCGCCGCCGAGGACACCCGCGTGTCCGTCAAGCTGCTGAATCACTTCGACATCAAAAAGCCGCTGGTCAGCTATCACGAGCACAACCGGGCGGCGGCGGGACAGGCCATCCTGACCCGGCTGCTGGCAGGCGAGACCTGCGCGCTGGTAACGGACGCCGGTACGCCCGCCATCAGCGATCCCGGGCAGGAGTTGGTGGCGCTGTGTGCCGAAAACGGCGTGACGGTACAGGCCATTCCCGGCTGCTGCGCCGCTATCGCTGCGCTGGCCGTATCGGGTCTGGACACCCGGCGGTTCACCTTCGAGGGCTTCCTGCCCGCCGGTAAGAGCGAGCGCCGCGCCGCGCTGGAGGAGCTGACCGGCGAGACGCGGACCATGGTGTTCCATGAGGCCCCCCACCGTCTGCGTACCACGCTGACGGACATGGCGGAGGCGCTGGGCGACCGTCCCGTCGCCCTGTGCCGGGAGCTGACCAAGCTCCATGAGGACACCGTCCGCACCACACTGGCGCAGGCCGCCGCCTACTACGCCGCCAACGAGCCCCGGGGGGAATATGTGCTGGTGGTGGCAGGCCGGGAGCGGCAGTCCCAGACCCAGCTGACGCTGGAGGAAGGCGTGGAGCGGGTGCTGCGGCTGCGGGTGGACGGCGTGCGGATGAAGGACGCCGTCCGGCAGGTGGCCGACGACACCGGCCTGAGCCGCAATGAGCTGTACGACGCGGCGCTGCGGCGCTGACCGCATCGCACCGCGTACAACAAGGAAACAGCAAAAGGGTCTGCACGGCATATGCCGTGCAGACCCTTTTGTCCGCTTTTGGTGTGGATCTCCGCAAAAAACATCCCGGCAAAATGACACCGGTAACGTTTCCGGTATCAGATATCCGCCCGAAGCTCCCTCAAGCACTTCGCACAGATATTCTTCCCGTGGAACACCGTCACGTCCTTGCCGCTGTCGCAGAAAATGCAGCTGGGCCGATACTTTTTCAAGATAACGGCAGACCCCTCAACGTAAATCTCCAGCGCATCCTTCTCCACGATATCCAGCGTTCGGCGCAGCTCAATGGGCAGCACGATACGGCCCAGCTCGTCCACACGTCTGACGATCCCTGTCGCTTTCACTCTGGTACCCCCCCTATGTAGTTTTTACAAACACACCTCTACATTGCGTATCCAGTATGGCATATTTTGCCAACCCTGTCAACTGCCGTTCGTCAAAAATCGTTGTGATTCCGCAAATAATGTACAGCACCGCCGCATATGCTCTCCCAAAACGGAGGTGAGCGCATGGCGATGAGCGTTACATGGACACTGATGGTCGCGGCGTCGCTGGTGTGCGGCGCCGCCTGCGGTACGCTGGGCGATGTGACGGCGGCCGCCATGGAGGGCGCCTCCGCCGCCGTGGAGCTGACGCTGTCCATGGCGGGCGCGCTGTGTCTGTGGTCGGGGGTCATGACGGTCATGGAGCGGGGCGGCGTGACGGAGGGACTGGCCCGCCTGTTTCGCCCGCTGCTGCGGCGCATCCTGCCCCGTGCCAGCCGGGACGCCGACACGCTGGCGGCGGTATCGGCCAATGTGTCCGCCAATCTGCTGGGGCTGGGCAACGCCGCCACACCGCTGGGCATCCGGGCGGCGCAGCGGATGGCGGCGGGCTGCGGCGGCGCCGCCAGCGACGAGCTATGTCGTCTGGTGGTACTGAACACCGCCTCTATCCAGCTTCTGCCCACCACCGTAGCCGCCATCCGCAGCGCCCACGGGTGTACCGCGCCGCTGGATATCCTCCCGGCGGTGTGGCTGTCGTCGGTGCTGTCGGTGGCGGCGGGGCTGCTGGCCGCCCGGCTTTTGCAGCAACTCTGGAGGGCGTAGCGTGGATATTGCCTCCCTTCTCATCCCCCTCCTGCTGGCAGGCACGGCGCTGTGGGCGCTGCGAAAGCGCATAGATGTGTACGACGCCCTCACCGCCGGCGCCTCCGAGGGGCTGCTGGTGCTGGCGCGGATCGCCCCGTCCCTCATCGCCCTGTTGACGGCGGTGTATATGCTCCGCGCCTCCGGCGCGCTGACGCTTCTGACGCGGCTGCTGACGCCTGTACTGGAACGGCTGGGCATCCCGCCGGAGACGGCGGCGCTGCTGCTGGTGCGGCCGGTGTCCGGCTCCGGGGCGCTGGCGGTGGGCAGCGAGCTGATGGCCGCCCACGGTCCCGACAGCTACATCGGGCGGTGCGCGGCGGTGATGCTGGGCTGCACGGAGACCACCTTCTACACCATCGCCGTGTACTTCGGCGCGGCGGGCATCCGCCGCACCCGCTACACCGTTCCGGCGGCGCTGACCGCCGATCTGGCGGGGTTTATGGCGGCAGCGTGGAGCGTGCGGCTGTTCTTCGGCGCATGAAAAAAGCGCACCCGCAGGTGCGCTTTTTGCTTATGGTCACATTTTCTCCGGCGCGGAGCAGCCGATGAGGGTCATGCCGTTTTTCAGCACGGCCCGGGCAGTGTCCGCCAGCTTCAGACGGGCCAGCAGCACGTCCTTCTCCTCGCCCTTGATGCGGCAGGCGTTGTAGAACTTGTGGAACGCGGCGGCCAACTCCGACAGGTAGCGGTTGATGAAGCTGGGGTCGTAGTCCCGGGCAGCCAGACGCACCACCACCGGGTACTGGGCCAGCTGCTTGATGAGCGCCTTCTCCTCGTCGGCGGTAAGCAGCGTTAGATCGGCCTGCGCCGCAGCGGGTACGTCGTAGCCCTCTGCCGCCAGCGCCTTGAGCAGCGTGCAGATGCGGGCATAGGCGTACTGCACATAGTAGACCGGGTTCTCGCTGTCCTCCCGGACGGCCAGACCCAAATCGAACTCCATCTGGGTGTCGGGCTTGGCGTTGAAGAACCAACGGCAGGCGTCCACGGGGATCTCGTCCAGCAGATCGGTGAGGCTGATGGCCTTGCCGGTACGCTTGGACATACGCACCACCTCGCCGTCCCGCACCAGCTTCACCAGCTGCATCAGCACGATATCCAGCCGATGCTCGCCGTCCAGACCCAGCGCGTCCATAGCGCCCTTCAGGCGGGCCACATGGCCGTGGTGGTCGGCGCCCCAGATGTTCACCACCTTGTCAAAGCCGCGGACGGCGAACTTGTTCCGGTGGTAGGCGATATCGGCGGCAAAGTAGGTGTAGAATCCGTTGGCGCGGCGGAGCACGTCGTCCTTCAGCGCCAGCTTCTCGATGTCCTCGTCGGACTTACCGGCGGCACGGAGCTTCTCCGCCAGAATGTTGGAGGTCTTCAGCCACAGAGCGCCGTCCTTCTCATACGTCCAGCCCCGGTCGGTGAGCAGCTGCACGGAGTCCGCCACATAGCCGCTCTCGTGGAGGGTGGACTCAAAGAACCACTGGTCGTACTGGATGCCGTAGCGGGCCAGATCGGTCTTCATCTTGGGGATGTTGCGGCTCAGGCCGAACTGGGCCAGCGCGTCGTGGCGCACCTGCTCCTCGCAGTTCAGGTACTTGTCGCCCTCCTGCTCGTAGAAGGCCTGCGCCAGCTCGCGGATATCGTCGCCGTGGTAGCCGTCCTCCGGGAACTCCACCGCGTCCTCGCCCTTGATGATCTGGAGGTAGCGCGCCTCCAGACTCTTGGCGAATTTCTCGATCTGGTTGCCGGCGTCGTTGACGTAGAACTCACGGGTCACGTCGGCGCCGGACTTTTGCAGCACGCTGGCCAGCGTATCGCCCAGCACACCGCCGCGGGCGTTGCCCATGTGCATGGGGCCGGTGGGGTTGGCGGACACGAACTCCACCATGTACTTCTTCCCCGCCAGCATATCGTTCTCACCGTAGCGCGCACCGGCGGCCTCGATGCCGGAGACGGTGTCGGCATACCACTTGCCGCCCAGCCGGAAGTTCAGGAAGCCAGGGCCTGCCAGCTCCACGGAGGTGAAGTAGCTGCCCTCCAGCGCCATGTTGTCGATGAGGGTCTGTGCCACCTGCCGGGGGTTCATCTTCATGGCCTTGGCCGCCGCCAGACAGAAAGTGGTGGTATAGTCGCCGTTGGCGGTGTCCTTGGGGATCTCCACCGCCGGGGTCACGGTAATGCCGGCGGGTAAAACACCGGCGGCAGCGGCCTTTTCATAGGCCGCCACAGTCAGCTGCAGTACCTGATCTTTGGCGCTCTGGATCATATTCATCGTCAGTTCTCCTCTTTCGTTAAAGTCAGCTCCACCTGCAGCGCCGACAGGGGCTGCACACCGAGGAGCAATGTATACGCCAATGTGATAAAGCCCTGTCCCCGGCGGGACAGCTGCCACGCCACCTCCTTGGTGGCGACGTTCAGCATCAGGGCACCGCCGTCGCCGCCGTCAATGCGGGTGGCGGTGGGCGTCTTGGGGTCCAGCAGCAGGCCGTAGCCGCCGCTGTCCGCCTCGTTGATGACCACCGCACGGCGGGTGGCCGTCTCCAGCCGGATCTCGGAGACGATGGCGCTGCCGTCGACCTCGTTGGCCGCCTCGTACCGCAGATGCCATCCCTCCGCTGTTTTTGTCAATACGCCCTGTCCCCGGAAGGACAGCACATCCTCCTGCCCGCCGAAGCGGCTGCGGCTCTTCACCGCCACCTGTACACGTTCCGCCATGGCCCACCTCAATACTGCTCGATGTCCACGGCCCGCACCGCGCCGCTCAGCGGCTGGCCCAGAAACGTGGCAGCCAGCAGGCC
This sequence comes from uncultured Eubacteriales bacterium, assembly GCA_900545495.1. GTDB lineage: Bacteria > Bacillota > Clostridia > Oscillospirales > Oscillospiraceae > Vescimonas. The sequence goes on from UQZJ01000009.1 coordinate 55,204, forward strand.
GAAATCCTCCGGCCGGTCGCTGGCATACAGCGTCGTCTCTCCGCAGGGCCGGTCTGCCAGCAGCTCGCGGTCTGTCAGCTCCCCCTTCAGGGCGCGAGCCACCTCGGCTCCGGCATCCACCAGCGTCACCGCCGGGCCCATGATGCGCCCGATGATCTCCGCCAGCAGCGGATAGTGGGTGCAGCCCATGATGAGGGTGTCGATGCCCGTATCCCGCAGCGGCTCCAGATACTCCCGCGCCACCGTTTCGATGACCGTATCGCCCACGCGGAACCGCCCGTTCTCCACCAGCGGCACAAACAGCGGGCAAGCCTTGCTGACCACCGTGATGTCGCCGTCCAGTCCGGCGATGGTGCGCTCATACGCGCCGGAGCGCACAGACGCGGCGGTGGCGATCAGCCCCACCCGCTTGTTCCGGGTAACGGACACGGCGCGGCGGCAGGACGGCTCCACCACACCCAGCATGGGCAGGTCGGCGTTCTCCGCCTGTAAGCGGGGCAGCGCCGTGGTGGATACGGTGCCGCAGGCCACCACCAGCGCCTTGATATCGAATGTCCGCAGGAAGCGGACATCCTGCCGGGCGTAGCGCAGCAGGATCTCGGCGGATCGGCTGCCGTAGGGTACACGGGACGTGTCCCCGAAGTATATAATGTTTTCAGAGGGGAGGATGCTGCGGATCTCCCGCACGGCGGTGAGGCCGCCGCTGCCGGAGTCGAACACCCCGATGGGACGCAGGTCCATGGAAACGCTCCTTATCGCAGTGAACTTTGTTATTTTGCTTATTTGCAGTTAACTTATATATTGTACTATGAAGAAGCGCCCGACACAAGCTAAATTTTGGCGGCCCTTCCCACTTTTTCTATGGCATTCCGCGATACACCGTGTTATAATCAGGAAAACAAAGCGCTGACCGCGAAATGGAGGTGGTCTGATGGAGCTGAAAATGACGGAAAAGCAGTTCCGGCGTCTGCTGGATCTGGTGTATATCGGCAACTGGGTGCTGAACTCCACCCGCGGCGACGACCGCATCAGGGAGTACGATCAGGTGGAGAGTCTGGTGTTTGCCCACTGTCTCGACCACGGCATGGCGCCGCTGACGGAGCTGTATCAGGGCGAGCTGATCCCCTCCCGCGCCTTCGCCGACGGCGGGATCCACGAGGCCATCATGGCCTATGAGGACACCACGTTCTTTGAGATACTGGCGCAGGAGCTGGCGCTGCGGGATATGGACGATCCCCCCATCACGCCGGAGAACTACGACGAGGTGATGGCCCGGATGGAGACGTATCTGGGGGAATTCGAGCAGCACGGCACCGACAACATCACCGTGGATATGGACGACTGAGCAGCATGAAGCGCTCCGGCCTTGCCGGAGCGCTTCTTTTTTGCTTATTCCTCGTTCTCCGCCAGATACCGCGCCACATAGACGCCGCTGGCCGACGCGTGGGACAGGGAGTGGGTCACGCCGCTGCCGTCGCCGATGACGAACAGGCCCTTGTGGAGCGTCTCCAGATTCTCGTCCAGCGCCACCTCCATGTTGTAGAACTTTACCTCCACGCCGTAGAGCAGCGTGTCGTCGCTGGCGGTGCCGGGGGCGATCTTGTCCAGCGCGTAGATCATCTCGATGATACCGTCCAGAATGCGCTTGGGCATCACCAGACTCAGGTCGCCGGGGGTGGCCGCCAGCGTGGGGGTCATGAAGCCCTTTTCAATGCGCTTGGGCGTAGTACGCTGTCCGCGGATCAGGTCGCCGAACCGCTGCACCATCACGCCGCCGCCCAGCATATTGCTGAGCCGTGCGATGCTCTCGCCGTAGCCGTTGCTGTCCCGGAACGGCTCGGTAAAGTGCTTGGACACCAGCAGGGCGAAGTTGGTGTTCTCCGTATGCATGGCCGGATCCTCGTAGCTGTGGCCGTTGACGGTGACGATGCCGTTGGTGTTCTCGTTGACCACCGCGCCACGGGGATTCATGCAGAACGTCCGCACCTTGTCCTGATATTTCTCGGTCTTATAGACGATCTTGCTCTCGTACAGCTCGTCGGTAATGGGGGCGAACACCTCGGCGGGCAGCTCCACCCGGACGCCGATATCCACCCGGTTGGACTTGGTGGGGATCTTCAGCGCCTCACATACGGACTCCATCCACTTGCTGCCGCTGCGTCCCACGGAGATGATGCACTTGCGGCCGCTGAACGTACCCTTGTCCGTCTCCGCCTCATAGGTGCCATCCTCCGCGATGGTCAGTGCCTTCACCGGCGTCAGGAAGTGGAAGTCGATATGCTCCTTCAGCTGGGCGTACAGGTTTTCCAGCACCTTATAGTTGATATCCGTACCCAGATGCCGCACGGAGGCGTCCAGCAGGTGGAGATTATTTTGCAGGCACAGGCGCTTGAAGCCGCTGTCCGCCGTGGAGTACAGCTTGGTGCCGGCGCCGCCGCAGGCCACGTTGATGTCGTCCACATAGTGCATCAGCTCCATGGCCTTCTGCTTGCCGATGTACTCGTACAGCGTGCCGCCAAACTCGTTGGTCAGGTTGTACTTACCGTCTGAGAAGGCACCAGCGCCGCCGAAGCCGTTCATAATGGCACAGGTCTTGCAGTGGATGCAGGACTTGATCTTGTCGCCGTCAATGGGACAGTGCCGCTTCTCCAGCGGGTTGCCCGCCTCCAGCACGGCCACCTTCCACTCCGGCTTCCGCTGCATCAGCTCATAGGCGGAGAAGATACCGCCGGGGCCTGCGCCGATGATCAATACATCATATTTCATCAGAAGATTACCTCCTTCACATTTTCAACCAGCATACAGTATACCCGAAGTATCGGCAGGACGCAATTTCTTTTTTCTTATTCCTCACATTTGTATTTCAAATCACGCGCGAATCTGCTACAATGAGGAAAACAAACAGGGGGGTACGCTTATGAGCCGTGCAGACCAGATCTTCAAGGAAAATTGCCGTGACATCCTGCAAAACGGGGTGTGGGACACCGACCAGCAAGTGCGTCCCCACTGGGACGACGGCACGCCCGCCCACACCGTAAAAAAGTTCGGCATCGTCAACCGCTACGATCTACGGGAGGAGTTTCCCATCCTCACCGTGCGCCGCACCTATTTCAAGACCTGCATCGACGAGCTGCTGTGGATCTGGCAGCAGAAGTCCAACAACATCCACGACCTGCGGGGCCACATCTGGGACAGCTGGGCGGATGAGAACGGCTCCATCGGCAAGGCCTACGGCTACCAGCTGGCGGTGAAGCACCAGTACCCCGAGGGGGAGATGGATCAGGTGGATCGGGTGCTGTACGATCTGAAGCACAACCCCGCCAGCCGCCGCATCCTCACCAATATCTACAACTTTCAGGATCTCCACGAGATGGCGCTGTATCCCTGCGCCTACTCCATGACCTTTAATGTCTCCGGCAACACCCTCAACGCCATCCTCAACCAGCGCAGTCAGGATATGCTGGCCGCCAACAACTGGAACGTGGTGCAGTACAGCGTGCTGGTGCATATGATGGCGCAGGTGTCCGGTCTGGAGGCCGGCGAGCTGGTTCACGTCATCGCCGACGCCCACATCTACGACCGCCATGTCCCCATCATCGAAAAGCTGCTGGAGCAGGACGAGCGTCCCGCTCCCCGCTTCGTGATGGACAAGTCTATCTCCGATTTCTACCGGTTCACACGGGACAGCTTCTCGCTGGAGGGCTACGACCCTCAGCCCTTCGAGGACAAGATCCCCGTGGCCATCTAAGGAGGAACGCCCATGTATGCCATTGCAGCCGTTGACCAACACTGGGGCATCGGCCGGGATAACGCCCTGCTGTTTCACATCTCCGCCGATATGAAGCGCTTCCGCGCCCTGACGGAGGGCAAGACCGTCCTCATGGGCCGCAAGACCCTGCAATCCCTGCCCGGCGGCAGGGGACTGCCCCACCGCCGCAACATCGTCCTCACCGGCGACCGAGACTTTACCGCGGAAAATGCGGAGATCGTCCACTTCCCCGTAGAGGCGGTGTTTCAGGCCGGGGAGGACGCATGGATCATCGGCGGCGAAAGCGTCTACCGCCGGTTTCTGCCCCTGTGCGACCGGGTGTATATCACCAAGATCTTTGCCGACGGTCACGCCGACGCCTTTTTCCCCGATCTGGACGCCGACCCCCAGTGGCAGGCGGACAGCGAGAGCGAGATCATGGAGGAGGACGGCCTGAAGTACCAATTCGTGGAGTATGTCCCCGCGCCGGAGGAGGCGCTGCTGCCCTCCCCGGCAGAGGAGACGCAGGAGCCGCCTCTGTTTGCGCCGCCTGCCGACTTCTCCGCCTTCAGCGGCTTCTGACGCCATGGCCGATCTCAACACCGACATCCGGTATATCAAGGGCATCGGCGAAACGCGGGCCAAGGCGCTGCACAAGCTGGGCATCGCCACGCTGGGCGATCTGCTGTCCTACTTCCCCCGCCGGTGGGAGGATCGGACGCTGGAGCGCCCCATCCGGGAGCTGCCCGTGGGCGAATACGCCTGCGTCCGGGCCATGCTGGCCGGCGACCCCACCGCCAGCCGTATCGCCGGCGGCCGCACACTGGTGAAGGTGCGGGCCGTGGACGATAGCGGCGTGCTGGATGTTGCCTTTTTCAATCAGGAGTACCGGAAAACCAGCCTCCACAAGGGGGAGACATATATCTTCTACGGCAAGGTAGAGGGCGACCTGCTGCGCCGCCGCATGACCAACCCCCTGCTGGAGCCGGAGGGCCGCCAGCTGCTGACCGGGCGCATCATGCCCATCTATCCCCTGACCGCCGGTATCACACAGTCTCGGCTGGCGGAGGCCATGCGGCAGGGTCTGGACGCCTGCCGTGACCTGCTGCCCGACGCGCTGCCCGATGCGGTGCGGCAGGCGCATCACCTGTGCTACGCAGGCTACGCCTACGAGAACATCCACTTCCCCACCTCGCCGGAGGCGCTGGATATCGCCCGCCGCCGTCTGGTGTTTGAGGAGCTTTTTGTACTGGCCTGCGGTCTGCGGCTGCTGCGCGCCCGCCGGGAGACGGGACACGGCCCCGCCTGTGACAACGTGGCCTTGACGCCCTTCTACGACGCCCTGCCCTTCGCGCTGACAAATGCCCAGCGCCGCGCCGTGGAGCAGGCCGTGTCCGACATGACCTCCGGCCGCCCCATGAACCGGCTGTGTCAGGGCGATGTGGGCAGCGGCAAGACCATGGTGGCCGCCGCCTGCGTCTGGTTCGCCGCCCAGAGCGGCTGGCAATCGGCGCTGATGGCGCCCACGGAGATCCTGGCCCGCCAGCACTATGAAAATCTATCGCCGCTGTTTGCCCGCTTCGGGCTGCGCTGCGCCCTGCTCACCGGCTCCACCCGCGCCAAGGAGCGCCGGGAGATTCTGGCCGGTCTGTCCAACGGCAGCATCGACCTGTGCATCGGTACCCACGCCCTGCTGACCGAGGATGTGCAGTACGCCCGGCTGGGGCTGGTCATTACCGACGAGCAGCACCGCTTCGGCGTGGATCAGCGGGCGGCGCTGTCCAAAAAGGCCGCGTCCCCCCATATGCTGGTGCTGTCCGCCACCCCCATCCCCCGGACGCTGGCCCTCATCATCTACGGCGATCTGGACGTGTCCGTCATCGACGAGCTGCCCCCCGGACGGCAAAAGGTGGACACCTTCGCCGTAGGGGAGAAATACCGTCAGCGGCTGAATGCCTTCATCCGCAAGCAGGTGACCGAGGGGCATCAGGTGTTCATCGTCTGCCCGCTGGTGGGGGAGGACGACCATCTTCCCGATGAGCGGAAGGCTGTGACTGCCTACGCCCAGAAATTACAGGACGAGGTGTTCCCCGACCTGCGCGTTGCCGTGCTCCACGGGCGCATGAAGGCCAAGGAGAAGGAATCCGTCATGGCGGCCTTCGCCGCCGGAGACAGCGATATTCTGGTATCCACCACCGTGGTGGAGGTGGGCGTGGACGTACCCAACGCCAACCTGATGGTGGTGGAGAACGCCGAGCGCTTCGGCCTCAGCCAGCTCCACCAGCTCCGCGGCCGCGTAGGCCGGGGCAGCGCCAAGAGCTGGTGCGTCCTGCTGTCCGACAGCGACAACGAGGATACCCGCCGCCGTCTGAAGGTGCTGACGCAGACCAACGACGGCTTCAAGATCTCCGAGGAGGATCTGCGCCTCCGGGGGCCCGGCGACTTTTTCGGCCAGCGGCAGCACGGTCTGCCCACGCTGAAGGCCGCCGATCTCAGCTGCGATATGCGGCTGCTGGAGGAGGCGCAGTCCGCCGCCAACGATCTGTTGGACGGCGACCCCTCCCTGTCCGGCCCCGCCCATGCCCTGCTGCGCCGGCGCATCGACCGATTGTTCGCGGTAAACGAGGGCGGCTTGAACTGAACAAAAAAATGGACGGAGCGCCGCAGGCGTTCCGTCCATTTAAATGCCGGGCGAAAGGGGGGAGCCCGACAGGGGGAAGAGCATATTCACAGAAAGCATCGTGTCCGCAAGTCAAACACAATACTATGCTTTTTGCATATTGTACCGCAACAGTCCTGTCTTGTCAACGCTTTTCGCGGTTCTCTTTTCCTTTTTCTGGTACCTCCCCCGCCCTGCGCGCCGGCGGCGACGCCCCCCCTTGTCTGCCCGGCCGCGCCGTGTTATACTAAGGAAAATTTGTGAAGGGAGGGGCGTCATGACAAAGGACGAGCTGCGCGCCAAAGCCAACGATCTGCCGCTGCTGCCGGGGGTCTATCTGATGATGGACAAGACAGGGCAGGTCATCTATGTGGGCAAGGCCAAAAAACTGAAAAATCGGGTGAGCCAATACTTTCAGGACACCGCCTCCCACAACGACAAGACCCGCCGCATGGTGTCGCAGGTGGATCGGTTCGACACCATTATCGTCCGCTCGGAATTTGAGGCGCTCATTCTGGAGAACTCCCTGATCAAGCGGCATATGCCACGCTACAATATCCTGCTGAAGGACGACAAGGGCTACCCCTTCGTGCGGCTGGATGAATCGTCCGAATACCCTCGCTTCACCCTGGTGACCCGTCCCGCGCAGGACGGTGCCCGGTACTTCGGCCCCTTCGGGGGGCGCAGTGAGACGCGGCACGCCATCGACGCGGTGTGCGCCGCCCTGCGGCTGCCCACCTGCTCCCGCCGGTTTCCACGGGATATCGGCAAGGAGCGCCCCTGCCTGAACCACCATATCGGTCGGTGCGACGGCTTCTGCCGCCCCGACGGGCCGGACGCCGCCGAGTACCGCCGCCGCATCGAACAGGCGGTGCGGCTGTTTGAGGGGCGGCTGCGGCAGGTAACGGCGGAGCTGACTGCCCGGATGAACGACGCCGCCGAGGCGCTGGACTTTGAGCAGGCCGCCGCCCTGCGGGATCAGGTGCGGGCACTGGCTGTCCTGTCCAAGAACCAGAAGGTCATCGCCGGCATCTGCGCTGACACCGACGTGTGGGGCGTGTACACCGGCCCCGCCCGGGCCGGCTGCGCCGTGCTGCACATCGAGGACGGCGACCTGCTGGGCCGCCGGGTGGAGGTGCTGCCCGCCGCCGAGGACGACGCGGCGCTGCTGAGCGCCGTGGTGACCCAGTACTATCTGGATCGCGAGGTGCTGCCCCGGGAGATCCTGCTCCCCCTGCCCATCGAGGATATGGACACCCTGTCCGCCCTGCTGACAGAGCGCTGCGGCCACGCCGTCACCCTCCGTATACCCCAGCGCGGCCAACGCCGTGAGCTGCTGGACATCGCCGGCCGCAATGCCCGGGAGGAGGTGGAGCGTGTCACCTCCGACGCCGAGCGCACCACCGGGACGCTCCGGCTTTTGCAGGAGCTGGCGGAGCTGCCCGCCCTGCCCCGCCGCATGGAGAGCTACGACATCTCCCACACCGGCGGCGCCGATCAGGTGGCCAGCATGGTGGTATTTGTGGATGGGCGGCCCCTGAAGCGGGACTACCGCCGGTTCCAGATCAAGACCTGCACCGGCGCCGATGACTACGGCGCCATGGCGGAGGTGCTGGAGCGCCGCTGCCGCCGGTATCTGGATGGCGATGAAAAATTCGCCCCGCTGCCTGACCTGCTGCTCATCGACGGCGGCGTGCAGCACGCCCGCGCCGTGGAGACGGTGCTGGAAAAGCTGGGACTGACCGTTCCGGTGCTGGGCATGGTGAAGGACGACCGACACCGTACCCGTGCGCTGGTCACCGCCGACGGCCGGGAGATCGGTATCCAGACGCCCCCCGCCCTGTTCGCCCTCATCGGCCGGGTGCAGGAGGAGGTACACCGCTTCGCCATCGCCTACCACCACCAGAAGCACACGAAAAGCGCCTATCGCTCCCAGCTGGACGGCATCCCCGGCGTGGGCGAGGCGCGAAAAAAGCTGCTTTTGCAGCGATTCGGCACGGTGAAGGCCGTCCGTGCGGCAGACCTGCCCCAGCTGGAGGAGGTACTGCCCAAGCCCGCCGCCCGCGCCGTCTACGATCATTTTCACAAGGAGACCACACCATGAGATATTACGCCACCCTCGGCCCGTCCTGCTGTGATACCGCCGCGCTGGCTTCCCTGCTGCGCCGGGGCGTCACCGGCTTCCGGCTCAATCTGTCCCACACGCCGCTGGCGGCGCGGACGGACTGGATCGATGCCCTGCACGCGGCAGAACGGAAGACCGACCTGCGCGCTCAACTGATGATCGACCTGCGCGGTCCGGAGGTGCGCATCGGCGATATGCCCGTTCCTCTGCCGCTGGCGGAGGGTGCTGCCGTCACGCTGGGCGCGGACATCCCCGTGGATGGCGACGTGCTGGACGCTCTGCGTCCCGGCATGACCGTGCTGCTGGACGACGGTGCTATGGCGCTGACGGTGGTAGACGGCGGTGTGTGCCGCGTCACCCGGGGCGGCACTCTCACCGGCCACAAGAGCCTGACATTGGAGGGTGTTGACCTTCGCCGCCCCGCTCTGTGCGAGGCAGACCTTGCCGATCTGTCGCAGGCGGCAGCGCTGGGCGTGAACGCCGTTATGCAGCCCTTTGTCCGCAGCGCCGGCGACCTGCGCGTGGTGCGGCAGACTATGGCGGAGAACGGCCTTGCCGACGCGGAGCTGTTCGCCAAGGTGGAGAACCAGCCGGGGCTGGACGCCCTGCCGGACTGGCTGGCACTGTGCGACGTGGTGACCATCGCCCGGGGCGATCTGGGCAGCAGTCTGCCGCTGGAGCAGCTGCCCGCCGCCCAGAAGCGCATCGCCGCCCTGTGCCGCAGCCGCAGAAAGCCCTTTCTGGTGGTGACCCAACTGCTTCACAGCATGATCGACCATCCCTCCCCCACCCGCGCGGAGGTGCTGGACATCTACAACGCCGTGCTGGACGGCGCGGACTGTCTGATGCTCACCGGCGAGACGGCGCAGGGCCGCTACCCGCTGGAATCGGCGGACTGGCTCATCCGCGTGGCGCAGGAGGCGGAAAAAGCGCGTTGAAGCAAAAAAGGAACGCACCGGTACACCGGTGCGTTCCTTTTTTTACTCGATAAGTTCCCCGCGCCTTTTCGCGCACGGCTTATTCGCCGATCTGGTTCTCGATCAGATCAGCCAGTGCGTCCACGGCCTCCTTCTCATCCACGCCGTCAGCGATCAGCGTGATGGTGGTACCCTGTACGATCCCCAGGCTCAGCACGCCCAGCAGACTTTTGGCATTGACGCGGCGCTCCTCTTTCTCGACCCAGATGCCGCTCTTGAACTCGTTGGCCTTCTGGATAAAGTAGGTGGCGGGTCTGGCGTGCAGACCGACTTCATTCTTGACCGTGATTTCCCGTGTATACATGGAACAGCACTCCTTATGCAGCAATTTTACAGATTTGGCCAAAAAGGCAAGCTTACAGTATCCCTATTATACCGAAACACCCGCTGTAATGCAATGGGCATTGATACGAAATTTGTACTAAGCCCTATGATTTTCCCTGAACAATTCGTCGAATTTGACAAAATGCGGCAGTCATTTCAGCTCCACCACCGTCACGCCTGCCTCTCCCTCGCCGTAGCGGCCCAGTCGGAAGCTCTTGACGGCCCTGTTTTTCTTCAGCATCTGGTGGACGGCGGCCCGCAGCGCGCCGGTACCCTTGCCGTGGATGATGGTGACCGAGCCCAGCTTAGCGCGCTGTGCGGCGTCCAGATAGTTCTCCACCACGCTCTCCGCCTCCAGCGTCTCCAAGCCCCGGATATCCAGCTCGGCGGAGGCGCGGGCGCCGGTGTTGATCTGCACCGTGCCGCCGCCGTTGGCGGCGCGGGACTTGGCGGCCTGCTTTTTCTTCTCCTCGATCTCCTCCGCCGTCTCCAAAAGGCGCACCTGCGCGGCCTTGACGGTCATCTTCATCTTTCCCGCCTGCAAAAGCAGGGTGCCGTCGCCGTTGACCGCCAGCACCGCCGCCGCCGTCCGGACACCCGCCAACTCCACCGTGTCGCCCACGGCGATGGGACGGCTGGGGGCCGGGATGGGCTCCTGCTCCTCGTCGTGCTGGTGCAGCGCCGCCTCCGCCTCCTTCAGGCGGCGGCGGACGTCGGCCTTGCCGTCGTTCACCGTCTGATAGTCACTGCGCTGCTGCTGCTTCCGCAGCTCATCCAGCTCGGCAAATACCTGCTCCGCCTGCTGCTGCGCCTGCCGCACGATACGCCGCGCCTCGGCCTCGCCCTTGGTGCGGGCGTTGTCCTTGGCCTTTTCCATCTGCTCCCGGAACGTCCGGGCCTTGCGGGCGTCCTCCTCCCGCTGCTGCCACAGGCGATCTGCCTCGGTCTGGGCCTTTTCCAGCCGCTGACGCTTCTCCTCCAGCTGGGTCAGCACGTCCTCAAACCGGACGGATTCGCTGTCCATCTGAGCCTTGGCCGCCTCGATGACGCTCTCGTCCAGTCCCAGCCGCCGGGAGATGGCAAAGGCGTTGGACTTGCCGGGGATGCCAATCAGCAGCCGGTAGGTGGGCCGCAATGTCTGTACGTCGAACTCACAGCTGGCATTCTCCACCCCCGCCGTGGTCATGGCGAAGGTCTTCAGCTCCGCATAGTGGGTGGTGGCCGCCGTCAGTGCCCCCTTGCTCCGTACGTCCTGAATGATGGCGATGGCCAGCGCCGCGCCCTCCACCGGGTCGGTGCCCGCGCCCAGCTCGTCGAACAGGATGAGGCTCCTGTCGTCTGCCTGCTTTAAGATCTCCACCGTGTTGGCCATGTGCGCGGAGAAGGTGGACAGGCTCTGCTCGATGCTCTGCTCGTCGCCCACATCCGCCAGAATGCGGGAGAACACCTGCACGGCGCTCTGGTCTCCGGCGGGGATGTGCAGACCGCACTGAGCCATCAGGCTCAGAAGCCCGATGGTCTTCAGGGTCACGGTCTTGCCGCCGGTGTTGGGGCCGGTGATGACCAGCGTGTCGAACCTGCCGCCCAGCTCCACCGTCACCGGCACGGCCTTGGCCTGATCCAGCAGGGGATGCCGCGCTCGCTTCAGGTCGATGCCGCCCCGCTTGCGCACCATGGGACGCCCCGCGTCCATGGCGTAGCTCAGCTGCGCCCGGGCAAAGATGGCATCCAGCTGCACCAGTACATCGTAGTTGTAGAGGATCGTCTCCCGCTGGGCGGCGCACTCGCCGGACAGGATCCGCAGGATACGGTCGATCTCCTTGTCCTCCTTGGCCTCCAGCTCCTTCATCTCGTTGTTGGCCTGCACCACGCCCATGGGCTCCACAAACAGTGTGGCGCCGGAGGAGGATACGTCGTGGACAAGTCCCGGCAGGCTGCCCTTGCACTCCGCCTTTACCGGCACCACGAACCGCCCGTCACGCTGGGTGATGAGTGCCTCCTGCAGCACCTTGGCGTAGGAGGGGGAGGAGATGATGCGCTGTAAGATCTGGCGGCCCTTGGTGGCCGCCACCCGCATCTGCCGCCGGATATCCGCCAGCTCAGGGCTGGCGGTGTCGGCGATGGTCTCCTCGTCCAGAATGGCGCCGCGTATCTTGTCCTCCAGATACTTGTTGGGCCGCAGGGCGGAGAACAGCCGGTCGATAGCCGTGGGCTCGCCCTGCCGGTCCGCGTCGTAGTCGCTGACCCGCCGGGTAGCGGTCAGCACCCCGGCGATATCCAAAAGCTCGCGGGTGTTCAGCATACCGCCGTGGTCGGCGCGGTTCAGCGGCTGTGCCACGTCCTTCACGCCGGTGAAGGACGGGCTGCCATGGAGCCCCAGACGGGTCTTGGCCGCGTCTGTCTCGTCCAGCAGATGGCTGACCGTCTCCGCCTCGGTGGAGGGCCGCAGCCTGCGGCACCGCTCCTTGGCCTCGTCGCTGACGGCCCGCTGTGCCAGCATTTCCAGCACGGCGGGCAGCTCCAGCGTCCGCATGGATTTTTCAAATAAATCGCTCATATGTATGTCCTCACGTTACCCCAAAAGGGATTTGTAGTAGTCCAGTGTCCGAAAGCTCCGCTCCAGCTGGCTGGCGGCGAAGGCCTCCCCCGCGTGATCCAGCTCCCGCAGCGCCGCAGGCTCCAGCGTGAAGGCGTAGAGCCGCCGGCTGTCGCAGTACAGGATATGCCGCAGCGCCGCCAGACCCGCCGCCGTCAGCGGCATACTCAGACCGCCGGGCTGCTTGCAGCCGCCGCAGTGTACCACGCCGCGGAGCACATCCAGCATAGGCGCCTCCGGCTCCTCCCGGCCGCACACGGCGCACGCCGACGCCAGCGGCTCGAAGCCCGCCAGCGCCAGCAGCCGGAACTGGTACGCCGCCTTCACCAGCCGGGGCTCCTTGCCCAGATAGCACAGGGCGTACAGCGCGTTCAGCAGCAGCGACAATATCTCCGGCGACGCCGTCTCCTCGGCGCACACCGCCTCCGCCAGTTCCGTGAAGTAGGACGCCAGCGATAAAAGCACGATGTCCTGCCGCACGCCGTCGAACAGCTCCAGCGTGGACGCCTCGTCCAGCATATACCAGTTTCCCCGCTTGTACAGCGTCAGCTCTGAGTAGGCCAGCAGCTGGCTGGCGGCGGCGATGCGGCTGTTTTTCCGCCGCGCCCCCCGCGCGATGAGGGGAATCTTCCCCATGTCCGGCGTCAGCACCGTCAGGACCTTATCCGATTCCTTTGTCTCCGTGACCCGCAGCACAAGGCCGGTGGTCACTGCTTTTCCGTTTTGCATACCGCCTCCTGTTGGCCGCGCCACAGCAGATACGCCTCCGGTGCGCCGGTGTCGCAGAACAGCTCCCAGTAGTCCATGGCCGTCACCTCCCTGCCGTTAGCATGGAGGTCTGCGGCGGAATTATCACTGGGAATGCCTGGTGTTGGTTTTTGCCTCCGGCGGCAAGGGGCCGTTCCGTGCCTGCGGGCACGGGTCACTTTTGGCCCCAGCCCCAAAAGTGACCAAAAACGCCGTTCAAACCTGCGGTTTGAAAATCCGCCCGCGCCCCGCACATGTGGGCTTGCCGTTCTGCATCCCGCGCGAACGCGGCAAAGTGTAGACCACCCGAAATGTGGAATTGATCTGCTTCTGTCCCCGCTGCCGCTGAACGTCCAAAATGTAGAACTGCGCAGCGGCGCATTTCAGAGTAAAAGCGGCAGCGCTCAGAGAAATACGTCATTTCCACATTTCGGACGAACCAGAATACGGCAGCAAGCGGCGGAAGGAAATCCAAAAACCATGGGTTTTTGGCGGCGTTCTTTCCCCCATTTCTTTCGCTGCTGAAAGAAATGGGGCCGCCGGCGGCAAAAAGGAAATAATTTTGCCGCTGTTGGCAAAAGTGGGTCGCGCCGGAGCGCGAAATCTCCCTGCCGCGCCCGGTGCCGCGCAAGCCTCTTACTCCTCCGTATACCCCTGACTGCGGATAAAATTCGGGTTGTCCCGCCAGTTTGCCCCACCCGATGTTCCATCGGGCGGGGACCCCATCATTTCACCGCTTTACGGCGGAAATGAATCCCGCCTACGGAATTCTCCGAATTCACGCCGCACTCGCAGCGGCTCGCTGCCGCTCGCAGGAAAACTGGCTTCTGGTGCCGCTTAAGACTCTTACCCCTCCGTATACCCCTGACTGCGGATAAAATTCGGGTTGTCCCGCCAGTTTTCCTTGACCTTTACCCACGTTTCCATGTACACCTTGGTACCCATGAACTTTTCGATGTCCCGCCGGGCCTGCGAGCTGATGCGCTTGAGCATCTCGCCGCCCTTGCCGATGATGATGCCCTTGTGGCTGGCTTTTTCGCAATAGATGGTCACATCCAGATCGATGATGCCGCTGTCCACCCGCTCGGAGAACCGCGTCACCTCCACCGCCGTGCCGTGGGGGATCTCCTTGTCCAGACACCGCAGCATCTTCTCCCGCACGATCTCGGCGCAGACCTGACTGTCCGCCTGATCGGTGGTCATGCCGTCGGGGAACAGCTGCGGCCCCTCCTGGGCGTATTTTTCCAGCTGGTGCATCAGATCCTCCAGTCCGTCGCCCGTCCGGGCGGAGATGGGGATGATGGCGTCAAAGCCGTCATACGCCTCACTGTATGCGGCGATGACCTCCAGCAGCGCATCCTTCTTCTCCACGGTGTCGATCTTGTTGATGCACAGCACGCAGGGCAGGTTCTCCTCCCGGATGCGCTGGAGCAGAATGCGCTCCGGCTCGCCCACATGGGCGATGGGCTCTACCAGCAGCAGCGCGCACTCCACGCTGCTCAGGCTCTCCCGTACCACCTTGACCATGTAGTCTCCCAGACGGCTGCGGGGCTTGTGCAGACCCGGCGTATCCAGCAGGACATACTGGGTATCGCCCCGGTTCACCACGCCGTAAATACGGTTGCGGGTGGTCTGGGGCTTGTCCGACACGATGGCGATCTTCTCGCCCACCAGTGCGTTGGTCAGGCTGGACTTGCCCACGTTGGGCCGTCCGCATACCGTGATCATCGCCGTTTTCGTAATGTGTTCCATCAGGTGATCCTCAACTTTCTTTCATTTGAGCTTTTTGTTTATTTATTTCCGTTCAAGGCCCAGCGCGGCCATGATGGTCTCCTCACGCGCCCGCATCTGCGCCTTCTGCTGGCCCTCGTCCATGTGGTCGTAGCCCAGCAGGTGCAGCACAGAGTGGACAGCCAGATACGCCAGCTCGCGCCGGTTGCTGTGGCCGTACTCCTTGGCCTGCGCCTTCACCCGCTCCAGCGAGATGGCCATGTCGCCCAGCGGCACATAGCCCGTCCCCGGATCGGCGTCCTCCTGCCCGGGCAGCTGGCCGGGCGTCAGCTCGAACTCCGGGAAGCTCAGCACATCCGTGGGTCTGTCCACCTGCCGCATCTCGCGGTTCAATTCCTGTATGCCCGCGTCGCCGGTGACATATACATCCACCTCGCAGGGTACGTCCACGCCCTGCTGGTCGAGGGCCGTGCGGATGACCCTCCGCAGGAAGCTCTTGGTGCCGTCGCTGACGCCGGGAACGTCCGCCGTCACCGGGATATAGTGTCGTTTCATTTCTTTTTCTCCTCGAATTTCGCGTAGGCCTCGATGATGCGCTGCACCATCACATGGCGCACCACATCCTCTTTGGTGAGCTTGCAGACCGCTACGCCCTCCACATCCCGCAGCACCTTCATGGCCTCCTTCAGGCCGCTGACCTTGTCGGCGGGCAGGTCGATCTGGGTCACGTCGCCGGTGATGACCACCTTGGAGCCAAAGCCCATACGGGTCAGGAACATCTTCATCTGCTCGCGGCTGGTGTTCTGCGCCTCGTCCAGAATGATAAAGCTGTCGTCCAGCGTGCGGCCGCGCATATACGCCAGCGGCGCCACCTCAATGTTGCCCCGCTCCAGATACTTCTGATACGTCTCCGCGCCCAGCATATCGAACAGCGCGTCGTACAGCGGCCGCAGGTAGGGGTCTACCTTGCTCTGTAGATCGCCGGGCAGGAAGCCCAGCCGCTCGCCTGCCTCCACAGCGGGGCGGGTCAGGATAATGCGGTTCACCTGCTTGTCCCGGAAGGCGGCCACCGCCGCCGCCACCGCCAGATACGTCTTGCCCGTACCGGCAGGCCCCACGCCGATGGTGACGGTCTGCTTCATGATGGCGTTGACGTACTCCTTCTGGCCGATGGTCTTGGGCTTTACGGGACGGCCCTTGCTGGTGATGCAGATAACGTCCTGCGTCAGCTCGCTGATGCGCTCGGCCTGTCCCGACCGCACAAGTCCCGTCACATAGCGCACGTGCTGGTCGGAGATGCTCTCGCCCTTGTTGGACAGCGTCAGCAGCGCCTGCACCGCCTTGACCGCCAGCATCACATTCTCCGGCTCGCCGGACACCACGATCTCGCCGCCCCGGTTCACCACCTGTACCTGAAATTCCGTCTCCAGCAGGCGGATGTTCTCATCGAAGGAGCCGAACAGGTTGACGGCCTCCTCCATACGTTCAATGCTGATGCGTTGTTCCATATTTGGGTCTTTACCTCCCCATATCCTGTATATCCAGCGGCGATGATACGCCGATCTGTTCCTCACACTCCGCGTGGAGCGTCACCACCAGCCACACCCCCTGCCGCACTGCATCAAAGCGGTGGTGCAGCAGGTTTCCGTCCCGCTGCGCCAACTCCGTGCGGAGCTGCGCCATAAGCTGCGCCTCTCCCTCCGCCCGGGCCTCCTCCGGCGAACGCTCCGTTTCCCCGGCGGCATAGCGCACGGTGCGCTCCGTCACCAGCGTCACCGGCAGCGTCAGGCCAAAGGGCAGCCGCGCCTGATGGTACAGGGTCATTTTATCACAATCGGGGCCGGTCATGCTACCCTTTCCGTAGATTTTTATGCGGTTTCTTCCCACATCCACTGCCAGACGGGTGACCTCCCCTGTCTCCCGCCCCTTTTCCCGCACCGTCAGCGGCACGGACACCGACAGCTCATACCACGTCCGCGCCCACACCTGCCCCATACCGTGGAGCAGCCGGTAGCCCCGCCGGTCGGAGTCCACCACACCGGAGATCAGCACCTGTCCCGCCGTGACGGTGCTGCCCGCCATGACCTGTGCCTCCCCGTCCAGCGCCTGCACGCCGGTGACAAGGCCGTCCCGGGCGGCCACCACATTGGTGATCTCCCCGTCGGTGTAGAGATGGGGCGGCCGCTGGCGCTCCACCACCTGCACATGGGCGGTGCAGCCCCGCATATTCACCGTCAGCCACACCACATCCGGCAGCTCCAGCAGCACATGGTTGCGCAGCTCCTCCTGCTGGATACGGCTCCGCGCCCCCAGCGCCACGCCGTATTTTTCCAGCGTCCGCAGGATCGTCTCCGTTGGCACGGTGTCGTTGCCCGTCACCTGAAAGGCCCAGATATGGGTGCTGCCCAGCGCCATCGTCAGCATCAGCAGCCCCGCCGCCGCCAGCAGCACATACCGCCGCCTGTACTGCCGCCACACCTCCGGCGCGCCCTCCGTCCGCACCACGGTGAGCACCGCGTCCGTCTGCGTCAGCACCTGCCGCAGGCGGGGCAGCTCGGCACGGTCGATGGCCGCCCGCAGCCGCAGCTCCGACAGCCATGTCAAGCCCCAGAACGGGATACCGTGGGCGGCGCAGAGGTTCAGCACCCGCTCCGGCGCGGCGCTCTCCACCTCCACCGTCACCTGCCCCCGCAGATAATTCAGCACCTTCCGATACATGGCCGTCCCTCACTCCACCAGCTCTACGCTGCGGATGACGCCGTTGATGCGCAGCTCCTCATCGGTCATCACCGCCAGCTCCAGTCCCTCGCCCCGCACCCGTACCACCACCGTTCCGGCGTTGATGTCCACCGCCTCGGTGCTGTACGCCAGCACGCCGCGGTGCCGGTCGATGTACAGAGAGCGGTTGCCCAGCAGTTCCATGCGCGCCACGCCGGATGCCAGATTTACCGGCAGATCCAGCCGGTCCATGGCCTGCTGGCTGACCTGCGCCCATTTTTTTGACAGCTTTGCCATATACGCACCTCCGATGCCCGTTCGCGGGTAAAAAAGCCTATGCGCCCAAGTGGGGAAACTTGCCTGTCCCCGCGCATATCCGGCAGAGATGGGCGCATAGGCTGACAGCGGTGATGTGCTTGAAAAAATGGCTTTTCCCGGCGGCAGCCGCCTGCTCCGGCGTACTGGCACTGCTGCTGTTGACCTGCGGAAATACGGCGGCGCAGGGGGTGCGGGACGGGATATCCCTCTGCCTCGCCTCCGTCATACCGGCGCTGTTCCCCTTTTTCGTGGCGGCGCAGCTTCTGACGTCGCTGGGCGCGGCTGAGGTGCTGGGCCGGGCGGCAGGCCCGCTGTTCCGGCGGCTGTTCGGCATCGACGGTGCCGGCGCCGCCGCGTTTCTTCTGGGGCTGATCGGCGGGTATCCCGTGGGCGCAAAGGCCGCAGGGAGCCTTGTGCGGCAGGGGTTCCTCTCTCCGGAGGACGGTGCGCGGCTGCTGACCTTCTGCAACAACGCCGGACCGGCGTTTATTCTGGGCATCGTGGGAAACGGTGTGTTTCACAGCTCCCGGGCAGGGGTATGGCTGTATCTTCTCCACGCCGCCTCCGCCACGGCGGTGGGGCTGCTCCTGTGCCGCACTGGAGGGGCGACGAAGCCGCCTGCCGTCCCCCGTACCGCCTCGGCCGGTACGCAGCGCAGCGCGGTCATACCGGTGAAAAAGCCGACCGCCTCCCTCGCCGCCGCGTTCATCGAGGCGGTGCAGAGCGGGGTGCGTGCCATGGCGGGCGTGTGCGGCTTCGTCATCTTCTTTCTGGTGCTGCTGCGTCTGGCGGAGGGGGCTTTCGGTTCGCTGCCGCCGCTGGCGGCGGGGCTCCTGGAGCTGACCAACGGCATTTTGCGCCTGACGCCGGACCGGCGCGGTTTCATCACGGCAGCGGGGCTGCTGGGCTGGGGCGGACTCAGCGTACACGGCCAGACGGCGGCGGTGCTGAGCGGCTCCGGCATCTCCCTGCGGCGGTATCTGCCCGCCAAGGCCTTGCAGGGTGCGTTATCGGCGGTGCTGGCTGCCGCCGTGTGGCGCTGGGTGCTGTGAAACGCCGGACGCTCCTCCCCGCGCGCAAAAAAAGAGACGGCTGCGCCGTCTCTTTTTCGTGTTTGCAGTTTTCCGTGGCGATGTGTCTCAGCGCTGCCCCTTGTCGTAGGGGATACCCTCCGCCTTGGGCGCACGGGACTTCTTGGATGTGAACGCCAGCACCACCAGCGAGATGATGTAGGGCATCATGTTGTACACCGGGCCGGGGATGTTCATGGCCTTCAGGAAGTCGAAGCCGGCATACACATTGGACAGCGCCCGGAACAGGCCGAACAGCAAGGCCGCCAGCGCGATGCGGGTGGGCTTCCACTGGCCGAAGATCATAACGGCCAGCGCCAGGAAGCCAAAGCCGGCCACGCCGTATTCGAACCGCCACTCGGACACGCCGGCGGTGATGAACACGATGCCGCCCAGGCCGCCCAGCATACCGGAGATCAGGACGCCGGCCCAGCGCATCTTATAGACGTTGATGCCCACGGAGTCCGCCGCCTGGGGATGCTCGCCGCAGGCCATGAGGCGCAGACCGAAGCGGGTCTTGTACAGCACCACATAGGCACCGATCAGCAGCAGCAGCGTCACCAGCATGAACCAGCTGAACTCGAAGGAGCCGATGTTCACCACAAACGCCTTCTTGGCGCCGGCGTACTGGATGATGGAGGACACGTCATCGGGGTTGGCGGCGGTGTTGATGGCCTTGACGATGACGGTGGCGCCGGCGGTGCCCAGCATGTTCAGGGCCGTGCCCACGATGGTCTGGTCCGCCTTGAAGTTGATGCAGGCCACGGCCAGCAGGCTGGAATAGACGGTGCCCAGCAGCGCGGCGGCCAGCAGCACCACCACGATCATCGCAAAGGCAGAGGAGTTGGCGGGCATGTAGCGCATGGCCAGCGCGCCGCCCAGCGCGCCCATGATCATGACGCCCTCCAGACCCAGGTTGATAACGCCGGAATGCTCGGAGAAGCAGCCGCCCAGTGCCACCAGGATCAGCACGGAGGCGAAGATCAGCGTATATTGCAGCAGCAGTACCATTACTGATCCCCTCCCTTCTCCGCAGATGTGTCTGTTTGCGAGGCGGCCTGTTCCGCCGCCTTCGCCTTCTGGATGGCCTTTTCCTCACGGCGGGCGATGGCGCTGTTCATGGCGTACTTCATAAACAGCACGAAGCCGCACAGGTAGATGATGACGGCGGCGATAAGGTCGGAGACCTGTGCGCAGTACATGGTCTTATCCACATACGCGCCGCCGGCGGTGATGTGCTGGATGAAGAAGGAGGCCAGAATGGTGCCGATGGGGTGCAGGCCGCCCAGGAACGCGGCGGCGATGCCGCTGAAGCCCATGCCGGGCACGGAGGAGGCGGTGCACTGCCACTGCTCATAGCCGGTGAGGTAGAACATGGAGGCGCCCAGCGCCGCCAGCGCGCCGGAGATGGCCAGCGTCAGGATGATGTTGCGCTTTTCCGCCATGCCGCAGTACTTGGCGGCGTTCTTGTTGTTGCCGGTAGCCCGCAGCTCGTAGCCGAAGCGGGTCTTTTCCAGCACCACCCAGACAAGGATGGCGATGACCACCGACAGCGGCAGCGCCAGACCCACATACTTGTTGTCATTGAACAGCGCGCCCAGGCCCAAAGAGGGCAGGATGGCGCCGGGGTTGGTGTCCGCCAGCACCACGGTGTAGGGGCTGGCCACCTCCTTGACGTTGGTCAGGAGCATATTGGTCAGGTAGAGGACGATCCAGTTCAGCATGATGCCGGAAATGACCTCGTTGACGTTGCAGTAGGACTTCAGCAGGCCGGAGACAACACCCAGCAGGGCGCCGCCCACCATGGCCAGCAGCATACAGGGCAGCCAGCTCCAGCCCCACGCCAGCGCGGCGTACAGGCTCAGGGCCACACCGGCGCAGTACTGGCCGGCGGCGCCGATGTTGAACAGGCCCACCTTGTAGGCGAACAGGATGGCCAGCGCGCACATCAGCAGCGGCGCGGTCTTGACCAGCGTGTTGCCCAGGTACTTCAGCTGGGTGTCGGAACGGCTGTACGTCAGGAAGTTCTTCATGACGGTGGCGATGGCCTCTCCGGCGCCGTTGGGGTTGATGAACAGCAGCACGATGTAACCGATGAGCATGCCCAGCACCACACACACCAGAGAGGCCAGCAGGGACTGGACGCCGCTGTTTTTCAGGAGATTCTTTTTCATGCCGTCACCTCGTCTCTCTTGGCGCCGGCCATGTACAGGCCCAGCTCCTCCTGGGTGGTCTTTTTCGGGTCAAGCTCGCCCACGATCTCGCCCTCGTACATGACGAGGATGCGGTCGGGCACGTCCATGACCTCGTCCAGCTCCAGCGATACCAGCAGGACGGCCTTGCCCTTGTCCCGCTCGGCCACCAGCTGCTTGTGGATATACTCGATGGCGCCCACATCCAGACCGCGGGTGGGCTGCACCGCCACCAGCAGCTCGGGATCGCGGTCGATCTCACGGGCCACGATGGCCTTCTGCTGGTTGCCGCCGGACATGCTGCGGGCCGCGGTGACGGGGCCCTGTCCGCTGCGGACATCGTACTGCTCGATGAGCTTTTCCGCGTATTTGCGGATGTTGTCCCGGCGGAGGAATCCGGCCTTGTCGGTGAACTCCGGCTCGAAGTACCGCTGGAGCACCAGATTGTCCTCCAGCGAGTAGTCCAGCACCAGACCGTGCTTGTGGCGGTCCTCAGGGATGTGGGACATGCCCATGGTGTTGCGCTTGCGGATGGAGGCGTGGGTGATGTCCTTGCCGCAGAGGGAGATCTTGCCGGAGGCCAGCGGCTCCAGACCGGTGAGGCCGTAGATGAACTCCGTCTGGCCGTTGCCGTCGATGCCGGCCAGGCACACGATCTCACCCCGGCGCACCTTCAGGCTCACGTCGCGGACGGCGTTGTTCTTATGTATCTTGCTGGCCACGGTCATATGCGCCACGTCCAGCACCACGTCGCCGGGGGTGCAGGGCTTCTTCTCCACATGGAAATTGACATTGCGCCCCACCATCATGGCGGACAGCTGCTCCATGGAGGTGTCCTTCGTCTCCACGGTGCCCACACACTTGCCCTTGCGCAGCACGGTGCAGCGGTCGGCCACGGCCATGATCTCGTTGAGCTTGTGGGAGATAAACAGAATGGACTTGCCCTCCGCCGCCAGATTGCGCATGATCTCCATCAGCTCGTCGATCTCCTGGGGCGTCAGCACGGCGGTAGGTTCGTCGAAGATGAGGATCTCGTTTTCGCGGTACAGCATCTTCAGGATCTCGGTACGCTGCTGCATGCCCACGGTGATGTCCTCGATCAGCGCGTCCGGGTCCACCTTCAGGCCGTATTTCTCGCTGAGGGCCAGCACCCGCTGGCGGGCCTCCTTCTTCTGGAGGAAGCCGTGCTTCGTGGGCTCCACGCCCAGGATGATGTTGTCCAGCACGGAGAAGCACTCCACCAGCTTGAAGTGCTGGTGGACCATGCCGATGCCCAGTGCATTGGCGTCGTTGGGGTCTTTGATGGACACCTCCACGCCGTCCTTTTTGATGATGCCCTCCTCGGGCTGGTACAGGCCGAACAGCACGCTCATCAGCGTGGACTTGCCGGCGCCGTTTTCGCCCAGCAGGGCGTGGATCTCTCCCTTTTTCACCTGTAAGGTGATGTCGTCATTGGCGATGATACCGGGAAACCGTTTTGTGATGTGCAGCATTTCGATGGCATACGGTGTATCCAAGTTTTCGCCCTCCCTTCCGTTTTATGGCCCGCCGCTTGCGCTGTGTGCGGGGACGGAAACCATGAATATATTCAGTATACTATACTTCCCGGCATAAAGCAAAGTTTTTTCGGAGTTTTGACGATACTTTTGACGATACCGGTAACGGCAATTGCCGGAAAACGCGCAAAAAAACAGAGGCTGCGGATGCAGCCTCTGTTTTTTACGGTAAGTACAGGCTTACTTGATGTTGCCCAGATCCTCCACCGTGATGACGGTGGCGAAGTCGGAGGCAGCCTTGGTGATGTCGTTGCTGACGGTCAGGGTGCCGTCGAACATGGCCTTCACCAGAGCCTTGTAGTCGTCCTGGGTGAACGCACCATCAGCCCACTGGGTGGACTCCATGGGGATCTGGACGTAGTTTGCAGTGGGATCGTCAGCGGACACCAGACCCAGCGTGTCGATCTTGGCGGAGTACTTCTCCCAGTTGCCATTGACGATGACATCGGTCAGGGTGTCATAGGTGGCGGGATACAGACCCTTCATGGCGGAGGTGACGGTCAGAGCCTTGTAGCCCTCGATGGTGGCGGCATCAGCGCCCTCGCCGGCGGCGTAGTTGGCAATGACACCGGCCTGATCAACGTCAACACCGATGACCTTGGCGCCCTCGACCTTCTTGGCGGCGTCAACAGCGGAGGTGTAGATACCGCCGCCGCAGGCGAACACGACCTCAGTGCCGCCGGCATACCAGGTATCCATAGCGGCAGTGATGTCGGCATCACCGGAGAACTGGTTGCCGTAAGCATAGTTCAGCTTGACATCGGTCAGCTTCAGCTCGGCGGCAGCAGCGTCAACGCCCTGCACAAAGCCGTAGCCGTAGCGCTGAACAGCGGGGACAGCCATGCCGCCCAGGAAGCCCAGGTTCTTGTAGCCCAGCTTCACAGCAGCGTAGCCGGCCATGTAGCCGCACAGCTCTTCCTGATACACAGCACAGTACAGGTTGGCGGGAACCACAAAGCCCTCGCCCAGGTCATCGGCGGACACGTCCAGCGCGATGAACTTGACATCGGAGAAGTTGGGGGCGGTCTCCGCGATGGCGGCGCCGAAGGCGTAGCCGGGCATCACGATGACGTTGTAGCCCTGGTCGATAGCGCTCTCGATCATGGCCACACGGTCGGCGGTGTTATCGCCGGCGGGCTTGAAGTACTGGAAGTCCACACCGTTGGCCTCCGCGAAAGCCTTGCAGGCCTCGTAGGTGGTCTGGTTGAAGGACTGGTCGGTGATGTCACCGTAGTCGGTGATCATGGCGACCTTGTAGGTGGTCTCCGTGTTATCGCCAGAGTTGTCCAGATCCTGGTTATCGGGCTGCTTCTGCTCGCCGCAGGCGACCAGAGACAGAGCCATGACCAGGGCCAAAATCAGAGCAAGAAACTTTTTCATGATTCTTAATCTACCTTCCTAAATTTTTTTATTTTCACGCCTCGCGGCGGGAAAACCAAGTGTGCGGAGGAGAGGTACCCCTCTCACCGCAGGGTGCATTATAGCAGATTGCTTTACAAATAGCAAGCCATTTCCATACTTTTCAGGGACATTCTAAACAAATTTTACAGTTAATTTGCATTTCGTTTGTGTGAAGCGCACGGTTTTCTTACTTCGCCGCCATTTTCACCGCGATCTCCAGACCGATCTTCATCATGTTGGTGAAGGTGTTCTGGCGGTCGTCGGCGGACAGCTCCTCGCCGGTGACAAGGTTATCGGAGATAGAGCAGATGGCCAGCGCCCGCTTGCCGGTATAGGCGGCGGTGCAGTACAGGCCGGCGGCCTCCATCTCCACCGCCATGACGCCCATCTTGGCGTAGCGCATATTGCGTCCGGCGGCGTCGTAGAACGTGTCGGAGGAGTAGAGATTGCCCACGGGCATCTTTACGCCCAGCTCCTTGGCACTCTCCACGGCGGCCATCAGCAGGTCGAAGTCGCAGATGGGGGCGTAAGCGCCGCCCAGCTCGTACTGGTCGGCAAAGCTGGAATTGGTGCAGGCGCCCTGACCGGCCACCACGCTGCCCAGCTCCAGATCGGCGCGCATGGCCCCGGCGGAGCCGACGCGGATGATATTCTCCACGTCGTACTGGGTGTACAGCTCATAGGAATAAATGCCGATGGAAGGGATTCCCATGCCGCTGGCCATGACGGAGACAGGCACGCCCTTGTAGGTGCCGGTGTAGCCCTGCACGCCGCGGACATTGTTGACCAGCTTCGGCTCGGTCAGGAACGTCTCCGCGATGAACTTGGCGCGCAGGGGGTCGCCGGGCATGAGAACAGTCTTGGCGAAATCGCCCTTAACGGCGTTGTTGTGGGGGGTAGGCATAGTGATTCCTCCTTATATAATTATTGTTCCATGGCCTTGACGGCCTTGACGATACGGCTGGTACCCAGACGATCCGCGCCCAGCGCGATGAAGTCCCGGGCGTCGTTGAGGTCGGCGATGCCGCCGGCGGCCTTGATCTTCACATGGGGCGCCACATGGGCCTTGAACAGCGCCACATCCTCGCGGGTGGCTCCGCCGCCGCCGAAGCCGGTGGAGGTCTTGATATAGTCCGCGCCGGACTCGGACACCACGCGGCACAGCTCGATCTTCTCGGCGTCGGTGAGCATACACGTCTCGATGATGACCTTCAGCAGCTTGCCGCCGCAGTGCTCCTTGATGGCCTTGATCTCGTCCAGCACCTGCTCGTACAGGCCGTCCTTGACCCAGCCGATGTTGATGACCATGTCGATCTCCGACGCGCCGTTCTTCACGGCGTCGGCGGCCTCAAAGCACTTGGCGGCGGTGGTATCGTAGCCGTTAGGGAAGCCGATAACAGTGCAGATGGCGATCTTGCCGTCCACATATTCCGCCGCCTGCTTCACATAGCTGGCCGGGATGCAGACGCTGGCGCAGCCGTACTTCACGCCGTCGTCGCAGATGGTCTTGATCTCCGCCCATGTGGCGGTTTGGCTCAGCAGCGTGTGATCCACGCGGCCGAGGATATTTTTCAGCTCTTCGTTCATAGAAAAGGCTCCTTTCGGGATTTTTCCGCTCATATAGAACGATTATAGCATAGGCGTAAAAAAAAGGCAACTCCCTGCCGGTTTCCGGCGTGACGCGCGCGTCATGCTCCGATCACACCCCGCCGACACAACCGAAAAAAGAGGAGAGGGAATTTCCCTCTCCTCTTTCAAAAAGCCGGTGTTGGCGCGGTTTTGCTTACTTGCCGAAGTAGCGGTTCAGCAGACCCTCAAAGGCCTTGCCGTGGCGGGCTTCGTCACGGGCCATTTCATCGTCTCGCCGACGGGCAGGCCGCTTCGCGTCCTATGGGAACCTCGGTATCAAGCGGTTTTCCAGCCACGCCGCCGGTCATCGTAAGCAACGCCTCCCTCCATTCCCCACCCTCAAAAAGTGCCACTTTTTATCCACTTTTGGGAGGCTACGATTATGGCAAAACAGGCAGATACGGGCGTCTATCAACTACGCAACGGAAATTGGGCGTTCCGCTACACACTGACAGAGAACGGAAACAAGAAAGATGTCCGGAGGTCAAAAAATGAAAACGGGCAGAAATTGAGAAATATGCGGGAGGCGATTGTCGCAAGAGATGTTGCTATCCGACAGGCACAATCGGCTAACAAGCCTAAGCCCATCCTCCGCCGGACGGTAAAAGAAGTTTTTCAGGAGTATTGTATCAGCGGGCGGTCAGACCGCGCCTATCAGACCAAACGGAAACAGGACAGTATATGGGAAAACCATCTCTGTGCGAAGTTCGGCAAAAAATATGTCAGTGAAATTACTCCGGCGGCTGTGATGGACTACCTCTCGGAACTCTACTATGTGGAGGGATTTTCCTATCAATACACGGAGAGTTTTCTAAAAATGTTCTATCTCATTTTTGGGCAGGCGTATTCCCGCAACTATCTGTCCGTGGATGCCTACAACAAACTGTGTGTCAATAAGGACACAAAAATCAGAATGCCGAAAATGAAAACGGAGGATGATACCGCTATCGTTTCTTTTACCCGTCAGGAGCTTGTGCTTCTGGATGAATACTTCAAAGGAACAAACGCGGAAACCGCATATCTGCTTGGTCGATATTGCGGGCTGCGTATCAATGAGTGTTTCGGGCTGAAATGGTCTAATGTGGATTTAGAGGCAGGCATAATCACCATTGACCGGCAGATGCAGTATCAGGATGGCCTAATCAAACTTGTTGCTCCCAAAACACGAAATTCAAAGCGGGTGATTTACCTGTGTGATTTCCTAAAAGACTATTTAGAAAAGAAACTTGTCCAGAGGGCAGCCGACGAAAAGGAATTTTCCGCCCTGCGGCAGCAAAACCGCCGGATGATTGAAGATATTGACGGGAAAATGATACCCTCCACCGACCTTGTGAATTGCCTCTCCAATGGCCGTATTCAAACTGTAAATTCAATGAAGTATCCCACGCGGGAAATCAAGGCAAACCTTCATATTACGTTCAAATATCATTACCTGCGGCATACCTATGGCACGTTGATGGCAGAAATGAATACGCCCGCACACCTGCTCTGTAAGCAGATGGGGCACAGCAATATCCACATCACGCAACGCTACTATATCGCTGTATCGCCGTCAGGCGTAGAGGTTCTGCGAGGAAACCTGAACCAGCTATAACGGAACATCTTTTCACATCTTTACACAACAAACAGCAACAGCGGAGAAGTTTTCACTTCTCCGCTTCATCTTTATACATCTCCGCAACTTTTCCAACAAACGCCCTCATTTGATTTACGATTTCCGGCGGGTATGTAATGCGGATGCTGCGGCCCAGACCGGCCACCCAACCATAGAATTGGTCGCTGACCTCCACCGAAGCCGTAAATGTGAAATGGTCTTTATCGTCTGGTATCAATATTGTATCCTTACCAAACCGGTCAAACACAACATCGGCCATTCGGTTTTGGCAGCGGAAACGGACGCGATGCTCTGGGCCGCCAAACATATTGAACATTTTCATCGGACGGGCCAGCAGTTCCTTTTCGTTGTATTCCCGTTTCCCTTGGCGTGGTTGCGGAATCGCTCTGATATTCTCCATCCTATCTACACGGTAATGGAGGAACGTCCCTTTCTCCGTATAGGCATAGAGGTAGTAATAGCCGCCGCTCCACAGAATAGCAAAAGGACTAACTGTGATAGGCTTTCCCTTATTGCTGTATTGCTTCTTCTTGTCCCATGTGTAGTGGTAAAAACGGAAACATACCTGCCAATCGCTGGCGATACAGTCATAGAGCTTGTCGCTCTCCCGCACCACACTTTCATTCATGCTGCGGACACGCTCTGCGACAAATGCCTGCCGGTTTAGTTTGGAACGGGTATAACAGTCAGTCTTTTTCAAAACCTTTTTGGTAAGGCTGTCCGCTGTCTTTTGGGTGATGAACTTGGAGGACTGAATACTATCCACAATCAAGCGGAGTTCATTAGAGGTGTAGTCCTTGCGTTCCAACCAATAGCCCCGCGTCCTGCCATCGTAGTTGATGGCAATATCCTCTCTGGTATTTAAGGCGTGAATATCCCGGTAGACTGTCCGCACCTCTACCGCATCATCTACCATAGCATAGTAGTCCAGAATGTCCTTCATATTGGCCGTGTGGCCCTCACAGGTATTTTCCAACAGGTATTCATAAAGAAGGTTCTGACGGGATATAGACATCGCTGCGGCCTCCTGTCATTTTGCTAAAAAGCGGTTGATGATACCCAACAGCATCAGCATATCGTTTTCATCCAAGCGTTTCATTCCCTCCAACGCCTTTTGGATAAGTTCAGGGTTCTGCGTGGATGTATCAAAAAACTGCTGCGGAGTAATCTTGAAGTAATCACAGATGGCAAAAAACTCTTTCAACGGAGGGAGAGCCTTTCCAGAAGAAATGTTATATACATACCCCCTGCTATGGCCCAAATCATAGCTCATTTGATATTCAGAAACGCCCTTTTTCAACCGAAGTTGCGTAATACGTTCTCTTACAAAATCCTCATACATTTCCGTTATCACCTCAAAAAAATGATAACGGTAGTTCTCCTTCAAATAGTAATATAATTTTAGTTGTTGAGTGTTGATTAGCCGAAAAATATATGTTATTATTGTGTCAGATTTGTTGAGAAAACAAATTTAACAAGAAAACGACAAAAGCAGGAGGGAGAAAGATGGCCGACACAATGGGAACAAAAGAAGCATCCGAATTATGGGGATACAAACCGGCGACGATCTCAAAATGGTGTCGTGAGGGACTCATTCCAGATGCCTCGCAAGATGCCCCCGGAAGTCCGTGGCATATTCCCAAAGACGCAAAATGTCCAAAAGATAAAAAAGGGGGGAAAGATGCCAAATGAAAAAGGCAATTACCCTATCCTTAGCCGTGCTACTGGTTTTCCTGTTGATTGGGTGCGGAAAAGCAAGTGGCCCGCAGACTTACTACGCAACAAGCGCTACATTATCTGCTTACGGCAAGGAACTGCAAGGCCCTCGTGGGATCGAACCAGAGGAAATCTATTTGATCGTCGATGGCAACGATATGGAGTTCCACAATTACGGAAAAACCTATATAGGCCACCGACAAAAGGATGGCTCACAAGTGATTGAATGGGACGAAGAACCCCTGCTCCTCGAATACTCGCGTTTGTCATTCACATCTCTTGTTCCGTGTTCCAAAAACGACCAGCCAGACGGCTACGAACTTTGGTTTAACCTCACCTATTACGGAGAGGACTATAGTATGCTTGCCGGTATCGACTATAAAATCAGATTAAGATAATAAAGGAGAAAAAGGAATGAAACGAATAACTATTTTGATTTTGGCCATCATTATGGGCTTGTCCTTAGTGGCCTGCGGTGGTAATAGCAATGCTGACACCCCTAAAGTCGGCGATTTTACTCCTGTGCCTTGTGAGGTTGCCGTCCACGATTTTTTCATCACTTCATTTGATAATGAACCGTATATCGTGTTGTATCTCGACATCACAAACAAAACGGATAAATCTCTTCAGGCAGATGATTTGGCAAGCCCCACACTTTACCAAAATGGCGCTCAAGTTTCTGATCTCGACGACGATGACTCTTGGATGAAGCGGTCCGATATTATTTATCCCGATGGTTTTGAACCTGCTCTCAGATATGCCGACAGAATTCAAAGTGGTGCGACCGCAACTGTTTACTATGTTTTACCCATAAAAAACACAACAGATGATATTACCGTAGAGGTTTATGGTTGTGAAACTCACATCACAGATAATGGGGGCAGTTATATCGCCGTTAGCGAAGATGTAATCTTCACTGATACGCTAAAAATTAGCTGATAACAAAACGGGGAGCATATTGCTCCCCGTTTTTTAAGTCAGACATTTAGGTCAGTTTACAAGGAACTACACGCAGGCCGAGAAACGGGCTGCTGACAACAAATAAAGGCTGAATATCAAGCACCGGGAAAGTGCGGGATATTCAGCCTGTTTTGTTGTCTGGGGTTTCCAAAGGGGCTTGCCCCTTGGCACACGACTTTGCTCGCAAAGTGTAGTGTGTTATACGTTCTGTCGGCGTTGCCGTGAAAATGCCGTTGCCGCCGGAGAGGGCAAGGGCATTTGAAGCGGCAGGAAAACAGGACTGTGATTGCGTGGCGTGGAGCCGCAAGCGCAGGACTGGTTTCATCAGCAGACAGGGCGTATATGAATGCCCCCGTCCCTCGTCCCACGCCGGACTTCGGGACAAAATGTCCCGAACCTGTGGACACACTAACTAAAAAGCAGACGGATTTTCTTTTCAAAATTGAAATGGGCGGGAAGCCGTTTTAGGGCTTTCCCGCCTTGATTGCCCGTTAGCAAAGACGGGCGGGGCTGTCAACGGCGGCGCATGAAATGCGCCGTTCATCTTGACCGTTGACTGGCTCGACTGGCTTTGCTATTTTTTCAACAGGTAAATTTAGATAATTAGTAAATTGACACTAATACGGCTCTTTCTTGCTCTGCCATTTTCTCATAAAATTTTTTCAAACTTTCAAATGAGCTTCTTAAATCATCTTTAATTTTATCAGCTTCTTCGTATTCCCAAATATCAGGGTAAATATCGTTTTGGCGAAACGCACTCATATCAAATTTATCGATATATGTTTCAAAATCAAGCTCTTGCAACGCTTTTGCAATTTCTTTCACTCTATCGGTTTTCGTTCCAGATATAAATTCTTCGATTTCTTCCCCAGAAATATTAAACTGTCCTACAATCGCTTCACTGATTAAATTATCTTCAATCGGTTCGCTGGCAGATTTTCCTGTCAGCAAGAAATGAAGTGCGTCCCACATTTTATCTATATCACAAATTTCCAAGTTCTCATTTTCCTGCGCTTCTTCCACATCATCAAGACACATAAATTTTTCTAATTCAGTGTCAGTAGTTGACTGATAATTTGCAATCATTCCCATTTGTTTTTCCTCCATATTTTACTGTATTGTTCTCTACTTCCGTCCCCGCTGTGGGTTTGGATTTTTCAGCAAGTCCGATTTCTGTGCAATCTTTTTCAGCCACTTCTTTTCTTCCTCGGACAGCTTCTTCAAATTCAGTTTAAGCCGCTTGCAGATAAACGCCAGCGACGCTTGCTCCGGGTCGCTGCCCTCTTTAGCGGTTTCCTCGGCGGTCTGCAAGAAATCTTCCAGCGGATTGTCCTCCGGAACGCTGAAAAAATCGTCCTTATGGGCTTCCCGCAGGTCAAGGGCTATCTTGTTTATGTCTTGCTGTATCACATAGCGGCAAAAGCTGTCATCGTCAATATGGGCGGCGACAAGCTGCCTTAACTGCGGGTCGGACAAGCCGGGATTGTGCTGCTTCATAATGGTTGCGCTCATAATATCCACAATGGCATTTGCGCTCTGTACCTGCTTGACTGCCGTTCCGTTCACATAGATTTCAAGGTCAGCCATCAGCCGGGGGAAATCCGGGTGTACCGCCAGCTCACACAAGAGGGAAGTATCCACCCGCCCACTTTTCAATAGTTCAATCATATCATCACTCAAGCGCAGGTCTGCAAGATCGGCGTTTGGGTGATTTTTTGTTTTAGAGCGTCCCAGCAGGTAATCAACGGTCACTTCATAAACCTTTGCCAGCTGGATAAGGGCATGGTGGCTGATGTCTTTGAGATTGTCTCCCTCATAACTGCCTAAAGCAGATTTGGAAAGATGAGTTTCCTCCGCAAGCTGTTCCAGCGTCAGCCCTCGTTCCACACGCAGGTCTTTCAATCGTTCCTGTATGGATAGCCTCACGCAAATTGGCTTTTCTGGCAAAGTAATAATGATAGTCCCCGCCGTTGCGACTTATCAGGTCAATGTCTTCCAACCGCCTGAAATAGTTGGCTATGGTTTGCCTGCTAACCGGATGGTCTCGCTCCCTCATCAACACTTCTAAACGTTCATCCGGCAACCTCTGGAAATCATCGTCATTGAGAAAGTAATAGAAAAAGTATGCCAACTTCGTAAAGTTTGTCTGCGGGGCATAATTGAGGTCAAGCATACAATACACCTTGAACGGGTCGGATATTTTCTCAATATTATATGTAATCTGGGGTTTTCTTCCGTCCTCGGTAAAGGCAACACCCCATCGATCTAATCTTCTACTAATTCCCTCAGGGTCGTGCGTTCCCAGCATCTGCGATAACTCCGCATAGGGGTAAGGCCTAATTTCTAACATATTCTTCTCCTTCTTTAAGTCAGGCATTTAACAACAGTTCTCTTTTTATTATTGCTGTTAAATGTCTGACTTAAAACTATTAAGCGATTTTCTTCGGTTCTTCGGCGGAGGTCTGTTCTTTGCTCTCCGCTTCTGCGTCTTTCTCTTGGGTCGTTTTCAAGTAAGAGCTACAATCAATCACGGCAACCTTGTTGTAGAGGTAGAAAATTGGGTTCTCGTAATACTTAGGAAATTGGTCTACAAACCAACGCCTGATAATTGCGTAATGTGAGGGGGCAGTCAGGCCACCGCAATCTTTCAAGAAGTTATATGACTTCAAGTATTGCTCTGCGTCAGGCAGGCCGTTAATGAAACTCTCCATATTCTTGTATGTGAGCTTTTTGTAGGGATTGCATTTGGACTTTTGTCCCGTCTTTTTAGAAACATACTTGCTGGGGGTGCGGTGGGTGCGATTGACAACCTTCATAGTGGGAAAATCCCTGAGGAACTGGCTAATGGTCTGATATTCTCTGCTGGTGGGGTCATTCATCTTCTTGGCAAAATCTGCGGTAATGGTAATGGTCATCTTGGCAAAATCAACATTGTAAGCGTTCATTTTTGTGTCCTCCTGAAATCAATTAAGACGCTTTGCCCAGCTCGGCGGGCTCGGTTTCATTTTTTTCATCCTCGGCTGTTTCATCGTCATCGCATGGCACGTCGAGAATTGCACTCGCAATACGATGAGTAGAGATTTCTTCGTTTGCCTTCTTCATATCAAACCCCTTTTTTTCGGGGTCAAACTCACCCAAAAACCATTTTTTCGTGAAGGGATAAACGCTGGTGTTGGATGCTTTTGCCATTGCTTTAACGGCCTCGTATTCTTTCATAAGCTGTTCAGCAATTCTCTGAGTAGCAATATACGCTT
Organism: uncultured Eubacteriales bacterium; assembly: GCA_900545495.1. Classification (GTDB taxonomy): domain Bacteria; phylum Bacillota; class Clostridia; order Oscillospirales; family Oscillospiraceae; genus Vescimonas. The sequence goes on from UQZJ01000009.1 coordinate 88,540, forward strand.
CCATAAACTCGAAATCCATTCCATCATAAGTTCTCTTTGCCTTGGTAATGTGCTTCTTCTGTTCTTTAACAGCAACCTCGAAATTCGGATGTCTGGCAATCTTGGAGGCCAGTTCTTCATAGATTTCACCAGTTCCCTTACTTGCCTTGTTGAAGCTGGCCTGAGTTCCAATAATCTTCTTGCTGATGAAATCAATGGTGAAACGCTCGGTGGAGGTGGTGTTCTTCGTCATGGTAGTTCCTTTCTGATGCTCTTGGCATCTTGCGTATTTCACAGGCCGCCGCCCTTATTTATTGTTTCGTGAGGTCTTGTTTCATCTCTCACTTTCTGTCTGTATTATAGCAATACTCCTCTGCCATAATATAGCAGAGGAGTAAAATCGTTTTCACTTATTTTTGATGTAGTTTCAACCTATGATCTTAGTTCTTTTTTAGAGATGCTCTGTGTTGTCTTCACTTGCTTTTGGATTAAAAAATATGATATAAGATGTTCAAAAACGTTCCAATCTCTTGTTTCCTGAACACCTTTGCGCTTATACTAAAAATATCCACTTTTTGAGTATCCACTTTTGGGATTGGACGGGGCTTCACCGGCGGAAAAACTGCCACTTTTATGCCACCTTTCCCCTCACCGGCACCGCCGACACAACCGAAAAAAGAGGAGAGGGAACTTCCCTCTCCTCTTTCAAAAAGCCGGTGTTGGCGCGGTTTTGCTTACTTGCCGAAGTAGCGGTTCAGCAGACCCTCGAAGGCCTTGCCGTGGCGGGCTTCGTCGCGGGCCATTTCATGGACGGTGTCGTGGATGGCGTCCAGATTATACTTCTTCGCCAGCTTGGCCAGCTCGAACTTGCCGGCGGTAGCGCCGTTCTCGGCATCCACGCGCATCTGCAGGTTCTTCTTGGTGCTGTCGGTGATGACCTCGCCCAGCAGCTCGGCGAACTTGGCGGCGTGCTCGGCCTCCTCCAGGCCGGCCTTCTCCCAGTACATACCGATCTCGGGATAGCCCTCACGATGGGCCACGCGGGCCATGGCCAGATACATACCCACCTCAGAGCACTCGCCCTCAAAGTTGGCGCGCAGACCGTCGATGATCTCCTGACGGACCTCCTCGGGGACATCGTCACCGAAGACCTTGCCGACGCCTACAACGTGCTCGGCGGCCCAGGACTTCTCCTCGGACTGGAGCAGGAACTTGTCGCCGCTGACGTGGCAGACAGGGCACTCGGCCGGGGGAACGTCGCCCTCATGAACATAACCGCAAACAGGACATACCCACTTTTTCATAATCGTATCCTCCAATTTTCATTATTATATTGATCTGTGAGGGGTCTTCCCTCTCGCTTACTGTGGTCAGTATACCACGGACGGCGGATTTGATAAGTTGCAATTGCAACACTTTGAAAGTTTTTCCTGTTTTTTTACAATTTCAAAAAGTCGCGCCAGACGCGGATATACCGCTCCGCCTCGTCCTGCGTGTCCGCCTCGGCGGCCATACGCAGCAGCGGCTCCGTGCCGGAGAAGCGGCAGATGACCCAGCTGCCGTCGGCAAAGTAGACCTTGCAGCCGTCGTCGCGGCAGATGCGCGCCACGGCCTTGCCGAAATCGGGCGTCTCGCCCCGGACGAACAGGCGCTCCTGCAGGGCGGCCTTGTGGTCGTGGGTCATGCGGAAATCCGCCTCCGCCCACTGGGGGTCACCGTACTGCCGGGCGATCTCCGCAAACAGCTCCGACACGGATTTGCCGGTGACGGCCAGCATCTCCACCAGCAGCGCGGCGGCGTAGATGCCGTCCTTGCCGGAGATATGTCCCCGCACGGCCATGCCGCCGGAGGACTCGCCGCCGATGACCGCGTCGGTCTCCGCCATCTTCGCGGACACCCATTTGAAGCCCACCGGCACCTCATAGCACTTCTCGCCCAGACCCTCCGCCACCCGATCCAGCAGGTGGCTGGTGGAGTTGTTGCGGACGCAGGGGCCGTGCCAGCCCCGGTACTTCACCAGATAGTAGTACAGCAGCACCAGCAGCTTGTTGGGGGAGACGAACCGCCCCTCGTTGTCGATAACGCCCAGCCGGTCGGCGTCGCCGTCGGTGGCGATGCCCAGATCGCAGTGCTTGTCCAGCACCAGCGCCGCCAGCGGCTTCAGCGTATCCACATTGGGTGCGGGCAGCTTGCCGCCGAACAGGGTATCGTGGCGGTCGTGGATGACCTCCAGATCGCAGCGGCAGGTGGTCAGCAGCATACTCAGGCTGGACCAGCTCACGCCGTACATAGGGTCAAAGCCGATGCGCAGCGCCGCTTTTTTGATGGCGTCCACATCCACGGCGGCGAGGATGCTGTCCAGATATTCATTCATGGGATTGGCCTCGGTGATAAGGCCCTTCTCCAGCGCCTCATCGTAGTCCACGCTCCTGACGTCGTCGGGGGTCAGCTGTGCGATCTCCGCCTCGATGCGGGCGGTCACGGTCTGGTCGGCGTCGCGGCCTCCGGCGGTGAACACCTTGATGCCGTTGTAGATGGCGGGGTTGTGGCTGGCGGTAACGGCAATGCCGTAGGGCTCCTGCCGCTTTTTGACGGTGAACATCATCAGCGGCGTGGGGCTGGAGCGGTTGATGACGAAGGGGTGGAAGCCGTAGCCCACCAGCACCTCCGCCGCCCAGTGGGCGGATTCCTTGGACAAAAAGCGCCGGTCGTAGCCCACGCAGATCTCCGCGCCGGACAGCCCCTCCTTCTCCATCAGACGGCACAGCCCCGCCATCAGCAGGCGGATGTTCTCCTTGGTAAATTCATCGGCGATGACGGCGCGCCAGCCGCCGGTACCGAATTTGATCATAGACCCGATCTCCTTTCAGCGGGACGGTCAGCGCCCTCCCGCAGCATATCCGATGATAGTATAGCCAATCCCGCGGCGGGAGAAAAGCCGCGAAAGGTGCGAAAAAGCGGGGCATCCTGCTCTGTTTTCTCAGTAGTCCACCTTCATCAGGCACAGACCCTCCGGCGGAGCGGTAGGCCCGGCCAGCTTCCGGTCCTTGGCCAGCAGGATCTCCTGCACATAGGCGGGCTCCCAGTAGCCGCGCCCCACCTCCAGCAGCGTCCCCACCAGAATACGCACCATGTTCTGGAGGAAGCCGGTGCCGTGGAACGTGAAGATCACCCGATCCTTCCGGCGCTCCACGGTGATGCTGTCCACCAGACGGACGGTGGATTTCTTCATGCGGGGATTTCCGCAGAAGCTGGCGAAGTCATGCTCGCCGGTGAGGTACGCCGCCGCCTGCTGCATCCGCTCCACATCGGGGCGGTAGTCCAGCAGCGTCACATACTTCCGGTCGAACACCGGCTTCACCGGCCCGTCAAAGCAGGTGTAGCGGTAGGTCTTGCCCAGCGCGTTGTAGCGGGCGTGGAACCGGGGCGCTGCCTCCTTCACCTCCCGGACGGCGATGGCGTCGGGCAGGTAACGGTTCAGGTAATCGCGGATCTCGTCCGGCGTCTCCGTCACATCCAGCACGGCGTTGGCGGTCATGGCGCGGGCGTGGACGCCCGCATCGGTGCGCCCCGCGCCGATGATCTCCACCGGACGCCCCTGTAGCCGGGAAAGCACGCTCTCCAGCTTGCCCTGTATGGTGTCCTTCCCCGGCTGGCGCTCCCAGCCGAAAAAGCGGGCACCGTCATAGGCGATGGTCAGCTTGTAGTTCTGTTCCAAAAGAAATCACGCCCTTTCTGCCTCATTGTAGCAGAAAGGGCGTGATTTGCCAACGTATTTTCTTTACAGCCAGCCCATCATCTTGACAAAGCTGTACAGCAGCTTCAGGCCATAGAAGATGATGACGGCGCCGCAGACCTTGTTGATGACGTTCAGCACCTTCTCGTTGAACTTGCTGCCCAGCAGAGATACCAGCGTGGACACCGTCAAAAACCAGATCACGGAGGCGGAGCCGAAGCCGAGGATGAAGGGAACGTCGCCGCCGGTGGGCAGCGTGGCGCGGAAGGCGCCCAGCATCATGGTGCCGTCGATAATGGCCTGGGGGTTCAGCCACGTCACCACAAAGGCGGAGGTAATGAGCTTCCAGATCGGCACGTTCACGTCCCGGCCGCCCTCCAGACTGGCCTTGGAGCGCAACAGGCCCACGCCGATCCAGATGACGATCAAACTGCCGATGGCCAGAATGACCTTCTGGAGCCAAGGCACCGCCTGCATCAGCGCGCCCGCGCCCAGAAAGCAGCTGAGTCCCAGCGAGATATCCCAGAAGATGACGATCAGCGCCGTGAGATAGACGCGGCTGCGCCGCTGGGTCAGAGCGCTGTTGATGACGAACAGGTTTTGCAGGCCGATGGGCGCCACATAGGCAAGGCCCATCGTCAGGCCCTGAAGATAGATATTCATGGAGTGATTTTCTCCTCGTTGCTATTTACTTTGTTTTTCTTACCTGCTATTATGATAGCACCTGCGCCGGAAAAAGCAAGAGCGCAGATTTATGTGAGCAGATCAGGAGGAACTAACCATGTCCGAACAGCACTACGACTGTCCCTGTATGGAGAAATGCCCGCTGCACCACGCCATGCAGCTCATCGGCGGCAAATGGAAGGTGCAGATCCTGTGTGCCGTGTGCAACGCCGGCGCCATCCGCTACAACGCGCTGCGGGGCAAGCTGGACGGCGTGAGCAACACTGTACTGTCCTCCGCGCTGCGGGAGCTGGAGCGGGACGGGCTCCTCACCCGCAAGGAATATCTGGAGGTGCCGGTGCGGGTGGAGTACAGCCCCACCGACAGCTGCCGGGAGCTGCTGCCCATTCTGGAGCAGCTGTCGGACTGGGCGGAAAAGCAGATGTGACGCACATACCCCGCCCATGCGGCGGCACAGGCGGGGTATGTCTTCCCTATGTATCGGTGTATCAGACGGAGATGCGGCGAACGCCGTCATTGGCCTTCAGGAAGGCCAGCGCCTCCTCGTGGCTGATGGGCGGGTCCAGCTTGGCGGTGACCTCCATGCGCAGTACGCCGTCCTCGCGGGTCAGGCTGCTCTCGGTGATCTGTCCCCGGTGCGCCTGCAGCAGCTCGTCGAAGCACGCCAGCAGCGCCTCGTCGTCCGCCATTTCCACCACCAGCTCCTGCGTGGTCAGGGCGTCCGCCCCCACCGGGAAGCGGTGGAGCACGATCTGGATCACCACCAGCACGGCGGCCTCAATGAACCCGACCCAGTACAGGCCCGCGCCGATGGCCATGCCCACGGCGGCGGTTCCCCACATACCGGCGGCGGTGGTCAGGCCCCGGATGGAGTTTCCGTTCTTAAAGATAACGCCGGCGCCCAGAAAGGAAATGCCGCTGACCACCTGCGCCGCGATGCGGGCAGGATCCGCACCCCGCAGGCCGTCAACGCCCACCAGATCCACAAAGGCGTACTTGGACAGGATCATGAACAGCGCCGAGGTACAGGCGATGATGCAGTGGGTGCGGACGCCCGCCTCCTTCTGCCGCTTGCTGCGCTCCAGCCCCACCAGCGCGCCCAGCGCCGCCGCCAGCACGATACGGATGAAGAATTCCAGATTGTCAAATGCAGTCAGTGCCGCTTCCGGCACAAAGCTCGTCAAACCCGGCAGCATCGTAAGACCTCCTTTCGCGTCTTGCATTTTGAAGCCCGAAGGTGTAGTATCCTCATTATACTCGATATGTCAAGGCTTCAGCAGGGAAGATCCTGTCAAATTTTCGAATTTTCTGCGGGTTTTCCGCATACCCGCTTTCACAGACACGTCATGGACGACAGACGGCTCCGGTGCGGATAGCCGGAGCGCGTAAACGGAGGAAACGCATATGAAAAAACTTTTCACACAACTGCTGGTACTGGTACTGGCGCTGACGCTCACCGCCTGCGGCGGCCAGGCAGCCAACGATATCCCGCCGGAGGGCGAGGACGACGGCATCGTCTGTCCCGCCGGCTTCGACGGCATGGAGGAGCTGCTCGCCGCCGCCCGGGCTGAGGGCGAGCTGACGGTCTGCGGCTCCTGCGAGGAGGCGTATCTCGCCGCCGCCTGCCAGCGCTTTGAGGAGCTGTTCGGCATCCGTACCACCTACCAGTATGTGGCCTCCGGCAGCGTGCAGACCCAATCGCAGGGAACGCCGGGTCATCCCGCCGCGGATGTGTGGTTCGGCGGCAGCGCCGAGGATTGTGCCGCCTGCGGCGACGCCGGTCTGCTGGCCGCCTACGACGCCGCCCACGCCTCCCGCCTGACGGACGATCTGTACCGCGACGCGGAGGGGCTCTGGTATGGCATCAGCGTGGATCCGCTGGGCTTCGTCGTCGACCGGGATATGCTCAAGCGCATGGCGATCGACGCCCCCACGGGCTGGGCCGAGCTGCTGGACTTCCGGTATCAGGAGCTGCTCTGGACCTCCAACTATACATACGACGGGGCGGGACGGCTGCTGCTCCGCGCCGTCCGGCAGCAGCCGGAGCTGTTCGGCGGGGACAACTACCTGCTGGCGCTGGATGAGAACGTCGCCCTGTACGCCGCCTCCGACGCGGCGGTGACCCGCTGCCTCGGCACCGGCGAGTGCGTCATCGGCATCAGCTTCCTGTCCGACGGCATCGCCCGCATCGAGGGCGGCTGCACCAACCTCCGGCTGGTGCTTCCCGCCGAAGGTACCCCCTGCCGGATCGCCGCCACCGCCATTTTCAAGGACGCCGCGCACCCCAACGCCGCCAAGCTCTGGACGGAATTTGCCCTGTCCCCCGCCTGCGTGGAGCTGGCGGCCGCCAACGGCTGCTTCCAGTTCCCCGTGCTTGGCAACGCCCAGCGTCCCTCCACCTCCGCAGCCGGTCTGGATCTGCGCGGTATCGTGGCTCTCGACCGGGATGAGTCTGCGGATGTTATTGACGCCTGCATCGAGGAGACGATGACCGCCTTGGCTGAGGCCGGAGCGGACATCAGCGCGGAACGGTTCCAGACCCCCTGAACCGCCGCACCGGACAGCCGCCATCCATGGCGTGGCAGGGGAATTTTACGTTTTTCCTCGAAAAGGTGTGACAAGCCGGGAATTTAATGATATACTTGGAATGTTAGCGACCGTTATCGTGTCAAGAGGTGTTTCTCATGATTCGCAAATATCCGCAATTAGAGGTCGATCTGTCTATCCTGCGCAGCAATGCGCGGCAGGTCATTACGCACTGCCAGCAGCAAGGCATCCGCGTCTGCGGCGTGGTAAAGGGCGTGGATGGTCTGCCGGAGGTGGCCCGCGCCATGCGCCTGTGCGGTGCGGAGGAGTTAGGTACCAGCCGCCTGGAGCAGGTGGAGCGGTGCCGCGCCGCCGGTGTCGGCGGCCCATGGCTGCTGATCCGCATCCCCGGCCTTTCCGAGCTGCCGGACGTGGTGCGTCTGTGCGAAACGTCCCTCCAAAGTGAGCGCGTCACGCTGGACGCGCTGGAGGAGGAGTGTGTTTTGCAGGGCAAGACCCACCGGGTCATCGTCATGGCCGATCTGGGTGACCTGCGGGAGGGCTTCTGGGACAAGGACGAGATGGTGGACGTGTGCGTCCACGTGGAGCGGGAGCTGCCCCATGTGGAGTTGGCAGGCGTCGGCGTGAACCTGACGTGCTACGGCTCCACCAAGCCCACGCCCGAGAAGATGCAGGCTCTGCTGGCCATTGCGGCGCGCATTGAAAAGCGCATCGGCCGCAAGCTGGAGATCGTCTCCGGCGGCGCCACCAGCTCATACACGCTGGTACACTGGGGTACCATGCCGGCGGGCATCAACCACCTGCGCATCGGTGAGAATATCCTGCTGGGCAAGGACCTGCAGGTAAACTGGGGCATTCAGGATATGGACTACCTGCGGATGGACGGCTTTACCCTGCGGGCGGAGGTGGTGGAGGTGCGGGAAAAGCCCACCTACCCCATCGGCGAGTTTGCCATTGACGCCTTCGGGCGCAAGCCCGTGTATGTGGATCGCGGCATACGGCGGCGCGCCATTCTGGCGCTGGGCCGGGCGGATGTAGGCGAGCTGGAGTCCCTCATCCCCAGAGAGGCCGGGCTGACCGTCATCGGTGGCTCCTCCGACCACTGCATCGTAGACGTGGAGGACTGCCCCCGTCGGCTGGAGGTGGGCGATATCGTGGAGTTTTCTCTGTGCTACAGCCACCTGCTCTACGCCACATCGCGCAGCGACATCACCATTCAATTTGTAAATTAAATTAGGAGGAATATACAACATGGGAAATATGGGAGATCTGGCCATCCTGCTGGTGGGGATCGTGGACGCGCTGTTCGCCTTTTTCGTGGTGGCGCCCATCCTGCTGAACACCGCCAGCCTGTTCGGCGTCCAGAAGCGCTTTGCACAGGCCATGGTGGAGGAAGGCGTCATTGATGCCGACACCGTGAAGCAGATGCAATCCAAGAAGCAGATCGCCGGCGTGCTGATCTCGCTGGTGCTGTTCGCTGTACTGGTCTGGACGTGCTGGAAGACCGCGCCGATGGGCTACCTCTGCGGCGGCGTGGCGCTGGTGGCGGGGTTCCTGAAGTACCGCAAGATCGTGCAGTACAACAGCCTGACCGTCAAGCGCTTCCGCAACACCTACAAAGACCAGATGAACGTCACCAAGTTCAACAAGTTCGTAGATACACACTTCTGAGCCTACACAAAAAACGCGGCGCAATTGCGCCGCGCTTTTTGTCGGAAACATCGCCTCACAGAAGCATATCGCCTCGCGTGTAACGCGGGCTCAGAGAGCTCCGCCGGCCTACCATGCCATCACGGAAAGAACAAGAGAGACGGCAGCACAAGCTGCCGTCTCTCCTTATGTTCCTGTGAAACCAAGCGTACCGCAGGTACTTACTTGGTCAGAGCCTTGTTGGCCTCGGCCATCTCCTGGAAGATGCCAGCGTGCTTCTTCGCCATGATAGCGCGGATGACCAGCAGGGTCGCCACCATCAGCGCGCAGGCGATGATGAGGCAGATGACCACGTTCTGGATGATACCAGCCAGAATGAAGCTGACGAAGGCAACACCGGCCACGGTCAGCGCGTAGGGGATCTGGGTGAACACGTGGTTCAGGTGGTAGCAGTGCGCACCGGCAGAAGCCATGATGGTGGTATCGGAGATGGGGGAGCAGTGGTCGCCCATAACGCCGCCGGCGCAGGCCGCAGCCAGACCGATGGTGCAGAGGATGGGCTGGGTGTCGAAGTCAAAGACTTGGACAACGATGGGAGCCATGATGCCGATGGTACCCCAAGAGGTACCGGTGGCGAAGCCGATGGCCGCACCGATGATGAAGATCACGGCGGGCAGGAACTTGGCCAGCTCACCGGCGCCGGACATGGCGTTGACGACGAAATCGGCGGAGTACATGCCGTAACGGGTCAGACCGCACAGGGTCCATGCGAAGGTCAGGATCAGGATGGGGGAGATCATCTGGATAAAGCCGTTGGGCACAGACTCGAAGGACTTCTCAAAGCCGATGGCGCCGCGCAGCCAGAAGTAGATGAACGTAAACACCAGAGCCAGCATGGAGCCGATGGCCAGACCTTGACCGGAGGAGGCGTTGGAGAAGGCGCCCATGAAGTCGCCCGCGTACTCGCCGCCGGCCTCATAGAAGCCGCCGGTGTAGATCAGGCCGATGATGCAGGTGGCGATCAGAACCACCACGGGCAGGATCAGATCCAGCACGGAGGACTTGCCCTTGCTGCCGGTCTCGTAATCGTCAGCACCCTCGAAAGGACGCTCGGGAGTGGTGAACAGGTCGTCCTTGACCTGTGCGTTGTACTC
>UQZJ01000010.1 GCA_900545495.1 uncultured Eubacteriales bacterium
GAGCACCTGCCTTTTAAGCAGGGTGTCCGGGGTTCGAATCCCCGACGAGGCACCACAAAAATCCCTGTAACCACACGGTTACAGGGATTTTTCTCATTTCCTCCAAAACACATTTGAAAGATTCACAAAGTTTAGAGCGTCGGTTTGTTGGTTTCATAAAACCATCGGCCGGCGCTTTTGGGGGAGTCCTGAAAAAAGGATTGACTTCTTTTCTGACAGCCCTATAATAGTCCTTACAAATACTAATATAGGGGGGATAACCGTGAAATCTGATGCAGATCAGATGTGGGAAGCATGGGGACGGACAAACGCGCTATATACCGCATGGTGCGCCGCCGCAGGGCAGAATCCATACCGCGTGATCGTTTTATATGCCATACAGGCGCACGCGCCGATCACACAAAAGGCCATAGCGGATTACGCCGGGCTGTCGAAGCAGACGGTGAGCACCGTCATGCGGGCGCTGAAAGCGGAGGGGCTTGTGTCCCTCCATGCCGGGGAATCGGATCACCGTGAGAAAAAAGTGTGCCTGACACAGAAGGGGACGCGCTATGCAGCGGAGGTGCTTTCTCCGCTGCACACGCTGGAGCAGCGGGTGTTCGACATCATGGGCGCAGAGCGTATGAAGCAGATGACGGACGCCATCACGCTATTCAATCTTGTTTTTGAGAAAGAAATGGAGACACAGGCAAATGAACACCGCACTAAGTAAGAAATTCTTTTCTTATGTCATTCCCTCCATCCTCGCATTCGCCTTGTCGGGGGTTTACACCATTGTTGACGGCTTCTTTATCGGGCAAAGCCTCGGCGATACGGGGTTGACCGCCATCACATTGGGCTATCCGATCTCCGCGCTGATCGGAGCGGTCGGCACGGGGCTTGGTCTGTCGGGCGCCATTCGCTTTACGATCCTGAGCGCGCAGGGGGAAACCCAAAAGCGTCAGGAGTGCTTTGCGGGTACAACGCTGCTGATGCTGATTGTCGCCGGTTTACTGACGGCGATCCTGTTTGCTTTTGCCGAGCCAATTCTGTATTTGCTGGGCGCAAGAGGCAATATGCTCACGCTCTGCACTGCGTATGCCCGCGTCATTGCGCTGGGCGCTGTTTTTCAGCTTTTGGCAACCGGCTTCGTCCCATTTATCCGCAACATGGGCGGTGCGACCGTTGCCATGGTCGCGATGACGCTCGGATTTGTAACGAATATTGTTCTGGACTATGCCTTCGTGTGGGCCTTGAACTGGGGAATGGCCGGTGCTGCATGGGCGACCATCATCGGACAGGCCGTGACCATGGTCGTGGCAGTCATCTTCTTTGCCGTGAAGAGGAGCGGCTTCCGCCTGCCAAAGCTGCGGGAGCTGTGCAGCCTTTGGAAAACTGTCCTGATCGTCTCCATCTCTCCCTTTGGTTTGACATTTTCCTCCATCATCACGATGCTTTTTATGAATCGCTTCCTGCTGCTGTACGGGGACGAACAGGCGGTCGCGGTTTACGGCTGCATCGGCTATATTACCGCCATTCTCTACCTGCTGCTGCAAGGGGTAGGCGACGGCAGTCAACCGCTGATCAGCCAGTATTACGGGGAGGAGGACCGGGCTTCCGTGCGGGCTGTCCGAAGGCTGGCGTACCTGACCGCCGTTGCGGTCACAGTGGTCTGCATGATCGGCGTCTATCTTGCAAGAGCAAAAGTCGGCGTTCTGTTCGGCGCTTCGGCGGAGGCAAATGCCGGAGTCATCCAGTATCTGCCGCTTTTCCTTGCACCGCTGCTGCTGCTGGCGTTTGTCCGCATTACGACGTCCTACTTCTACGCAACGGAAAAGAACGGGTTGTCCTATCTCCTTGTGTATGCCGAGCCGGTCTGCACGCTGCTGACGCTCCTGCTCCTGCCGCCGCTGCTGAAGCTGACCGGCGTCTGGCTTGCGACACCCATCGCACAGGTCGTGACCTTTGTGATCGCATGGGCGGCTAAGCGCCGTGTGGACGCGAAAAATTAGGGTACACGATGGGCGGGGCTGAAAAGCGGCGTGCAGCACTTGCGCGAGCCATACCTGCGCCGTCTGCAAGGCAAACAGAAAAGCAAAAGGGCATGTACCGCAAGGTACATGCCCTTTTTGTCAGCGATCCTTTGGGGATACCCTCGTTACAGCGCGGGCGGCTGATGCCACACCGCATCTACAAAGAGAAGCGTCAGCCCGATATAGACGATGCAGGCCAGCGCCAGCAGCGCACAGAAAAGGATGCAGAGGATGTAGGCGGTTTTGCTTCCGTGCAGGTATTTGCGGCACAGCACGATGCCGGCGGCGGCCAGCACCAGCAGCACTACGGCTAACCAAAGGGGCATATCGTCCACCTCCTTTACACGCTGCGGAATGCGTCGATCATATCCGTAAACCACGTCAGCTCGCGGACAAAGCGTTCCCGCAGCTGCGCGGTGTTTTCCCGCCCCTTGCTGATCTGGAAAAAGCCGCGTCCGCTGTGGACGGCAAGATACAGCCTGCCATCGGGGTTGAGGTTTACGGCGAATTTGCCGAAGGAGGCGTCTGACAGTGCCAGAAGCCGCTCCAACCGGTTGGGGGTCAGGATGCGAAGGACGGCGGCCTCGTCGCCGCCTGTCAGGAGGAAGCGCTTGTCAAAGGCCTCGCTGCCTGTTTTGATGGTTTTGCCGCCGGACAGCTTATCCAGCGTCCCTCTCGGCCAGATGGTCAGCCATGTGGGAAATTCCTGGTTCAGCTGGCACAGCATCCACTGACCGGTGTAGACCTCCCGCTCGTTCTTCTCCCACAGGCCGGTTTCCTCGCGCAGGAATTCATCCTCCTCCGTCAGCTTGATGGTGCATAGCTCCGTGGTCGACCCCCGATAGGAACCCCGTATGTACCCGCTGCCGCTGCAATGGGTGTGGCGGGGCAGGGGGATATTGGTGTCCTCTGCGTTCAAAAGGGGCGGGGTGGGGTTCATCTGTACGTTTTCGAGGACAGTACCTGCGATATCCGGCGCCATGGCGTCGAAGGTCTGCTGCCCGGTCTGCTCCTTGGATCTGCTCTGCACCGCCTGCCCCAGCGCAAGGACAATGCCGCCCACAACGATCAGCACAAGATTGCCGCCCAGAAGGATACCGGCTACGGCGATCACCACGCCTAGCAGCGAAAGGAGCCTTCCGCCCCATTTGCCGCCCCTGCTCCTGCGAAGCTGCTGCGAAAGCGCCTCATCCGTCATGTTCCTGTTCTGTTCTGCCATATGCCTCTCCTTATTCCGCCGCGCCGGTCAGTCCAGACGCTCGTAGTAATCGTAGTCGCCGGTAACACCCCAGTAGAGGCCGTTTTCGCCGGCTGTTGCAATGAGGTAGGAAACGTCGTCAAAGCGCTCGGAATCGGCGGCATAGTGTCCCTGCGCCTCGTCCAGCACGCGGAGCATCCCGCTGTCGACGGCGGTCAGCGTGTCGTCCGACTGCTCGTATAGGATCCAGTCTCCCGCCACGCCGATGCCGATGACGGACTCGGCCGTGTTCTCCCCCTCCAGATACCAGGTGCCGTCAAGACCCTGATGTGCGGCACTCCCGTCCGCAAAATCCTCCACCAGAGATTCCTCCGGCTGGAACACAAATGTCTCCGTCTCCGCGTCCCAGAACCACACCATCAGCACCTGTTGTCCGTCCAGCTCGAACAGCATCGCCGCATCACTGCTGCCGTCGCCGTTCCGGTCGGCAAAGTCGATGCCCTGAAACGCCTCCCACGGGTCGCCTTGCAGGGTGATGGGATAGCGCACAGAGTCGTACAGGGTCTGTACCTCGTCGTCGAGATAAAAAACGGCGCTGTCCGCATGGACGCACACCAGCACGTCGGTGTCCTCACCGTCGCGGGTGATGGTGCCGCCGTCCCGGACGATGCCGGTGACACGCCAGTCGCCGCCCACCACATCACCGGGGTCGTCGTCCTCACCGCCGCAGGCGGCGAGGCTCAGGCACAGGGCCAGCGCCGATAGGAGCGCAAATAGCTTTTTCATGCGTTTCCCTCTTTTCTGCGGCGTTACGCCATCTTCTGATAGTAGTCGTATTCGCCGCCCCAGTAGATCACATCGCCGCCGACGAGGGTGAAGTCGTAGACAACATCCTCATACAGGGAGGAGACGGCAAAATACTCTCCGGCGCCATCCTGATTTACCTCGATGGTGCCGCAGTCCACCACGGTGGGGTCGCCGTCACCGCCGGGACGCTCCAGCAGCTCCCAGCTGCCGGAGGCGTCGAACTCGAGTATGCTGGCGGCGCCGGGCTCGCCGTCCTGATACCATGTACCGGCGAGGTATCCGTAATCGCCGTCGCCGGTGTTTTCACCCGGCGTATCGCCGGTCACCTTCGTGAAGGTACCGAGAGAATCCACATACAGCGTACCGACCTCGTCGAACCAGCTGCGGTAGGCCACGCCGTCGTGCTCGTTGTAGAAGTAGTCATAGTCATACTCCGGCACGAACTGGATAAAGCCGCTGGCTGTCACCTCTTCGTCGGCGTCGTACAGTGCAAAGCGCACCTCGTCGCCGGCGTCGCTGGTGGCGGAGATCAGCGTTTCGCCATCCTCGCCCCTCCACGCGCCGCCAAAGACATACAGATTTGACATCTGCTCACTGTCCTTGACCAGCCCCTCAAGGGAGTTTGGAGCGTTGTAAAAATTGTTGTCATTGTCGTCGCGGCCGCCCTCGTCACCGCAGGCGGCAAGACTCAGACACAGTACAAGCGCCAGCGCGAGGGACAAAAATTTGTGGATGTGTTTCATGGTATTCTTCTCCTTTTTTAATACACGGTGTCAATGCTCCTGCTCCGCCATGGACAATATCTCATCGTGGCTCAGCTCCACATCGCCGAAGCGGACAAAGATGCCGTTGGTCACGGCGCTGTTCCACACCCGTATGTCTGCAAGCGGGCGAAAGCGGATCTTATCCAGATACGGCTTCATGTCCAGCAGAAGACGGCTTCCGGACACAAAATCCACCTGCAAGACATGGTCGGGCAGCGGCGTGACGGCTGTGAGATACCTTCGGTTCAAGTGCGTGTCCTCCTTTCCGGGGAAATAAAGATCCACCGTACAGACATTGTACGGTGGATGGGAAAGAAGAAACATTAACCAAAGGTTAGGTCTTTTGCCGGAGCAGCGCGGCAAGCTGTGTCCGCTTGGTGCGGGTGTCCCCCTCGATATGGAGCTTGGAATAGATCTGGTTCACATACTGCTTGACACTGCCCTCGGAGAGATAGAGCCTTTCCGCGATCTCACGGTTGGAGAGCCGCTGCCCCATCAGCTCCACGATCTCGTATTCCCGCGTCGTCAGCGCGTCAAAGACCGCCGGACGGGCGCTTGCCGTGTTTCGCGCTTTTGCCGCCTCACCCAGCGCCATGATCTGCGCCGCAAGGAGGGACTGCGTTTCCCGTGCCAGCAGGGGCCTTATATAGTCGTAGTTTTCCAAGAACGGCATCACAAGGCCGTCCGGTGCGGCGTCGGAAAGTGCCTTTTCCAGCCAAGCGCGGGCCTCCTCGGTTTTTCCCAGCTTTTCATAGGCCGCCGCCGTCTGGATGCGGAGGTGCAGCGCCACCAGCGCGTAGTGCATGGCCCCGCACACCGCCAGCAGTTCGGCGCTGCGCCCGATGACCTTGGCGTATGCACCCTCGGCAAGATAGACCTGGTTTTCGATCATCTCCATCATGGGCTTGCCCGGCGCCAGCATATTGACAGTGGAGAGCCGGTGCTGCGAGAAGATCTCCGGAATTTTGTCCGTTTCACCCCGCAGCGCATGGTAGTAGGCGCTGGTGGCGCTCCAGAGGTTGATCCACGCCGTGTCGTGATAGCGCAGAAGCTCCGCGTAGCGCTCGGCAAAGGTGTACCGCTGCTCCACGTCGGTATATCGCGAGAGCCGCCGCGACAGGAAATCGCAGCACAGCGCCATGTTGACCTGCCCGTTGTTCTTCACCTGCGCGTAGGCGCGCTCCAGCTCGATGTGGGCATCGGTGAAGCGGCCCTGACAGAACAGCGCCTCGGCGCGCATGATGGTCTCCGCACCCTGCCCGTGGTGGTTGGTGACCTGATAGTAGTGGGGCATACACTCGTCCATCTCTAAAAGCTCGCGTTCCAGCTCGCCCGGTGCGCGGTAGAACATCATCAGAACGGACGGTGAGCCAAAGGTCCAGCCGCCGCCGGACTGGATGCTGATGGCGGGGCGGGACATCTGCGCGCTGGCGCTGCGGTGCAGGCGGCTCATGGCGCTGATGTCGTTGTAGCAGAGAAAGCTCAGAATGAGGTCACACTCGCCCAGCAGGTTGCCGCGCTCCTCCTCGGACAGTTCGGGATGCTCCTCAATGGCTGCCAGCAGCAGAGCCTTCAGTTCCAGCATTTTCGGGATCTGCCGCCATGTGAACATCCGGCGCATCAGCACCAGAATGGCAAGGGGATAGGCCTTCAGCGTTTCGGCGGGGCATTTGCCCAGCGCATCCAGCAAGTCCTCCGGCTTCAGCGACGCCAGCAGGATGCCCGCATCGCTGCGGATGACCCGCAGCAGCGCGTCGTAATTCTCGCTTCTCCGGTAGGCGGCGATGGCGTGGAGATACTGCCGGTGCTGCTCGTACCACAGGCCGAAGCGCTCCCAATAGAGACGCTGCGTTTCGGCGTCCAGCTTCAGAAAACGCCGCTCGGCGCACTCCTTCATCATGTGGTGGAAACGATAGGTCACGCCGTCCGGCAGCCGCGTGACAAAGGCGTTCTGCTCGGTCAGCAGGGAGAGGATCTGTCCCGCGTCCGCCTCGCCGGTGATGCACTGGGCCATCTCAACGGTAAATTCATCGGCCAGTCCCATGACCGCCAGAAACTCCCGCTGCTTTTCCGGCAGCGGATCGATCATGGCGGCGGTGAAGGTGGCGTAGATGTCGGAGTGGCGGCTGGGCAGCACGCCGCGCTCGGAGAGCGTCCGCAGGTTCAGGTACACGGCGGAGAACCAGCCCTCGCTGGAATAGAGGAGGCTCTCCACCTGTGCGTCGGAAAGCTCCGTGCCGCAGCGGTGGGCGTAGACGGCAAGCTCTGTGTGGTTCAAGCGCAGCTGCTCCGTACCGATCTGATAGACCTTGGCCCCCAGCCGCACCGCCTCCGCCGCGGGCAGGAAGCGGTCGCGGCTTGCAACGATCAGATGGACATTTGCGGGCAGCCGGTTTGCCAGCATACAGAGGAACAGGGCGGCGCGCTTGTCCGTCAGCAGGTGGAAATCGTCGATAAAGAGATAGCAGGGTGTTTCGCCCGCCAGCGCATGGCAGAGATCGTCCACCAGCAGCCCGCTGCCCGCTGCGTCCGTGGGGCAGGGATACTCCCGTAGAAAGGGTAAGCCGGCACGGGCAAACGCCTCCTGTGCGCTTTTCCAGAAGATCGCAAGGTTATCGGAATACACGCTGATGCGGATGATGCGCAGTGTCTTTGCCTTGGCGCGTTCACTAAGGTACCAGTTTACCGCCGTGGTCTTCCCGTAGCCCATGGGCGCCACCACCGTGGTCATGGCGCAGCGGGAGATGGGCCGCAGACTCTCCTGCAGCCGCTCGGATATGTAGATGGTGTTCAAATTCCATTTCGGCTTTGGCATGATGTACACCTCCAACGATTTGTTTTCTCGGTGTCTAAGCGGCACGACGGCGGCTATCCACACCTTTTCTGTGCCTGATGGCGGCTTACGTTTCTCTAATTTGCTTAATTGTACCTTTTTCCGCGGCGAAATTCAAGTTCACCGAAAGGAGACCAAAATCTTAAAAAATGCGGCGCGATTCCATATCCGACCGGCCTGCCCGGAGGCGGGCGTGTCATCGTGCGATGAGAGCGCTTCACCAAGGCAGGAAAAGACAAGCTGCACCTTTCTTTTGGGAGGGCTTTGTGATACTATGTTAGCCGCAGTACCTGTATCTGCTGCATCCTTTCCAAAAACACACGCAACGAACGGAGACACTATGAATCAGAAAGAACTCAACGAAATTCGCCGGCGCTTCAAGCTGGACAAAAACGCATTCAGCAAGATCTACGGCTGCTATGTCAACAGCAACAAGGAGATCATCTCCTGCGTGGACGCCTCCATGGGCCTCATGTCCCAGGAGGAGCAGGAGATGTACCTGGGACTTTTGAAGAAATCCCTGTCCGGCGCACTGGGGCGGAACCTGATGGACATCGTATTCTCCACCGCGCAGGTGGCGGACAGCGATGAGCACCGCCTGCTGCAAACCATCCGCCAGACGGACGCCCGGGATCAGAACTCCCGCGAGGCGCTGTATCGCCGCATCATCAACGCCTTGGACATGGGCGAGACCAACTACCTCATCCTGCTGGCGGCGGACACCTACGACGTGCCCTATAAGGGCCGGGATGACGAGACGTTTTCCGAGGGGTCGGACACGGTGTATAAGTACTTCGTGTGCAGCGTCTGCCCGGTGAAGGCCCCCACGCTGGAGCTGAAATACAGCAGCGAGGACAGCGGCTTCCACAGCGCCTCCACCGGCCATATCGCGCTGGCACCGGAGCTGGGCTTCCTGTTCCCCGCCTTCGACGACCGTGCCGCCAACATCTACAACGCCCTCTTTTACAGCAGGAACGCCGCCGAGCTCCATCAGGAGGTGATCGACGCGGTGTTCCGCACGGAGCCGCCCATGTCCGCCGAGGAGCAGAAGAACGTGTTCGGCACGGCGCTGGGCGATACCCTCCAGAAGGAGTGCAGCTACGACGTGGTGCAGTCCGTCCACGAGCAGCTGCGTGAGCGTATCGCAGAGCACAAGGAGAGCCATGACCCCGAGGTGCTGACGCTGTCCATCCGCGAGGTGGGCGATGTGCTGACCAACAGCGGCGTATCCGAGGAAAAGGCGGAGGCGTTTCAGCAGGAGTGCCGCAGGCAGTACGGTGAGGATGTGACGCTGAACCCGAAGAACATCATCGACAGCGGCAAGTTCCAAATCACCACGCCGGAGGTGAAGATCGCCGTCGCGCCGGAATACAGCCACATGATCGAGGCCCGCATCATCGACGGGCGGCGCTACATCCTCATCCCCGCCGATGAGGGCGTGGAGATCAACGGTATCGGCGTGAACATCCCCAATCCGCAGAGGGCGGAGAAAACGGAGCATGAAAATCCATAAGATGCAGGGTCAGTCCGATTATTTCTCCGGGATTTGGATTGTGAAAGACACGGCCTTGTGGTATGCTGTACATAGAGCGAATCGATCCGCGGAGGTGCGCGGCATTACAACACAGAAAAGGAGAAGAATATGGGACTTATCAAAGCAGCAATGGGCGCCTGCGGCACGGTGAACAAGGGCAAGTTCTGCGCCAACTGCGGCACTCCCCGAACGTAAAGAAAGGAGAACGTATCATGCGGATCAACTGGTTCAAGGACGAGAATCATCTGGTATATATCAACGGTGCCACCCAACTGGCGGAGCTGGAGCGGACGCTGCACTTCCCCGGTCTGGAGGAGGCGGCCAATGAGCTGCGGCAGCACCCCACGGCGGAGGGCTTTACCATCAAGGGCCCCAAGCGCACCAGCGGACGGCTGTTCGTACCCGACCTGACCTTTGGCGAGCACATCGAGATGGGCGAGAACATCTTCTTCTACATGGGGGAGATGCAGGAGTGCTACGTCATCTACTGGCTGGACGCGCCGGTGGCGAAATGACAGAAAGCGCGGCGATGCCGTGAACAACACCCCGTTTGTCAGTCGTACAGACCGGCAAGCGGGGTGTTCGAGCTTATCGGCGATTTTTCTGCGGGGCGGGTGTCCGCATCCGACAGCCTGCGCCGTTATATAGAGTGATGGCGCAGACAGCGTAGCTGTGCTGCGGTACAGAAAGGACGGAGGTGAAGAGATGCTCCTTTACACACAGACCATCGGAGATGCGCAGCAGAGGCGGCTCTTTGAGGACGTATATACCGCCTACCGTGGCCGGATGCTGACGCTGGCCCGGCGAAAGCTGCGTTCACCGGAGGATGCAGAGGACGCGGTGCATCAGGCGTTCCTCTCGCTGGCGGAGCACTTTGACCGGCTGGCGGCGCTGCCCAGCATGGAACTGGAGGCCTATCTCACGGTGGTGGTGGAGCGCAAGTGCATCGATCTCCTGCGGCAGCAGAGCCGATTGTCCGGGTCGCCCTTTGACGAGACGATCCCGCTGGTGACGCCGGTGCCCTGCGGCGACGCGCTGGCGGACGCCATGGGCCGCCTGCCGCCCCGCTACCGGGAGGCGCTGCTGCTGCGTCATGCCTGCGGCTACTCCACGCGGGAGACGGCGGCGCTGCTGGAGCTGTCCTTCGCCGCCGCCCAGAAGCTGCTGTACCGGGCACGGGAGGCGTTGCGCACAGAATTGGAAAGGGAGGCGATATGCCCATGAACACCACCTTCAGCGATGCCGCGCTGCATCAGGCGGCGCAGCGGCTGGCACATCAGATGTCCGCCGACTTGCCGGCGGAGGACGCCGGTTTTTCCGCCGGGTTTGACACGCGAATGGAGCCGCTGCTCCGCCGGGAGAGGCACCGCCGCACGGCACGGCTCATCTGGCGGCGCACCGCCGCCGCGCTGCTGACTGTCGTGCTGGCCTTCGGTGCGGCATTGGCGGTCAGCCCCGCGGCACGGGCTGCGGTGGGGCGGTGGCTCCGCCAGATGACCACGGAGGTCGTCGCCTATCGGTTCCCGGCTGCGCAAAGCACCGGGACGTGGACGGGGGACGGCCCGACATGGCTTTCGGACGGCTATGTAATGGTGTCCGACTTTACAGGGGATAACGGCGTCCGCACGGTGCGGTACACCTCGCCGCAGGGTGATGTCATGCTGGCGGCGGTGGGCTTCCGCAGCGATCAGGACATCTCCATGGAGGTGCGCAGCCATCGGACGGCCGGCCTGTCCGACGTTCGCACCGGTCAGCGGCCGCAGGGAGAGCCGGGTGACCCGGCGGGCTGCGATATCCGGGAGGTGCAGGTGCGGGGGCGGGACGCCCGGCTCTATCAGTTCCGTCACCTGCCCGACGAGACGCGCTCCGTCAGCGTGTACAGCGTGCTGTTCTATCTGGACAGCCCGGACAGTGACGCGGCGCCGTTTTACAGCGTGTCCATACCGGAGCAGGGGCGGCTGCTGGTATGGGCGGACGAGGACGCCGGACAGGTATTCCTGCTGTTCGGCACCCCGGGACAAAAGGAGCTCTGCCGCATGGCGGAGAGTATGTATGAGGAGGGGAGCAGATCATGAAAAAAGCTGTGATGCTGGTGGCGGCGGTGCTGGCGTTGGCGCTGACCGCCTGCGGAAAGCAGGAGAACACCAGAAAGGTGGTCTATATCCCGCTGTGGATGGAGCCGTACTCCGTGGTGTACTACGATGCCGACCTGAACCGCACCATCGCGGAGGGCGGCGACCTGACGGAGGAGGAGATCGACAGCCGGGAGGACATTCGCGCCGTGGGGATGTACGGCGATGAGCTGGCGGAGCCGGACACCAAGGTGGAGTACGACCTCCACGGCTTCATCCAGAACGTGTACTACAAAACCGATGACGGCACCGGCTATCAGCTGGCGCCGCCGGATGCCCGGGGCTGAACGAGCGCAGCAGAAAAGCCGCCGACAGGCGGCTTTTCTGCTTATAAAACCGTGCCGCTCCGCACATCCTATCACGGAAAAGGAGGCGCGGAGCATGACAGATGAGACAAAGGAAACCAAGCAGGCGTCGGACTGCGGCGAGACGCAGGAGCAGTCCGCCCCGGCCATGCAGCAGCTGGTGGACATGGGCTCCTCCGTGGTGAAGAACCGCCACGGCACGGTACACTGCCTGACCATCGTGGGACAGGTGGAGGGGCATATGGTGCTGCCCAACAACACGAAAAGCACCAAATATGAGCACGTCCTGCCGCTGCTGGCGTCGCTGGAGGAGTCGGACGACGTGGACGGCCTGCTGTTGCTTTTGAACACCGTGGGCGGCGACATCGAGGCAGGGCTGGCCATCGCGGAGTTGGTAGCGGGGATGCGCCTGCCCACGGTAACGCTGGTGCTGGGCGGCGGACACTCCATCGGCGTGCCGCTGGCGGTGTGCGGCAAGGAGACGTTCATCGCCCCCAGCGCCTCCATGACCATCCATCCGGTGCGGATGTCCGGCACGGTCATCGCCGCGCCGGAGACATACCGCTACTTCGAGCGCATCCGGGAGCGGATCGTCAAGTTCGTGGCAGCCCACAGCCATATCAGCGAGGATCGGTTCCGCCAGCTGATGTTGTCCTCCGGCGATATGGCCAACGACGTGGGGAGCGTGCTGTACGGCGAGGAGGCGGTGACCATGGGCATCATCGACCGCGTGGGCAGCCTGTCCGACGCGCTGGACAGCCTGTACCGCCAGATGGACCGGCGGCGCGAGGAATAGGAGCAGGGAGGAGACGGACGCCGTCTCCTCCGCTTTTTTGCGTTTTTTGCCGCAGGAGGCACGGTTTTTCTTGAAAACAGAGGGCTTGCGGTGTATACTATCTTAGTTATAGTATGCAAATGCGAAAGGGGTGAGTCCTATCTACCTTAAGGCTCTGGAAATACAGGGGTTCAAATCGTTCCCCGATAAGACGGTACTGGACTTCGGGGAGGATATCACGGCCATCGTGGGACCCAACGGCTCCGGCAAGTCCAACATCTCCGACGCCATCCGCTGGGTCATGGGCGAGCAGAACAGCCGCCAGCTCCGGGGCGCCAAGATGGAGGACGTCATCTTCGGCGGTACGGAGAAGCGCAACCAGATGGGCTTCGCGCAGGTGACGCTGGTCATCGACAACACGGAGCATATTTTTCCCACCCGCGACGAGGCGGAGGTGGCGGTGACCCGCCGGTACTACCGCAGCGGCGAGTCGGAGTATTACATCAACAAGCAGTCCGTCCGGCTCAAGGACGTGAATGAGCTGTTCATGGACACCGGCATGGGCCGGGAGGGCTACTCCATCATCGGACAGGGCAAGATCGACGAGATCCTGTCCGTGAAAAGCGGCGAGCGCCGCGAGGTCTTTGAGGAGGCGGCGGGCATCAGCAAGTACCGCCACCGCAAGGAGGAGGCCGAGCGCAAGCTGGAGCGCACGCAGGAGAATCTGGTGCGCATCAACGACAAGATCGCCGAGCTGGAATTGCAGGTGGAGCCGCTGCGCCAACAGGCGGAGACCGCCAAGAAATTTCTGGTGCTGCGGGATGAGCTGCGGGTGCTGGAGATCTCCGTGTGGCTGGAGCAGCTGCAAAATATCCGCACGGCCAAGCTGAAGCTGGAGTCCGACGCGGAGCTGGCGGCGGAGGAGTGCCGCCGGGCGCAGGCGGCACTGGACGCCTCCTATGAGGAGAGCGAGCGCTGCGGCCAGCAGGTGCGGCAGAACGACATGGACGCCGAGGCCCTGCGCGCCCGTTTGAATGGGTTGGAGAGCGCCGTGGGCGAGGAGGAGTCCGCCGTGGCGGTGCTGCGCACCGGCGTGACCCACAACGAGGAGTCCCTGCGCCGTCTGGAGCAGGAGCTGGCCGACAGCGACAGCCGTCGGGACAACCTGCAGGGGCAGATCGACGGCCAGCTGGCGCGGGCAGCCGACATTGACGCACAGCTGACGGCGATGGAGCAGGAGCTGGACGCCCTGCTGCATCAGGCACAGGAGCTGGCTGACAGCGCCAAGGGCGCGGCAGCGGAGACGGAGATGCTCCGTGCGCGGGAGGCCATGGCGGTGGCAGCCGCCGCCGATGGGCGGGCGCAGCTGTCCGCCATCACCGCCGGCGCTGCCGAGATCGCCCAGCGCCGGGAGACGGTGGAGCAGGAGCTGTCCGCCGCCCGGGAGAAGCTGAAAAACAGCGAAAAAGAGAGTAAGGAGAACCGCCGCGCCCTGCGGGATGCGCAGGAGGAGGCGCAGGCGGTGCAGAATATCATTCAGGGACATAGCCTGAAGATGGACAGCCGCCGCAAAAAGGCGGAGGACGCCGCCGCGGCCAAGCTGAAGCTGACCATGGACGCCGCCGCACTGGATGACCGTATCCGTCTGCTGACGGAGATGGAGAAGGAGTACGAGGGCTTCTCCAAGGCGGTAAAGACCGTGATGCAGGCGGCGGAAAAAAATACACTGCGGGGCATCCACGGCCCGGTGGCCGGCCTGATGACCACCAAGCAGGAGTATGCACTGGCGCTGGAGATCGCGCTGGGCGGCGCATTGCAGAACATCGTGGTGGACAGGGAGGAGGACGCCAAGTCCGCCATCGGCTTTTTGAAGCAGCGGGACGGCGGCCGCGCCACCTTCCTGCCTCTGACCGCCATCCGCGGCGCAGAGCTGCGGGAGGATGTGTCCGGGGAGTACGGCTTTGTGGGTGTCGCCAGCCGTCTGGTGCAGCACGAGGCGCAGTACGACAATGTTTTCCGGGATCTGCTGGGCCGCACCGTGGTGGTGGAGGATCTGGACAGCGGCATCGCCATGGCGCGGAAGTACCGCAATGCCTTCCGCATCGTGACGCTGGACGGTCAGGTCATCAACCGGGGCGGCTCCATGACCGGCGGCTCTGTCAGCCGCAGTGCCGGTGTGCTGTCCCGCGCCAACGAGCTCAGCCGCCTGACGGAAAAGCAGGGCGCCATGCACGAAAAGCTCCGCGCTGCCGCACAGCAGGCGGAGGACAGCCAGCGTGAGCTGCAAAAGGCGGAGTATGAGGTGCAGGTGGCCAAGGAGCAGCAGCACAAGGCGGAGGCCGAGGTGCTGACGTTCCAGACCAAGCAGGACCACTACGATATCCTGCTGGACAGCCTGCGCCTGAGCTGCGAGACCATGGAGCAGGAGCTGTCCGGCTTTGAGCGCCGCGCCGGCGAGGATCAGACCCGCATCCGGGAGGTGCAGGCCGCCATCGACAAGGCGGAGTCGGACGCCGCCGCCCTGCGCCGGGAGGCACAGGAGAAGCTGGCGGGACAGACCGACCTCAACGACGCTACCGACCGGCTGGCGGAGACAGTCAGCCGGAAGAAGGCGGAGCAGGCGGCGCTGCTGGCGGAAAAGGACGCCGCCCTGCGGGGCGCGGAGGATCTGCGCCGGGTGCAGGCGGATATGGCCGCCGACCGGGCGGGCCGCGACCAGCTGGCCGCACGGTTCCGGGCGGACAACGAGCGGGCGTCGGCGGACATCGCCGCCCACCAGACCCGTATCGATGAGCTGACCCAACAGGCGGAGACGCTGCGCGAGAAGCTGGAAAAGCTGGCGCAGGAAAAGCTGGCGCTGGAGGCGCAGCGCGAGCAGCAGAGCCGGGAGGGGCGTCAGCTCAACGAGGCGCTGCTGAACGCGACGCAGGCGGAGAGCCGTCTGCGGCAGAAGCTGGAGGGCAGCGCCATGGAGGAGAGCCAGCTTCTGGACAAGCTGTGGGAGCGGTACGAGCTGAGCCACAGCGCCGCCCAGGAGCAGCGCATCGAGCTGGAGAGCGTCAGCAAGGCCACACGGCGCATTGCCGAGCTGAACCGGGAGATCAAGTCGCTGGGTACGCCCAATCTGGGCGCTATCGAGGAGTTCCAGCGCGTCAACGAGCGGTATACCTATCTGTCCGACCAGCGGACGGACGTGGAGAAGGCCAAGGAGGAGCTGACCGGCGTCATCGACCAGCTCACCGTCCAGATGACGGATATCTTCGGCCGCCAGTTCAAGCTGCTGAATGAGAGCTTTCAGGAGACGTTTCTGGAGCTGTTCGGCGGCGGTAAGGCCCAGCTGGAGCTGGAGGATGAGAGCGATATCCTCAACTGCGGCATCGAGATCCGGGTGCAGCCGCCCGGCAAGCAGCTCAAGACCATCACGCTGCTGTCTGGCGGCGAGAAGGCGTTTGTGGCCATCGCCCTGTATTTTGCCATTCTGAAGGTACATCCCACACCGTTCTGCGTCATGGATGAGATCGAGGCGGCGCTGGACGAGGCCAACGTGGTACGCTACGCCCGGTATATGCGGCGCATTGCCGGGAAGACCCAGTTTATCGTCATCACCCACCGGCGTGGTACCATGGAGGAGGCGGACGTGCTGTACGGCGTGACCATGCAGGAGAAGGGCGTCAGCCGCATCCTCACCATCAATCTCAACGATATGGCCAAGGAACTGAAGATCAAGTAAGGAGGACTGCATGGGCTTTTTCAAGAAATTCAAGGAGGCATGGCTGGCTTCCATGACCTTCGACAAGCTGGACGACGAATTCTATGAGGAGCTGGAGGAGGCGCTGATCCTTGCGGATATCGGCGCGTCCACCGCCGCCGATACGGTGGCGCAGCTTCGCAAGCGGGTGAGCCAGAAGCTGCTGACCCGCGCCGACGAGGTGAAGGACGCCCTCCGGGATATTCTGGCGGAGAAGCTGGATGTGGGCGACACGGCGCTGCGCGTGGACACCCAGCCCAGCGTGGTGCTGATCATCGGCGTCAACGGCGTGGGTAAGACCACCTCCATCGGCAAGCTGGCCGCCCGGCTCAAGAGCGAGGGAAAGAAGGTGCTGCTGTGCGCCGGCGATACGTTCCGTGCCGCCGCCGCCGACCAGCTGGAGATCTGGGCGAACCGCGCCGGGGTGGACATCGTCCGCCAGCATGAGGGCGCCGATCCCGGCGCCGTGCTGTTCGACGCGCTGCAGGCCGCCAAGGCCCGCCATGCGGATGTGGTGCTATGCGACACGGCGGGACGGCTCCACAACAAGCAGAACCTGATGAATGAGCTGGCAAAGCTCCGCAAGATCATCGACCGGGAGACGCCGGACGCCGCCAAGGAGACGCTGCTGGTGCTGGACGCCACCACCGGACAGAACGGCCTCATTCAGGCCCGCCAGTTCAAGGAGACGGCGGGGCTCACCGGCATCATCCTGACGAAGCTGGACGGCACCGCCAAGGGCGGCATCGTTGTCGCCATCGCACAGGAGCTGCAGGTGCCGGTGAAGTTCGTGGGCGTAGGCGAGGGGATCGACGACCTGCGGCCCTTCGACGCCGGGGAATTTACGAAAGAACTGTTCTGAGGAGGCGCGATATGGAACGAGCAGATGGCCGGAAGACCAACGAGCTGCGGCCCGTGGAGATGACGGCGGACTTTACGAAATTTGCGGAGGGCAGCGTGCTCATCCGCTGCGGTGATACGGTGGTGCTGTGCAACGCCTCGGTGGAGGATCGCGTGCCGCCCCATGTGCGGCCCGGCCACGGCTGGGTCACGGCGGAGTATTCCATGCTGCCCCGCGCCAATCGGGAGCGCAGCCGCCGGGACGTGGACAAGCTGAAGCTGTCCGGCCGCAGCGCGGAGATCCAGCGGCTCATCGGCCGCAGCCTGCGGGCGGCGGTGGATATGTCCCTGCTGGGCGAGCGCACCATCACCATCGACTGCGACGTATTGCAGGGCGACGGCGGTACCCGTACCGCCTCTGTCACCGGCGGCTTTGCGGCGCTGGCGCTGGCGTGCCGCCGTCTGGTGGAGCGCGGCGACCTCCGCCGTATGCCCATCCGGCACTATGTGGCGGGCGTCTCCGCCGGTATCGTGGCGGAAACGCCCATGCTGGATCTGCAATATTCGGAGGATAGCCGGGCGCAGGTGGATCTGAACTGCATCATGAACGAGCTGGGCGAGATCATCGAGATCCAGGGTACCGGCGAGGGCCGCGCCTTCAGCCTGAAGGAGCAGCAGGAGCTGGTGGAGCTGTGCGCCAAGGGCAACCGGGAGCTGATCCGGAAACAGAAAGAGCTGCTGGGGGAGATACTGTGATGAAATTTGTACTTGCCTCCCATAACAAGGGAAAACTGGCCGAGATGCAGGCCGTATTGGCCGAGCTGGGCATCGAGGTGGTGATGCCCGCCGAGCTGGGCATCGACGTGGACGTGGAGGAGACGGGGGAGACGTTTGCGGAGAACGCGGCGCTGAAGGCCAAGGCCATTATGGCCGCCAGCGGTCTGCCCGCCATTGCCGATGACTCCGGCCTGTGCGTCAAGTGGCTCAACGGCGCACCCGGCGTCTACTCCGCCCGCTACGGCGGATTGGACGATGACGCGGCACGCTATCGTCTGCTGCTGCAAAATCTGCGGGGCGCCACGGATCGCAGCGCCTATTTCCACACCGCCATCGTCTGCGCCTTCCCCAACGGGGACGTGCTGACGGCGGAGGGGGACTGTCACGGCGCCATCGCCTTTGCCCCCATGGGCGACGGCGGCTTCGGCTACGATCCGGTGTTTCTGGTGCCGTCCCTGCGCAAGACCTTCGCCCAGCTGACGCCGGAGGAGAAGAACGCCATCTCTCACCGGGGCAACGCCCTCCGGGCATTTGCGGCGGAGCTGAGGGAATATCTGACCAATAACGGAAGTTTGGAGAAATAAGCTATGGAACTGACAAGCAAACAGAGGGCCCAGCTGCGGGGCCTTGCCAACGACATCGACACCATCGTGCAGGTGGGAAAGGACGGCATCGGCGACAACCTGATCAAGCAGGTCAACGATGCACTGGCGGCGCGGGAGCTCATCAAGGGCCGCGTACTGGAGAACTCCATGCTCACCGCACGGGAGGCGGCGGAGCAGCTGTCTGTTGCCGCCCGCTGCGAGGTGGTGCAGGTCATCGGCAGCAAGTTCGTGCTCTACCGGATGCAGCACGACAAGAGCAAGCGGAAGATCGAGCTGGTAAAGGCCAGACGTACCGGCAACTGAGATGAGGATCGGCATTTACGGCGGGACCTTCGACCCGCCCCACAACGGGCATATCGCGGCGGCGAAGGCCGCCATGGAACGGCTGGCGCTGGACAAGCTGCTGCTGATCCCCACGTTTATCCCGCCCCACAAGGCACTGCCGGCGGGGGCGGCGTCGCCCGCCCAGCGTCACGATATGGCGGTGTTGGCCACGGCGGAGCTGGGTAAAAAAGCCGAGGTGCTGGACGTGGAGCTGGAACGCGGCGGCCCCAGCTATACATGGGAGACGCTGCATCTGCTGCGGGAACGGTATCCGGAGGATGAGCTGTGGCTGCTGATGGGGTCGGATATGTTCCTGACCCTGCAGGACTGGCGGGAGCCGCGGCAGGTGATGGCGCTGGCCCGCATCGGTGCGTTCAGCCGATTGGAGAGCGGCGAGGAGGCGGCGTTTGCCCGGCAGAAGGCATTTCTGGAGCGGGAGTACGGCGCGGATGTGACCATCATCCCCAACCCGCAGGTGGTGGAGCTGTCCTCCACAGAGGCGCGGCAGACGCTGGCGCAGGGGGGCGGGGCAGAGCTCCTGCCCGCCGCCGTATACGGCTATATCCTGCGGGAGAGGCTGTACGGCACTCATAGGGAGCTGACGGGGCTGACGCCGGACGAGCTGCGGCCCATCGCCCTGAGCTATCTCAAGCCCAAGCGGATGCCCCATGTGCTTGGCACGGAGCAGGAGGCGGTACGGCTCACCCGGCGCTACGGCGGCGACGAAACACAGGCACGCATCGCGGCGCTGCTCCACGACTGCACAAAAAAGCTGGAGATGCCGGAGCAGCTGGCGCTGTGCAAGCAGTACGGCATCGAGCTGGACGCGCTGGAGCAAAAGGCGCTGAAGCTGCTGCACAGCAAGACCGGCGCGGCCATCGCCCGCAGCGTGTTCGGCGTGGAGGACGCGGTGTACGACGCCATCTGGTATCACACCACCGGTAGGCCGGACATGACCCGGCTGGAGAAGATCCTCTATCTGGCGGATTACATCGAGCCCAGCCGGGATTTCCCCGGCGTGGAGGAGCTGCGGAAGGCCGTATACGAGGATCTGGACCACGGTCTGCTGCTGGGGCTGAGCATGACCATACAGGAGATGGAGGAGATGGGGAATCCCGTCCACCATCAGACCCGTGATGCGCGGGACTATTTATTGAAAAGAGGGATACGATGAAGACACCGAAGGAATTGGCACTGCTGGCGGCCCGCGCGCTGTCGGACAAGAAGGGCAAGGAGATCCAGGCGCTGGAGATCGCCGATCTGACCACACTGGCGGATTATTTTGTGCTGGCCACCGGCTCCAGCAACACCCAGATCAACGCGCTGGTGGACAACGTGGAGAAGGTGCTGCATGAGGAGGCCGGCGAGGAGCCGCTGCACCGGGAGGGCTACCGCGGCGGCACTTGGGTGCTGCTGGACTACGGCTGCATCGCCGTCCATGTGTTCAACCACGAGGCCCGGGAGTTCTACGGTTTGGAGCGTCTGTGGCGGGACGGCAAGCCGCTGGATCTGACCGGCGTTACCGACGAGCGGGAATAAGCGAAATAGATAAAGCATCAGGCCGCTTTCAGCGGCCTGATGCTTTTTGCAGCTTTATTTTTTTCTTGGATAAAATAGCAGCGACTATCGTGGTTCATAGTGATACATGACTGTTTTTGTAGCAGGAAAAACATTTAACAGGCGATAATGGATCGTCACATCCATATCACAGTTATCGGAAATAAACCGGTCGCTCAAGCATAGGACAACAAAATCACTGCTGTCTACTGCGAGAGCACATCTCTCACTCAATACGGTGGCATATTTCTCCCAAAAAGCAGCTTGTAAAAACCCGCCGCCTAATCCTGCCATCGTTCCGTCATACCCATCAAATCCGCCATCGGGGCATAAGTAGAAATCGTGGAACTCATCGCAGCTTACAGAAGTGACAACAGCAGGAAGCCATGATGTGTTGCGGACATGCAGATTGTACACATATAGCACTTCGTCCGAATCGCCAGCTGTTTCGGAAAATTCTCTTGTGGGCAGCGTTGCTCCCACTATGGAGAAGTTTGGGATCCCTTTCAATGCTACGGCTAATATGGCGGCTACAGCAACGATCAGCAGCAAACCATGAATGTGCTTTTTTGAAAAACGGTGATCCTGCATCATGCGACACCCCTTTCGTCATATACTCGCAGGCTGATCTCCTCGGTGCTGATTGTTGTCGCTTTGCAACTTTTTTGCCTGCAAATTTTTCTATTCTCGTTCGTTGACGAATTTTTAAGAAACGGCAATACAGCGCAGAATAATACAATCATATATTACATCACCCCATAACTGGCATTGCGCCTATGTAAAACGGACGGTTTTCTTGCCGTCAAGGTATGATCCGCACCACGTCGTTGGGCGTGCAGCCCACCAATCGGCACAGCTTTTCCAGCGTGACCATGGTGATGTTCCGGTTCTTTCTCAGGGAATCCGGCGTCTTGTTGTCGATGCCGTTTTGCAGCAGGTAGTATTGGGATACGCCATTTTTGCGCATGGTTTCCCACAGAGGACTGTAATCAAAAATGGCGTTCACCCCCGTTGCATAGCTGATAGCTTCATTTGAAAGCGGCCTGAGGCTTTATTTGGAAGATTCACTTTTTCCGCGGATACGGCTGCACCGTGTCGGTGCGGCACAGCAGGTAGTCTACGCTGACACCGTAAAGGTCGGCCAGCGCACACAGCAGGTCATCGGTCAGCGGCTGTGTCCCGGTCTCCACATAGCTATATTTGCGCTGTGTGATGCCGATGGCGTCCGCCACCTGCTGCTGTGTCATGTCGTGGTCATCCCGCAGATCCTTGATGCGGTTCTTCATGCCAACACCTCCGTCGCCAGATAGTCCTGCCGACACTATAAGGTAGATAAAATTTATCTGTCGACATATAGATAAAATATATCTAAAATAAGGCAGAGGGGTGGGAAAATGGCGGACTATAAGGCCATGTATCTGGCGGCGATGGACGCCATGGAGCAGGCGGTGACGCTGCTCATCGAGGCTCAGCGCAGGTGCGAGGAGCTGTATGTGACCTCCTGCGCCCGCGAGGAGGAGCTGCTGCGTAAAAATTGTCATTTTGACGAAATACAGGGCTTGACAATCGGCAAAAAAGAGATAAAATAGGCTGTAATATCGCAGTATGCAAGGATGGGAAAAAGACGAGGCAGGCCCGCCGAAAGAGAGCCGGCGGCTGGTGTGAGCCGGTGGGGGCGCTTCGTTGTACTGGCCCCGGAGCATTCCGCCTGAACAGGGCGGGACGGAGGCGCACCGTTACAGGCGCAGCCCCTTGTAAGAGGGGGACTGAGCGCCGTGCAGGCAACTGGCGGCGATAGCAGGGTGGTAACACGTTTTGACACGTCCCTGACCGTTTTTCGGCGGTCAGGGATGTTTTTTTGTAAGCAAACAAATTCAGATAGAAGGAGAAACAGCATGAATTACGATTTTGCGGCCATTGAAAAGAAGTGGCAGGATAACTGGGAAAAGACAAAGCCCTACGCCGCTATTACCGGCGACACGACCCGCCCCAAGTTCTACGGGCTCATCGAGTTCCCGTACCCCAGCGCGGCCGGCCTCCATGTAGGACATCCCCGGCCCTTTACCGCCATCGATATCGTCACCCGGAAAAAGCGCATGGAGGGCTATAATGTCCTGTTCCCCATCGGCTATGACGCCTTCGGCCTGCCCACGGAGAACTTCGCCATCAAAAACCACATCCATCCCTCCATCGTCACCAAGGAGAACATCAAGAACTTCACCCGCCAGCTGAAGATGCTGGGCTATGGCTTTGACTGGGATCGCTGCGTGGACACCACCGACCCCCAGTATTACAAGTGGACCCAGTGGATCTTCCTGCAGCTCTTTAAGCACGGTCTTGCTTACAAGGCCACCATGCCCGTGAACTGGTGCACCAGCTGCAAGTGCGTGCTGGCCAACGAGGAAGTGGTGGAGGGCGTGTGCGAGCGCTGCGGCAGCGAGGTCATCCGCAAGGAGAAGAGCCAGTGGATGCTGGGCATCACCAAGTACGCCGACCGGCTTATCGACGATCTGGACGGCGTGGACTTCGTGGAGCGCGTCAAGACCCAGCAGCGCAACTGGATCGGCCGCTCCACCGGTACGGAGCTGACCTTCAAGACCAACACCGAGGACGACATCACCGTGTACACCACCCGTGCCGACACGCTGTTCGGCACCACCTATGTGGTCATTTCCCCGGAGCATCCCCTGCTGAAGAAGTGGCAGCCCATCATCCGCAACTGGGACGAGGTGGCCGCCTATCAGGACGCCGCAGCCCGCAAGAGCGACTTTGAGCGCGGCGAGCTGAATAAGGACAAGACCGGCGTGCGCATCGACGGCATCGAGGTCATGAACCCCGTGACCCACAAGGCGCTGCCCATGTTCGTCTCCGACTATGTCCTCATGGGCTATGGCACCGGCATCGTCATGGGCGTACCCGGCCACGACCAGCGCGACTGGGACTTTGCCACCAAGTTTGGCCTGCCCATCGTGGAGGTGGTCGCCGGCGGCGACGTGACCAAGGAGGCATTTGTGGCCAAGGACAACAAGGCCATCATGGTCAACTCCGGCTTCCTCAACGGCATGACCGTGAAGGAGGCCATCCCCGCCATGAAGAAGTACGCCGTGGAGCAGGGCTTCGGCAAGGAAAAGGTCAATTTCAAGCTGCGCGACTGGGTGTTCTCCCGTCAGCGCTATTGGGGCGAGCCCATCCCGCTGGTGAACTGCCCCAAGTGCGGCTGGGTGCCTATCCCCGAAAGCGAGCTGCCGCTGGTGCTGCCGCAGGTGGAGAGCTACGAGCCCACCGACGACGGCGAAAGCCCCCTGAGCAAGATGACCGACTGGGTCAACACCACCTGCCCCTGCTGCGGCGGCCCCGCCAAGCGCGAGACCGACACCATGCCCCAGTGGGCCGGCTCCAGCTGGTACTTCCTGCGCTATATGGATCCCCACAACGACAAGGAGCTGGTGTCCAAGGAGGCTGAGGAGTACTGGGGCCCCGTGGACTGGTACAACGGCGGCATGGAGCACACCACCCTCCACCTGCTGTACAGCCGTTTCTGGCACAAATTCCTCTATGATATCGGCGTGGTACACACCCCGGAGCCCTACGCCAAGCGCACCAGCCACGGCATGATCCTGGGCAAGAACCCCCACTATGTGGGCAACGCCGCCACCGAGGAGGAGAAGCAGGCGCTGCGGGAGAAGTACGGCGCACAGGCCGAGCGCCCCGCCGTGAAGATGTCCAAGTCTCTGGGCAACGTGGTGAACCCCGATGACGTCATCAAGGCCTACGGCGCCGACACCATGCGCCTGTATATCATGTTCATCGGCGATTTTGAAAAGACCGCCTCCTGGTCCGATGAGGCCGTCAAGGGCTCCAAGCGCTTTCTCGACCGTGTGTGGAAGCTGATGGATATGGCGCAGCCGGATGAGAACATCTCCGAGGGCAATATGGCCGCCATTCACAAGACCATCAAGAAGGTCGGCGACGATATCGAGGAGCTGAAGCTCAACACTGCCATCGCCGCCATGATGGCGCTGGTCAACGACTTCTACGCCAAGGGTCTCACCAAGGGCGATCTGGAGCAGCTCCTGCTGCTGCTGAGCCCCTTCGTCCCCCATATCGTGGAGGAGATGTGGGAGCAGCTGGGCTTCGCCGCCAAGTACGGCAAGATGGCCATGCAGATGCCCTGGCCCGTGTACGACGCCGCCAAGACCGTGGACGCTACGATGGAGATGGCGGTGCAGGTCAACGGCAAGCTTCGCGGCACCATCGTGATGCCCACCGACTCCGAGGAGGCCGCCGTGGTGGCCGCCGCCATGGAGAACGAGCGGGTCAAGAAGGCCGTGGAGGGCATGAACGTGGTCAAGACCATCCTTGTCAAGAACAAGCTGGTGAACCTGATCGTCAAGCCTGCCAAGTAAAATTGCAGTTTTTTGCGGGAAATAGCTTGACAAGGTGCGATTTCATCGGTATAATACACCCGTTAGTCATGCGAATGGCTCTTAAAGAGCGCCCTGGAAATAGCCGGGCGCATCGGAGGGAGGGAAATATAGATGTCTGAAGTTCACGTCAAGGAAGGCGAGTCCCTGGACAGCGCTCTGAAGCGTTTCAAGAGAAGCTGCGCCAAGGCAGGCGTTCTGGCCGAGGTGCGTAAGAGAGAGTGCTATGAAAGCCCCAGTGTCAAGCGCCGCAAGAAGTCCGAGGCCGCACGCAAGAACCGCAATAAGCGTTATTATTAATGGCAAAAGAGCCTGGGGGTCCATCCCTCAGGCTCTTACTTTTTCCCCAGCAGACCCGGCAGCGCCTCCGCCGCCTCCGGCAGGGACAGCATACCGGCGGTGATGCCCAGCTCCGTACCCAGCCCGATCTTCCGCCGCAGGGTGTCGGCGTCGTCGAACAGGACAAGATGCGTCATACCCTCCTGCTCGTAGGTGAAATACCGGGCGCACAGCTCCGGCGAGAAAAAGACGGGGCGCTGCGCCCGCAGCGATGTCAGCTGCTGCGCCGTCAGCATCCTGCCGTCTCCGTAGGGAGCGGGGAGGGTGAAGTCCGCCCGGACGCAGGCCAGATCCAGCGTGACGGGGCGCGGCGCAAAGCGCCGACAGACCTCCTCCAGCCGTCGGCGCAGCGTTCCGCCGGAGAGGGCGGTGCTGACCACCACGCAGGCGTCTGCGTCCGTTACGCTCCGCTCCGGCAGGTGCAGCGTGCGGCCATAGCGCCGGCAAAGCGCCGATAGAGCCGCCACGGCGGGGCGGGGAAGCACCGGCTCCAGTACCACGCCGGTATACTGCCGGTGCAGACATTCCCGCAGAATATCCCGCGCCAGCGCCTCCGGCTGGGGCGGGGCGGGACAGTCCGTGCCGGAGATCAGCAGCAGCCCTCCCGGCGGGACGGCGGGCAGCGGCAGCGCCGATAGTCGTCCGCCGCTGTCGATACGGTAGGCGGCGTGGGCGATGGGGAGACCCCAGCGCCGTGCCTCCGGCAGATAGCAGGGGGCGGCGGCCAGATAGAGCTGCATACGAAGCATCACCCCCTTGTATTTATGGCCGGTAAATGGTACACTATCTATATGAAAGGAGGCGGCAGCCTATGCGATTTTCCATGCGGCCGCAGCGGGTCTACGACGGCTACGAGCAGATACGGGGCGAGGAGCTGGCCCGCCGGGGCATCCGGCTGCTGCTGTGCGATCTGGACTATACGCTGGCGCCCAAGTCCCAGCGGGAGCCGGACGAGACGGTGCGGCAATGGATCGACTCTATGCGCCGCGCCGGGGTCGAGGTGATGATCCTGTCCAACAACCGCAGTCCCGCCCGTGTGGAGCGGTTCTGCCGGGATCTGGGCATCACCTATGAGGGACACGCCCAAAAGCCCTCCGCCAAGGGCTTCCGCAGAGCCATGGCGCGGGTGGGCGTGACGCCGGAGGAGACCGCCATGCTGGGCGATAAGCTGCTGACGGATATGCTGGGCGCCCACATCGCCGGGGTGCTGCCGCTGATGGTGGAGCCGCGGGGCGGCGCGAAGGGCGCGTGGAACAAGGTGCTCCACGGGCTGCAAAGGCCGTGGAAGGCGGCGGCCAAGGAGAAATAGGGCCTGCGCGCAACTTTTTCTGCGGAAGCCCTTGCCAAACAGGTGCGTATCATGTAAAATACATAAGGCCGAATTTCGGCCGGTATCATTTATTCGAGGGAATCGCGATATTCCCTCATCAATATGGGAGGAATATCAATATGGCAACTATTACCGCCGGTGATTTCAGAAACGGCAAGACCTTCGAGATGGACGGCAAGGTCATGCAGGTCGTGGAGTTCCAGCACGTCAAGCCCGGCAAGGGCGCCGCGTTCGTCCGCACCAAGATGCGCAACGTAGTGACCGGCGCTGTGACCGAGACGTCCTTCAACCCCACCGCCAAGTTCGAGGAGGCCTTTGTGGACCGCCGCGACATGGAGTACAGCTACAACGACGGCGATCTGTACTACTTCATGGATCAGGAGACCTACGACATGGTACCCCTGAACAAGGAGCTGCTGGGCGATGCCTTCCGTTTTGTCACCGAGAATACCGTGTGCAAGGTGCTGAGCTACAAGGGCAACGTCTTCGGTCTGGAGTGCCCCAACTTCATGGATCTGGAGGTCACCGAGACCGAGCCTGGTCTGGCCGGCAACACCGCCACCAACACCCTGAAGCCCGCCACCGTGGAGACCGGCGCCGAGGTGAAGGTGCCTCTGTTCATCAACATCGGTGACAAGATCACCATCGACACCCGTACCGGCGAATATCTGAGCCGCTGCAAGTAAGTCAACCATCAACCCACCGTACAGAAAGGAGCCGAACATGGAGATTTCTGAAAAGGTAGCATATCTGAAGGGTCTGGCCGAGGGCCTGAACCTGGACACCGACAGCAAGGAAGACAAGCTGATCGCCGCCATCATCGACGTGCTGGACGACATGGCCGAGAAGTTCGCGGACATCGAGGACAAGCTGTGTGATGTGGAGGACGGTCTGGATGCCGTCAGCGACGACCTCAGCGATGTGGAGGAGACGCTGTACTTCGCGCTGGAGGACGATGACGAGGACGACGAGGATGAAGACGACGAGGAAGAGGAGTGCTTCATGACCAACTGCCCCGAGTGCGAGGAGGAGGTCTACTTCGACGAGTCCGTTCTGGAGGACGGCGAGGTCATCTGCCCCAACTGCGGCGCCAAGCTGGAGTTCGATCTCAGCGATCTGGCCAACGACAGCGAGGACGAGGAGTAATCACCGCGTAAAAAACAGCCGCTGCACCACTCGGTGCGGCGGCTGCTTTTTTACGCTTGCCGGTGTGCTGGTAGAACCGCAGGAAAATGGGAGAAAGCCACCACAAGCCCGGAGGTTCTCTGTCTTGACGCGGCGGCTGTTTTTGGGTATACTGTCCCAAACGGGAGGAGGATGTCTATGGCGTTTGTGGCATTGATCGGACTGTACTTTGTGCCGCTGCTGTGCCTGATAGGTGCGGCGTGGTCTTACGTCCGCTATCAGAACGAGCATGAGGACAAGGAGATGGCGGAGAAGGATCACAAGCGGATGCGCGTGCTGCTGATCGCCGCGGCGGTGGCAGCGGTGGTCTTTCTGGCGCTGAAGCTCGCGTTCCCTGTGACATGAAAAGGAAAAGAGTCCCGACCCATTGGTCGGGACTCTTTGTCAGTTTTCGGTGCTTGCGGGCGTCCCCCGCAGATCCTTGGGCAGCCATACCCTCCGCCACAGGCAGAACAGGAACAGCAACCCCCGGAAGCACAGCTCTACGCACATGGCGATCCATGCGCCACGCAGACCTAATCGGGATGTGAGCAGAAGCGTCAGGGTGATCCGCACGCCCCACATACTGGTGAAGTTCAGTACGGAGCTGAGCAGAGAGCTGCCCGCCCCCTGAAACACACCGGCGCACACGATGGCCGCACCGAACAGCGGCTCGGCAAATACCACGATCCGCAGCACCTCCGTACCCAGCGCCACCACCTCCGCATCGGGGCTGAGGATACCGATGATCCACGGCGCCAGAAAATACATGGCTGCCGACATCGCCGCCATAATGGACACACCCAGCAGCACCGTCACCCAGCCCAGCCGCGTCACCAGATCCCGCCGCTTGGCGCCTACGCTTTGGCCGATCAGCGTCACCGCCGCGCTTTGTACACCGTAGCCCGGCATATAGCACAGAGCCTCCGCTGTGACGGCGAAGGAGTTGGCGGCGATGGACACCGTACCCAGCGGGGCGATGATGCCGGTGGTGACGATCTGGCCGCCGGACATGACCGCCTGCTCAATGGCCACGGGGATGCCCAGCCGCACCGCACGCTTCAGCTGCTCCGGCACGAAGTGGAGCTTCTCATCCCGCCGCAGACCCAGCATGGGGGAGCGCAGCAGGCACGCACACATGATGACCGCCACGACCACCTCCGCCAGCGCCGTACCCAGCGCGGCGCCGGCAACACCCAGATTGGCGCCCGGCAATGTGATCGCACCGATCTGACGGGAGGGGAAGATAAGCAGCAGATTGAATACCACGTCCAGCCCGCACATCAGCACCAGCAGGGCGCTGGGCGTCCGCATATTGCCGCTGGCCTGCAGCAGCGCGGCCACCAGACTGTTCATCTGTAGGGCGGGGAGGGACAGGGCGAAGATCAGGAAATACACAGACGCGCCGCGCCAGATGCTCTCCTCCGCACCCAGCCAGCGGGGAAGGCTGCCGGACACGGCGCCGCCCACCAACGCCAGCACCAGTCCGAAGGCGATGCCCAGCACCAGACCCTGCCGCACCAGATTCCGGGCGTCCTTTTCGTCGCCCGCCCCGATGCGCTGCGCCGTCTGAACGCAGAAGCCCACAGTCAGAGCGCGGCACAGACCGCCCAGCAGCCATGTGCTGGAGGCCACCAGCCCGATGGCGGCGCTGGCCTCCCGACCCAGATGGCCGACCATGGACGAGTCGATATACTGCATGGCGATGGAGGATACCTGCGCCAGGATCGCGGGGATGCTCAGCTGCAGCGCCAGCAGCGTCTGCTGCCGCAGCGTCAGCTCCTCGCCGCTGCGCAGGGCCAGCAGCAGATTCTTTTTCATAGCGCACCTCCGGATAACACGATCATATACCACTACACTATACCTGTTGTCGAAGAAAAGGTCAAGGGAAGAAAAGCCGGGGGAAGAAAGGTCAAGGGAAGAAAAGTCAACGCCCACATTCTGTGGGCGTTGGCTTTTTCAGGTATTTTTCTCCGGCCGGTCATCCTCCGCTGACCGTTTGTGGCGGCGGCAGACCTGTCGATAGATGACCAGACCGATACCGGCGATGACCGTGGTGGCGGCGAAGGTGATGGCGGCGAACTGGTAGTTTTGCAGACCCAGCGCGTTGCCGCCCACGGTGGAGGTAATGATGGAGGGCAGACGCCCCACGGAGGCGATCAGCAGCCATGACGACCAGCGCAGATCCGTCAGGCCTGCGAAATAGCACAGCAGATCCTTGGGCGTGCCGGGGACGGTGAACACCAGCCACAGCAGCGCCGTCCGCTTGGGGGAGGTCTTGAGGAAGGTCAGCTTGTCCAGCTTATCCTGCGGAAAAAAGACCTCCACCAGCGGTACGCCCCACTTCCGCACCACGGCGAACACCGCCGCGCTGCCCAGAAAGGCGCCCAGCAGACACAGCACCGTACCCCATACCGCGCCGAAGGCGTAGCCCCCGGCGATCTCCAGCGGCTCACCGGGGATGATGGCCACCAGCACCTGCAAAAACACCATGCCTGTGTAGGCGGCCATGCCCAAAAGACCGTGATCCGCCACCCACGCCCGGAACACCTCCGGCTCCCTGGCGAAGCGGATCAGCGGGCGTCCCACGAACCAGGCCAGAGCAGCGCCCAGCAGGAGAAAGACGGCGATAGCGCCGCCCGACAGTAGTTTTTTCTGTTTTTCGGAGAAAGCACGATGCTGCTTCATGGAGCAAATGCCCCTTTCTTTCGTTCTTTTATCATCCTACCACGAAACGCGGGGAAATATTTGAACAGGAAATGAAGATTTGCTTAAAAGCGCGCAGAGAACCGCTATTTCGGCTCTCTGCGTGTTTTATCGGATACCGGCAATGAAGCAGGCGGGGTCGTGGGCCAACTGCCGCTTGGCCCACGCCAGCATCTCATAGCTGTTGCAGGCGGCGGTGACGATGCCACTGCCCCATGTATCGGCGGTGACGCTGCGCAGGAAGTCATCCGGCGCGGCGGTACGCACATAGTAGGGGTGGGCCTCGGCGCTGCCGTCCAGCGCTGCCGGCGCGGCCTTGTCCGTGTAGAAGGACTTGTCCCCGGCCAGAATGGTCAGGCAGTCCTGCACCACGTTGCCGGCGGTGGGGAAGCGCCCCGCACCCTGTCCGAAGAAGCTCTGACGGCCCACACCCTCGGCGGTATAGCTGATGAGGTTGTAGTTGGCGGGGACGGCGGCCTCCAGCTCAGAC
Organism: uncultured Eubacteriales bacterium; assembly: GCA_900545495.1. Taxonomy (GTDB): domain Bacteria; phylum Bacillota; class Clostridia; order Oscillospirales; family Oscillospiraceae; genus Vescimonas. Next base: position 30,665 of record UQZJ01000010.1, read on the forward strand.
GCCGCCACCAGCGTCGGCTCCACATAGGCGCACACGCCGTTCTCCGCGGCCTCCGCCGCCGCCAGCAGCCGGCAGACGAAGCCGTGGCTCTTAAACGCGGCGATATCCGCCGCCGTGACAGTGCGGATGCCGAAGGTGGGGATGGCTGTCTCGTCCAGCACCGCGTCAAAGGCAATGTTGGCGGAGATGCACAGCTTCCGGCGGATGTCGTCGCCGTCGATATCGGCGGAGGGATCGGCCTCGGCGTAGCCCAGCGCCTGCGCCTCCTTGAGAATGGCGGGGAAGTCCACGGGGGCGCGATGCATGGCGTCCATGATAAAATTGGTGGTGCCATTCATGATGCCGCCCACGGCGCATACGGTGTCCAGCCGCTTGATCCGCGCCAGATTCACCAGCCACGGGATGCCGCCGCCCACGGCGGCGGTGCAGCGCAGCGCCACGCCCTTTTCGCGTGCCAGTGCGGTCAGCTCCCGGTAATAGGCGGCGATCAGCGCCTTGTTGGCGGTGACCACGTTTTTGCCCCGCTCCATGGCGGCGGTGACGTACTCATACGCCGGGTGCAGGCCGCCCATGACCTCCACCACCGTGTCGATGCGTTCGTCGCAAAGAATATCGTTGAAGTCGTAGGTGGCCAAGCCCTCCGGCAGTCCGGGCTTGGGGCTGCGCAGCAGCACACGGGAGACGGTGAGATCGCTGCGGCTCTGTGTCAGCTCCAGCACGCCGCCGCCCACCACGCCGAAGCCCAGCAGACCGATGTTCATAGGAATACCCCCTGTCCATTTGATGTTGCCTCATTTTACCCAGTACAGCCCCTGCTGTCAATACGGAAAAGGAGCCGCACCGGCGGGGTGCGGCTCCTTTGAGCGGTATCAGTGGCCGCTGGGCATCTTCCAGCCGAAGTGGTCGGTGTGCAGCAGCATATGGGCCTTGTGACCCAGCGGCTGACGCAGATACTCCTTGTATAGCGCCTGCACGTCGGCGTTCTCGTGGGAGAAGCGGAGCTTCGTGTTCTTGTCGATGTTCCACAGCACATCGCCGCGGCTGGCCGCCATCTCCACGTTGTCGTGAATGGGCTGTCCGCCGCCGCCGGCGCAGCCGCCGGGACAGGCCATGACCTCCACGAAGTCGTAGTCCACCTCGCCGGCGTCGATGGCGTTCATCAGCTTCCGGGTCGCGCCCAGACTGCTGACCACCGCCACCCGCACGTCGCCTGCGCCGGGGATGGTGAACTTCGCCTCCTTCCAGCTGTCCATACCGCGGACGGCGTGGAAGGCGTCGGGGTCGGGGTTCTGCCCGGTGATCAGATAGTAGGCGCTGCGCAGGGCGGCGTCCATGACGCCGCCGGTGGCGCCGAACACCACAGCCGCGCCGGTGCCGCTGCCCAGAGGGCTGTCAAAGGGCGTCTCCGGCAGGACGGCGGGGTTGATCTGCTCACCCCGGAACATCCGAACGATCTCGCGGGTGGTCAGCACCACATCCACGTCCGGGTCGCCCTCGGCATTGCGCATGGTGGGCAGCGCCGCCTCCGCCTTCTTGGCGGTGCAGGGCATGATGGATACCACAAACAGCTTCTTGGGATCCACGTTCAGCTGGTCGGCGAAGTAGCTCTTGACCACCGCACCGAACATCTGCTGGGGACTCTTGGCGGTGGACAGATTGCCGATGTAGGAGGGGAACTGGCTCTTGACGAACCGCACCCAGCCGGGGCAGCAGCTGGTGAACATGGGCCAGTGGTACTTGTTCCGGTGGGTAAAGCGCTCGATGAACTCGCTGCCCTCCTCCATGATGGTCAGGTCGGCGGCGAAGTTGGTGTCGAACACAAAGTCGAAGCCCATGGTCTTCAGGGCGGTGACCATCCGCTCCGCCGTGGCGTATTTGGGGTCGAGGTGGAAATACTCCGCCCACGCCGACCGTACGGCGGGGGCCATCTGCACCACGGTGATGCGCTCCGGGTCCGCCAGCGCGTCGAAGACCTTGCCGGTGTCGTCGTGCTCCTGCAGGCCGCCCACGGGACAGTGGGTGATGCACTGGCCGCAGAATGTGCAGTCGCTCTCGCCCAGCGTGCGGGTGCGGGCCACGCCTACGGTGGTGTGGGAGCCGGTACCCATCAGATCCCAGATGCCCATGGTCTGCACCTTGTCGCAGATCTGGATGCAGCGCATACACTTGACGCAGCGGTTCTCAATGCGCACCACGGGGTTGGAGAAGTCCGGGGGCGCGTTCCGCAGATCGTCAATGTAGTGCTCGCCCAGCAGGTTGTAGTCGTTGGTGAGCTGCTGGAGCTTGCAGTTGCCGCTGCGGGTACACTTGGTACACTTGGTGTCGTGCTGGCTCAGCAGCAGCCGCAGGTTCACACGCCGCGCCTCCCGGACACGGGGGGAGTTGGTGCGAACCACCATGCCCTCGTTCACCACGTTGTCGCAGGCGGGGACGAGGCGGGGCTGCCCCTCCACCTCCACCATGCAGATACGGCAGGCGCCGATCTCATTGATGCCTTTCAGGTAGCACAGGGTGGGAATGTCGATATGTATGGAGCGTGCCGCCTCCAGAATGGTGGTGCTCTCCGGCACCGTGACGGCGCGGCCGTCGATGGTCAGCGTTACCATTTGACGTTCCTCCCTCCTCTGAAAATACCGTAGCCGAAGTGGTCACAGCGCAGGCAGCGGGACGCCTCGGTGCGGGCGCCCTCCTCCGTCAGGCCGCATTCAATGTCCTCAAAGTCGCAGCGGCGCTCACAGGCCTCCCGCTCGGTGGTGTTGATGCGCCCGTGGGGGCCGCGGTTGTTCAGCCGCGGAGACGGGATGTCCACGTCCACCTCGATCTCGTGCTGGAAGCCCAGATGTACGTCGATGTTGGCCGCCGCCACCTTACCGGCGGCGATGGCGCGGATGGCTGTGGCGGGGCCGGTGACGCAGTCGCCGCCGGCGAACAGGTTGTCCATATCACCCACCTGACCGGAAAGACCCGCCACGAACACGCCACGCTTGATGGGGACACCGGCCTGCTCAAAGCCCTGGATCTCGATGCCCTGTCCGATGGCCACCACGATGATATCTGCCGGGATGCGCCGCTCCGGCAGGTCGGCCTTGTTGGGGCGGGGCCGCCCGGACTTATCGGTCTCGCCGATGATCTGGGGCTGTACCCACAGGGCGGCGGCACAGCCGTCCTCATCGGCCTCGATGCGGACGGGAGCCATCAGTGCCTCGATCTCCGCACCCTCCGCCATGGCGCCGGTGACCTCGTCAGGCAGCGCCGTCATATCCTCGATGCGGCGGCGGTAGACGCAGGTCACCTTCTCCGCGCCCAGACGGATGGAGCTGCGGGTCACGTCCATGGCCACGTTGCCGCCGCCGATGACCACCACCTGCTTGCCGGTGAAGTCCGGCATCACATCGTCGCCAATGGCACGGAGCATCTCCACGGCGGACATCACGTTCTTGCAGTCCTCGCCGGGGATGCCCACCTTCTTATCCTGATGGGCGCCGATGGCGATATACAGGCAGTCGTAGTCCTTTTGCAGCTCCTCCACCCAGACGTCGGTACCCACGGTAGTGTTGGTGTGGGCCTCAATGCCCAGGGACAGGATGGAGTCGATCTCCGCATCCAGCAGGTGCCGGGGGAACCGGTAGCTGGGGATGCCGTAGCGCAGCATACCGCCCAGCTTCGCCCGCTCCTCAAAGACCGTGACTTTGTGACCCATCAGCGCCAGATAGTAAGCGCAGCTCAGACCGCTGGGGCCGCCGCCGATGATAGCCACCTTCTTGCCGGTGGGCGGCGCGCAGACGGGCTGCGGCACGTCCCCGGCGTGATCCACGGCGTAGCGCTTGAGCCCACGGATGTTGATGGCGTCGTCGATCATATTCCGGCGGCACCGGGCCTCGCAGGGATGCTCGCAGATGTAGGCGCAGGCGGTGGGGAAGGGGTTGTCCTTGCGGATCAGGCGCACGGCGTCGGCGCAGCGTCCCTCGCCCACCAGCGCCATGTAGCCCGGCACGTCCACGCCGGCCGGACACAGCGCCACGCACGGCACGGGCAGCTGCAGGCCAGCCAGACACCGGTGGTGTATGATATGCTCCTCATAGTCATCCCGGAAGCCATCCAGACCGTCCAGCACCAGCCGGGCCGCATCCCGGCCGATGGCACAGTCGGCGGTGTTCACGATGGTGCGGGCCGTCTTTTCGATGATGGCGATGGTGCTCATGTCGGCGGTGCCGTCCAACACCGTGGCGATGAGCTTGCTCAGCTGCCCCAGACCGATACGGCAGGGTACGCACTTGCCGCAGGACTGGGCGTGGCACAGCTGCAAAAACGACAGCGACATATCCACGGGGCATAGACCCGGCGGACTGGCGGCGATACGGCGCTCTACATCACGGTAGAGATTATCCACCACCGTCTGTGCGCGGCTGGGACTTTTGATATCAAGTCTGCTCAAGGCAGATCCCTCCTTTCGTCCGTTCCGCGCGGACATCGTTCTTCCGGCGCGGGACAATCGCTTAGATTGAGACAAGAATGCCACAAAAAACGAAAAATGTCAATCAAAAATAAAAAGTTATCAAAGTGATGCAAAAAACTTGAAAAACGGCGCGTTCCTATCTGCAATAATTTTAACATACCTACGTCCTGTACGTTGGAAAGACGTATTCTGACGAAACTGTTTACCGAGAATACCACTATTTGCAAAAATCCCGTACCGGCGGGTATGCTTGACAGTGCCGCGCAGGGGATATATAATCCTGTATGTATCCGAGTAAGGCATCCCCGCCGGCTGTGCGGCCAGAATGGGGGTGCCTACTTTTGCCGCGAGAGACGCGGCGTATCTGAGGTAATGACATGAACTTTCGATTGATCGCAAATACTACCAGCTACGTGCTGTGGGTGGAGGCGGGCTTCCTGCTGCTGCCGCTGCTGGTGTCCGTCCTGTACGGCGAGCCGTGGATGCCGTTTTTTGCCACGGCGGTGCTGTGCATCCTGATCGGCTTTATTTTGCAGCTGGTGCCGGTGAAGAAGGCGCAGATGCACAGCCGGGACGGTTTTATGGCCGTGGCGTTGGGCTGGATAGCCCTGTCGCTGACCGGTGCGCTGCCCTATGTGTTCAGCGGCGCCCTGACGGAATATGAGGACGCCGTATTCGAGACGGTATCCGGCCTGACCACCACCGGCTCCACGGTGTTTCCCGAGGTGGAGCATCTGTACCGCAGCGTGCTTTTATGGCGCTCCCTGACCCAGTGGATGGGCGGCATGGGCGTGCTGGTGCTGTTTCTGGCGCTGATGCCCAAGCTGGGTGACGGCGCGGTGTACCTGATGCGGGCGGAGAGCCCCGGCCCCATTAAGTCCAAGCTGGTGCCAAAGGTGGGCAGCACCGCCAAGATCCTCTACACCATCTATCTGGCGCTGACCGCGCTGGAGATGCTGTGCCTGCGTCTGGCGGGTCTGACATGGTTCTCCGCGGTCAACCACGCCTTTACCACCATGGCCACCGGCGGCTTTTCCATCAACAATACCTCCCTGTCGGGCAGCAGCCCGGCGGTGATGTGGATCGTGACGATCTTCTCCTTTCTGGCGGGCGTCAACTTCTCCCTGCTGTTTCTGGCGGTCACCGGCAAGCTCCGCGCCGCCCTGCACAGCGAGGAGCTGCGGGTCTATACGGCCGTGGTGGTGGGTATGACGCTGCTGATCTGCCTGTGTCTGCGGTTGCAGGCCGGGATACCGCTGAGCGGCTCCATCACGGACGCGGCATTCCAGACCGTGACCATCATCACCACCACCGGCTTTGCCACGGTGGACTTCGCCATGTGGCCCACCTTCTGCCGTATGGCGCTGCTGGTGCTGATGTTCTCCGGCGGCTGTGCCGGCTCCACCGCCGGCGGCATGAAGGTGTCCCGCGTGCTGATCCTGTGGAAGTCGCTGGTGCGCGAACTGAAGCGGATGGTACACCCCAACCACGTCAGCGTCATCAAGGTGGACGGTCAGCCGGTGGAGGAGCGGGTGGTGTCGTCCACCGGCGCCTACATCATGGCGTATATGGTGGTGCTGCTGGCCGGCGCACTGGTAGTGAGCTGGGACAACTACGGCTTTCAGGAGTCCTTTGCCGCGTCCCTGACCTGCATCAGCAACGTGGGGCCGGGCCTGGGCATTCTGGGACCCATGGAAAACTTCTCCATCCTCTCGCCGCTGAGCAAGGTGGTGCTGTCGCTGGAGATGCTGACGGGCCGTCTGGAGCTGATGCCCATGCTGGCGCTGCTGAGCCGCGGTGTGTGGCGGGATCGCTGAATAAAAAACGGACGCGGCCATGGGGCTGCGTCCGTTCTGCTGTATGGGGGCTCGATCAGGCGTGGGCGGTGCAATAGGCGTCGTAGCGGGACTGGAGCCAGTCTTGCAGCTTCTGGACCCCGTCGTCGTCCCACGGGAAGTCCTGTTCCTCTACGTCCCGCGCCAGCTCGTAGCACAGCTGGGAGTACACGGCGGCGTGGAGCAGACCGGCGTCCTTGTCGGTGGCGAAGCGATAGCGGAACTCACCGATGGAGCCGGTGTAGACAAAGGCCCGCTTGAACCAGCGGGGCGTAAGTGCGGCAAACTGAGGGTGCATGGAGATCCATCCTTTCCGGAAAGCTAAGCGGGCGCGGGACACCGGCGGTGCGTGCGTCCGCTCCGACAGACAGCATACCACAAAAGCCGGTGTTTGTCCAAGAAGAATTCACAAATACTTATTGCAAACAGACCAAACGTATGGTACAATGCGAGACAAGAAAACGATGGGGTATCGCCTGCGGGCGTGCCGCAAAACAGGAAAGAGGTAAGCTTTTATGAACAATGCAGTCAAGCGTATCGGCGTACTGACCAGCGGCGGCGACGCACCGGGCATGAACGCCTGCATCCGTGCGGTGGTACGCAGCTCTCTGGCCCGCGGCATCGAGTGCGTGGGCATCCGCAGAGGCTATGCCGGTCTGATCGCCGGGGACTTCATGGAAATGGACAACGCCAGTGTCAGCCGGATCATCAACCGGGGCGGCACCATCCTGTACAGCGCCCGGTGCGACGAGTTCCGCACCGAGGAGGGGCAGCGGAAGGCGGCCAACACCTGCAAGCTGCTGGGGCTGGACGGTCTGGTGGCCATCGGCGGCGACGGTACGTTCCGCGGTGCGCAGGATCTGTCCAAGTTTGGCATCTCCGTGGTGGGTATCCCCGGCACCATCGACAACGACATCAACTGCACCGATTACACCATCGGCTTTGATACCGCCGCCAACACGGCGGTGGAGTGCATCGACCGTCTGCGCGACACCATGCAGTCCCACGAGCGCTGCTCCGTGGTGGAGGTCATGGGTCACCGCGCCGGGTATCTGGCGCTGTATGTGGGCGTGGCTGTGGGCGCTACGGCGGTGCTGGTGCCGGAGCGCGAGTACGACTTCGAGCAGCACGTGGCGGAGAAGATCCGCCGGGCCCGGCTGCGCGGCAAGACCAACTTTATGATCGTGGTGGCCGAGGGCGCCGCCAGCGGTATCGCCGTGGGCGAGGAGATCCGGGAGAAGCTGGGACTGGATCCCCGCGTCACCATTCTGGGTCACATCCAGCGGGGCGGCAACGCCAGCGCCAAGGATCGTGTCATGGCTACCCGCATGGGCTACGAGGCGGTGCAGCTGCTGGCGGAGGGGCAGACCAACCGCATCATCTGCGCCAGAGGGGAGCAGATCACCGACGTGGACATCGACGAGGGGCTCGCCATGAAGAAGACGCTGAATCCCGAGGAGCTGGAGGTCATGACCGTCATGACCGGCCGGTAAGCACATCGTGCAGCATACAGAAGAACGCCGTCTGCATCGCGCAGACGGCGTCCTTTTATAGGCCGGGCGGTGTACCGCCGCAGGGGGGGGCGGGCTTGCCATGGGAGGGTGTCTGTGCTATACTACGGATATCATCCTAAGTAAGGAGAACGCACCATGCTGCAGATCGTAATGGCCTTTGCACCCCTCGTGTTTTTGATCCTTTACGCGCTGAAGACCCGCAAGATGGCGGATGCCATGGTACTGGCCACGCTGCTGGCTATGGTGCTGCTGCACCGGCAGCATTTTCTCACCGGTACCATCGACGCCATGTATACCGCGCTGTCCAACTCCTCATACCAGTTTGCACTGTGCGTCATCATCGGCTTCGGCGGCATGATCACGCTGTTTCAGGAGTCCGGCGCCCTTATGGGGTTCCGGGATCTGCTGCTGAAGATCGCCTCCGGCCCCAGGCGGACGCTGGTGCTGGCGTGGCTCATGTCGGCCATCATGTTTCTGGACGAGTACCTCAGCGCCCTGACGGTGACCTTCTCCATGCGGGAGATCACCGATAAAAACCGTATCCCCCGTGAGCATCTGGCGCTGCAGGCCAATATCATCGCGTGCTGCCTGTGTGTCGCCGTGCCGTTTTCCAGCTGGACGGCGTTCAGCGTGGGACTGATCTCGGCACACGGTCTCGGTTTCAGCGACTATGTCCGCGCCATTCCCTATATGTTCTACCCGCTGGGCATGATGCTGCTGTGCCTGCTGCTGGCGGTGGGGGCCTTCCCCAAGCTGGGCGGACTGAAGCGCGCCTATCAGCGGGTGCAGAGCGGCGGCCTCGCCTTTGAGCGGGACGACACCATGGAGAGGCTGGTGGACATCCCCGATGTGGACGAGAGCCGCGTGTCCTCCGCGTGGAACGCCATCGTACCGCTGGCGGTGCTGGTGGGCGGCACCATCGCCTACGGCAACGATCTGGTCCACGGCATGATCATGGCCATCATCGCCCAGTTCCTGCTGTATGTACCACAGAAGATCATGACGGTGGGGAAGTTCTTCGAGCATTTCTTCAACGGAGCCAAGGGCATGACCACGCTGGCCATCGTGGTGGGCTTCGGCTTCATGCTCAGCGAGGCCAACCGGGACTTGGGTCTCTTTGATACGCTGATCACCAGCATCGGCGGCGCCGTACCCGCGTTTTTGATCCCGGCGCTGGCATTTCTGCTGGTGGCGGCAACGGTGTTCGCCGTGGGCAGCTGCTGGGTGGTCATGACCCTCGCCATCCCGGTATTCCTGCCGCTGGCTGCGTCCGTGGGGCTGCCTGCGCCGGTGATCGTTGCCGCCATCATGAGCGGCGTATCGCTGGGGTACAGCACCTGCTTCTACGCCGACGCGGTGTTCATGACCACGGCGGGTACCGGCGTGTCCAACATCACCATCATCAAGACCACGGCGCCCTACGCCGCGGTGGGAGCGGCGGTGGCGGTGATCGGATTTTTGCTGTGCGGTCTGGGCGTATTGTAACAGCGTATAAGCGGGGGCGGATGTCCGAGGGGGTGTCCGCTCCTGTTCTTTGCGGCTTTTTAACTCGACTTGGCGCGGGTTTTCTGGTATACTGCCATCAGCTTATCAAGAAGGAGGGGATCACGCTTATATGGATACTGACGGCGGTGACTATCCGGGTAACCATCTGAACTGCCATCTGTTTGTGGAAGCATATCTGCGCTGTGTTTTGCGGGGCAGACGTGCTTTTTTGCGCTTATAGGTGTCTATCCACCGGTAAAAAACAGACGACAGAAAAGGAGTTACATATTTTGTCAACCACAACTTGTATTGTATTTATGGCGGTCTGCCTGCTGCTATCCGCCTATTTTTCCGCCACAGAGACGGCGTTTTCCTCCGCCAACACCACGCGGCTCCGGACGCTGGCGGAGAAGGGGAGCAGAAACGCGGCGCTGAGTCTGAAGCTGCTGGGGCAGTACGACCGGCTGCTGTCCACCATCCTCATCGGCAACAACATCGTCAATATCGCCACCGCGTCCATCGGCACGGTGCTGTTCGTGCGGCACTACGGCGACGCGGGCGCCACCATCTCCACGGTGGTGGTGACGGTGGTGGTGCTGATCTTCGGCGAGATCTCCCCCAAGAGCATCGCCAAGGACTGCGCGGAGCGGTGTACCATGCTGTCCGCCCCCATCCTGCGGGTGTTCATCTGGGTGCTGCTGCCGCTGAACTGGCTGTTTTCCCTGTGGAAGAAGCTGCTGAGCCGGGTGTTCCGTCTCAGCGGCGCGAGCAAAATGTCCCAGGAGGAGCTGCTGATGCTGGTGGACGAGGTGCAGCAGGACGGCAGCATCGACCGGGACGAGGGCGAGCTGCTGAAAAACGCCATCGGCTTTTCCGAGCAGGTGGCGCAGGACATCCTCATCCACCGGGTGGATCTGGCGGCGCTGCCCGTCACCGCCGGCAAGGAGGAGGTGGCGGCGCTGTTTACCAAGACCAAATACTCCCGGCTGCTGATCTACGAGGATTCCATCGACCACATTCTTGGTACCATCCACCGGAAGGAATTCTATGTGGGCTGCGGCGTGACGGACAAGCCGCTGCGGGACATCATCTCTCCGCCGCTGTTTGCGCTGGAGAACGAGCCCATCCGCCTGCTGCTGAAGAAGCTGCAGCAGGCCAAGACCCATGTGGCGGTGGTGGTGGACGAATGCGGCGGCACCTGCGGCATCGTCACCATGGAGGACATTCTGGAGGAGCTGGTGGGCGAGATCTGGGACGAGCACGACGAGGAGGAGGTGTTCCTGCGGAAGCTGGGGCCGGACGCCTACGCGGTGGACGCTGCCATGGATTTCGACGACTTCGCCGCCTACTTCCACCTCAAGACCGATTCGGAGATGGTATCCGTCAGCGGCTGGGTCATGGAGCAGTTCGGCCGCGTGCCGGAGGCGGGGGACAGCTTTACCTTCGACGGCCTGCGCGTGGAGGTCACCCGGGTGGAGAACCACCGCATCGAGGAGATCCATGTGGAGCGGGAGACGCCGAAGGCCACTGCGTGACCGATATAGACCCGTATGGTTGCAGAAAAAAGCCGCGAGAGCGGCTTTTTTCTTTGCGTGGCGATAGAAAACGGCGGTTTTTGCGCCACCACGCCAAAAAAATTGTCAGGTATACAAAAAATGTTTTGGTTTTGTTAAGAAAGTGTGGTACAATAGATAATATCACAGGCGGCAGCTCGAAGGAGGACACACCATGCAGAAGACTGTACGCAGCCAGCAGGCGCTGTTTCAATTCCGGGGCATCCCACCGATCGGGATGACCGTCTCCATGGCCTTGCAGCATCTGGTGGCCATGATCGTGGGGTGCGTGACCCCGGCTATCATCATCGCCCACACCGTGGGGCTGCCGCAGAGCCAGCGGGTGCTGCTGATCCAGGCGTCGCTGGTGATGTCGGCGGTGACCACGCTGTTGGAGCTGTTCCCCATCGGCGGACGGTTCGGCGCGGGGCTGCCGGTCATCTTCGGCGTCAGCTTTGCGTATCTGCCCAGTATGCAGGCCATCGCCTCCGGCGGCGGACTGTCCGCTGTGGCGGGGGCCATGATCGTGGGCGGCATGGTGGCCACGCTGGTGGGCATCTTCATCAAGCCCATCCGCCGCCTGTTCCCACCGGTCATTACCGGCACAGTGGTGTTCACCATCGGCCTTTCCCTGTATCCCACGGCCATCCACTACATGGCCGGAGGCGCCGGCAACACCTATGAGTTGGTGGTGACGGAGCGCGGCCTTACCGAGGCGCTGGTCTACGGCTCATGGCAGAACTGGGCCATCGCGGCGTTCACGCTGGCGGTGGTGCTGGTGCTGACCAACCACGGCAAGGGCATCTGCAAGCTGGCGTCTATCCTGCTGGGCATTCTGGCGGGCTACGCCGTGGCGCTGGCGGCGGGCATGGTGGACCTGTCCGGCATCGGCGAGGCGTCGTGGTTCTCGCTGCCGCAGGTGCTGCCCTTCGGCGTCACCTTTGAGCCCTCCGGCTGCATCGCATTGGGTCTGCTGTTCGCCATCAACTCCATTCAGGCCATCGGCGACCTGACCGCCACCACCGTGGGCGGTATGGATCGGGAGCCCACAGACCGGGAATTGCAGGGCGGTATCGCGGCCTACGGTGTCAGCAATATCCTGACGGCGCTGCTGGGCGGCTTGCCCACGGCCACCTACTCCCAGAACGTGGGTATCGTGGCCACCAACAAGGTAATAAACCGGTGGGTGTTTGCCATGACCGGCGGCTTCCTGCTGCTGGCAGGCGTGGTGCCTAAGTTTTCCGCCGCCCTGACAACCATCCCCCAGTGCGTGCTGGGCGGCGCTACGGTGGCGGTGTTCTCCACCATCGCCATGACCGGCATGAAGCTCATCGCCGGGGAGGGCATCACCGCCCGCAATACCACCATCGTGGGACTGTCCGCGGCGCTGGGCGTAGGCATCTCGCAGGCGGCGGACGCGCTGGCACAATTCCCGGAGGCCGTGACCACCATCTTTGGCAAGTCGCCGGTGGTCATCGCCACACTGTTGGCGGTGTTCCTGAATCTGGTGCTGCCGCGAGAGGATCAATGATGCATAAAAAGGGAGCCGTCCCACGGGACGGCTCCCTTTTTATGCGTCAGCAAGATCCAGCACCACGGGGCAGTGGTCGCTGCCGGTGATCTCCGGCCAGATGTCCGCGCTTTTGACGCGGGGCATCAGCCGCTGGGACACGATGAAGTAGTCGATGCGCCACCCGGCGTTGTTCTCCCGTGCGTGGAAGCGGTAGCTCCACCACGAATAAGCGCCGGTGCGGTCGGGGTACAGGGCGCGGAAGGTGTCCACGAAGCCGCTGGCGAGCAGCTGGGTCATCTTGCCCCGCTCCTCGTCGGAGAAGCCGGGATTCATCCGGTTGGACTTGGGGTTCTTCAGGTCGATCTCCTGATGGGCCACGTTCAGATCACCGCAGTAGACCACCGGCTTTTGGGCGTCCAGCTCCATGAGATAGGCGCGGATATCGTCCTCCCACGCCATGCGGTAGTCCAGCCGCGCCAGCTGATCCTTGGAGTTGGGGGTGTAGCAGCAGACCAGATAGAAGTCCTCGAACTCCGCCGTGATGACCCGTCCCTCGTGGCGGTGTACGTCATCCCCGAAGTCGTAGGTCACGGACAGGGGCTGGCGGCGTGTGAACACAGCGGTGCCGGAGTAGCCGGCCTTGTCGGCACTGTTCCAGAAGCGGTGGTAGCCCTCCAGCACAAAGGATGCCTGCTCCGGGCGCATCTTCGTCTCCTGCAAGCAGATGACATCGGCGTCCGCCAGAGTGCAGAAATCCAGAAATCCCTTATTCAGACAGGCCCGCAGGCCGTTGACGTTCCATGAGATCAGCCGCATGATGTGTCCCTCCGAGTTTCTCAAGACATTGCAGCTATTGTATCACACTTTCCGCCGCCGCACAATCCCGGTCTGCGGAATGTGTCGGATGCCGGCTGCGTCCCGGCGCGGCGGGTGGCCACCGCCAGACGGTCGATGTCCCAGCCGGTCTGCCAGCGGGCGCAGTAGTCCTCAGTGCAGTGCTTGAACCGGGAGAACAGCCGCTGCGCCCGGCGCTCGTCGCCGTAGACCTTCCACAGCCCCGCGCACTTGAAATCGCAGGCGCGGTGGTCGATGAACCCCTGCACGTCCTCCGGCGGGTAGCTGAGGAACAGCCCTACCTCGTGGGGGAACTGACCGTCCTCCCGGAACCGGCGGATGAGCTGGGCGACGCAGCGGCCGCAGCCGCCGTCGGCGGGGTATCCGGCGTCCGACAGGATGCGCCGCGCCAGGCGGTTTTGCAGGTCACGGTGCAGCACGGCGGGGCGGTAGAGGTATAGCAGCGCCTGTCCATCCTTGAAGCGGATGGGCAGCAGACAAAGACCCTTGGGAGCCAGCAGCCGGTTCAACCGGCGGATATCGTCCAGCAGCGCGCCCTCGTCGCGGCAGGGGCAGGGAAACAGACTGCCCGTCTTTATGCCCGCCAGCGTGGGCGCGCCTTGCTTGACCAGAATTTCCTCCGACATGGAAAACCTCCTTTTGATGCTGTGTGCAGTGTGCCGTAAAAACGGCGCGGTCATACGCGGTTAGATTCATTTAACTGACGTGCAATAAAAAATGCCGCGATAGTTAAATGGCTCTAACTCGGATTGTAGCACAGCGGCGAAGTGTTGTCAAGGGCGGCGGGCAACCCCGTTGACGCGCAGGGGGCTGGAGGTGTCCGCATCGAAAAAAGGATGGCTGTCTCAAAAGAGACAGCCATCCTTTTTTCACGATTCAGAATCCGAACACCACGCCCACGGCGGCGCTGGCCAGAATGAACAGAATGGGGTGCAGTTTTTTGGTGAATTTGACCCACCGCGTCAACACCAGCAGCACCGCCGCCAGCGCGATGGCTTTCCAGTTCAGCAGCGCCAGACCGGTGCCGCCGGCATTCACCAGTGCGATGAGCACCACGGAGATACCTGCCGCCGCCACCAGCGCGGTGGAGGCGGGGCGCAGACCGTAAAAGGCGGCGCTGACCCATTTGCTGTCGCGGAACGCCTTCAAAAACGCCGCCACGATGAGGATGACGATGACCGACGGCGTCACAAGACCCAGCGTGGCGATGAGCGCGCCGCCGACGCCGCCGGTGGTGAAGCCCACATAGGTGGCCATGTTCACGCCGATGGGGCCGGGGGTGGACTCGGACACCGCCAGCATATCCGCCAGCTGGGCGCGGGTGAACCAGCCGGTGCGGTCAGCCATATCCTGCAAGAAGGGGAGGGTGGCCAGTCCGCCGCCCACGGCGAAGAGACCTGTCTTGAAAAACTCCCAGAAAAGACGGAGGTACAGCATTATTTCTCCCTCCTTATCAGGTTCTGGATGATGATGCCGCACAGGGCGGCGGCCGCCACAAAGATCACGGGGGAGAGAGTCGTGAACAGGGAGGCCGCCAGCACCGCGACGAAGATCAAGGCGGCGGGCCAGTCCTTCACAGAGCTTTTCAGCAGCTTCAGCACGGCGTTGAAGATCAGCACACACACGCACACGCGGATCCCGGCGAAGGCGTGCTGCACCCAGTCCAGATGGGAGAAGCTGTTGATAACGCCGGCCAGCACCGTAATGATGAGAAGGGAGGGAAACACGATGCCCAGCGTGGCCACGATACCGCCCACGACGCCCCGCTGCTTCTGCCCCACGAAGGTGGCGGTGTTGACGGCGATAATGCCGGGCGTACACTGGCCGATGGCGAAATAGTCTACCAGCTCCTCGTCGGTGGCCCAGCCCTTGTTCTCCACCACCTCCCGCTGGAGGATGGGCAGCATAGCCATGCCGCCGCCGAATGTCATGACCCCCACCTTGGCAAAGGTAAGGAACAGCTCCCACAGTAATTTCACAAGATCACCTCATTCAGAATATCCATAGAGACCCCGGACGGACACCTCGCCGCTGTACAGCGTCTCCACGGTGCCGTCTTCGTATCGCACCGTCAGGCCGTATTGCGGGTCGATGCCCTCTGCCACGGCACGACGCACGGTGCCGCCGCGTACCACCTGCACCTGTTGGTCTGTATTGACGCAGCGGGCGCGGTAGTCCTCCCGCCACAGAGCGGGGTCGGGGAGGGCGTGGTCGTGCAGTTCCGTCAGCTCGCCCACCAGCGCCTGCGCCAGCGTGTCGCGGGACACGTCGCGCCCCAGCTGGCTGCGGAGGGACGTGGCGATGGCGGCCACGTCGGGGGAGAAGTCGTCGGCGGTCTGGGACACGTTGACGCCGATGCCCACGATGACCCAGTCCGGCGTGCCGTCGGGACGGAACGCCGACTCCGTCAGGATGCCGCAGACCTTTCTGCCGCCCAGCAGCAGGTCGTTGGGCCACTTGATGCCGCAGTGCAGACCGCAGACGTTTTCGATGGCGCGGCACACCGCCACCGCCGCCAGCGGCGTGACCGTGGGCAGCGTCTCCGCGCAAAGGCCGGTGCGCCACAGGACGGACAGGTACAGCCCCAATCCCGGCGGGGACTGAAAGCGCCGCCCCATACGGCCACGGCCCGCCGTTTGGCAGTCCGCCGTCACCACAGCGGACGCAGCACCCTCCGCCGCCAGACGCTTGCACTGGGTGTTGGTGGAGTCCAGCGTGTCGTAGTGATATACCGGGATGTCCATGGCCCCGCCTCCTTTTCCCCGTAATGTTACCACGATTCGCGGGGACTGTAAATAGAGATACCTGCCGAGGACGGACATGGAAAAAATGGGGGGTTTGTCGAATTTGCCAAAGAAATGCCGGGATTTTTGGCAGTTTCTTGGCGTAGAAATGTATTGCTTTTTCTGGGGGCGGCTCGTATAATAGGCGAGAAAATGAGAGGAGGGACAGCCATGATCTGCCAGTATACGATGAAAACGCAGATGACGGCTCCTATTGTTTCCATTTTTGATATTGTTGTTTCCGTTGGCCGGTGATCGTTTCACCGGTTATTTTTTTGTGTTTGCAAGTAATTGGAAATAAAGAGTGAAGAAAGAGAGGAATTGTCACATGAACAAAAAACTCGGACAAGAAGCGATTTACGACGCCCGCGAATTGGGCGTCCCCCGGATGATGCTGCTGGGCCTGCAGCACCTGTTCGCCATGTTCGGCGCTACGGTACTGGTACCCATTCTGGTCAGCGGCTACGGCCTGCCCCTGTCCATCCAGACCACACTGCTGTTTGCCGGTATCGGCACGCTGCTGTTCCACGTCTGCACCAAGCTTAAGGTACCCGCCTTCCTGGGCTCCTCCTTCGCCTTTCTGGGTGGCTTCCAGGCGGTAGCCAATCTGGACAGCGGCAAGTTCGCCGCCATGACCGGCGAGGAGAAGCTGCCCTACGCGCTGGGCGGCGTGGTGGTCGCGGGCCTGCTGTATCTGGTGCTGGCACTGCTGTTCAAGCTGGTGGGCGCCAAGAAGGTCATGCGGTTCTTCCCCCCCATCGTCACCGGCCCCATCATCATCCTCATCGGTCTGAACCTCTCCGGCACCGCCGTGACCAACGCCTCCACCTGCTGGTGGCTGGCTCTGTGCGCCATCGCCATCATCATCGTCGCCAACATCTGGGGTAAGGGCATGATCAAGATCATTCCCATCCTGCTGGGCGTGGTGGGCGCGTACATCGTGGCACTCATCGCCACCGCCTGCGGCGCGAAGCTGCCGGGTGCCGACGGCGTCATGCAGCCCCTGATCAACTTCGCCTCCGTCAAGAGTGCCGACCTCGTGGGCCTGCAGAAGTTCGTTATCGCCAAGTTTGACATCACCTCCGTTCTGGTCATGGCCCCCATCGCCATCGCCGCCATGATGGAGCACATCGGCGACATCTCCGCCATCTCCTCCACCACCGGCAAGAACTTCATCGAGGATCCCGGCCTGCACCGCACCCTGCTGGGCGACGGTCTTGCCACCGCCTTCGCCGGTATGTTCGGCGGCCCTGCCAACACCACCTACGGCGAGAACACCGGCGTGCTGGCACTGAGCCGCGTGTACGATCCCCGGGTCATCCGTCTGGCGGCGCTGTACGCCATCATCCTCAGCTTCTCCCCCAAGTTTGACGCGCTGGTCAACTCCATCCCCACCGCTATCGTGGGCGGCGTCAGCTTTGTGCTGTACGGTATGATCTCCGCCGTGGGCGTGCGCAACGTGGTGGAGAACAAGGTGGATCTCACCAAATCCCGCAACCTCATCATCGCCGCCGTCATCTTCGTGTGCGGTCTGGGCTTCGCCTCCACCGGCGGCATCACCTTCACCGTAGGCAGCGCCGACATCACCCTGACCGGTCTGGCCATCGCCGCACTGGCGGGCGTGATCCTCAACGCCATCCTGCCCGGCAACGACTACGAGTTCGGCAAGAGTGTCGAGGGCGACGCCAGCGCCGATCTGGGCAGCTATTAAGAGACAGCGCAAACGATAAAAAAGGAACAGGCTCTCAGAGCCTGTTCCTTTTTTATCGTGTTTTTACGCCTCTTGCGCGGTCTCCGGCTGCTCGGACGGCTCCTTCGTCTGCTCCTCCGGACGGTCTGCGCGGCCGTACAGCACGGTCATGCGGCGGATCTTCTCCGCCAACTCCGGCGTCAGCTCGCCGGGCAGCAGACGCCACTGCCAGTTGCCGCTCTGGGTGCCGGGGATGTTCATGCGGTGTCCTGCACCAAGCCCCAGATAGTCCTGCATCTGCGCCACAAACAGCTCCGCCACGCTGCTCATGCCGCCGCGGATGACGCCCCAGTGGAAGCCCTCCGCCTCCGTCAGCGCCAGATATTCCTGGGCGTAGGCGATATCCTCCGGCTTGGCCTCCTGCCGCCAGAGGGCCAGCGGGCTGTTGTCGTGGGTGCCGGTATAGCAGATGCAGTGGTCGGTGTAGGTGTGGGGCAGGTAGTTGCTGCTGTCCCGGGAGTCAAAGGCAAACTCCAGCACCTTCATGCCGGGCCAGCCGGAATCGTGCAGCAGCTTCTGCACACCGGGGGTGGGGTAGCCCAAGTCCTCGGCAATAAACTCCAGCTGGGGGAACCAGCCCTTGAGCCGATCCACCAGATCCATGCCGGGGCCGGGGACCCAATGGCCGTTTTTGGCCGTCGTCTCGCCGTAGGGTACCGCCCAGTAGCTGTCAAGACCGCGGAAGTGGTCGATGCGGATGACGTCGTACAGCCTGCCGGTGCCGTCGATGCGGCGGATCCACCAGCCGAAGCCGTCCTCGCGCATCCGGTCCCAGTTGTACAGGGGGTTGCCCCAGAGCTGACCGTCGGCGCTGAAATAGTCGGGCGGCACACCGGATACGGCCTTGGGAACAAGCGTTTCATCCAGCTGGAAGAACTCCGGCTCTGCCCACACGTCGGCGGAATCCATGGCCACATAGATGGGCAGGTCGCCGATGATGCGGATGCCCTGCGCGTGGACATAGTCGCGCAGCCGCTCCCACTGGCGGAAGAACAGGTATTGCAGATAGGTGAAGAAATCCACATCCTCCCGCAGCAGGGTGCGGTATTTCTCCAGCGCCTCTGGTTGCCGCAGGCGGATATCGTCGGGCCATTCCGTCCACGCCTTCATACCGAAATGACGCTTGCACGCCATGAACAGGGCATAGTCCGGGAGCCAGCGCTCATTTGCCTCCACGAAGGCGGCCACGGCCTCACCATCCCGCTGCCAGCCGCGCTTAAAGGCCTTGCGCAGCAGGTCGAAGCGCTTTTCATAGATGCGGCCGTAGTCCACATGGCGGGGGTCACCGCCCCACTTGCACCGGCTGCACTCGGACTTGGTCAGCAGACCGTCGGCGATGAGCAGCTCGGGGTCAATGTAGTAGGGGTTACCGGCGTAGGTGGAGAAGCTCTGATAGGGCGAATCTCCGTAGCTGGTAGGGCCAAGCGGCAGCATCTGCCAGTAGCGCTGACCCGCCGCGTGGAGGAAATCCGCAAAATCGTATGCCGCCTGCCCCAGCGTGCCAATCCCGTAGGGGGAGGGCAGGGAGGAGACGGCCATCAGAATACCGCTGGAACGTTTCATGGCAACAAGTCACTTTCTATCAAGAATTGAAAAATGGAACGGGGCGGGCGAAATGCCCGCCCCGCTGTATAGACCGATGTGCAGTTAGCCCTTGACGGCGCCGGCAGCCACACCCTTGATGATGTGCTTCTGGCAGCACAGGTAAAAGACGATGACCGGCAGGATGCTCAGCAGGATCAGCGCCATGGTGGCGCCCATGTCCACCTGTCCGTAGCTGCCCTTCAGGTGTTGGATGACGATGGGGATGGTCATATATTTGGTACGATCCAGCACCAGATACGGCAGCAGGAAGTCGTTCCATACCCACATGATCTCCAGCACACCCACGGAGATGAAGGTGGGCTTCATCATGGGCAGCACCACCAGGAAGAAGGTGCGCAGCGGGCCGCAGCCGTCGATCGCAGCGGCTTCTTCGATCTCCAGCGGAATGGACTTCACGAAGCCGGAGAACATAAACACCGCCAGCCCCGCGCCGAAGCCCAGATACACCACCGGGATGGTCCACGGCGTGTCCAGATGCAGCTTGTTGGCGGTACGGGACAGGGTAAACATCACCATCTGGAACGGCACCACCATGGAGAACACGCACAGGTAGTAGATGATCTTACTGACCAGACTGCCCACGCGGGAGACGTACCACGCTGCCATGGACGTACACAGCAGGATCAGCGCAGAGGACGCGAGGGTGATAAACAGGCTGTACAGCACCGCCTTGATAAACGGATAGTTGCCGAAGGTCATGCCCTTGATGTAGTTTTGCAGCCCCACGAAGGAGGTCTCATTGGGGAGGGCGAAGGTCTCCGTGTTCACGGCGGCGTTGCTCTTGAAGGAGTTCATCAGCACAATGAGGATGGGCAGCACATAGACGATGCAGATCACGGCAAAGGCCACGGTCAGCGCCATCTTGCTGCGCTCATGCTTTTTCGCCAGATTTGTCTGCATTACTGCTGCACCTCCTTTTTACGGGTGGACTGAAGCTGGATCAGACCGATCACAGCCACAAGGATGAAGAACACCACTGCCTTGGCCTGTCCTACGCCGCGGTTGTTGCCGCCGCCGGAGTAGAAGGCGCTGTAGATGTTCAGCGCCAGCATCTCCGTGGTCTTGATGACGCTGCCGTCCGGCTGCTGGAGGAAGGGACGGCCGCCTGTCAGGGCCAGGTTCTGGTCGAACAGCTTGAAGCCGTTGGTCAGGGTCAGAAAGATGCAGATGGTGAAGGAACTCATCATGTTGGGGATGGTGACCTTCCACAGCATCTGCCAGCTGTTGGCACCGTCGATACGGGCGGCCTCCAGCATATCCTCCGGAATGGATTGCAGACCGGCGATATAGATGATCATCATATAGCCCACCTGCTGCCAGCACATCAGGATGATAAGACCCCAGAAGCCGTACTTGCTCTCCAGCACCACGGAGGTTTCGTACTTCACCAGAATGCCGTCAAAGATCATGGACCAGATGTAGCCCAGCACGATGCCGCCGATGAGGTTGGGCATGAAGAACACCGTGCGGAACAGGTTGGAGCCCTTGATGCCCTTGGTCAGGAAATAGGCCACCGCAAAGGCCAGCACATTGATGAACAGTACCGACACGAAGGCGAACAGCGCCGTGTACCAGAAGGCGTGGACAAAGGTACTGTCGGAGAAGGCCTTCACATAGTTGCTAAAGCCCACCCACGTCCACTGGCTGGTCAGCTTGAACTTACAGAAGGACAAAAACGCGCCTTTCAGAAACGGATACAAAAAACCGATGCAAAAGGCGGCGAAGGTGGGCAGCAGGAACAGCCACACCATCCGTTGAATGGGCCGGCGGATCAGACGGCTGCTGAGGGCGGCCGCATCCCGCTTTCTGTGTAATCGCTTCATTCTCTCACTCCTGTTCCGCTTTTATTGTTATGGCGAAAGCTCTTGCCCGAAGGGGTTCGGCCAACAGCTCACGCCACCACAGAGAGTGTACAGGCGGGGCGGGCGTGATCGCCCGCCCCACCTGTTTCCTATGCTTTTTCGTCAGTCAGATACGCAGGACTTAGTGCTCGTTGGCGTACTGGGTGGCCCAGCCTTCCACGAAAGCAGTCTTGACGTTGTCCCAGCTGCCGCTGCCGGTGGCGTACTGGCTCAGAGCGTCCACCACGGCGGCACGCCAATCGTCAACAGCGGGAGTCCAGTTGAACGCCCAAGTGACGGTGTAGTTGCCGTTGGCAACATACTCGTTGGCCTGTGCGAAGAACACGTTCTCGGGGGTCTTGGCGTTCTTGAAGGGGCAGGGACCAAACTGCTCAGCCAGCATGGTGGTGCCGACGTCAGAGGTGACGACCCAGTTCATGAAGTCCAGAGTAGCCTTGATGTCCGCCTCGGAGGCGTTCTTGTTCACAGCCCAGCAGTTCTCAGTGCCGCAGCACAGACCGGCCTTCTCCTCGCCGTCCACACCGCAGTAGATGGGGATCATGGCCAGATCGTCGGCGTTCATGCCGAACTTCTCAGCGGAGGTCAGGTTGCTGAACTCCCAAGTGCCGTTCTGATAGAACACAGCCTTGCCCTCGCCGAACTCAGCCTCAGCCTGGTCGCCGGTGGCGGACAGCAGGGCAGCGCCGGTGGTGGCGGAGTCAGTGATGTACAGATCCCAGATAGCCTTGTAGTTATCCAGATAGGTGCCCTTGATGGTGGCGGGCTGCGCGGTCACATTGTCATCGCGGAACTCGTAGAACAGGGGCATATTGGCCAGATGGCCGGAGAAGCGCCAAGAGGAGGAGCCGTCCAGACCGGCGGAGGTAAAGGCATCGAAGCCCAGCTCAGCGGCGCGGGCGTGGATGTCATCGGCAACGGTCTTCAGGGACTCAAAGTTGGTGATCTCGTCCAGAGAGTGACCGGCCTTCTCCAGCAGGGCCTTGTTGACGATGATGCCAAAGGCCTCGTAGCAGTAACCGATGGAAACGGTCTCGCCGTCGGCGTTCTTCAGATCAAAGTCATGGGTGGTCATCTGGTTGTACACGTCGGTGCCTTCCAGATTGTAGCAGAACTCACCGTAGCTGTTGACAGCGCCCAAATTGCCCACCTGGAACATGGTGGGAGCGGTGTCCTTATCCATCTCGGCGGTCAGGGTGGTGTCGTACTGGCCGGAGGCGGCGGTGACGACCTTGACGGGTACACCGGTCTCAGCGGTGTAGGCGGCGGCCACAGTCTGCCAAGCGGCGTCGGACTCGGGCTTGAAGTTCAGGTAGTACACGCTGCCGGTGGCAGTGTCGCCGCCCTCGTTGGGGTCGGCATCGGGCTGCTTCTGCTCGCCGCAGGCTACCAGGGACAGAGCCATCACGAGAGCCAGAAGCATTGCAAGAAACTTCTTCATTTGAGATTACTCCTTCAAAATAATTTATTCTCACGCCGTTTCCGGCGTAAAAACCTGATTCAGAGACTTTGCACGGAGCCGCCCTCTCGCAGCTGGGTGGGCAGCACCTCGCAGCAGTGGACGCCGTGGCCCCGGAGCATACCCAGCAGGATCTGGGCGCTGCGCCGTCCCATCTCTTCCATGGGCTGGCACAGGGTAGTCAGCGGCGGCTCGATGTAGGCGGACAGCTCCAGTCCGTCGATGGCGATAACGGAGCAGTCCTCCGGGATGCGGCGTCCGGCATCCCGCAGCGCCCGCATGGCGCCGATGGCCATGGAGTCGGCAATGGCGAACAGCGCCGTAAACTCCGTGCCCTGCCGCAGCTTTTCGCGGACAGCCTCGTAGGCGTCCCGGATGTCGAAGCTGCCGGCGCACATGACCAGCTCCTCGTCCACCGGGATACCGTGGCTCTCCAGTGCCTTGCGGTAGCCCTGATAGCGAAGCTGGCTGATGGACTGGTCATCCTCCCGGCAGATCAGCGCCGCAATGCGGCGGTGCCCGTGTTCATACAGGTGATCCACCGCCTGTCGCGCCGTCTCCTCATCGGCGATGGATACGGCGGAATACTCGCCCACGCGGAGGGTGCCGTACTGGTTGGAGTAGGAGCAGAACACGAAGGGTACGTTCAGCATGGCCAGATCCTCCGGCGTGTAGTCGAAACGTCCGCCCAGAAAGATAATGCCCTGCAAACGCTTTTCCCGCTCCATGACGGCGGCACGCTGTACCTCGTCGCCGCAGGAGGGGATCTGCTGCATCACCAGAGAAAAGCCGGCGTCGGTGACGGTCTTTTCAATGGCGTGGATAATGCCCGTGTAGAAAGGGTTGGACACGCCGCGCACCACAAGGCCGATGGCCTCGGACTTGGTGCGCACCAGAACACGGGCGCTGTCGTTGGGGATATAGTTGCAGGCGTCAATGACCGCCTGCACCTTGCGGCGCACATCATCGCTGACGTCAGGCTTGCCGTTGAGCACACGGGATACAGTGCTGACGCTGACGCTGCACTGCTTTGCGATGTCCTTGATCGTCATGCCGATGGTCCTTCCTGTCGTGTTCTGCGGAGGCGCGGCATCTCTCGGAAACCTTACCGGAAACGTTACCGAGCTCCACGATGCCTATCCTACCAACTTTCCATAAAAATGTCAATGGATTTTACTATTTTTTGCCGAAACGCACATAACGAACAGGCGTTTTCTTGTGAAAATCACAAGGGACGCGCCCACCGGCGCCCCCCTTGCGGCATATATTCCTTATTTTGCGATATCCATTTCCCGGAGAAGCTGCTCCAACCGGCTCTCGCCCACCACGCAGACGCCGTGCTCCCGCAGCAGCGCCGCCGCCGTACCCCAGCCGTCGGTAAGGGTGCCGGTGAAGCTGCCGTCGTAGATCTGCCCGCTGCCGCAGGAGGGACTGCGCTCCTTCAGCACGGCGGTGGTGCAGCCGTACAGCGCCGCCAGACGCAGCGCCTCCTCTGCGCCCCGGCGGTACTGGGTCGTCACGTCCGTCCCATCGGCGCTGACCACCCGGTCATTTTGCTGCTCCGAGGGGGCGCGGGGCGTGGGAAGTCCGCCCAGCTGCTCCGGACATACGGGGATGACGAGGCCGCGCCGCGCCAGCTCCTGCGCCAGCGGATGGGGCTTGCTTTTCCCGTCGTAGCGGCAGGCGCAGCCCAGCAGACACGCGCTGATGAGGATCATACGGCCAGCTCCTTTCTGTCCAGCGCGGCATAGACCAGCGTCTCGCCCCGGTATTGCAGTTTCAGGGAGAAGAACGGCGTGTCCGGCTGCCGGATGAGGTCAAGGAAGATCTTATCCCCCACCCACTGGGGCAGGGCGGCCAGCGCGTCCTTGTGCAGCCACTCCAGTACACCCTCGCTGCACTCGTGGATGCTTCCCGTCCAGCCGGTGGCGGTGAACAGGTGCATATATTCGCCCTCCCACTCGTCGGATACGAAGGTGATGACGGCCCGATAGCGGTAGTCCGTCAAGGTCAGACCCGTCTCCTCCAGCGTCTCCCGGCAGACGCACTCCTCCGGGCTTTCGCCCTCCTCGCACTTGCCGCCCACGCCGATCCACTTGTCGTGGTTCAGGTCGTTCTCCTTCTTGATGCGGTGGAGCATCAGGTACTCGCCGCGGGGATTTTCAATATAGCAAAGGGTGGTGTTCTTCATGGCCGCTCTGTCCTTTCGATTTACAAGCTTTGACACATAGTATATAATGTGGACAGAGACAATGCAAGCCATACTGGGGAGGAAAACATATGTCGACAGTCAGACCCGGGCGCTACCGCCACTTCAAGGGAAACGAATACGAGGTCATCGGCGTCGCCCGCCACTCCGAGACGCTGGAGGAGATGGTGGTCTACCGCGCCCTGTACGGCGACGGCGGCCTGTGGGTGCGTCCCGCCGCCATGTGGACGGAGCAGGTGGAGCGGGACGGCTACTGCGGCCCCCGCTTCCGGCTGGTGGAGGGGGACTGATGGCGGATTACACGGTCATCCGCTCCCGCCGCCGCACCATGGCGCTGGAGGTGACGCGGGAGGGCGCGGCGCTGGTGCGGGCGCCCCTCCGGGCATCGGAGGCGGACATCACCCGCTTCGTGGAGGAGCACCGGGCGTGGCTGGACAAGCACCTTGCCCAGCGGCAGGCGTATCTGGCGGCGCACCCGGCGCCGTCGCCGGAGCAGATCGAGCTGTGGCGGCGTCAGGCCAAGGCGGTGCTGCCGGCACGGGTGGCCTACTGGGCGGCCCGCATGGGCGTGGAGCCCGCCGGTATCACCATCACCGCCGCCCGCACCCGCTTTGGAAGCTGTTCCGGCAAAAACCGGCTCAGCTTCTCCCTGTACCTGATGGACTATCCGGCGGAGGCCATCGAGTATGTGGTGGTGCATGAGCTGGCGCATATCCGGCACCACGACCACTCCCCGGCGTTCTACGGGGAGGTGGCGCGCTATCTCCCGGACTGGCGTTCCCGCCGTGCGCTGCTGAAAAAATAGGGAATTGCCCGGCAAAGCGGGCAATTCCCTATTTTTCTTCTGTGTCGGACAGGTACAGCGCCTCCGCTTGCTGCTGGGCGGCGGCTAACCGGACGGCAGCCTGTTCCACCGCGCCGTCGGCAAGGTTTTGCAGCGCATCCGTGATGGCGTTGAAAAGCAGCGTGTACATTTTCTGATAGGACATTTTATCACCCCTGTTGCGTCAAAACTTCGTCATTCGCACATAAAAGTATACTGCTTCGCTATTATTTTGTCAATACTTCGTCATGGAGGCGGCAAAATGAAGGATCCGTTGAGCAGATACACACTGCGCGTGGAGCAGGCGCTGCTGGATAAGCTGGGCTATATCGCGGAATATGAGGGGCGCACCAAAAACCGCGAGCTGGAGCAGATGATCAAAAAGCGCATTGCGGAATTTGAAAAGGAACACGGCGAGATCAAGCCGGAGTGACAAAAAGAGACCCCATCTAGGCGGATGGGGTCTCTTTATCGCAGATATGTTACCACTCCAGGTTCTTTTCCGTCTCCTTGCTGAAAACGTGGGCCACGTTGCCGCCGAAGATCATGTTGACCTCGCTGCCCATGGGGAAGTGGGCGGCATTGCCGTTGGTGGGGACGATGACCACCACGTCGTGGCCGTTGGTGGAGATGTGCAGATGCACGGACGAGCCCATCAGCTCGCTGACGTCCACATTGCCCTTGACGCCGTCGGCGCACAGCACGATGTGGTCAGGACGGACGCCCAGCACGATGTCCTGCTCCGGCACGTCCTTGGCGCTGAGACGCGCCTGCTTGTCGTCGGCCAGCTCCACGGTGATGCCGTCCAGCGTCACGGCATAGCGGCCGTTCTGCTTGATGAGACGGGCATCGAAGAAATTCATCTGGGGCGTGCCGATGAAGCCCGCCACGAACAGGTTGGCGGGGTGGTCGAACACCTCCTGCGGCGTGCCGATCTGCTGGATGAAGCCGTCCTTCATGATCACGATGCGGTCGCCCAGCGTCATGGCCTCGGTCTGATCGTGGGTCACATAGATAAAGGTGGTGTCGATGCGCTGGCGCAGCTTGATCAGCTCGGCGCGCATCTGGTTGCGCAGCTTGGCGTCCAGATTGCTCAGCGGCTCGTCCATCAGGAACACGGCGGGGTCACGGACGATGGCGCGGCCGATGGCCACGCGCTGGCGCTGACCGCCGGACAGAGCCTTGGGCTTACGATCCAGATACTGGGTGATATCCAGGATCTCGGCGGCCTCCCGCACCTTCCGGTCGATCTCGTCCTTGGGTACCTTCTTCAGCTTCAGGGAGAACGCCATGTTCTCATACACGGTCATGTGGGGATACAGGGCGTAGTTCTGGAACACCATGGCGATGTTGCGGTCCTTGGGCTCCACATCGTTCATCAGCTTGTCGCCGATCCACAGCTCGCCGGAGGTGATGTCCTCCAGACCGGCGATCATCCGCAGGGTGGTGGACTTGCCGCAGCCGGAGGGGCCCACCAGCACGATGAATTCCTTGTCCGCGATCTCCAGACTGAACTGCTGGACGGCCACCACGCCCTCCTCGGTGATCTGGAGGCTGCTCTTTTTCTCCGCAGACTCCTCACCCTTTTTGGCCTTTTTCTTCTTCTCGGTGTTGGGGTAGACCTTCTTCAGATCCTTCAAAATGACCTTTGCCATACATCTTGACTGTAGCTGCCCTGCCTCCGCAAACGACAGCCTTACGCGGGGCGGAAAATGTCCCTCGCGCCTTACGGCAAGTCTCCACATTGCCGCACCGCCAGCCACAGCGGCTCATTCCTCCTTTTCATTTGCCGGTGCGGTGCAAGAAGTGGAGTGCGCCGTGCCGGTGGGGATAGATGGTAGTATAGTACACGAAAACGTTTCCGAATGCAAGTACTTTTGTGAAATCTGTGAGAAAAAAGGAGCGCCGCGCCCACAGCAGAGAGGGCGCGGCGCTGTATCATAGATCGACGATCACGGGCGCATGGCCGATGGCGGGCAGCAGCGTTTCCAGCACATCGGCGGTTTTCAGCCGCAGGGTGCTGGTGCAGATGCAGGGGTGGCAGGAGAAGCAGGGCGCCTCATAGACCTCCCGGTCAATGAGCAGCTGCACCCGATTTTCCGTGTCGTTGGCAAGCCCCAGCACCGTGGCGGAGCCGGGGATGCAGTGCAGCAGCTCCCACAGCAGCTCCTCCGGCGCGAAGCTCAGCCGGGAGGAATTGATCTGGGCGCTGAGATCCTTGGTGTGGAACGGCTTGTCCGGCATCATGCACAGCAGATAGAACGCGGTCTTTTGCCGGTTGCACAGGAACAGGTTCTTGCACACGCTGACGTCCAGCGCACGGCCCACCTCGGCGCACAGCTCCATATTGAAGGCGGCGTCGTGGCTCACACGGTCATAGTCGATGCCCAGACGTTCCAGCAGGTCGAAGGCGGCGGCCTCCTGCTCCGGCAGCACGCCGGCCGGACGGGTATTGTGACACACAGGAGAGAGGGTCATTCCGCGTCACCTCGCTCCAGCAGCATTTCACCGGCGCGGTAGATGTCGCCGGCGCCCACGGTGAGGATCATGTCCCCCGGCTGGGCCAGCCGTGCCAGCTCGTCGGCCACCTGCTCCAGCGTGGCGCAGTACACGGCGCCAGGGATGCGGGCGGCCAGATCGCGGGAGGAGATGCCCAGCTCGTTTTTCTCGCGGGCGGCGTAGATCTCCGCCAGCACCACCTTGTCCGGCTGACGCAGCACCCGGACGAAGTCATCGAACAGCGCGGCGGTGCGGGTATAGGTGTGGGGCTGGAACGCGCAGATCAGCCGCTTGTGGGGCAGGGGGCGCACGGCGCTCAGAAGCGCCTCCACCTCGTCGGGATGGTGGGCGTAGTCGTCGTACACCTCGGCGCCGTGGTAGACGCCCTTATGCTCGAACCGGCGTCCCGCGCCGGTGAAGGCGGCGAGCCCCTCCTCCACGGCCTTGCCGTCCACACCCAGCAGGTAGGCGGCGGAGGCGGCGGCCAGCGCGTTGGACACGTTGTGCTTGCCGGGAACGTGCAGCGTCACATGGGCGTAGCACTGTCCCCGGATGACCACATCGAACGTTCCGAAGCCGTCGAAAAACGCCACGTTGTCAGCGCAGCAGTCGGCGCTGTGATCCTTGACGCTGTAGGTGAACACGGGGCGATCCAGCCCCTCCACAGCGGCGCGAGCGCCCTCGTCGTCCAGATTGACCACGACCTTGCCGGTACCGGCGGGCACCAGCTGGGCAAATTGGTGGAAGGAGTGCTCGATGTCCGCCAGATCCTTGAAGAAGTCCAGATGGTCGGCGTGTACGTTGAGGATCACTGCCACGGTGGGGAAGAAATTCAAAAAGGAGTTGCAGTATTCGCAGGACTCCAGAATGATGGTGTCGCCCCCTCCCACCCGGTAGCCGGCGTGGAGCAGCGGCAGCGTGCCGCCGATCATGACGGTGGGGTCCTTCTGCGCCGCCATGAAGATATGGGTGGCCATGGACGTGGTGGTGGTCTTGCCGTGGGTGCCGGAGACGCACAGGGCGTTGCGGTAGCCCCGCATGATGCCGCCCCACGCCTGCGCCCGCTCGTACACGGGGATGCCCCGTGCGATGGCCCCGGCGATCTCCGGGTTGCTGTCGTGGATGGCGGCGGTGCGGATCACCGCATCGCAGTTTTTCAGGTTTTCGGCGGAGTGACCGATGGCCACCTGGATCCCCAAGGAGCGCAGGTGCCGCACCGTGTCGCTCTCCGTCATATCAGACCCCTGCACCACAAGGCCCATGCCCTGCAATACCTCCGCCAGCGCGCACATGGACACGCCGCCGATACCGGCCAGATGGACGCGCTTGCCGGGCTGTAACAGTGTGCGGATATCCGCAGCGGGATGCATCATAAAAAAGACCTCCAGACGGCGCGGATGCGCCGGAATAAGCTGTACGCAAATTGACAATTCTGAAAAATATGCTAATATCTATCCTGTATGCAACGATTCATTATAATACACGCAAAGACGAAGTGCAACCGGCTTTTTAGGCGGTTTTCGGGAGTTTGGCGCGAAAGGAGGCGGTGGATATGTTTCCCCAACAGATCGGCGTGATCCTCACACGGCTGGAGCAGGCCGGCTTTGCGGCCTACGCCGTGGGCGGCTGCGTCCGCGATACCCTGCTGGGCCGCGTGCCGGAGGATTGGGACGTGACCACCGCCGCCCGTCCGGAACAGGTATCCGCTCTGTTTGCGGGACACTGTATCCCCACCGGCCTGCGCCACGGCACTGTCACCGTCCGGCAGGACGGCCTTTCCGTGGAGGTCACCACCTTCCGCGCCGACGGCCCCTACTCCGACCACCGCCGCCCCGACGCCGTGTACTTTTCCGACTCGCTGGCGGAGGATCTGGCGCGCCGCGATCTGACGGTGAACGCCATGGCCATGGATGTGCGGGGGGATATCACCGACCTGTACGGCGGCAGGGACGACCTGCGCCGGGGCATCCTGCGCTGCGTAGGCGACCCGGACAAGCGCTTTGACGAGGACGCCCTGCGCATCATGCGGACGCTGCGGTTCGCCTCGGTGCTGGGCTTCACCGTAGAGGCGCGCACCGCCGCCGCGCTGCATCGCTGCGCCCCGCTGCTGCGGGATATCGCCGCCGAGCGGCTGCTGACGGAGATGGATCGGCTGCTGTGCGGCGCGTATGTGCTGCCGGTGCTGCTGGCGTACCCGGACGTACTGGGCGTATTTTTGCCGGAGCTGCTGCCCTGCGTGGGACTCGACCAGCGGAACCGCCATCATCTCTATGACGTGTGGGAGCACACCGCCCGCTCTGTGGCGGCTATCCCACCGGAGCCGGTGCTGCGCTGGGCCATGCTGCTCCACGACGTGGGCAAGCCCGCCTGCTTCACCGTGGACGGACAGGGCGTGGGACACTTTTACGGCCACCCCAAGGTGTCGGCAGCGCTGGCGGAGGAGATCTGCCGCCGCCTGCGGATGGACAAGCGCACCGCCCATGAGATCGTGACGCTGGTGCAGTGGCACGACCGGGACATTCCCCGGACGGAGAAGACCATTTCCCGGGCCGTCCACCAGTTGGGGGAGGACACGTTCCGCCGCCTGCTGGCGATAAAGCGGGCGGACAATCTGGCGCAGCACCCGGATTACCGCGGCCGCCTGACGGAGATCGACAGGGCGGAGGCGATACTGGACGGGCTGCTGGCAAAGCAGGCGTGCTTCTCCCTGCGTGATCTGGCGGTGAACGGCGGGGACCTGCTGGCGCTGGGACTGCGCGGCCCCGCCGTGGGACATACGCTGAACGCCCTGCTGGAGCAGGTGCTGGACGGTACGCTGCCCAACGAGAGAGAGACGCTGCTGGACGCCGTTCGGCGGCTGCCGTAAAAAAAGAGTACCGCGCGAACGAGCCGCGCGGTGCTCTTTTTCTATGCCTTCAGTCGGAAGCTGCTGCGGTAGAATTCCAGCAGGCCCTCCCGCTGCATCCGCCCCAGCTCCCGGGACAGGGCGCTGCGGTTGACCCCCAGCACCTCCGCCATCTCCTGCCGGGAATAGGGGAGCCGGAAGTAGTCGCGGCCCGCCTCCTCCCGGCAGTCACGGAGGAACAGCAGGATGCGCCGCCGCAGCTGCGGCTCTGTCAGATACGCCAAGCGCCGCCGCAGCTGCCAGAACTTCCGGGATGTCTCCGCCAGCAGATTTCGCCGCAGCGCGATGTGACAGGCACAGCCCCGCCCGCAGTCGGACAGGATGCCGTCCAGCGGCAGAAACAGCACCTCCGCCCCATTGGAGGAGGCCACCAGCGACAGGGGGCTTACCTGTCCCGCCGCCATCAGCAGGTCGCCGAACACGCCGCCCTTTTCCTGCCGCGCCGTCAGTGCTGCTGCGCCGTCCTCGCCGTACTGCACCGCGTCCACACAGCCGTCCAGCACGATGCCTGCCATGGATACGGTATCCCCGGCGTGCCATAGAAATTCGCCCCGTCCGTACCGCCGTACCGGACAGTGGAGACAGTCCAGCAGCCGCCGGATATCCCCATCCTCCATGCCCTGAAACAGGGCGGTCTGCCGCAGCAGACCGGTATCCACGTCCATGTGCGTCCTCCCTTCGTTGCCATGGCAACGTAATTCTCTACCAGACATGATATCATAGAGAAAATCAAAAGGGAAGAGGTTTCTCACATGAAAAACAAAACTTACTGGATCGCTGAAACGGCGGTGATGATCGCCCTGCTGGTGGCGCTGCAATGGGCCACCAAGCCGCTGGGCCAGTTTGTCACCGGCTCCTGCGTCAATCTGGTGCTGGGCGTGTCCACGCTGGTGGGCGGCGTATGGTGCGGCGCGGTGGTCGCCATCGCCAGCCCGTTCTGCGCGTTTCTGGTGGGCGTCGGCCCCGCCAAGCTGCTGATCGTGCCGTTTATCGCCGTGGGCAACGTGGTGCTGGTGCTGCTGCTCCACTTCATCGCCGGCGGCAAGCCGTTGGGTCTGCGGAGCTATCTGGCGGTGGCTGCGGCGGCCGTGTGCAAGTTCGCGGCGCTGTTCCTGCTGGTCACCAAGGTGGCCATCCCGGCGCTGGGGCTGCCGGAGGCGGCAGCGGCCACCCTGTCCGCGTCCTTCTCCTGGCCTCAGCTTGTTACGGCGGCCATCGGCGGCGTTATCGCCGTCACCATCGCCCCCGTCGTCCGCAAGGCGCTGAAGCGGTAACAAAAAAAGAGCTGTACCCCCACGGGGGTACAGCTCTTTTTTATGATGGGCTCTACGCTTTACCGCACCAGCAGCCATACCGCCAGCGCCATCTGTGCCAGCAGAATGAGGGGGATGCCCCAGACGAAGTACCAGTGCTTCGTCTTGTGGTGGAACACCCGCATACCGGCCAGCGCACCGACGCTGCCGCCCAGCAGGGGCAGCAGAAACAGTGTTTTCTCCGGTACGCGCCATGCACCCTGTCTGGCACGGCGCTTGTCGACGCCGTACACCGCGAAGGTGGCCGCGTTGATGAATACCAGCCACAGCGCCAGCGCCCCGGCGGGGGTGGTCAACAGCTCCTGCACCGTCAGTCCGCCTTCCGCAGCTTGCTCAGCTCCACCGCCGTGGTGGCGGCCAGCCGTGCGTTGTTGTACACCAGCTGGATGTTGGCGGCCAGACTGTCGCCGCCGGTGATATCCTTGATCTTGGCCAGCAGGAAGGGCGTGGTGGCCTTGCCGTGGATGCCCTGTGCCTTGGCCTCCTCCACCGCCTCATCGATGGCCTTGTTGATGACGTCCGCGTCCATGGAGTACGCTTCCGGGATGGGATTCGTCACCAGCATGCCGCCCCGCAGACCCAGCTCCCGCTTGACGTGGAACGCCTCCGCCAGCTGGGCAGGGGTGTCCAGCCGGTAATCCACGGCGAAGCCGGACTTCCGGGTGTAGAACGCAGGCAGCTCCTCGGTCTGGTAGCCGATGACCGGTACGCCGTGGGTCTCCAGATACTCCAGCGTCAGGCCCAGATCCAGGATGGACTTGGCGCCGGCGCACACCACCATCACGGGGGTCTGTGCCAGCTCCTCCAGATCGGCGGAGATGTCCATGGTGGTCTCCGCGCCGCGGTGTACGCCGCCGATGCCGCCGGTGGCGAACACCTCGATGCCCGCCATGGCGGCGATCATCATGGTGGTGGTCACGGTGGTGGCGCCGTCCCGCTTCTCCGCCACCAGAATGGGCAGGTCGCGGCGGCTGGCCTTGGTGACGCCTGCACCGGTCTTGCCCAGATAGTCGATCTCCTCCGGCGTCAGACCGGCCTTCAGCCGCCCGCCGATGATGGCGATGGTGGCGGGCACGGCGCCGCACTCCCGGATGATCTTCTCCACGTTCAGCGCCGTCTCCACATTCTGGGGATAGGGCATACCGTGGCTGATGATGGTGCTCTCCAGCGCCACCACGGGCTTTCCGGCGCGGATGGCCTCCTGCACCTCGGGTGCAACGTCCAGATAACGGTTCATATCAAAGTTCCTCCTTGTCAAGAATATAGCGTATGTTTTCCCAGCTCATGCCGGGGTGGATGGTCTCGGAAGCGGTGCAGGCCAGTGCGCCGGCGCCTATGGCCAGACGCGCTGTCTCTGCCAGCGGCTTGCCGTGGGCGATGCAGGCGGCCAGCGCCGCCGCTGCCGCGTCGCCGCCGCCGGTGGCGTTGGCGACCTGTATCTTGGGGCAGGCTACGCGGGCAGTATGTCCCTCCCGGTCGGCGGCGTACAGACCGTCGCTGCCCAGCGAGATGTACACCTGCCGCAGGCCAGTCTCCAGCAGCTTCTCCGCCGCACGGGCAGCGTCGGCGTCTGTCCGGATGGTCACGCCGCTGAGCAGCTCCGCCTCTATGCGGTTGGGCTTCAGCGCCGTCAGGCGGCCCAGCACCGGCTTGAGCTTGGGGGCCTTGATAGTGGATACCGGGTCGGCCAGCAGGGGGGCGGTGCAGTGCTGGCACAGCCAGTGCAGCGACGGTTCCGGCAGATTCGTCTCCACCACCACCAGATCGGCGTGGTTGATGTAATCCAGCCGCTGGCGCAGGAAGTCCGGCGTCATGTGGTCGTAGATGGCCATATCGTTGACCGCCAGCGCCATGTCACCATCGCTGTCGTCGATGAACAGGTAGGTGCCGGTGCGCCCGTCGGGGATGACGGCGCTGTGGGTCAGGTCGAGGCCGATGGCGGCGGCGTTCTCCCGCACGCTCTGGGCGAAGCTGTCCTGTCCCAGCACCGTGACCATGGAGACCTGCTCGCCCAGCAGACACAGGTTGTGGGCGATGTTGCGCCCCACGCCGCCCAGCGACGTGGTGACCCGGCCGGGATTGGAGTCCCGCGCCACCAGCGGCGCATGGGACACCGCGCCGATGTCCATATTCACACCGCCCACCACCACGATATACGGGTCGGTGCGCAGCAGATAGCCGCGCCCGGCGATGTAGCCCTTTTTCATCAGGCTGGAGATGTGTACCGCCGCGCTGGAGCGGGTGATCCCCGCCTTTTCAGCCAACTCCTGCTGGGAGATCATGGGGTTTTCCCGGATCCACTCCAGCAGCTGCCGTTCCCGCTGGGTCATGGTATCGCCTCCTAAACGAAACTTAACTTTCTAATCATGTGTTTATAATAGCGCGGCGAAAGAGGTTTGTCAAGAGGAAAACTGCCCTTGTAAAATGCGGCGAGGCAGTGTATAATATCAAGTCACAGCGCAAGACCCCGAAATATCAACAGAAAAGGTGAAAGACTATGGAACGAATGAGAATCGCAGCGATCTTCGCCGACCAGGAATCTCTGGGCGGCAAAGAGGTCACCGTCTGCGGCTGGGCGCGTACCATCCGCGACATGAAGACCTTTGGCTTCATCGAGCTGAACGACGGCTCCTGCTTCAAGAATTTGCAGGTGGTCATGTCCGCCGAGGAGCTGAATAATTATAAGGAGATCGCCGCGCAGAACGTGGGTGCGTCCCTGATCGTCCGCGGTACCGTGGTGCTGACACCTGACGCCAAGCAGCCGCTGGAGGTGAAGGCCCACGCCATCGAGGTGGAGGGCAAGTCCACCCCGGATTACCCCCTGCAGAAGAAGCGCCACAGCGTGGAGTTCCTGCGTACTATCCAGCATTTGCGCCCCCGCACCAACCTGTTCTCCGCTACCTTCCGCGTCCGCTCCGCGGCGGCCTACGCCGTCCACGAGTTCTTCCAGAGCCGGGGCTTCGTCTATGTCCAGACCCCCATCATCACCGGCTCCGACTGTGAGGGCGCCGGCGAGATGTTCCAGGTGACCACCCTCGACCTCAACAACGTCCCCAAGACCGAGGATGGCGAGGTGGACTATACCCAGGACTTCTTCGGCAAGAAGACCAGCCTTACCGTGTCCGGTCAGCTGAATGCCGAGAACTTCGCCATGGCCTTCGGCGATGTGTACACCTTCGGCCCCACCTTCCGCGCCGAGAACTCCAACACCCAGCGCCATGCCGCCGAGTTCTGGATGATCGAGCCGGAAATGGCCTTCTGCGATCTGGCAGGCGATATGGACGTGGCGGAGGCCATGATCAAGCACATCATCCGCCGTGTGCTGGAGCGCTGCCCCGATGAGATCGACTTCTTCAACAGCTTTGTGGACAAGGGCCTGCGGGAGCGTCTGGAGCACGTGGCCTCCTCCGATTTCGGCCGCGTCAGCTACACCGAGGCGGTGGAGATCCTGAAGAAGAACAACGACAAGTTCGACTATAAGGTGGAGTGGGGCACCGACCTCCAGACCGAGCATGAGCGGTATCTGACGGAGCAGGTCTACAAAAAGCCGGTGTTCGTCACCGACTATCCCAAGGACATCAAGGCGTTCTATATGCGCCTGAACGACGACGGCAAGACCGTGGCCGCTGCCGACTGTCTGGTACCCGGTATCGGCGAGATCATCGGCGGCAGCCAGCGTGAGGAGCGTTTGGATCTGCTGGAGAGCCGCATCCGCGAGCTGGGCATGAACCCGGAGGACTACTGGTGGTACTGCGACCTGCGTCGCTACGGCTCCTGCCGTCACGCCGGCTTTGGTTTGGGCTTTGAGCGTATGGTCATGTACCTCACCGGCGTCAGCAACATCCGCGACGTGGAGCTGCATCCCCGCACCGTGGGCAACGCCGATTTCTAAAAAACAGATACGAAAAGAGCGCCCGACGGGGCGCTCTTTTTGCATTGTAAAAGTGTCCTCCGCAGGTGAAGAAAAATTCTCGTCTCTGTAAGAAATAGGCAAAGAGTGAAATTTGGGGTAGAAATCCGCGGGCGGCTCTGCTATAATAAGCGCCTACGAGCAGTCGGGGTGTTCTTTCGATGTAATATCGTATATTAGATGCACTTGTAAAACGCTGGACTTTATATTAGATATTTAGGAGAAATATATGGAAACACAGAAAAAGCGCCGGGGCGACCGCAAGGACGGACGCCTGCTGCGGGAGCTGGATTCCCTGCACTTTATCACCGGCATCATCTATCCCAACCGCTGCGACAACGAGGCGTATGTCTCCGAGCGCATCGACCTGACCGCCATGAACGCCTATCTGGCGGAGAAGAATCAGACGGAGACGGAGTTTCCCTACACCATGTTCCATCTGGTGGTGGCGGCACTGCTGAAGACCATCACCCTGCGGCCCAAGCTGAACCGCTTCATCGTCAACAGCAATTTCTACCAGCGCAACGAGGTGTCCGCCGCGTTCGTGGTGAAAAAGCAGTTTTCCGACAAGGGCGCCGAGGCGCTGGCGGTGCTGCACAGCCGGGAGGACAACACGCTGGAGGACGTTCACGCGTACATCCGCCAGCAGGTGACGGAGTGCCGCAGCGAGAAGGTCGACCCCACCACCGGCGTTATGGACTACCTGAACAAGATCCCCCGCTTTATCAGCAAGACTGCCATCCGCATCCTCATGTGGCTGGATAAGCACGGCTGGGTGCCGGCGGATATCATTGCCACCGACCCCTACTATAACTCCGTGGTCATCTCCAATCTGGGCTCCATCAAGCTCAAGTGCGGCTATCACCACCTGACCAACTGGGGTACCTGCTCGATGTTCTGCATCATCGGCGAGAAGAAGCTGTCGCCGTTTTTCGATGCGGAGGGCCATGCGGCCATGCGGGAGACACTGGATCTGGGTCTGACCATCGATGAGCGTCTGGCGGATGGCTACTATTACTCCAAATCCGTGCGCCTGCTGAAGTACCTGCTGGAGCACCCGGAGGAGCTGGAAAAACCGATGAAGGAGGAAGTGCAGTATGAGTGAAGTAAAGACCCCGTGGAAGCCTTATATGGGTGATGTTCCCATGCATCTGGACTATTTTCAGGGCAGTATGTTCGACGCTGTGGAGCGCATCGCCGATATGTACCCCAACAATATCGCCTTTGACTTTATGGGCCGCTCCGTCACCTATCGCAAGATGGTGCAGGAGATCGAAAAGTGTGCCAAGAGCCTGAAGACGCTGGGCGTCCGGGTGGGCGACAAGGTGACCATCGCCATGCCCAACTGCCCGCAGGCCATCTATATGTTCTACGCGGTGAATCTGGTGGGCGGCATCGCCAATATGATCCACCCCCTGTCGGCGGAGAAGGAGATCGAGTTCTATCTCAATGCCTCTGAGTCCACCACCGCCATCACGCTGGATCAGTTCTACAACAAGTTTGAGCATATCCGGCAGAACACCGGCATCATCAACATCATCATCGCCTCCGTAAAGGACGAGCTGAGCCGCACCATCCGCGCCGGCTATATGCTCACCGAGGGACGCAAGATCCAGAAGATCCCCGAGGATGCGCCTGTCATCCGCTGGCGGGAATTTATGGAGATGTCCCGATACTGCTTCTATAAGAACTACCGGGTGGAGCGGGGCTTCGACGATCCCGCCGTCATCCTGTACTCCGGCGGCACCACCGGCACCACCAAGGGCATCGTGCTGACCAACGGCAACTTCAACGCGCTGGGGCAGCAGATCATCGCCACCAATCCCATGTTCCGGCCCGGCGACCGGATGCTGGCGGCCATGCCCCTGTTCCACGGCTTCGGTCTGGGCGTGTGCGTCCACTCCATGCTGTCCCAGGGCGGACGCTGCATCCTGATCCCCCGCTTTACCGCCAAGAGCTACGCCAAGCAGATCGTGAAGTACAAGTGCAACTTCATCGCCGGCGTCCCCACGCTGTACGAGGCGCTGCTGCGTCTGCCCAGCATGGACAACGCCGACCTCAGCAGCCTGAAGGGTGTGTTCTCCGGCGGCGACAGCCTTTCCCTCGAGCTGAAGAAGAAATTCGACAAGTTCCTGTACGACCACAAGGCTGTCATTCAGGTGCGGGAGGGCTACGGCACCACCGAGACGGTGACCGCCTGCTGCCTCACCCCCACCAACATCTATAAGGAGGGCTCCATCGGCCTGCCCTTCCCGGATACCTACATTAAGATCGTCAAGCCCGACACCGACGAGGAGGTTCCCTACGGCGAGGAGGGAGAGATCCTGCTGGCCGGTCCCACCGTCATGAAGGAGTACATGAACAACCCCGAGGAGACCGCTAAGACGCTGCGCAAGCACGCTGACGGCCTGACGTGGGTGTACACCGGCGACTTAGGCAGCATGGACGACCAGGGCTTCATCTACTTCAAGGGCCGCGCCAAGCGGATGATCATCTCCTCCGGCTACAACGTGTATCCCGGCCAGCTGGAGAACATTCTGGACGCCCACGAGAAGGTGCAGATGAGCTGCATCATCGGCGTACCCGACGCCTATAAGATGCAGAAGGTCAAGGCGTTCGTCACCCTCAAGCCCGGCGTCCCCGCCGATGACAACACCAAGCAGGAGCTGCTGTCCTACTGCCGCAAGCGTATCGCCAAGTACGCCATGCCCTACGACATCGAGTTCCGGGACGAGCTGCCCAAGACGCTGGTGGGCAAGGTGGCCTACCGCGTGCTGGAAGAGGAGGAAAAGGCGAAGCTGGCCGCCCAGCAGTCCGGTATGTAACACGCTCCGCCATATAGAAAGAAGGAGACTGACCCATGGAAAAGGAATTGAAACGGCACTATATGCTCATTGTGGATTTTCTGGGACACATTCTCGGCCCGGATTACGAGATCGCTCTGCACGAGCTGAACGATGACTCCAACGAGATCATCGCCATTGCCAACGGCGAGCTGACCGGCCGTCATCTGGGGTCGCCTCTGAGCAATAAGATGCTGGAATACGTGGCGGGCAACCTGTATGAGACCCAGAACTATGTGCTGAACTTCGAGTCGGTGTCCGCCACCGGCAAGACCATGTGCTCCAACTCCATGTTCATCAAGGGACGCTCTGGTGAGCTGGCGGGGCTGCTGTGCATCAACTTCGACGCCAGCCGGTATGAGGAACTGGCCCGCCGGGTCATGGATCTGTGCGGCGGCAATCAGCGCCGCGGCGTACCCAGCGGCACCCGGCTCATCGCCGACGGCAACGACCCGGTGGAGACGCCGGTGCGCAGCGGCTACCCTACGTCTATCGCCGGCGCCACCGCCAGCATCGTCTCGCAGGTGGTGGCGGACTATCCGGTGGAGGTGGATCGCCTGACGCAGGAGGAGAAGATGGAGATCATGGATATCCTCAACCGCAAGGGCGTGTTCCTGCTGAAGGGCTCCGTGAGCCATGTGGCCCAGGCGCTCCACAGCTCCGAGGCCAGCATCTACCGGTATCTGGGAAAGCTGAACAACAAGTGAGCAAACAGGAAAAGAGCCGGACGGCATAGCCGTCCGGCTCTTTCTTGCTGTGTTTTCAGGCCAGATAGTTGGCGAGGCTGACCATCAGCGGCATGGTCAGGGCGGAAAACGCCGTCTGTACCGACACCATGGAGGATGCCAGCGCCGTGTCCAGCTTGAACTTGGCGGAGAACATACTCATCAGGGCGGCGGGCGGTGCGCTGGCGGCGATGACGGTGATGACCGTCAGGCGGCTGTCCAGCCCCAACGCCAGACAGACACCCAGCGCCAGCAGGGGAAACGCCACCAGCCGCAGCAGCATGGATATCCACGAGTTGATGCCCTGCAGGGCGGCGCGGAAGTCGGCGTGGCTGAGCTGATAGCCCACCACCACCATGGGCAGCGGCGTGTTCAGATCGGACAGGTAGGTGATCGGTACCATCACGATCTCCGGCAGGGTGATCTGCAGCAGGAACAGCGCCATAGCCAGCACGATGCTGATGACGCCGGGATTCAGCAGCAGGGGGCGCAGCTTCAGCTGGGAGCGGTCACCGGTCATGGCGAAGACGCCGTAGGTCCATGTGAGGAACGTGAACACCACCACATAGGCGGAGCCGTAGAACACACCGATGCTGCCGAACAGGGCGGTCATCAGGGGGTATCCCATAAAGCCGCAGTTGGAGAACACGGAGCCGAACAGCATCAGACCCCGGCGGTGGGCGTCCTTCTCCCGGAGAATGAGGCGGGACAGCACGATAAACGCGGCGTGGAGCAGCAGGGCGATCCCCAGCGAGATGGCAAACTCATGGAGCAGCTCATGCTCCAGCGGGCGCTGGAACGCCACCAGCAGCATACAGGGGGAGACGACGTACATCACCAGATTGCTCATGGTCAGGGAGCCGCGGTCGTCGATGAGCTTGACCTTGCCCAGCACAAAGCCCACCGCCATCAGCAGGTACAGCGTGATGATCTGACGGCCTACCGTCAGGAAGGATTCGATCATGGGGGAGGAGCCTCCTTTATCAAGATGGAGGGCTGCGGGAATTTGCCGCAGTCCTAAAACGCACCAGACAAGTCTACCACAAAAAGGAACACTGTCAAGAGTAACGGTTGTTTTACGGAGAAATTCGGCGTATAATATAACCACTTATGGAATTTTGGGAGGAGCCCTATGAAATTGATGGTTCTTGACGGCAACAGCATCGTCAACCGCGCCTTTTACGGCATCCGGCCCCTGACCACCCGGCAGGGTCTGCATACCAACGCCATCTACGGCTTTGTCACCACGCTCCAGCGCCTGCTGGACGAGGAGAAGCCGGAGGCGCTGTGCGTCACCTTCGACCGGCGGGAGCCCACGTTCCGCCACCAGGCGGATGCGTCCTACAAGGCGCAGCGCAAGGGAATGCCGGAGGAACTGGCCATGCAGATGCTGCCGCTCAAGCAGGTGCTGACGGCTATGAGCATCCCCCAGTATGAGCTGACCGGCTACGAGGCCGACGACCTCATCGGCACCATCAGCCGCAAATGCGAGGCCGACGGCTGGGACTGCGTCGTGGTCACCGGCGATAAGGACAGCCTCCAGCTCATCACCGACCACACCAAGGTGAAGCTGGTGTCCACCCGCATGGGGCAGACCACCACGAAGGATATGACGCCGGAGACGTTCCGGGAGACCTACGGCTTTGACCCCATCCACATGATCGACCTGAAGGCGCTGATGGGCGACAGCTCCGACAACATCCCCGGCGTGCCGGGCATCGGAGAAAAGACCGCCATGGCGCTGGTGCAGGAGTACGGCAGCATCGATGCGCTGTACGCGCAGATGCCGGACGTTCACGCCAAGCCTGCCGCCCTCCGAAAGCTGCAGGAGGGGGAGGAGGCGGCACGGCACAGCTATTGGCTGGCCACCATCATCACCGACGCGCCGTTGGGCTTCCAGCCGGAGGACAACCTGCGCCAGCCCTTCAAGCCGGAGCTGTACGACCTGTTCCTGCGTCTGGAATTCCAGAAGCTCATCGACAAGTACGGTCTGTCCCCCAGCCGCAACGTGGAGGAAAAGCCGTCTCACACCGCCCATGCGGAGATCGTGGAGACGGCGGCGCGGGCGGAGGAGCTGCTGACCCTGTGGCGGGCGGCAGAGCACGTCACCGTCTACGGTCTGCCGGATCTCTCCGCGCTGGCGGTAGAGTGCAAGGTGGGGGAGGATACGACCCTGATGGCGGAGCTGTACGAAAACCGCTACGCCGGGAACTGGCACGACCTGCTGGCGTCGCTGTTCGCGGCGGACATCAAAAAAGTGGGGCATCACATCAAGGATACCATGCGCGCCCTGCTGGAGCGGGAACTGCCCGCCGAGGGCTTCGTGTTCGACACGGCGCTGGCGGCCTACCTCTGCGACGCCACCGCCGGCAGCTACGATATCCCCAAGCTGTTCCTCTCCTTTTATAACGAGGAGCTGCCCAAGCCCGCCCACCTGTCGCCGGAGGCGTTCACCTCCCTGCTGGGGGACGACGCGGCGGCGCAGACGGCGCTCATCAGCTATACCTCCGCCGTGTCGGCGCTCCACGGGACGCTGGCACCAAAGCTGCGGGAGCTGGACATGGAGGCGCTCTACGACGATGTGGAGCTGCCGCTGTGCCGGGTGCTGGCGGAGATGGAGACAGCGGGCTTTCTGGTGGATCGGAAGGCGCTGGCCCAGTACGGCGAGACGCTGCAGGGCGTCATGGACGAGACGGAGCAGGCCATTTACGACGCGGCGGGGGAGACGTTCAACATCAACTCCCCCAAGCAGCTGGGGGTCATCCTGTTTGAAAAGCTGGGGCTGCCCCACGGCAAAAAGACGAAGACCGGCTGGTCCACCAATGCCGATGTGCTGGAAAAGCTGCGGTACGACGCGCCCATCGTGGCGGATGTGCTGCGCTACCGGCAGTACGCCAAGCTGAAAAGCACCTATGTGGACGGGCTTTTGAAGGTCATCGACCCGGATGGCCGGGTGCGTACCAGCTTCCAGATGACCGTGACGGCCACGGGGCGGCTCAGCTCCACCGAGCCGAATTTGCAGAATATCCCCACCCGCACGGAGCTGGGCAGCCAGCTGCGGCGGATGTTCACCGCACCGGAGGGCTGTGTGCTGGTGGACGCGGACTACTCCCAGATCGAGCTGCGGCTGCTGGCACACATCGCCGGAGATGCGGAGATGCAGGCGGCGTTCCGGTCGGGGGCGGACTTCCACACCGTCACCGCCTCCCGCGTGTTCCATGTGCCGCCGGAGGAGGTGACGCCGGAGATGCGCCGCCGGGCCAAGGCGGTAAACTTCGGCATCGTCTACGGCATCTCCGCCTTCTCACTGGCGCAGGATATCGGCGTATCCGTGGCGGAGGCCAAGGCGTACATGGAGCGGTATTTTGAGACGTATCAGGGCGTGCGGCAGTATATGACCGACGTGGTGGCCAAGGCGGAGCAGGACGGCTACGTCCAGACGCTGATGCACCGCCGCCGCGCCCTGCCGGAGCTGAAAAGCAGCAATTTCAACCTGCGGGAGTTCGGCAAGCGGGTGGCGCTGAATATGCCGGTGCAGGGTACCGCCGCCGATATCATGAAGCTGGCCATGGTGCGGGTACACCGTCGCCTGAAGCAGGAGGGGCTGCGCGCCCGGCTTCTCATGCAGGTACACGACGAGCTGATCGTGGAGTGCCCGACATCGGAGCGGGAGCAGGTAGAGCGCCTGCTGACGGAGGAGATGGAGCAGGCCGCCAGCCTGTCCGTCCCCCTGATCGCGGAGGCGCATAGCGGCAAAAACTGGCTGGCGGCAAAGGAGTAAGATATGAAGCAGGTAAAGATCGTACCCATGGCGGCGGAGCATCTGGATCGGCTGGAGCAGCTGGAGCGGATGTGCTTTTCCCGTCCGTGGTCTAAAAAAATGCTGGCGGAGGAGCTGGACAACCAGTGCGCCGCCTTTCTGGTGGCGGTAGAGCCGGAGACGGAGCAGCCGGTGGGCTACGCCGGACTGCTGGTGGTGGCCGACGAGGGCTATATCACCAATGTGGCGGTGGACCCCGCCTGCCGTCGGCAGGGCGTGGCGAACCAGCTTTTGCAGGTATTCGACAACTTCGCGCGGGGCAACCATCTGGCGTTCCTGACGCTGGAGGTGCGGCCCTCCAACGCGGCGGCCATCGCACTTTATGAGGGCTTCGGCTTCGCGGAGGCAGGGCGGCGCAGGAACTACTACGACCTGCCCAAGGAGGACGCCCTCATTCTGACAAAATACTACACGGAGGAGGCGGCACAATGAACATTCTGGCTTTCGAATCCTCCTGCGACGAGACAGCGGTGGCGGTGGTGCGGGACGGACGGCAGGTACTGTCCGATGCTATTTTGTCTCAGGCGGATATGCACGCCCTGTACGGCGGCGTGGTGCCGGAGATCGCCTCCCGCAAGCATGTGCAGGCCATCGCCGCCCTGTCTGACAAGGCGCTTGCCGACGCGGGGCTGACCAAAAAGGATGTGGACGCCGTGGCGGTGACGTATGCCCCCGGTCTCATCGGCGCGGTGCTGGTGGGGGTGTCCTTTGCCAAATCCGCCGCCTATGCGCTGGGCGTGCCGCTGATCCCCGTCCACCATGTGCGGGGACACATCGCCGCCAACTATCTGGCGTTCCCGGAGCTGGAGCCGCCCTTTGTGGCGCTGGCTATCTCCGGCGGCAACACCCTGATCGTGGACGTGCGGGACTATACGGACATGACGGTGCTGGGCGCCACACGGGACGACGCGGCGGGGGAGTGCTTCGACAAGGCCGCCCGCGTGCTGGGACTGCCCTATCCCGGCGGCAGACCTATGGACGAGCTGGCGCAGCAGTCCGCCGGCGGCAAGTACGAGCTGCCCCGCGCCCATGTGTCCGGCGCGGAGCTGGATATGAGCTTTTCCGGCCTGAAGACCGCTGTGGTGAATCTGGCCCACAACGCCCAGCAGAAGGGGGAGGCGCTGGACGCCCCTGCGCTGGCGCGGGATTTCGCCTGCGCCGTATCCGGCGAGCTGGTACCCCGCGCCATGCGGGCGCTGGAGCTGACGGGCCACACCAAGCTGGTGGC
Organism: uncultured Eubacteriales bacterium; assembly: GCA_900545495.1. Taxonomy (GTDB): domain Bacteria; phylum Bacillota; class Clostridia; order Oscillospirales; family Oscillospiraceae; genus Vescimonas. The sequence goes on from UQZJ01000010.1 coordinate 75,607, forward strand.
AGCCGGCGGCGTGGCGGCCAACTCCGTCATCCGCGCCGATCTGGAGCGGGCCTGCCGCCGGGCAGGGGTAGAGCTGTTTCTGCCGCCGCTGCGTTGGTGCGGCGACAACGGCGCCATGATCGGCGCCCAGGGCTATTACGAGTATCAGGCGGGTCGCACGGCCGGTCTGGAGCTGAACGCCTACGCCACCATGGATCTGGGTACATTGGAATAACGCGGCGTCCCCGTTCTGTCGACCGACAGGGCGGGGGCGTTTTTTGCGTCTAATGCAAGAGAGAAGGCAACATTATGGTAACGTTGCAGTAAACTTCGACATTATGTAAAGCAAATCGGGGAATGATGACAGGGTATAACGCAGTTACCTGTGCTGGATATTTTTTGTAAAAAACCGTAAAACAGTTGGAAATAAAGGTGTTACGGCATTGTGGATAACTCGGTGGAAAGTGTGGATAACTATATGTAGAGATTATGCGGTGTCGTATTATGTAAAATCGTTGTAAAGGGGAGAGGTTGCGGGAAAACAGGCGAATTGTCCGGTAAAATAGGGAGAATGGGGGAAAGGGCTTCCATTTGCGGGAGGGGGCGTACTACGAAAAAAGGCACCAAATGTTCGGTACAGCAGAAAAACGGAAGATTATGACGATAAGATTACGTTATGTATTATTTTTTGCATTGCGGAAAAAAGGTTGACGGCGGCGGCGGAGTATGTTATACTATCACCCGGTGTTTAACCATGCTTGTGTGGCTCAGCTGGCAGAGCAGCTCACTCGTAATGAGCAGGTCGCCGGTTCGAATCCGGCCACAAGCTCCAGACTCCTCGCGGATGACGCGAGGAGTTTTTCTATGTACAAGAACAGTGGCAAGCGATATACACTTCCCATGAAGAACGCGGAGGCCTCCGTCCGCATGGAGGGCTGTCAGGTAACGCCCCAGATGCGGGAGCAGTGCCAGCGTGTGCTGCGTGGCGAGGTGACTACGGCGGAGATGCTGCGGCGCGGGGCGCAGGGCAGCTCGGCATGGCGAATTGAGCATAAAAAGAGGATGGCCGCTGCCATCCTCTTTTTGCGTTACCGCTGGTATTCGAATTCCAGATCGTACATACTGACGATGTCGCCGTCCTGAATGCCCATGTCCTCCAGCGTATCGAACAGGCCGCTCTGGCGCAGCATCTTGTCGAAGTACATCCGGCTCTCGTAGTCGGAGAAGTTGATGTTGCCCATGAGCCGCTGGAGCCACGGACCCTCCACCAGCCAGGTGTTGTCCTCCCGCTCGATGTGCAGCGGCTCGGTGGTGTCGATGACCGGCGGCTTGGGGACGTACTCCGGCTCGTACACCGTCACCGGCGGCAGCTCACTGAGCCGCTGGCTGATGCGCTGCACCAGCTCCCGCGTACCCTGATGGGTGGCGGCGGACATGGCGAAGAACTCATAGCCAAGCCCCTCCACATGGGCGCGGAAGGCGTCCAGCTGCTCCGTATCCGCCAGCAGATCGGTCTTGTTGGCCACGGCGATCTGGGGACGGGTGGCCAGCTCCGGGCTGTACTCCCGCAGCTCGGCGTTGATGGCGTCAAAGTCCGCGATGGGGTCGCGTCCCTCGCTGCCGGACACATCCACCAGATGCACCAGCAGACGGCAGCGGTCGATGTGCCGCAGGAAGTCGTGTCCCAGTCCGGCACCCTCGCTGGCGCCCTCGATGATGCCGGGGATGTCCGCCATGACGAAGCTGACGCCCTCGTCCACGTAGACCACACCCAGATTGGGGTAGAGGGTGGTGAAATGGTAGTTGGCGATCTTGGGGTGGGCCTTGCTGACCACGCTGAGCAGCGTGGACTTGCCCACGTTGGGGAAACCCACCAGTCCCACGTCCGCCAGCAGCTTCAGCTCCAGCACCACATCGTGGCTCTCGCCGGGCAGACCGGCCTTGGCGAAGCGGGGGACCTGTCGGGTGGGGGTGGCGAAATGCTGGTTGCCCCAGCCGCCCCGGCCACCCTTGCACAGCACAAAGGGGGTGTCGTCGGACATATCCTTGATGATCTCGCCGCTCTCGGCGTCGCGCACCAGCGTGCCGCGGGGGACGCGGATGGTCAGGCTCTCGCCGTCCTTGCCGGACTTGCGGCCGCCCTGTCCGTCCACGCCGTTGCCTGCCACATATTTACGCTTGTAGCGAAAGTCCATCAGCGTGGACATATTGTCGTCCACCTTCAGAATGATGGAGCCGCCGTTGCCGCCGTCGCCGCCATCGGGGCCGCCGGCGGCGATGTACTTCTCCCGATGGAACGCCACCGCGCCGTTGCCGCCGTTGCCGGCCCGCACGGTGATCCGCGCCTTATCAATAAAACCAGTTGCCATGGTGCTTACCTCACTGTATCTGAAAAATGTACCCACTGACCCATAATATATGTATTCTACCCGAAAACGGGGAAAAGGTCAACAAAAAAGCTCCCGCCGGTGGCGGGAGCTTTTGCTGTGTGTTTACTCAGCGGGGTAGACGGAGACCTTTTTGCGGTCCTTGCCCAGACGCTCAAAGCGGACGACGCCGTCAGCCTTGGCGAACAGGGTGTCGTCAGTGCCCTTGCCCACGTTGGTGCCGGGGTGGATATGGGTACCGCGCTGGCGCACCAGAATGTTGCCGGCCAGCACGAACTGCCCGTCAGCGCGCTTGGGGCCAAGGCGCTTGGACTCGGAATCACGGCCGTTCTTGGTGGAGCCCATACCTTTTTTGTGGGCGAAGAACTGCAGAGAAATGTTCAGCATATTTCAGTACCATCCTTTCTGTAAGATACTTTCGCGGGAACAGGAGGGGTTTACGCCTCCAGAACTTCGATATGATCCGGATACTCGTCGTGAAGCTCAGCCAGATAGACCATCAGGCCGGTGAGCAGGTTCTGACACGTGCTCTCCGCCGTCTGCGCCAGCCCGCCGGGCAGCCGCAGGGAGATGGAGGCGTCCTTCTCGTTGACTTTCACCGCGGCACACAGTCCCATCACGTCGTTGACGGTGGATTCCACCAGCCGCACGGCGCTGGTCACGGCGGCGCAGACGATATCCTCGCCCTCCTCCGCGTAACCGCTGTGGCCTTTTGCATCAAAACCGATGATGCGGGATTCCTCGGTGAGGAATGTAACAGTGGTCATACTGCCTTAGAACGTGATCTTGCCGATCTCGACCTTGGTGTACGGCTGACGATGACCCTGCCGTTTGCGATAACCCTTCTTGGGGGTGTACTTGAAGATACGAATCTTCTTACCCTTGCCGTTCTTCACGACGGTGGCATCCACCTTCGCGCCCTCCACCACGGGAGTGCCGAACTTGGTGTTCTCGCCATCCACGATGGCCAGCACCTGATCGAAAACCACGGAATCACCAGCGTTGACGTCCAGCTTCTCGATGAACAGAGTGTCACCCTCGCTGACGTTGTACTGCTTACCGCCAGTCACGATAATAGCCTGCATTACTTGTTGCACCTACCTTTCCTTCATTACGGACTCGCTGTCGGGGGCGTCCGGACGCGCCGAAACTTGATACCCATTCAAAGCGGCTTATCAAGTATAACAGCGGATATCCTGTTTGTCAACAGAAATACCCGCTGTTTTTGCAAAAATTTCTTTATTTTTCCGTGGGATAGGTGAGCTTCGCCGCATCCCAGTCCACGATGACCGCCGCATAGTACCGGCAGCAGTTCCGTGCCAGCGCTACATCCAGATTCCGGTAGTTGCCGCACTCCGCCGCGCTGCATCCCGGCATCTCGCCCTCGAAGGCTGCGCCTGCGGCAAAGACCTGCTGCAAAAGGCGGATGGCCTCGCCGTCGGTGAGCTGCGCCCCGTCAAACAGGAAGTAAAACCCGGTCTGGCAGCCCATGGGCCCGAAGTAGATCACCGCGTCTTTTTTTTCGGAGTTCCGCAGCAGCGTGGCGATGATATGCTCCACAGAGTGCATCTCCGCGTTGGTCAGCAGGTCGCCGGTGTTGGGCTTTTTGAACCGCAGGTCGAAGGTCACGGTGTTTCCGTCCCGGCGGCTGAGGTACAGACCCGGCGTCAGCACGTTGTGATCCACGGTGAAGCTTGCGATACGCTCCATGGCTCAGCCCTCCAGCAGCCGCTGCGCCAGCGGCAGCACCGTCTTGTTCAGATCCCGCATGGCCTGCGGGAAATTGAAGTAGAAGTCGTGATGCGCCAGCACGCAGTCAGACACGGACTTCAGCGCCAGGAACGGCACGTTGTTGCGCCAGCACACCTGTGCCGCCGCGCAGCCCTCCATCTCGATGAGCAGGGGGTGGAAGGTGTCGGCGATCCAGCGGGCGCGGTCGCACTCGGTGGCGAACCAGTCGCCGGTGGCCACGCTGCCCACCCGGTAGGCGCATCCCAGTGCGTCCAGCGCGGCCTTGGCAGCCTCCTGCCGCGCGGTGGGGAAGTCCATGCGGTTCACCGTGGAGATCAGCCCCACGGGATCGCCGATGCCGGAGGTGTCCATGTCGTGCTGCATGAACCGATCCGGCAGCACCAGCGTACCGATGGGCAGATCCTCAAAGCAGCCCGCCACGCCCACGTTCAGAATGAGGTCGGGGTGGTACAGATCGATAAAAAGCTGGGTGGCCATGGCGGCGTTGACCTTGCCCACACCGCCGCAGCAGGCGATAATGTCCTCCTGAATGCGGTAGAACAGCACCCCGGCCTTCTCCTGTAACAGCGGCGTCTCCTCCGTCAGCAGGCTCTCGATCTCGCCCTTCATGGCGTACAGCAATCCAATGCACATGGGCCATATCCTCCTGTAAAAAACCATTTTCCTCATTGTAATGACCCCGGTGGGGAAAAGTCAAGAGGCGCGTTGCAATATGCGGGTATTTCGTGGTAAAATAGCCGCAAGAACGACGACGGGGGAGAGCAGCTATGTCCGTTGCAGGCATCATTTGTGAATTTGATCCGCTCCACACCGGTCACGCCTATCTGATGGAGCAGGCGCGAAGAGCCGGGGCGGAGGCGGTGGTCTGCGCCATGAGCGGCAGCTTCACCCAGCGGGGCGGCTTCGCCGTGGCGGACAAGCTGGCTCGGGCGGAGATGGCGGTACGCTGCGGTGCCGATCTGGTGCTGGAGCTGCCCACGGTGTGGGCCATGTCCACGGCGGAGCGGTTCGCGCAGGGCGGCGTGGACATCCTGACGCGCACCGGCGTGGTGACGGAGCTGGTGTTCGGCTCAGAGTGCGGCGATCTGGCGGGGCTGCGCCGTGCGGCGGACTGCCTGGAAAGTCCGGATTTTACCGCGTCGCTGGCATCGCTGCCGGAGGACGGGCGCACCTTTGCCGCCCGGCGGCAGGCGGCGCTGGCTACCCTGCTGGGAGCGGAGGAGGCGGCGCTGCTGGCAAGCCCCAACAACACGCTGGCGGTGGAATATCTCCGCGCCGTCCGGCGGCTGGGAAGCCCGTTGACCGCCCGGACGGTGCGGCGTACCGGCGCACAGCATGGCGAGGAGGCGTCCGGCGGCTTCGCCTCAGCGTCCTACCTGCGGCAGCTGTTGGCGGCGGGGGAGTCGGATCGGGCGGCGGCGTATATGCCTCCGGCGGCGGCGGAGATCCTCCGGCGGGAGCTGGCAGCGGGACGTATCGCCGACGGGACACTGTGCCAGCGGGCCATATTGTCCCGGCTGCGCACCATGACCGCCGAGGACTGGCGGCGCTTTGACGGCGGCGGCGAGGGGCTGGGCAATCGGCTGTATCAGGCGTCCCGCACCGGTAGTACGCTGGAGGCGGTGCTGGCTGCCGCCAAGACCAAGCGCTACCCCATGGCGCGGCTGCGGCGGATGGTGCTGGCGGCGTGGCTGGACTTGCCCGCACCGCCGGAGAGAGCACCCTACCTGCGGGTGCTGGCCGCCAACGATACGGGACGCCGCCTGCTGCGGCAGATGCGGGATGCGGGCGCGCCGGTGCTGACCAAGCCGGCGGACGTGTCCCTGCTGGGAGCCGAGGCGGAGGCGCTGTTTTCCGTGGAGAGCCGGTGTACCGACCTCTACGTGCTGGCACGCCCCGATCCGGCGCAGATGACGCCGGGACAGGAGTGGCGCATGACCCCGGTGATGCGGTAAATGGATCAGAAAAGCAAACGCTGCTGTGCGGCTCCATGGAGCCGCACAGCAGCGTTTTTGCGTCTGTATATGGTATTTTTGCGTGGGGAGATCAGGTGCGCTCCTCCACCTCGTATCCTGCGCGGCGCAGGGAGGAGAGGATCTCCTGAATGTGGGCCTTGTCCCGCGTCTCCAACGACAGCTGCACCACACAGGAGCCGATGGCGGCCCGGAGGTTGCGGCGCTCGTGGCTCACGTCCAGCACGTTGGCGCCCATGGACGACACGACGGTCAGGAACGACGCCAGCGCGTGGGGCTGGTCGGGCAGTACGGTGGAGAACGTGACGGTGCGGCCCTCCTTGGCAAGGCCGCGGGTGAGGATGCGCTCCAGCATGGTCACATCCACGTTGCCGCCGGACAGCAGGGCGCAGACCTTCTTGCCCTCGATGTTCACCTTGTGGTACATGGCGGCGGCGATGCCCACGGCGCCAGCGCCCTCGGCCACCAGCTTCTGCTTTTCCAGCACGGTCAGAATGGCGCTGGCGATCTCGCCCTCTGTCACCGTCACCACCTCGTCCACATACTTCCGGCACATATCGAAGGTCAGGTCGCCGGGGGTCTTGACCTTGATGCCGTCGGCCACGGTGTCTACACTGGAGAGGGTGATGATCTCGCCCTTTTTCAGGGATTCCGCCATGCTGGGCGCGCCCGCCGCCTGTACGCCGACAACGCGGCAGTCCGGCTTCAGATTCTTCACGGCGTAGGCAAGACCGGCGATCAGTCCGCCGCCGCCGATAGGCACGAAGATCACGTCCACATCCGGCAGCTGCTCCAGAATTTCCAGACCGATGGTGCCCTGACCGGCCATGATGTGGTAGTCGTTGAAGGGGTGGATGAACGTCAGACCCTGCTCATCCCGCAGGCGCACCGCCTCGGCGTAGGCGTCGTCGTACACGCCGGGGACAAGCACCACGTTGGCGCCGTAGCTGCGGGTGGCCTCGATCTTGGAGATGGGGGCGCCCTCGGGGATGCAGATGGTGGCCTTGATACCCATGTCGCGGGCGGCGAAGGCCACGCCCTGGGCGTGGTTTCCGGCGGAGCAGGCGATGACGCCCCGGGCCTTCTCCTCATCGCTGAGGGTGGCGATCTTGTAGTACGCACCCCGCAGCTTGAAGGCGCCGGTCTTTTGCAGACAGTCGGCCTTGAGGTAGAAGTCGCAGCCGGGGACGATGCCCTTGGTGGGGACCACGGGGGTGTAGTTGATAACGGGCGCCAGCACCCGCTGGGCGTCGCGGAGCATATCCATCGAGATCATGGGGAAGCCTCCTTTATATTTTTGGTGAGTTGGGGGTCACTGTACGAAGCCGGACACCAGCTCCACCAGCACGTTGGTCATGGTATCCAGACTGGCGGCGGGGATCCACTCCCGTACACCGTGGAAGTTGTAGCCGCCGGTGGACAGGTTGGGGCAGGGCAGACCGTCCCAGGACAGGTGTGCGCCGTCGGTGCCGCCGCGGATGGGTACGCAGGCGGGCGTCACGCCGCTTTTCCGGAAGGCATCCTCCGCCCGGCGGATCAGCTCCATATGGGGCAGGATCTTCTCCTTCATGTTGTAGTAGCTGTCGGTGGTGACGGCCGTGGCCGTGCCTGCGCCGTACTTGGCATTGATGGCGTCGGCGCACCGGAGGAACAGTGTCTTGCGGGCCTCAAACTTCTCCCGGTCGTGGTCGCGGATGATGTAGTGCAGCGCGGCCTCCGTCACGTCGCCGGACATGGCGTGCAGGTGGAAAAAGCCCTCGTAGCCGTCGGTCTTTTCCGGAACCTCGTCCGCCGGCAGCATGGCGTGAAACGCCATCGCCACAGTGGCGGCATTGACCATCACATTCTTGGCGCTGCCGGGATGGACGCCCACGCCCCGGAACGTCACATCGCCGGAGGCGGCGTTGAAGTTCTCGTATTCGATCTCACCCAGCGGGCCGCCGTCCACGGTGTAGCCATAGTCACAGGCCAGCTCCGCCACGTTCAGACCGTCTACGCCGCAGCCGATCTCCTCGTCAGTGGTGAACACCACCCGAACCTCACCATGGGGACGGTTCAGCAGCAGTTCCACGGCGGCCATGATCTCGGCGACACCGGCCTTGTCGTCGGCGCCCAGCAGGGTGGTGCCGTCGGTGACGATCAGCTCCTCACCGGCGTGGGCGGACAGACCGGGACACAGCGCCTCCGTCAGAGAGATCGTGTCGGACAGGGGCAGGTCGCCGCCCTCGTACCGGACGATGCGGGGCTTTACATTTTCACCGGAGGCGTCGGGAGCGGTATCCATATGGGCAATGAGCGCCACCACCGGTGCGGTGACGCCGGGGGAGGCGGGCAGCGTAGCGATGACGTTGCCGGCGCTGTCCATGCGGCCATCCGTAAGGCCCAGCGCCGTCAGCTCCGCCAGCAGCACGCGGCCTAAGTCCTTCTGCCGCTCCGTGGAGGGGGAGGCGCCGGTATGCTCATCCGAGGTGGTGTAATAGGTCACATAACGAAGAAAGCGGGAACGTGCCGTTTCCATGGTGAGATCCTCCTTTAATGTCAGTAGTTTCCTGCATACAGTGTAGCACATCCGGCGGCGGGCTGCAACGGGAAATGCGGCTTTTCCCGTTGGCATAGGGACTGGCCGGCGTGGCATAGGTTCAGAAAAAGGGAGGTATGCGGGTATGCTATCGGCATTTTTGCTGTTGCTGTGCAACAGCCTGTTTTTATCGCTGCACCTGTCCGGCGGCGCGGGGTCGTTCCCCAAGCCGCTGACAGCCCAGCAGGAGCGGGAGTATCTGCGGCGTTGCGCGGAGGGGGACTTAGAGGCGAGGAACCAACTGGTGGAGCACAATCTGCGTTTGGTGGCGCACATTATCAAGAAATACTACACACAAACGGACGATCAGGAGGATCTGATCTCCATCGGCACCATCGGGCTGATCAAGGCGGTAAACACGTTCCGCCCCGACAAGGGCATCCGCCTCGCCACCTATGCCAGCAGATGTATTGAAAATGAGATCCTGATGCATTTTCGGGCGCAGCGGAAGTTACAGGGCGAGGTGTCGCTGTCAGACGCCATCGAGACGGGGCCGGAGGGAGATGCCCTGTACCTCAGCGATGTGGTGGGCGAGGAGGACACCATGCTGGAGGAGCTGCAAAACAAGGAAAACCGTCAACTCATCCGGCGGCTGGTGGCGGAGGTGCTGACGGAGCGGGAGGCGGACATCGTCCGAAGGCGCTACGGACTGGAGGGGCGGCTGCCCCAGACGCAAAAGCAGGTGGCAGCGCTGTACGGTATCAGCCGCAGCTATGTATCCCGCCGGAACTAATGTAAGTGATGCCCGGAAAGCCTTGAAAATCAAGGGTTTTCCGGGCATCGGGCATGTTAGGGTAGCGCCGCCGTTATTGTAAGCGGTGGCAAAAAATTAAGGTAAGCGGCCATTCATCAAATGTTTGAGATACTTGCCCTACTGACATTAGATATCAACTTGAGACCAAAAGAGAACAATTTATCGTTCAAAGTCGTAATACAAATATTGTAGAGCATTATCAACTGTGATTTCTTCATTCTTTCGATTTTCTAACTTTTCATCCATAATCAATACTGACAACTTATGATTTGTAATTGCATCATATATCGAATCATTATATGGCGAAATTGAAATATGTGTAATTACCTCCGAGAAAAGAGTATCTACATAAGAGTGTAGATTAATCACAAGTCCTTCATTTAACCGATTATTTGAGTTGGCATCATGGATAATATAATTGCGAGCACGATAAATTCGATGTAAATGCCATGTAACGCGTTGAGTATGTGCTTTTATTAAGGATTTAATTTCTTTGCTATTTTGTAGTGAATCAGATAAAGTACAAACACGATACCGCAAGAGCGGATAAGTTTCTGTACTTGCAAATAGACAATCGCGATCTGGTTGTGTAGACTTAAATGCTAAGAAAGCAAATGTGTGTTCTAAATCATTTGAACCAAAACCATTATTTGCGATGTGGTTATTGAAAAAATCTATATCCCATCGAATAATATCCGTCATACAGGTTTGAACAAGTTTTTGAATATGGGTACTCTTTAGATATGGAATAGTATAAGAAATGACATTACCTATCTTGCTACGATCTTTTTTATCCTCGTTTCCTTTATCTATTTGTTTCTCATCTGTATCATTATCCTTATCAACTATAGATTCGAGAATAGACCAGAGTGATAGCAGTGAATCACTTGTATTTTCGGATAGTATTGCTGAATTGTGAATTCTCGTAATTCCTGAAAAACTTGATAAATTTTCGAGATTTTTAAAGAGAACTTTTATGAGTGATTCTGCATTTTTTGTTGAGGATTCACGAGATAATGTAGAAACACGATTTTTTAGGAGTTTTTTGGGGGAAATAGTTGTGATTTGATTTTGCGCATCAATAACTTGTCCGTAAGTACGCATTTGATTTGGGTCATGTCTAAAGAATGCATAGGAATTAGCAACACATGAAGAAATTGCATCTGCAATTTCAAATGCCGAGTACATATCATAGCTCTTTATGCACTCAAACTTGAGAATGGTCTTTTGACGCTTGGTCTTGACTCCAATTGGAACAGAAGTTGGATCAACAATGGAGACATTTAAATCTGAAACCTCCATCTTTTCGTACAAAGGCAACAGTGAGGATATATCTTTAGAATATCCTATGAATACGTCGTAACTTTTTTCAGAAAAATCAAATCGGGAAAAAAAGTCATCAAGACTTTCGAGCGAGGAAACTTCCTTGTGGAAGAACACTTCATGAAGCATTTGAAACACATAGTTTTCGTTATAGCCGCAGTCTAAAAGTTCTCTCACAAATGCAGAGGCCTTTACATCAATTTCGCATTTTTGTTTATTTTCATTGATTAGATGTTTAAGGCTTTCAACGATATGGTTATAGTAGGTCTTATTACTTAGTTTCCGCCCAATATATTGCACATTTTCAAATTGCGTTTTTATGTCCCACGATTTATGGCTTTTGATAAATCGGGAAGAAAATTCTTCCGTTAATATATTCTTGGCAATATCATCATGGTCAAGTCTACCAGATAATTCTTCTATAATATGCTCTAAATTCTTTTTATTTACGGTACCAGTTCTAACATCACTATACACGCTACAATACTCGGCAGCTAAACCCCGTAATGATAAGGAAGGATAGCGATATGTGTCTGTTGTATGGTGAAAAAGAAGTTCGTCTAATCGCTGTGCAAAAAATAAAAGGCAATTCAAAGAAGAGTCATATTTCCACTTTGTAATGTTGTTTTGTCGCATATTAACCTCCTCCTACTAAAAAGTAGTTCCTACCATTAATTCCAGCCTAATAAACCAATTTATATGCCCAATGTCCATTTCTGCTGTATTTCACGAGTTTTCTCTCGGCTGTCAATCCTGCAAGAACCCGATTTGCCGTTGCGGCCGAAACGCCGCACAGCGCACGGACATCTGCGTTCATAATAAACTCATGCGTTTCCAGGAACTTCTCAATCTGCCTCCAGCGAACCGTCGCCTTATCCATCGCTCCATCGCTCATTTCATCACTCGTATTAATGGCATCCATGAGCGATGCTTTGATAGCTGAGAGCATGAACTCGATAAACACCGTAGACTCTCCTGCATTGTTGGAGGCATTGATGGCCTCGTAATACTCCTGCTGGCGGTCATGGATGATAGACTCCACCGGCAGCCAAGCAAAGGCAGGATTCCACTTGGAAAGCAGCAGCGTATGCCACAGGCGTCCGACGCGGCCATTTCCATTGGCAAAGGGGTGGATCAACTCAAACTCATAATGGAACACGCAGCTGCGGATCAGCATATGCACATCGCTGTTCTTGACCCAATCCAGCAGTTCCATGACTAAATTGGGAACATACTGCGGCAGCGTGCCAAAATGTAGGACATGCCCTTCCTGGTCAACGACGCCGACGGGCTTGGAGCGGAACACCCCGGACTCATCCACCAGCCCCCGGGTCATGATGCCGTGAGCGGTCAGCAGGTCATCCACAGAGTAGGGGTCAAGCTCCTCCAATCGCTCATAGATCTCATAGGCATTTTTAACCTCGGCAATATCTTTGGGCGGAGTCAGAACCTGCTTGCCGTTCAGAACTGCGGTGACCTGTTCTAAACTCAAAGTGTTCTGTTCAATGGCCAGAGAGCCGTGGATCGTCCGGATACGGTTTGTCCGCCGTAAAGTTGGGTTCGCAGACAGCTGATTGGTGGAAGTCAGCTTGCCCACCAGTTCGGCGATTTCCGCAATCTCATGGATCATCGTATTTGTAATTTCAAAAGGAGGTTTCTTATTCCTCATAGAAACACCTCATGCAAAAGATTCATTCGACCGTATTATACCACACATCGCTCATTTCATCAATCATTTTTGGTGACATGATTGAGTGATGGAGCGTATTGCTTATATAAAAATGAGCCCTGAGAGGCAACTCTCCGGGCCGTTTCAATTTAGATGGTTATTCTTCAATTCGAACCCATGCACAGATATCCCAAACTGATTTCGAGTCTTTTATGCAACTGTGACGGAGGTGTCCGTTTGGGGGTCGTTTCTGTAAGCCCCGTACCCGCCGAAAGCCACTTGAAATCAGGCTTTTTCGCTCGGAAAGTCTTGCGGGACGGGCTTTTTTAAAAGTGGGTTCAAATCGGCATTTTTCCCGATTTTGGAGAGAAATGCGGGAAGATA
>UQZJ01000011.1 GCA_900545495.1 uncultured Eubacteriales bacterium
AGCCATTCGTGGGATGCCGGGAAGCGAGTTCGAGCCTCGTCGCCCGCTCCAAAAACACCACCCAATAGGGTGGTGTTTTTTCGTGCGCCTCGGCGCTCACCGTCGTGTCAGCCGGCTGACGGCGGCTGCCGCAGCCGACAGCCGGGACACTTCCTCGAAAGCGCCTCGCTTTATCCGCCGCAGGCGGCGCTTCGGCGCTTTCCTCGTCGCCCGCTCCAAAAAGAACACCCCATCCGACAGGATGGGGTATTCTTTTTGGAATGTGCCGCAGCACCGCCGTGTATGCGCGATGCGCCGGTTGTCAAACCGCCGATGGCGTGGTAAACTGAAAAAAGTAGGGAGGGATGCACCGTGATATGCACGCAGCGCTATGACTCGCCGCTGGGCGGCATTTTACTGGCGGCGGATGAGAGCGGTCTGACAGGCCTCTGGTTTGACGGAGGGAGATACTTTGCCGAGGGACTTCCGGCGGCTCATATCCGGCAGGAGACGCCGATTCTCGCGGCGGCCAAGGGCTGGCTGGACATCTACTTTACCGGCAGAGAGCCGGACTTTCTGCCGCCGCTGCATCCCGCCGGTTCCCTGTTCCAACAGGCGGTGTGGGCGCTGCTCTTGCAGATCCCCTACGGACAGACCGTGACCTACGGACAGCTGGCAGCGCGTCTGGCGGCGGAGCGGGGGCTTGCCCGGATGTCCGCGCAGGCCGTGGGAGGCGCGGTGGGACGCAATCGGATCTCCCTCGTCATACCCTGCCACCGCGTGATCGGTGCAGACGGCAGCCTGACTGGATACGCCGGCGGGCTGGATCGAAAGGCAAAGCTGCTGGCGTGGGAGCATGGCAAATAAAAAGAGGACACGGCGCTGCCCCTGTATCGGGGACTGCGTCGTGTCCTGCTTTAGTTGTTCGTCGGTCTGCGGTGCGGGCAGACGGCGTTTTCACATTGCGTTACGCGTCGTACAGGCCCAGAATCACGATACCGGCCACCACCAGCGCGATCATGGCGTAGTGCTTCCAGCTCAGTTTCTCCTTGAGGAACAGGCGGCTCCACAGCACGGAGGCCACGCAGTAGGCGGAGATGATGGGTGCGGCCAGCGCCACATGGGCCGTATCCGCCAGCGCGTAGATGTAGGCGAACTGACCGGCTGTCTCGCAGATGGCGCCCACGTACTTGGGACCCTCCCGCTTGGGGACGAGCTTGCTCTTTTTGATGAGCACCACATAGATGAAGCACACGATAGCGGCCAGCAGGAACGTCAGCTCATAGGCGCAGTTGGCGCTGTCCTCGTTCAGCGTCTCCAGCACGCGGCTGTCGGCGAAGGTACCCAGCGCGTCCAGCAGACAGTAGACCACCGGCAGCGCCAGCGCCAGCACGGACTTGGCGTAGCGATGGTTGCTGGCCTTCTGCCGGGCAGCCCGCAGGTCGTCGTCCTCCCGGGCCTCCACGATGCCAAGGCCGATGACGCCCACGCAGACCAGCGCCGTGGCGACCAGCTGGGCGGGTACCAGATCGCCCAGACCGCCGGTGGCCAGCGCCAGCACCGCCACCAGCGCGCCGGAGGAGTTGCAGATGGGGGAGGAGATGGACAGCTCGATGTACCGCAGGCCGATGTAGCCGATGGTCATGGAGCTGATGTACAGCAGGGACACCGGCAGGTAGGTGAGGATGATGCTGCCGTTGATCTCCGTGCCGTTGATGAAAATTTCGTAGGCCGCGTGGAGGCCCATCACAAGGCCCACGGCCATGACCATCTTGAGATGGCTGTACTTATCGTCCGCATCCTGACAGCCGATCTTGCTGAACAGGTCAGAGCCGCTCCAGCAGATCAGAGCGATGAGGGAAAACCAAAACCACATAATATTCTCCTTTTAGTTTACATAAGATTTATATTTCGGGAGAATACAGCGGGTGGCGGACGCCGTCGAAAAGGGTGGTTAGGGAGAAGCATAGATACCTCTGCAAGTTTACATAATTAGAGTGAGATGAGACCGGCCTCCAGCATCTTCTGCAGGCTCATCAGGATGCCCAGCTTGGCGTGGTACCATGTCAGGCCACCTTGGAAGTACACGGCGTAGGGCGGGCGGATGGGGCCGTCGGCGGAAAGCTCGATGGAGCTGCCCTGCACGAAGGCGCCGGCGGCCATGATGACCTCACTGTCGTAGCCGGGCATGGCCCACGGCTCCGGCGTCACGTAGCTATCCACCGGTGCGGCGGCCTGAATGCCCTTGCAGAAGGCCACCATACCCTCCCGGCTGCCCAGCTCCACGGCTTGAATGATGTCGTGGCGGGTCTCGTCAGCGGCGGGTACCACGCGGAAGCCCAGCTTTTCATAGCAGGCGGCGGCGAACACCGCGCCCTTGACGGCGGCGGCGGTGACGGTGGGGGACAGGAAGAAGCCCTGATACAGCTGGGTCAGCAGCCCCAGATTGGCGCCGACCTCCCGACCCAGGCCGGGGGCGGACAGACGGCGGGCGCAGCGGTCGATAAGATCGGCCCGGCCGCAGACATAGCCGCCGGTGGGGGCCAGACCACCGCCGGGGTTCTTGATAAGGCTGCCCACGATCATGTCCGCGCCTACGTTGGACGGCTCCCGCAGCTCGGTGAACTCGCCATAGCAGTTGTCCACCATGCAGATCACGTCCGGCTTGCACTGCTTGCAGAAGGCGATCAGCTCACCGATCTGCTCCACGGAGAAGCTGGGACGGGTGGCGTAGCCCTTGGAGCGCTGGATGGTGACCAGCTTGGTCTTCTCGTTGATGGCGGCACGGATACCGTCGTAGTCAAAGACACCGCCGGGCAGCAGGTCCACCTGCCGGTAGGAGACGCCGTACTCCTTGAGGGAGCCGGCGGAGGGGCGGATGCCGATGACCTCCTCCAGCGTGTCGTAGGGGCCGCCCACGGGGCTG
Organism: uncultured Eubacteriales bacterium; assembly: GCA_900545495.1. Taxonomy (GTDB): domain Bacteria; phylum Bacillota; class Clostridia; order Oscillospirales; family Oscillospiraceae; genus Vescimonas. Next base: position 2,906 of record UQZJ01000011.1, read on the forward strand.
AGCAGCTCGTCGCCGGGCAGCAGGTTGGCGCCCAGCGCCAGCGCCAGCGCGTGGGTGCCGCAGGTGATCTGGGGGCGCACCAGCGCCGCCTCGGTGCCGAAGCAGTCGGCGTAGACCCGCTCCAGATTGTCGCGGCCCTCGTCGTCGTAGCCGTAGCCGGAGGAGAGATTGAAGTGATTGGCGGCCAGCCGGTTCTTCTGCATGGCGGCGATGACCTTCATCTGGTTGGCCTCGGAAATGGCGTCGATCTGGGCAAAGCGCTCCGTCAGACCGGCGAGAACCTTCTCGCCGAAGGTGAGCACGGCATCGCTGATGCCGAGGATTTTATACGGTTCGGTCATGATCTGTACCTCACTCTGGAAATTTTACGCCGTTCAGGCGCATGATGAGCCGGATGGGATAGTCCCGATCCAGATAGTTTTTCTCGTACCACGCGAAGGTGGCGGCGGGCAGATGTACCAGCTCCGGCGCCTCGCAGCGGAAGGTCTCGAAGGTCTTTTGATCGCCGCTGAGCAGGGCGGCGGCCACATCCAGCCGTCCCTCATTTGCCAGACGCAGCAGGGCGGCATCCATTATAGCGGCGCAGGCACACTCCTCCTCGCCGGCGTACACCTCCCGGTGTCCCAGCCAGTAGAGGAACTCCTCCGGGTCCAGATCCAGCTTGGTGGTGATCTGGCTCAGCTTGAAGAATTCCTTGCGATCCATGCGCTTGAGGACGTCGATGAGGTACTGCACCAGTCCGTCGTCCATGGTGATGCAGTCCAGAAACACCTCAAAGGCGTGCTTGTCGGCGTCCGGGTCAGGCTCAGAGGGCGCGGCGTCCTCCTGCGGGGCGGGAGGTGCATCCGGGACGGGCGCACCCTCGGTAAACAACTCCTCCGGCAGAGCGGTGCCGTCCTGCGCGGCGCAGGCACGGACAAAGGCCGCCATGCCCATGGCCTGCAGCTGCTGGCCCAGCGCCTGTATACGGGCGCTCTCGTCGCCGCTGTCCGGCAGGGTGATACCCTCCGGTGCGGGGCGCTTGCCCTCCCACACCTCGGTCATATATTGGAGATAGTAGTCAAAAAGGGTCATAGTATCCCTCACTTTCCAACGAAATATCTTACCATACAGAGGTTGCCAATGCAAGAAATATCGGGTATGATGGGGCGGTAAAGGCAATATTGCAGCGGGAGGAGACAAAAATGGTTGACATAAAGCTATACGCCGCGCCCATGGAGGGGCTGACCGGCTATATCTGGCGCCGCGCCCAGCGGGAGATGTTCGGCGGCGTGGACAAGTATTTCACGCCGTTTCTCTCCCCCAACGGCAACCTGACCTTCCAGCGCAAGGAGCTGGACGAGGTGACGCAGGGGGAGCGGGACACCGTGCCGCAGCTGCTGACCAACCGGGGCGACTACTTTGTGTGGGCGGCCCGGGAGCTGTACGCCATGGGATACCGGGAGGTCAATTTCAATCTGGGCTGTCCCTCCGGCACTGTCACCGCCAAGCACAAGGGGGCGGGGTTGCTGGCCTATCCGGAGGAGCTGGAGCGGTGTCTGGACGAGATCTTCGGGACGCTGCCGGAGATGCGGGTGTCCATCAAGACCCGCATCGGAAAGAACGATCCGGCCGAGTGGCCGCGGCTGCTGGACATCTACGCCCGGTATCCCGTCGCGGAGCTGATCGTCCACCCGCGGCTGCAGAAGGAATTCTATCGGGGTGCGGTACACCGGGACGCCTTCGACGCGGCGCTGGCACGGCGACAGGATGTGCCGGTGTACAACGGCGACCTGTTCACGGCGGCGGATGTGGCGGCATTCTGCCGCCAATATCCGCAGGTGGATGCGGTGATGGTAGGCAGGGGTCTGATAGCCGATCCGGCGCTGGGCAGGCGTCTGCGGGGCGGCGCCCCGGCCTCCCGGCAGGAGCTGACGGCGTTCCATGACCGGCTGCTGGCGGACTACCGGCAGCGGCTGTCCGGCGACACGCCGGTGCTGCACCGGATGCGGGAGCTGTGGAATTATCTCAGCGGCAGCTTCGAGAGGACGGAGCGGGAGTTGAAGGCCATCCGCAAGGCAAAGACCGTGGCGGAGTACCTTCCGGCGGCGCAGCGGCTGCTGCGGGACTGTCCGCTGCGGGAAAACGCGGTCATCGAGGTGTGATCGAGGCATAAGAGAGGGGACGTCCGCGGAGGACGTCCCCTTTTACGCGATGAGGCGGTGTGTTACGCCTTTTTATCCAGAATATACACGGTCACGTTGCGCCGGCCCCAACTGCGGCAATCCCCGTAGGTGGGGAACCACAGGTCGACGATATTGCCCTTGACGGCGCCGCCGCAGTCCAGCGCGGTACCCATGCCGTAGACACGGCTGCCGTTGGTGGTCTGGATGAACATCTTGGTGTAGTAGGGAATGACCTTGGGGTCCACGGCGATGGTGCCGATGCCCACCTTGGCGCCGACGGCGGTGGTCCACGCCGCACCCTTCTCACCGCCGCTGTAATAGGCGGTGGAGCTGCAGGTCAGGGTCTTGGAGTAGGTCATGGTGTCGCCGGACTTGAAGTAGAGGATGCCGCCCTCGCCGCTGCTGTTGGGAACCACCTTTTCGATGGTGTCGTCCCGCTCCACCTCATAGACCCGTGTGCCGTAGCGTACCAGCTCGGCGTGGGAGGTGTCGTGGCTGGCGCCCACATAGCGGGTGGAGACCACCTCGCCCCGCACCACCGTGTCCTCATATGTCTCCACGATCTGGCCGGAAACGCCCTTGCGGACGATCTCCTCCGTACCCTTGTCCATCAGGGGATCGGGGGTGCGCTTGATCTCGTAATCCGTTTCCACGGTCACAAAGTGCTGGTAGGTCAGGGTGCCGCTGATGCGGATGGACAGCTGGTCGCCGGTGAGATTCAGCTCCACCATCTCATCATCGCCGAGGCTGATGCCGCAGCGCTCCAGAAAGACAGGCAAGCGCTCACCGGCGGAGACGGCGGTGATGACCTGCCCGGCGTGGTCGACGGTGACGGTGTATCCGGGCTGCAAAATATACTGCATGGCCTTGTCGCCGCCCAGACTGCGGCGCAGGGACAGATAGCTCCGATCCAGCTCCTCGGTGTCCTGCGACACCACCTGCGGGCCGTCCTGCTCCACAAGGATGCAGATGGCGTCCAGCGTGGGGGCGGCAGGCGTCAGGGATACGCCCACGAAGATGGCGGCCGTCAGGGCGACCATACCGGTGAAGCGCACCAGCCAGTTGTTCCGCAGCGCCGCGGTGAAGCCCACCAGCGCCGGGGCATGGAAAAAGGCGTGCCAGCTCCGGGCAAAGCGGGAGCGGAGAAAGTCCTGATACATCTGTTTTTGGTCGGTGACCACAGCGTCCCATGTCCATGCCAGCCAGTAACCCACGGCGCGGACGCCGCGGCGCACAAGGCGCACAAGACCATCAGGGGCGTCGTGGATGGCTTGGCACACGGAAACGGGGTCCAGCTTGGGGCGGCGGCGCACGGGGCTCGGACGCCGCGCCACGGTTTCGATTCGTTCCATAGTACCTCGCAGTATAGCCGCCCGGCCCCATCCGTAAACAGGGCAGCGGCAAGAATTGAAATTATTTGTAACTTTTGTTACCAATCAGAAATACTCGTGGAGTATAGCACCATCCTGCCTTTTTGTCAAGTTTTGCCGGTATTTTTGGCAATTTTACCCGCTTTTTCCGTTGCAACACCACCTTTTGCATGGTATTATAGGGGAAAAAGGGGGGTGTTTCCGTGGAGGAATTGTGGAAAATACTGGGCGTGACAAAAGGCGTGACAGCGGTGATAGGCAGCGGCGGCAAGACCAGCCTGCTGTATGAGCTGGCGGAGGAGCTGCGCCCCTGCGGTACGGTGCTGCTGGCCACCACCACCCACATCATGCGCCCGCCCCAGTACCCCTTTGTCCAGACGCCGGAGGAGCTGGCAGCGGCGCTGGCAGCGGGCGGCGTGGCCTGTGTGGGCAGCCTGACGCCGGAGGGGAAGCTGACGGCCCCGGCGTTTGACGGCTGGCAGCAGGCGGCGGATTTCGTGCTGGTGGAGGCGGACGGCTCCAAGCGGCTGCCCGCCAAGGCCCATGAGACGTGGGAGCCGGTGCTGCCGCCGGAGCGGACGCGCACCATCTGTGTGCTGGGCGCCACCGCCTTCGGACAGCCCATCCGGCAGGCGGCGCACCGCCCGGCCATCTACGCCAGACTGGCTGGCGCGCCGTGGTCGGCGGTCATCACGCCGGAAATGGCGGCGCGGGTCATCTGCGCTGAGGGACTTTGCGACATAATTTATGTCAACCAAGTGGATGATCCGGAGGTGTCGCCGCCCTGGGCGGAGGCGTTCGTGCGGGCGTCCTCCGTGCCGGTGGTGGCAGGATCGTTGCAGGCGCGGCGGTGGAGAAGACTCTCCTGACTGCATAAAAATAACAGGTGTGCCGCGGCACACCTGTTATTTTTATGTAAACTTATGTCGCCGCGTCCAGCAACGCGTCAGACAGGCGGGCATACTCCTCCAGTCCCAGCCGCTCGCCCCGGACGGTGGGCTCCAGCCCGCAGGCGGTGACGATGTCCGTCAGGGTGTCCTTGGGCAGCTCCCAGCCGGTTTGCAGGCTGTTGACCAGCGTCTTGCGCCGTAGGGCGAAGCCCGCCCGGACGGTACGCCAGAAGGCGGCCTCCGACCGCACCTGCACCGGCGGGGCGGGACGGGTCTTGCAGTGGATGACGGCGGATGTGACCTTGGGCGCCGGGAGGAAGCAGGTGTTGGGTACGGTGAACAGCAGCTCCGGCTGGGTGTAGTACTGCATCAGCAGGGTGAACGCGCCGTAGTCGGCGGTGCCGGGGGCGGCGCAGATGCGCTGTGCCACCTCCTTCTGGATCAGCACCGTCAGGCTGTCGAAGCAGTGGGACTCCACGCAGGCGGTGAGAAACGGCGTGGTGATGTTGTAGGGCAGGTTGGCGCACAGCACGGGGCGCAGGCCGGACAGATACTCCTGCACCAGCGCGGGCAGGGACAACTGCATCACGTCGCCCTCCACCAGCGTAAAGTTGGGATGCTCGGCCATCGTCTCCGCCAGCACGGGGTACAGGCGGCGATCCAGCTCCACGGATACCACCTTTCCCGCCCGGCGGGCCAGCTGTGTGGTGAGGGAGCCGATGCCGGGGCCTACCTCCACCACGCCGGTACCGGCGTCCGCGCCGCTGGCGGCGGCGATATCCTCCGCCACCCAGCCCTCGATGAGAAAGTTCTGTCCCAGCGCTTTGGCAAAGTGAAAGCCGTGCCGTGTCAGCAGTGCCTGTATGTCGTTGCGGTCGCAGAGATCCATAACGGTACTCCTTTGAGAATGTATTGCCGTTATTGTACCATATTCCCCGCCGATGTGCTATACTGTTTTTCAGAAAGGAGGTGCGCCCGTGCGCATACTGACCCATACCGTGACCGTTGCCGAGGACGGGCAGACCGCCAAGCAGCTGCTCCGCGGCCTGTGGCACATCTCCGGCAGCCTGCTCAGCCGTCTGAAATTCCGGGACGCCATCACCGCCAACGGTGTGCCTGTGCCGGTAAACCATATTCTCCGCACCGGAGACGTACTGGGGGCAGATGTATCCGACCTGCCCGGCCAGCATCCACACATCCTGCCGGTGGACTACCCCCTCGCCATCCTCTATGAGGACGAGGATCTCCTGCTGCTGGACAAGCCCGCCGGCATCGCCATCCACCCCGCCGCACTGACGGAGGAGACGGTCACCATCGCCGGGGCCGTGGCGCACTACCTGCAAAGCGACAGCTTCCACGCCGTAAACCGGCTGGATCGGGGTACCACCGGCGTCATGGCGGTGGCCAAGACCGGCTTCGTCCACGCACGGTGCATGACAGTGCTCCACACCGACGCGTTTCAGCGGGACTACCGCGCCGTGTGCGACGGCGTGCCGCCCCATCCGGCGGGCGACATCGACCTGCCTATCGGCCGGGAGGGTGACTCGCTGCTCAAGCGCTGCCCCGACCCCGCCGGACAGGCCGCCCACACCCACTATGAGGTGCTGGATACCGCCAATGGCCGCGCCCTGCTGCGGCTGACGCCCACCACCGGGCGTACCCACCAGCTGCGGGTACACATGGCGGCCATCGGCTGCCCCCTCACCGGCGACTGGCTCTACGGCACGGAGGACAGGACGATCATCGCCCGTCCCGCCCTCCACAGCTACCACCTGCGCCTGACCCACCCCGTCACCGGGGCGGTCATCGACGTTACCGCCCCGCTGCCGGAGGATATGGTGCGCCTGCTGAAGGCAGGTCAAGGATGATCTTTCGCGGATACTACCATGCCGCGGGGATTTTTCGTTGTGAAGCGCCGCGGGTTGTGATACAATACAGGTAAGATTTCACGAAAGTGAGGGTGATACAATGGCATCGAAGGTCTATTTTGCCGACCTGCGGGCGGACCATCATGAGAATTTGCAGCAGAAGCTGACCCGTCTGATGAAAACGGCGGGCATGGGCGATATCGATTTCAATGAGAAGTATGTGGCCATCAAGATGCACTTTGGCGAGCCGGGCAATCTGGCGTTTCTGCGGCCCAACTGGGCCAAGACGGTGGCGGACTTTGTGAAGGAGCGGGGCGGCAAGCCCTTCCTGACGGACTGCAACACCCTGTATGTGGGCGGGCGGAAGAACGCGCTGGATCATCTGGACAGCGCCATGCTCAACGGCTTCAACCCCATGACCACCGGCTGTCAGATCCTCATCGCCGACGGTCTGAAGGGCAACGACGAGGTGGAGGTGCCGGTGGCGGGCGGCGAGTATGTGCAGGCCGCCAAGATCGGCCGCGCCGTTATGGACGCCGATGTGTTCATCTCCCTGACCCACTTCAAGGGCCACGAGGAGGCGGGCTTCGGCGGCTGCCTGAAAAATATCGGCATGGGCTGCGGCAGCCGCGCCGGTAAGATGGAGCAGCATAACGCCGGCAAGCCCCATGTAAAGCAGAAGCTGTGCGTGGGCTGCGGCCAGTGTCGGAAGATCTGCGCCCACGGCGCGCCGATCATCACCGACGGCAAGGCCGTCATCGACCACGACAGATGTGTGGGCTGCGGCCGCTGCATCGCCGTCTGCCCCAAGAACGCGGTGCAGATCAACGGGGACGAGACCACCACTAACCTGAACCGGAAGATCGCCGAGTACACCAAGGCGGTGGTGGACGGCCGCCCCTGCTTCCACATCTCGCTGGTCATCGACGTGTCCCCCAACTGCGACTGCCGTTCGGAGAACGATATGCCCATCGTACCCAACGTGGGTATGTTCGCCTCCTTTGATCCGGTGGCACTGGATATGGCCTGCGTGGACGCGGTCAACGCCCAGACGCCCCTGCGCGGCTCCGCCGCCGACGGGGAGGCGGGTCATGTCCACGAGCATGACCACTTCCGGCGCATCCACCCGGATACGGACTGGCACAGCTGTCTGGAGCACGGCGAGAAGATCGGCATCGGTACGCGGGAGTACGAGTTGGTCAAGATCTGAGCATTTGCATAAAAAGGATGCCTCCGGCAGCGCCGGAGGCATCCTTTTTGCGTCCTGTCAGTCCTCGTGGGGCTTTACATCCTGATAGAGCATATTCCACACCACCTGATAGGCGTGGAGGGTGTCCGCGCCGTGGCAGACCATCCGCACGTCTATGTCCGGGTGTTCCCGGAGGAAGTCCATAATGGCCTTCAGCGCCACATGGGCGGCCTGTAACACCGGGTAGCCGTAGACGCCGGTAGAGATGGAGGGAAAGTCCACGCTGCGGCAGCCATGGGACGATGCCAGCGTCAGCGCATTGCGGTAGCAGGAGGCCAGCAGCGCCGCCTCACCGTGGCCGCCGCCCCGCCAGATGGGGCCGACGGTGTGGATGACGTACCGGCAGGGCAGGTCATAGGCACCGGTCAGCTTGGCCTGTCCCGTCTCACAGCCGTGGAGGGTGCGGCACTCCGCCAGAAGTCCCGGCCCGGCGGCGCGGTGGATAGCGCCGTCCACGCCGCTGCCGCCCAGCAGGGAGGTGTTGGCGGCGTTGACGATGGCATCGGCGTGGGACTGGGTGATGTCGCCCTGTACAATGGAAAGCATGAAACTCACCTCACGAAAAAGTACGGAAAATGGGCAATATAAAGGGAATGTTCAGATCACGGACAAAAATATTTACAGATTTGCCCGTTTGTGCTATTATAATACGGTTAGAACAGGTATGCAACAGCGGGAAAGGAAAGCCAGTGAGAAAATATGTACCGGCCTATGAGGGCAACCTGCGCAAGCACGCGCTGTCGGTGCCGCGCTGCATCAGCGAGTGCAGCGGCATCCGGGTGTTTGGACGCCGCATCAAGTCTCTGGTGTTCAGCACGGATGTGGCCATTATCAAGAATATCAACGCCGACGCCATCATCGCGGTGTACCCCTTCACGCCCCAGCCTGCCATCACGCAGGCCATCATCGGCGTATCGGACGTGCCGGTGTTCTGCGGCGTGGGCGGCGGTCTGACCACCGGCATCCGATCCGCCAGTATGGCCGCCTATGTGGAGCATCAGGGTGCCTACGGCGTGGTGTGCAACAGCAAGATCGGACTGGAGACGATCCGCGATATCAAGAGTGCCGTGGAGATCCCGGTGGTGTACACGGTCATCTCGGAGAAGATGGATATCCAACCCTATCTGGACGCGGGGGTGGACATCCTCAATGTGTCCGGCGCGGCACGGACGCCGGAGATCGTGGCGGCGCTGCGGGAGCGGTACCCGGACATGGCCATCATCGCCACCGGCGGCCCCACCGACGAGAGCATTCTGGCCACCATTGGGGCGGGTGCCAACGCCATCACCTATACGCCGCCCAGCAGCGCGTCGCTGTTTGCCAAGACCATGGCGGACAACCGCAGCGAGCTGGAATAGGAGCTAAAAAGGAACGGGACTTCCCATGAAGTCCCGTTCCTTTTTTGTCGTAGGATGCAGCTTGTCACAGGGCAAGATAGGCGCGGCATTTGGCATCGGCCTCCCGCGCCAGACGCTCCTCATCCACGGTGACGAGGCGGCCGCCCTCCACGGTGACGCGCCCCTGCACCACCGTATAGTCCACCGGGCCGCGGACGCCCACGGTACCCAGCACCGAGCCGGCGTCGCAGCCGCAGCCCACCAGCTCCAGCCGCCGGGCGTCGATCATAAAGAGGTCGGCGCACTTGCCCTCGCTGAGTTGGCCGATATCGTCCCGCCCCAGCAGGCGGGCGCTGCCCCGTGTGGCCATCTTCAGCACATCGTAGCCGGTGGGTGCCTGACGGCTGGAGGTCAGGCGGTGCAGCAGGTAGGCCACCCGCAGTTCCTCCAGCAGGCTGGAGCCATCGTTGGAGGCGGAGCCGTCCACCGCCAGACCCACCGGCACGCCCAGCGCCAGCATCTCCGGGATGCGGGCCACGCCGCTGGAGAGCTTCATGTTGCTGATGGGGCAGTGGGCCACACCGGTGCCGGTCTGCGCCAGCAGACGCAGCTCCTCGTCGTTGAAGTGGATGCCGTGGGCGAACCAGACATCGCTGCCGATCCAGCCCAAGCGCTCCATATATGCCAGCGGTCGGATGCCCTCCCTCGCCAGCATGAAGTTCTCCTCATCCTTCGTCTCACACAGGTGGGTGTGGAGGCGCACGCCGTACTGCCGTGCCAGAATGGCGCTTTGCCGCAGCAGCTCCGCCGATACGGAGAAGGGGGAGCAGGGCGCCAGCGCAACGCGGTGCATAGCGCCGTAGGACGCATCGTGGTAGGTTTCGATGGCGTGGACGCTGTCGCGCAGGATCTCGTCCACCGTCTGCACCACGCTGTCCGGCGGCAGGCCGCCGTCCTTCTTGCTCAGATCCATGCTGCCCCGGCTGGCGTACATTCGGATACCCAACTCATCGGCGGCGGCAAATTGCGCCCCCAGCAGGTCGCCGCTGCCGGCGGGAAAGACATAGTGGTGGTCGAAGCAGGTGGTACAGCCGTGCTTCATCAGCTCGCCCATGCCGGTGAGGCTGGACAGGCGGATGACGTCGGCGTCCAGATTTTTCCAGATCTCATACAGGGTGCGCAGCCAGTCGAACAGCTCCATGTTCTGTACCTGCGGCAGGTTGCGGGAGAACACCTGATACAGGTGGTGGTGGGTGTTGACAAGGCCGGGATAGCAGAACATATGGCTGCCGTCGATGACGCGGTCGGCGGGGATGTCCAGATCGTGGCCGATGGCCTTGATGAAGCCGTCCTCGCAGTAGAGGTCGGCGTTTTGCAGGATGCGGTCGCTGTCGTCACAGGTGACGAGCTGGGCGATATGCCGGATCAGCAGGGTGGACATGGCGATTCCTCCTTGGCAGATAGTGGTGGGTAGGAAAAAAGAGCAGGCCGCAAGCGGCCCACTCTTTTTTTGATACAGTCAGCGTTCCTCGCGGAAGTAGGAGAGACCGAGGGACGCAGGGGGCTGATCCTCCCGCTTCTTACGCAGGGACACGATGATCAGCACTACCAGTGTGATGGCGTAGGGCAGCATCTTGTACAGCTCCTTCACCGCCATCTGGGTGCCGGTGGGCAGGTAGATGTTCAGGATGTACAGGCCGCCGAACAGGATGGAGGCCCAGATGCTGGCACTGGGACGCCAGATGGTGAAGATGACCAGCGCGATGGCCAGCCAGCCGCGGTCACCGAAGGCGTTGTTGGACCAGACGCCGTTGGCGTAGTCCATGACGTAGTACAGACCGCCCAGACCTGCGATCATGGAGCCGATGCAGGTGGCGAGGTACTTGTACTTGGTGACGTTGATACCGGCGGCGTCGGCGGTGGAGGCACTCTCACCCACGGCGCGCAGGTGCAGACCGGCGCGGGTGCGGTTCAGGAAGTAGGAGGCGCCGATGGCGATGAGAATAGCCAGATACGCCAGAAAGCCGTAGGACAGGAACAGCTGACCGAACCAACCGGTGCTGTCTGCGCCGGGCAGGGTGGTCTTGAAGAACAGGCTGGTTTTGGACAGGGCAATGGAGGGTACCTCACTGTTGGTCAGCTTGATGAGGGAGCCGCCGAAGAAGTTGCCCACGCCCACACCGAAGGTGGTCATGGCCAGACCGGTGACGTTCTGGTTGGCCCGAAGGGTGACGGTGAGGAAGCAGTACAGAAGACCCATCAGCAGAGAGCCCAGCAGCGAGCAGAGGATGGGGATCATAATGGCCAGGAAGCCGTTAAGCTGTCCGCCGGCGGCCTGCTCATAGAAGAACGAGCCGATGACGCCGCTGATGCCGCCCACATACATGATGCCGGGGATACCGAGGTTCAGGTTGCCGGACTTCTCCGTCAGGATCTCGCCGGTGCTGCCGAACAGCAGGGGGATACCCTGCATGACGGCGCGGGGGAAGAAGGATACAAAGTTGAAGTCCATCCGTCACGCCTCCTTTCTGCTGCTCTTGCGCAGGGTGACCTTATAGGTGATGAAGAACTCGGTAGCGATAATGAAGAACAGAATGATACCGGTGAGGATGTCGGCGAAGGAGTGGTTCAGGCTCAGGGTACTGGCCACCTCACTGGCGCCGCGGTCCATGGTCACCAGCAGCAGCGAGGAGGCGATCATGATGAAGGGATTGAACTTGGACATCCAGGACACCATGACGGCGGTAAAGCCGCGGCTGTTCACGATGGTGGTGGTCAGGGTATGGTCGATACCGGCGGTCATTATGAAGCCCATCATGGCGCACAGCGCGCCGGAGAGCACCATGGTGCGGATAATGACCCGATCTACCTTGATGCCGGCGTAGCTGGCGGTGCGCTGGCTTTCGCCGACCACGGCGATCTCGTAGCCGTGCTTGCTGTATTGCAGGTACACATACATCAGCACCGTCATGAGGCCCACGATGAGGATGGGCAGCAGGTAGGCGTTGCCGACCTCCGGCAGCCAGCCGGCGCGGGTATCCTGATTGATGATGCCGATCTTACCGGCACCCTTAGGTACCTCCCACACGATGATGAAGTAGGAGGTCAGCTGCATGGCGATGTAGTTCATCATCAGGGTGAACAGCGTCTCGTTGGTGTTCCACTTGGCCTTGAAGAAGGCGGGCAGGAAGCCCCAGATGGCGCCGGCCAGCAGCGCGGCTGCCAGAGAGATCACGATCAGCAGCGCATGGGGGACCTTGCCGCCCAGCAGGATCATGCAGGTGGTGGTGGCGAGGCAGCCGATGATGGTCTGACCCTCGGCACCGATGTTCCAGAAGCGCATCTTGAAGGCGGGGGTCACCGCCAGAGAGATACCCAGCAGCACCGCCACATTGCGGAAGGTCACGCCGATGCGGCGTGGGGAGCCGAAGGCGCCCTTGAGGATGGTGCGGTAGACGGCGATGGGATCCTGTCCCGTCAGCAGGGTGGTGATGAGGCCGCAGAAGACCAGCGCCAGCACCAAAATACCGCCGCGGATCAGCAGCGCCTTGGGCAGGGGCAGCGTATCCCGCTTGGAGATATGGAAAAGAGAACCTTTTTTATTCATCTGCCTTGCCTCCTCCCGCACGGGTCATCAGTGCGCCCACTTCCATCTTATTGGTGGTGCGTCCGTCCACAACGCCGGACACCTGACCGCCGCAGAGCACCACGATGCGGTCGCACAGCTCCAGCAGTACGTCCAGATCCTCGCCGACGTAGACCACGGCGACGCCCTTCATCTTCTGCTCTGTCAGCAGGTTATAAATCGTATACGAGGTATTGATATCCAGACCGCGGACGGCGTAGGCCGTCATCAGCACGGAAGGCTCCTGTGCGATCTCGCGGCCCACCAGCACCTTCTGCACATTGCCGCCGGACATACGGCGGACGGGGAAGCTGGTGCTGGGGGTGACCACCTCCAGCTCCTGCCAGATGCGCTGTGCCAGCGCCTCGGGATTCTTGCGGTCCAGGAAGATGCTGTGACCCTTCCGCCAGGAGCGGAGCATCATGTTGCCGGTCATGCCCATGGAGCCCACCAGACCCATGCCCAGACGATCCTCCGGCACGAAGCTCATGGCGATACCGGCCTTGCGGATGTCCATGGGATCCTTGCCCGCCAGCTCCTGCGGCGCGGCGCCGTCGGGGGCGTAGTAGGTGACGGAGCCGGAGGCAATGGGATACAGACCTGCGATGGACTCCAGCAGCTCGCGCTGTCCGGAGCCGGCCACGCCGGCTACGCCCAGCACCTCGCCGGCCTTGATCTCAAAGCTCACGTTGTCCAGACGCTTGACGCCCAGCTCATCGAATACGGTGAGCCCCTCCAGCTTCAGGCGGGTGGCCACGTTCTTAGGCTCGGGACGGTCGATATTCAGGCTGACGCTGCGGCCCACCATCATGTCCGTCAGGGACTGCTGGTCGGCGTCCTTGGTCAGCACGTCGCCGATGTACTCACCCTTACGCAGCACTGCCACGCGGTCGGAGACCTCCAGCACCTCATGGAGCTTGTGGGTGATGATAATGAGGGATTTGCCGTCGGCCTTCATGTTGCGCATGACGGTGAACAGCTTATCCGTCTCCTGCGGCGTCAGCACGGCGGTGGGCTCATCCAGAATCAGGATATCCGCGCCGCGGTACAGCACCTTGACGATCTCCACCGTCTGCTTCTGGGAGACGGACATATCGTAGATCTTCATGTCGGGGTCGATGTCGAAGCCGTACTTGTCGCAGATGTCCTGCACCTTTTTGCGGGCATTGGCAAGATCCAGCTTGCCCTCCAGACCCAGAATGATGTTCTCTGTGGCGGTGAACAGGTCCACCAGCTTGAAGTGCTGATGGATCATACCGATGCCGAGGGCGAAGGCGTCCTTGGGAGACGCGATGGTCACCGGCTGGTCATGGATGTAGATCTGCCCCTCATCGGGGAAGTAGATGCCGGAGAGCATATTCATCAGGGTCGTCTTGCCGCTGCCGTTTTCGCCCAGCAGGGACAGGATCTCACCCTCGTGCAGCTCCATGTTGATCGCGTTGTTGGCGACAACTTTTCCGAACCGCTTGGTGATGTTCTCCATTTTGATCGCGCATTTGTTTTCCAAGGCTGTCATCCTTTCTTTCGGCGCAGAAGGCTGCAACACCCCGTAGCACGCCGGGACTGTGTTCCATGTGGCTTATTCTACCATATCCGCCGGGGGTTGTAAATCATAATTAACAAAAAATTTGTCAGGGAAGCAGAAATAATGTAAGGTTATACAAAGAATAAGTTGCTTTGCTTGTGAAAATCGTCAACGGTCCTGCGGCGGGAAGCGGCGGAAAACAAAAAAGGTGGGCTGCCGGGCAGCCCACCTTTTTTCGTGTGCAATATACTGTTGGAGAACTTGACGTTTAGCCGCCGAAGTTGGTATCCAGCAGGTTGATGCCGTCGATCTGCAGATCGAAGTAAGGAGCGGAGCGGAACTCGGACTCGGAGAAGTAACCGTCATGCACGACCTCGGTGTCGGGGGTGTTATCGCTGTCGGCGTTGACGTCGGCCTGGTAGGAGGTCAGAGCCTCACCCTTCACGGTGAAGTTAGCGCAGTCGAACACATGGATCTCGCCCTTCTCCAGCTTCTCGGTGGCAGCGGCAATCGCCTCGGCAGTGCCGGCGGCGGCCACGTTGGTGTTCAGATCGGTCAGAACCACGGAGTTGGTGGCCAGAGTGCCGACCCAGTCAGCGGGGATCTCGGTGCCGTCCATGACAGCCTTGATGCACATCTCATAGTAGGGAGCCCAGTTGATGCGGGAGGAGATGATGTAGGTGTTGGGGCAGGCCTTCTCGGTGGAGCCGTTGTAGGAAACGTTGGGTACACCGGCGTTCTCGCAGGCGGTAGGAGCGCCCAGAGAGTCAGCGTGCTGGCTGATCAGCTTGCAGCCGCCCTGGATCAGCTTCTCTGCGCCTTCCTTCTCCAGAGTCTCGTCGTACCAGCTGCCGGTGAAGGTCACGTCCATGGTGACGGTGGGGCAGACGGACTTGGCGCCCAGATAGAAGGAGGTGTAACCGGAAACCACCTCGGCGTAGGTGAAGGCGCCGACATAGCCCATCTTGGCCTCGTCAGCGGTGAACTTACCGGCCTCGATCATCTCGTTCAGCTTCAGACCGGCAGCGATACCGGCCAGATAGCGGCCCTCGTAGATGGAAGCGAAGGCGTTGTGGTAGTTAGCCAGACCCTCGGTGTGAGCGCGGGTGCCGGTGGAGTGGCAGAACTGCACCTCGGGATGCGCCTTGGCGGCGTCGATCATGTAAGGCTCATGACCGAAGCTGTCGGCGAAGATGATGTTGCAGCCGTCATCGACCAGGTTCATGGCAGTCTCGTAGCACTCCTGACCCTCGGCAACGTTGGTCTTGAGGATGTAGTCGGCATCGGTGAGGCCCAGATTGGCAATGGCCTCCTTGGCGGCGTTGATGAAGTTCAGGTCGTAGGTGGAGTTCTCATCGTGCAGGGTGATGAAGCCCACCTTCACAGTAGCGGTCTGCTGGCCGTCGTCAGGGACGTCGGGGTTGTCGGGCTGCTTCTGCTCACCGCAGGCAACCAGGCTCAGTGCCATGACCAGAGCGATGATCAGTGCAAGGAACTTTTTCATTCTTTTTTCCTCCTTTAAATATGTGACACGCGGCTGAAAGTAAGGGTAAATTTGCCGGGTGTCTGAATAACGGGGTCGCCCGGTATTCACAACCAATAGGATGCGAGTATTATACAGGAAAGCGTTTCAAATTTCAACTGAAAATGTGTGCTATAAGAAAAAGTTTTATGTGCTGCCGAAAACCTGCCGGAGCGGGGTCACTGGTGGACCCGCGTACCGGTCTTGCCCTCGATGCCGTCCTTGGCCTTTTCCAGCAGGGTGATGAGGGCGGTGCGGCCGGGCTTGGACTCGGCAAACTTCACGGCGGCCTCCACCTTGGGCAGCATGGAGCCCTTGGCAAACTGCCCCTCGTCCATGTACCGGCGGGCCTCGTCGGGGGTCAGGTCGTCCAGCCCCCTCTGGTCGGGCTTGTTGAAGTTGATGGCCACCTTCTCCACGGCGGTGAGAATGATGAGCATATCGGCGTCCAGCAGCTCCGCCAGCAGCTCACTGCCGAAATCCTTGTCGATGACGGCGGGGGTGCCGGAGAGCCTGCCGTCCCGGCGGATGACGGGGATGCCGCCGCCGCCCACGGCGACGACCACATGACCGGCGTTCACCAGCGCCTGAATGGAGGCCTTCTCCACGATATCCACGGGCTTGGGGGAGGGAACCACCTGCCGGTAGCCGCGGCCGGCGTCCTCCACCATGGTGTAGCCCCGCTCGGCGGCGATGCGGTCGGCGGTCTCCTTGTCGTAGAAGGCGCCCACGGGCTTGGTGGGGTTGCGGAAGGCGGGGTCGTCCTCGGACACCACGGTCTGGGTGACGATGGTGGCCACAGGCTTATCCATGCCGCGGCTCATAAGCTCGTTGCCGATGGCCTGCTGGAGATGGTAGCCGATGTAGCCCTCGGACATGGCGCCGCACTCGGGGAAGGGCATATCGGCCTTGATAGCGCCGGACTCGGCGGCAGTACTGAGACCCAGATTGATCATGCCCACCTGCGGGCCGTTGCCGTGGGCGACGACTACCTCGTTGCCGGCGGCGATCAGGTCTGCGATAGAGCGGGCAGTCTCGGTGACGAGCTGGAGCTGCTGGGCGGCGGTGCTGCCCAGCGCGTTGCCGCCCAGTGCGATGACGATCCTCTTGGACATGGCTGTATTACCTCACTGTTCTGCATAGTAGTGTGTGGGAAACGACAGCAGCGGCGGCGATGCCGCCGCTGCTGCGGGTGGTGTATTTTAGAAGATCTTGCGGTTGTTCTTGCCCTCGTCCAGTTCCATCAGAGCCTTGACGGGATCCTTCACCTGTGCCATGAAGATCATGGCGGCGATGATGTAGGGCTTGTAGGAGGCCTGCTTGTACAGAGGCACGATGTAGCGGTCGAACACGGAGTTGTCCACCTCGCCCTCGTCGCAGCTCAGGCCGGTGATGTCAGCGGGCAGGCAGTGCAGGTACAGCGCCTTGCCGTCCTTGGTGAGCTTCATCATCTCCTCGGTGCAGGCCCAGTCCTTGTGCTCGGCGTTCTGGGCCAGCAGACGCTTCTCCAGCGCGTCGATGCCGTCCTTATCGCCGGCGGCGTACAGCTTGGTGCGCTCCTCCATGGCGGCGTAGGACGCCCAGCTCTTGGGATACACGATGTCGGCATCCTTGAAGGCTTCCTTCATGTCGTTGGTCTTGTGGAACTTGGAGCCGTACTTCTCACAGTTCTTGCGGGCGACCTCCTCCACCTCGGGCATCACGTCATAGCCCTCGGGATGAGCCAGCGTCACGTCCATGCCGAAGCGGGTGAACAGGCCGATGACGCCCTGCGGCACGGACAGGGGCTTACCGTAGGAGGGGGAGTAGGCCCAGGTCATAGCGACCTTCTTGCCCTTCAGGTTCTCCACGCCGCCGAAGTGGTGGATGACATGGAGCATATCGGCCATGCACTGGGTGGGGTGATCCACATCACACTGCAGGTTCACGAGGGTGGGCTGCTGCTCCAGAATACCGTCGCGGTAGCCCTCCTTCACGGCGTCCATGAAGGTCTTCTGATACTTGTGGCCCTCGCCGATGAACATATCGTCGCGGATGCCGATGACGTCGGCCATAAAGGACACCATGTTGGCAGTCTCACGGACGGTCTCGCCGTGAGCGATCTGGGACTTCTTCTCGTCCAGATCCTGCACCTCCAGACCCAGCAGGTTGCAGGCGGAGGCGAAGGAGAAGCGGGTACGGGTGGAGTTGTCGCGGAAGATGGAGATGCCCAGGCCGGAATCGAACACGCGGGTGCTCTTGTTGCGCTCGCGCAGGTCGCGGAGGGCGTCAGCCACGGTGAAGATGGCGTCGATCTCATCGTCGGTCTTGTCCCAAGTCCAATAGAAATCGGTCTTGTACATATTGTTGATGTTCAGGGTGGACAGATGGCGTGCCAGCTCAACAGTCTTGCTCATTTTCTTTATTCTCCTTATAAGATAAGTGGTTTCACAGAAATGCTTACTTGATGTCGTTGCCGGTCAGCTCCTGACGGAAGCTGGTGGCGGAGCCGTCCTTGTTCTCGGGCTTGTACAGACCGGGAACGGCGGCGTACAGGGCGGCGCAGGTCACCAGATCCTGCTTGAAGGTCACCTCGTTGGGGGCGTGTGCCTGAGACTCGGCGCCGGGGCCGAAGCCCACGCAGGGGATACCGTAGCGGCCCTGGATGGACACGCCGTTGGTGGAGAACGTCCACTTATCGGTGAGGGGACGGCCCTCGCGCTTGGAGGCGGCCAGCTCGGTGGGCATCAGGCGCTTGTCGCCCCACAGGTTGTGGTGGGCGTCCACCAGAGCCTGCACGTGGGGTGCGGTCTCCTTGTTGATCCAGGTGGGGAAGAAGCACTCCGTCTCGTAGACGTGGCCCGTCCATGCCGGACGGTCATACATGTACATGGACACCTTCACATCCTTGGCGTACTTCTTGCAGGCGGGCAGATCCTCGATCTCCTTCAGGCAGGACTTGTAGGTCTCGCCGGCGGTCATGCGGCGGTCGATGGAGATGGAGCAGCTATCCGCCACGGCGCAGCGGGAGGGGGAGGTGTAGAAGATCTGGCTGGTGGTGCAGGTGCCGCGGCCCAGGAAGCGGGCATCCTCGTAGTGGTCGGGGTTGAACTTGGGATCCAGCATCTTCACCAGGCCGTTGATCTCGGTGGAGCCGTCGGCGGGATTCTCGTTGAGGTCGCGGACATTGAGGATGACCTCGGCCATCTTATGGATGGCGTTGTCGCCGCGCTCGGGAGCGGAGCCGTGGCAGGAGATGCCGTGCATATCCACGCGGATCTCCATGCGGCCGCGGTGACCGCGGTAGATGCCGCCGTCGGTGGGCTCGGTGGAGATGACGAACTCGATCTTCTCACGGGCGTCCTCGGGGCCGTTGAAGTACTCGTTGACGATGGACTGCCAGCACATACCGTCGCAGTCCTCCTCCTGCACGGAGCCGACCACCATCATCTTGTAG
This sequence comes from uncultured Eubacteriales bacterium, assembly GCA_900545495.1. Classification (GTDB taxonomy): domain Bacteria; phylum Bacillota; class Clostridia; order Oscillospirales; family Oscillospiraceae; genus Vescimonas. Next base: position 21,893 of record UQZJ01000011.1, read on the forward strand.
CCCTTGGGCAGCAGATCCAGATCCTTCATGATCTTCACGCCGTAGGCGGCAGCGGCCATGCCGCCCTCCTGATCGGAGCCGCCGCGGCCGTAGATGATGTCGTCCGTCTCATAGCCCTGATAGGGGTCGGCTTCCCAGTTCTCGATGTTGCCGATGCCCACGGTGTCGATGTGGCTGTCGATGGCGATGATCTTGTCGCCCTCGCCCATCCAGCCGATGACGTTGCCCAGCTTGTCGAACTCCACCTTGTCGTAGCCCAGAGCCTTCAGTTCCTCGGCGATGCGCTTGACAACGCCCTCCTCCTCGCAGGACTCGGACGGGATGGCGATCATGTCACGCAGGAACTTGACCATGGCGGGCTTATAGCCCTCGGCAGCTTTTCTGATGGCTTCGAAATCCATAACGTACCTCCGCATATTTTCTTTGTTCCAAACATACAAAATAAGGTTTTTCTTTTGGTGCTATCCCTATCATAACACACAGAAGCAGGATGTCAAACAAAAATTTATGAAACCAAAAAAATATTTTGAAAAAATTGTTGCGTTCTCCGCAAAGTGTGGTATGATAATAAGGTAAAAAGTCAGAAAGCGAGGACGGGAGGGAAGATTTTGGAAACAAGACGCCTTGAAACGCTTAAGCAGATCGCCGCGGGCATTGCGGCGCAGTTCGGCGACAAGTGCGAGGTCGTGATCCACGACGTCAGCACCAGCCACCCGGAGCACACCATCGTACACATCGAAAACGGACACGTTTCCGGTCGTCAGGTGGGTGACGGCGCCTCCATGGTGGTGCTGGAGCAGCTGGAGCACCAGTACGAGCAGCCCCAGGATCACCTGTGTTATCTGACGCGGACGCCGGACGGCAAGATCCTCAAGTCCTCGTCCCTGTATATCCGCAACAGCCGCGGCGCCGTGACCGCCATCTTCTCCATCAACTACGATGTGACGGGGCTGATGATGATGCAGCAGCAGCTGGGCGAGCTGCTGTCCACCCGGGACAAGGAGCAGACGGAGCCGGAGAAGATCATCAACGTCAACGACGTGCTGGATGAGCTGATCCAGCAGTCCGTGGCGCTGGTGGGCAAGCCGGCGGCGCTGATGAACAAGGACGACAAGGTGCGCGCCATCCAGTTCCTGAACAAGTCCGGCGCGTTCCTCGTCACCAAGTCCGGCGACAAAGTGGCAAAATACTTCGGTATTTCCAAATATACCTTATACTCTTACATTGATGCGAACAAGCAACAGGAGGAAAAGAAAAAATGATCGATCTGTCCATCAACAAAGTAGGTCTGGAGCACAATATCCAGAAGGCCAAGGAGAACAACGTCATTATCCCTACCATTGCGCAGATGCAGGATCCCGATCTGATCCCCGAGAAGATCAAGGCCAAGCTGAGCCATACCGGCCTGTGGGATGTGGACCCCGTCAACCTGTTCCGCATTTCCTGGCACAATGAGGCCAAGGAGAGCGGCGGCCTGTTCCAGAAGGTTCCCAACTATGTGGAGATCCCCAGCAAGCTGTCCGGCGTGCCCTGCCGCATCATCGCCATGTCCGGCAAGTGGTTCCCCACCGGCTGCCATAAGGTGGGCGCCTCCTTCGGCTGTCTGGCCCCCCGTCTGGTGACCGGCCAGTTCGACGCCACCTATCACCACGCCGTGTGGCCCTCCACCGGCAACTACTGCCGCGGCGGCGCCTTCAACTCCAAGCTGCTGGCCTGCGAGTCCGTGGCCATCCTGCCCCAGGATATGTCCAAGGAGCGTTTCGACTGGCTGAAGTCCATTGCCGGTCAGATCATCGCCACCCCCGGCTGCGAGTCCAACGTCAAGGAGATCTTCGACAAGACGTGGGAGCTGAAGCGCGATCCCACCATGATGATCTTCAACCAGTTCGCCGAGATGGGCAACCCCCTGTGGCACTACAACGTCACCGGCTACGCACTGGCCGAGCTGTTTGAGGCCGTGAAGAAGCCCGGTCAGAACTTTGCCGGCGCCTGCTTCACCTCCGGCTCCGCCGGCACCATGTCCGCCGGTGATCTGCTGAAGGAGCGCTATCCCCACCTGAAGCTGGCTGTGGGTGAGGCGCTGCAGTGCCCCACCATTCTGGACAACGGCTTCGGCGGCCACCGCATCGAGGGTATCGGCGACAAGCACATCCCTTGGATCCACAACGTGAAGAACACCGATATGGCCATCGCCATCGACGACGAGGACAGCCAGCGCCTGCTGCGCCTGTTCAACACCCCCGAGGGCCGGCAGTATATGAAGGACGAGCTGGGTATGTCCGATGAGGATATCCAGAAGATGAGCTGGCTGGGCATCTCCGGCATCGCCAACGTGCTGTGCTGCATCAAGATGGCCAAGTACTATGAGCTCACCGAGAACGACGTGGTGGGTACCGTCCTGACCGACTCCGCTGTGATGTACCAGTCCCGCATCACCGAGCTCAACGAGATGCACGGCGCGTACAACGCCCACGAGGCGGCACTGGATCACAACCTGCATATGCTGGGCCTGAAGACCGACTCCATGCTGGAGCTGACCTACACCGAGCGCAAGCGCGTTCACAACCTGAAGTACTACACTTGGGTGGAGCAGCAGCAGATGAAGGTGGAGGATCTGAACGCCCAGTGGTACGACACCAAGAACACCTGGGACGCCGTTCACGCACAGGCCAAGGATCTGGACGAGCTGATCAACGAGTTCAACGAGGCCACCGGCCTGCTGAAGGCACTTTGATCTCTTAAAAGGGGAGCAGGCTCCCCCTTTAGATTCCCCACCGCCAGTCAGCGGACTGGCGAACGCGCCCACGGCGCTTGGGTCAATGTATTTTTTCGACGTACACGCCGCCGAAAAAATGAATTTGACCTGCTGACCACAAATCGCTTCAGGGCGGGGCAGTCGCCCCGCCCTGATTTTCATCTTTAAGTGAGGAGAGACACCATGAGAAATGTGAAATACGGCAAGTGTGTCCGCTGCGGCAAGACCTATGACGCCGTGCCAGACCTGACCAACTGCGAATGCGGCGGCATTCTGGACATCGTCTACGACTACGACTACATCAAAACCGTGCTGACCAAGGAGAAGCTGGCCAAGCGGGACAACCGCTCCATGTGGCGCTACCGGGAGCTGCTGCCCGTGGAGGAGACCACCCCCGACACCCCCCTGCGGGTGGGCTGGAGCCCCCTGTACGAGGAGCCGAAGCTGGCGGAGCTGCTGGGCATCAAAAAGCTGTGGGTGAAGGACGATGGCCAGAACCCCACCGCCTCCTTGAAGGACCGCGCCAGCGCCATGGCGGTGGCCAAGGCCATGGAGGCAGGGGCCAAGACCATCGCCTGCTCCTCCACCGGCAACGCCGCCAGCTCGCTGGCAGGCAACGCCGCCGCCGCGGGCATCAAGACCTACATCTTCGTGCCGGAGCGCGCCCCCAAGGGCAAGGTGGCACAGCTGATGATCTTCGGCGCCAACGTCATCTCCGTCAAGGGCAACTATGAGGAGACGTTCAAGATGTCCGCCGCCGCCATCGACAAGTACGGCTGGTACAACCGCAACGCCGCCATCAACCCATACCTGTCCGAGGGTAAAAAGACGGTAGCACTGGAGATCGCCGAGCAGCTGAACTGGGAGATGCCCGACTATCTGGCCATCTCTGTGGGTGACGGCTGCACCATCGCCGGTGTGTGGAAGGGCTTCAAGGATCTGTACGCCATCGGCTTCATCGACAAGCTGCCCCGCCTGATCTCCGGCCAGTCTCTGGGCTGCTATCCCATCAACCGCGCCATCCAGAACGATGAACCGTGGCAGCCCATGGAGGAGAACACCATTGCCGACTCCATTTCCGTGGGCGTGCCCCGCAACGCCGACAAGGCGCTGATGGCCATCCGCGAGTCCAATGGTATCGCCGTCAACGTGTCCGATGAGGAGATCCTGGCGGCGCAGCGGCTGCTGGGCCGCACCTGCGGCGTGTTCGGCGAGCCTGCCGGCGTCACCGGCGCGGCGGCGCTGAAGAAGGCCTGCGAGGAGGGGCTCATTCCCCACGACGCCACCGTGGTGTCCGTGGTCACCGGCAACGGCCTGAAGGACGTGGCCAACGCCATCAAGTCCGCCGGTGAGCCGATCCACATCGCGCCGGATCTGGAGCTGATGGTGGAGGAGTTCAAAAAGCGCGGCGTTACCGTGGAGTAAAATGCCGCTTTTCGTCGAAAACACCGACGAACCCGAAAAAGAGACGGCACAGCCGTCTCTTTTTTCTGAAAAATTTTCAGCTGCCGCCACATTTCGTCTTGACTTTTGGGGCGGCATCGTGTAAGATATTCACTGTTGTAAAGGCGTATAACTTTACAGAAGGAGGGATCCCCGTGAAAAACCAGACTTACCGCATGACCATGCTGTTCGATTTTTACGGTGACATCCTCACCGAACGGCAGCGCGAGCTGTTTGACCTCTACTACAACGAGGACCTGTCGCTGGCGGAGATCGCCGAAAACTGCGGCATCTCCCGGCAGGGCGTGCGGGACGTGATCGTCCGCGCCGAGGCCGCCATGAACGAGCTGGAGGACAAGACCGGCCTGCTCAAGCGCTTTATGCGGATGCAGAGCAGCGTGGACACCATTGTGGCTGCCGCCAATGAGATCAAGACCATCAACTACCGGCAGTATGAAAACCACCGGCTGGAGGAGCTGGCTGACAGCATCATCGCCGGAGCCGGCGTATTGAAGGAGTAATCCATGGCATTTGAGGGACTGAGCGAAAAACTGAATGCGACCTTCAAGCGCCTCCGGGGCAAGGGCCGTCTCACCGAGGCGGACGTCCGGGAGGGTATGCGCGAGGTACGTCTGGCGCTGCTGGAGGCCGACGTCAGCTACAAGGTCGTCAAGGACTTTGTGGCGTCCGTCACCGAGAAGTGCGTGGGCGCGGACGTGCTGGACAGCCTGACCCCCGCCCAGCAGATCATCAAGATCGTCAATCAGGAGCTGACGGCGCTGATGGGCGGCACCAACGCCCGTCTGACCACCGCGTCCAAGGGCCCCACCGTTGTGATGATGGTGGGCTTGCAGGGCGCCGGTAAGACCACCAACGGCGCCAAGCTGGCGGGTCTGATGCGCCGGCAGTACGGCAAGCGCCCGCTGCTGGCCGCCTGCGACGTGTACCGTCCCGCCGCCATCACCCAGCTGCAGGTGGTGGGCAAGCAGCTGGACATCCCCGTGTTCGAGATGGGGCAGATCGACCCCGTGACCATCGCAAAGGAAGCCATCAAGTACGCGGCCGACCACGGCAACGACATAGTGTTTCTGGATACCGCCGGACGGCTCCACATCGACGAGGCGCTGATGGACGAGCTGAAGGCCGTCAAGGCCGCGGTGAAGCCCAACGAGATCCTGCTGGTGGTGGACGCCATGACCGGTCAGGACGCGGTCAACGCCGCCAAGGCGTTTGACGAGGCGCTGGGCATCGACGGCGTGCTGCTGACCAAGCTGGACGGCGACGCCCGCGGCGGCGCGGCACTCTCTATCCGGGCGGCCACCGGCAAGCCCATCAAGTTTGTGGGTACCGGCGAAAAGCTGGACATGATCGAGCCGTTCCACCCCGACCGTATGGCCTCCCGTATTCTGGGCATGGGCGATATGCTCACGTTCATCGAGAAGGCGGAGCAGCAGTACGACGAGGAGCAGGCCAAGAAGCTGGAGGAGAAGCTGCGGAAGAACCGGCTGACCCTCAGCGACTATCTGGATCAGCTGGAGCAGCTGCAAAATATGGGCGACCTGAGCCAGATCGCGGATATGCTGCCCGGCGGCATGGCCAAGGGCTTCGACGCCAGCCAGATCGACGAGAAGCAGATGGCACACAACAAGGCCATCATCCGCAGTATGACCCCCAAGGAGCGGGAGAATCCCCAGATCCTCAACGCCAGCCGCAAAAAGCGCATCGCCGCCGGCTGCGGTCTGGAGGTGGTGGACGTCAACCGCCTGCTGAAGTCCTTCGAGATGCTGCAGCAGATGACAAAGGCCATGACCAAGGGCAAGTTCCGCGGCCTTGGCGGTATGATGGGCGGTATGCCCAATATGAACCGGATGCACGGCTTCGGCCGGAAAAAACGGTTGAAATAAGTGTGTAAGTGCAGAAGCATTTAACAAATAAACCATACAAAAATACATGGAGGAAAAATAACTATGGTCAAGATTCGTCTGAGAAGAATGGGCGCTAAGAAGGCTCCTTACTACCGCGTGGTTGTCGCTGATTCCCGCTATCCCCGTGATGGCCGCTTCATCGAGGAGATCGGCACCTACGATCCCTGCGTGTCCCCTGCCAAGATCAGCATCGACGCTGACCGTGCCCGCGAGTGGATCAAGACCGGCGCCCAGCCCACTGAGACCGTCCGCGCTCTGCTGAAGAAGGTCGACGTTCTGTAAGCCGGGGGCAAAGCATGAAGGATTTGCTGCTGTATATAGCCAGAAGCCTTGTAGAGCATCCCGATCAGGTGTCCGTCACCGAGGTCGAGGAGGGCGATGAGCTGACGCTGCAGCTGCGTGTGGCCCCTGAGGACATGGGCAAGGTCATCGGCCGTCAGGGCCGTATCGCCAAGGAGATCCGCACCGTGGTGCGCTCCTATGCCCAGCGCACCGGCGCAAAGGTTTCGGTGGATATCGTTGATTGACGAGAGAAGCTCCCGCTTTAGGCGGGAGTTTCTTTTTTGCCGCTTTTCTTTTGGTCTATGCTGGTGTATAATAAACGGGAATATGCAAATGAACACTGAGGAGGTCCCGCCATGTATGAAAATCGCCGGGAGATCATGCCGGATGTATTCCTGACCTATCTGCCCGCCCGTAAATTCAAAACCAGCCGCCTGACGCTGAATCTCGTCACCGGACTGGACCGCGCCACCGCGTCCGCCAATGCGCTGCTGCCCGCCGTGCTGAGCCGCGGTACCATGCGCCACCCGGATATGGAGAGCCTGTCCGCCGCCATGGATACGCTGTACGGCGCCACGGTGGACAGCGTTGTCCGCAAGAAGGGGGAGCGCCAGTGCATCGGCTTTGCCGCAGACTTCATCGACGATGCCTTCACGCCCCACGGCGAAAAGCTGCTGGAGCCGGTGGCGGAGCTGATGGGGGAGATGCTGCTGGAGCCGGTGACCCGGAACGGCAGCTTTCTGGCGGAGTATGTGGACAGCGAAAAGGCCAACCTCATCGACGCCATCCGCTCGCTGCGCAACGACAAGCGGGACTGGGCGGAGATCCGCCTCATGCAGGAGATGTGCGCCGGTGAGCCGTACAGCATCCTGCGTCTGGGCGACGAGGAGTCGGCGGGACGGCTGAGCCACCACGCCCTGTACCGCCACAGCGGCGCGCTGCTGGCAGGCAGCCGGGTGGAGGTGATCTACTGCGGCGGTGCGGAGCAGCAGCGGGTGGAGGACGCGGTGCTGTCGGCGCTGGCGGCTCTGCCCAGAGGCGCCGCGGCGCCCCTGCCCGTCATGGAGCAGCTGCCGCCCCGGGAGACGCCCCGGATGGTGACGGAGGTCATGGACGTGAATCAGGGCAAGCTGTCGCTGGGCTACCGCTGCACCACGGAGGATGTACCCGCCATGATCCTTGCCAACCTGATCTTTGGCGGCACCAGCAATTCCAAGCTGTTTATGAACGTGCGGGAGAAGCTGTCCCTGTGCTACTACGCCTCCAGCAGCTACGCCCGCAGCAAGAACATCATGACCGTCTCCAGCGGCGTGGAGCAGAAGGACTGCGACCGCGCCATGGAGGAGATCGCCCGCCAGCTCACCGCCGTGCAGAACGGCGAGTGGGAGGATTGGGAGCAGGACGGCGCCTTGCAGGCCATGCTCAGCTCCCTTACGTCCCTGCCGGACTCTCAGGGCGCGCTGGAGAACTACTATCTGGGTCAGATCGCCACGGATGCCGGCGAGACGCCGGAGGAGCTGACCGCGGCGCTGCGCGAGGTCACGAAGGAGCGCATCATGGCGGCGGCCCGGTCCGCCAAGCTGGACACCGTGTACTTCCTGCACGGAAAGGAGGAGGCGTAACATGGCACATTCCGAAAAGACCGTCTATCCCCGCATCGGCGAGGAGGTCATCCGCACAACGCTGGAAAACGGCCTGCCGGTGTTCGTCGTCCCCAAGAAGGACTATCGCCGCAAGTACGCCATGTTCGCCACCCGCTACGGCGGCATGGATATGCGTTTTCAGCTGAACGGCCGGTGGCTGGACACCCCTGCCGGCATCGCCCACTATCTGGAGCATAAGATGTTCGACACCGAGGCGGGCAACGCCTTGCAGGAGCTGGCGAAGAACGGCGCAGAGCCCAACGCCTTTACGTCCAACGCCATCACCTGCTACTACTTCGACTCCACGGAGAAATTCTACGAGAATCTGGAGATCCTGCTGTCCTTCGTGTCTGTCCCCTACTTTACCGAGGAGAGCGTGGAGAAGGAGCAGGGCATCATCGCCCAGGAGATCAACATGATCGAGGACAACCCGGAGTGGCAGGTCTACAAGCGCCTGATGCAGGCGCTGTACCACACCAGCCCCGCCCGCACCTCCGTGGCGGGCTCGGTGGAGAGCATCCGGCAGATCACGGCGCAGACCCTGTATGACTGCCACAAGGCGTTTTACACGCCGTCCAATATGTGTCTGGTGGTGGTGGGCGATGTGGACGCGGACAAGGTGCTGGAGACGGCGCGCCGCATCCTGCCGGAGAGCAGCGGCCCCGACATCCCCCGCGACCACGGCCCGGCGGAGGATCTGACGGCGGCGCAGCCGGAGACCAGCTGCACCATGGAGGTGGCCATGCCCACCTTCCTGCTGGGCTTCAAGTGTGCGCCGCAGGCCGATGGGCCGGAGCAGATGCGTGCCACCGCCATCGGGGAGCTGGCCTGCGACCTGATGATGGGCGAGTCCAGCCCGCTGTACGCCCGGCTGTACAGTCAGGGGCTTATCAACGGCTCTTTCGGCGCCAGCTATGACATCCTGCCCGGCGCGGCCTATGTCTACGCCGGCGGCGACAGCAAGGATCCCCACGCCGTGGCGCAGGCCATTCTGGCCGAGGCGAAGCGCCTGACGGAGGAGGGACTGGACGAGGCGTACTACCGCCGCATCATCAACGCCAACTTCGGCGCGGCCATGCGGGCGCTGAACTCCTTCGAGTCCATCGCCGTGTCCATGGTGGAGGGCTGCTTCCGCCGCTACGACGCCTACCGGTTCCCGGAGGTCTACGACAGCATCACCCAGCAGGATGTGCTGGACTTTATCCGCGACAGCTTTACGGAGAGGGGCATGGCACTCTCCATCGTGTACCCGAAGGAGGGATGACCCTTGCATATCATGACAGACAGCCCCATCCGCTTTCCGGGGCTTTTCGGAGACTGGGCGTTTACTGCCTCCGGCGTGGCCTTTCACATCGGAGGGAAGGCCATCTATTGGTACGGCATCATCATCGCGCTGGGCGTGGTGCTGGCACTGTGGTTCTGCATGACCCAGCGGGAGAAGTACGGCATCACGGAGGATGACCTGCTGGACGCCGTGCTGTGGGGCGTTCCGCTGGCCATCGTAGGCGCCCGGCTGTACTACGTGATCTTCTATCTCGATTTGTTCAAAAAGGCGGACGGCTCCTTCGACTGGGGCAGCGCCGTCGCCATCTGGGACGGCGGACTGGCCATCTACGGCGGTGTGATCGCCGCATTCCTGACGGGCTTTGTGCTGTGCCGGAAAAAGGGCATCAAGATGGGTGCGCTGACCGATCTGGTGGTCATGGGCTTCCTCATCGGACAGGCCGTGGGACGCTGGGGCAACTTCATGAACCGGGAGGCATTCGGCACCGAGACGACCATGCCGTGGCGCATGGAGCTGACCACGGCCATGGGGACGAGCGTGGCCGTCCACCCCACGTTCCTGTATGAGAGCCTGTGGAACGTGGTGGGGCTGCTGCTCATCGTGTTCATCGTAGCCCGCGCCCGCCGGTTTGACGGCGAGAACACATGGTTCTACTTTCTGTGGTACGGTCTGGGCCGGTTCTGGATCGAGGGCCTGCGTACCGACAGCCTGTATCTGTTCAACTGGACCATCGGCGGGCAGCCCATCCGGGTCAGCCAGGCGCTGAGCCTCGTGATGGTGCTGGTGTCCGCGTTCATGCTTTTCTACAATCTGAAGCTCCATCCCCACAAGCCGGAGGAGCTGTATGTCAACCAAAAGGCCGCCCGTAAGGCGGCGGAAGATCAGGAGGCATCCGGCGAGGAGCCGCCGCAGGACACCGCAGAATAACAAAAAAGAACTCTGACCGACAGGTCAGAGTTCTTTTTATACGAGGCTCAGAAGCGGCGTCCGCCCACAAAGTTGCGGCTGTAATAGTTGGTGTTCAGAGAGGAGACACACACGCAGTAGCCGTTGCCGGTGGAGGACGAGGCGTGGATGAACTGATCATCGCCCACATAGATGCCCACATGGGAGGCGGGGTAGCTGCCGTCGGAGAAAAATACCAGATCGCCGGGCTGCAGCTCGCTGCGGCTGACATAGGTGCCGTACTTCAGCTGGGGGGTGGCGCCGTGGGGCAGGGAGATGCCCAGCTGGTTATACACATACATGGTAAAGCCGGAGCAGTCGAAGCCGCTGGGGGAGGCGCCGCCGTAGACATAGGGTACGCCCAGATACTGATAGGCGATGCTGACGGCGGAGCTGCCGGAGCTGCTGGGGGGGACAGAGGAGACATTGTCATTTGCAGCGGAGCTGCCGGTATCCTCTGCCGGCAGGGAGGTACCCAGCGTCACATACTGCTGGGCCACATAGCCGTTGGTGCCGTTATAGGACACGGCATACCAGCTGCCGCTCTGCGTCAGCACGGTGACAGCGGTACCCTTGGACAGGGTAGCCAGAATGGAAGAGGAGGTGTTGGCGTCGCTGCGGAGCCGGACGTCCGAGGCGTTGATCACGCCGTCGCCCAGCGTTTTGCCGGAGCTTGCCGCGGCGGTCAGCTGCGCGGCGGCCTTTGCTTTGGCCTCCGCCTCTGCTTTTGCCTTAGCTTCCGCCTCCGCCTTGGCCTTAGCCTCCGCTTCCGCCTTGGCCTTCGCTTCCTCCTCCAGCCGCGTCACGGTGGCAACGGCGGCCTCCATCGCGTCCGGGGCGGCCGGCGTCAGCGCGGCGCACAGTGCCGCGCCGGAGGTCAGACCGGAGCCTGCTGCACTGACCAGATTGGAGGAGGCGGAGGGCAGGGGGACGGATGCGTGCAGGGGAATGGCATAGGCTACCGGCATCATTGTTTCCTTGACCCGTCCGTTGAGGACGGTGAAGCCGGTAACGGCGGATATCATCATAACGGCGGCCAGCGCCGCGATCAGAATGCGTTTCATAGGCTTACAGCTTTCCGGCCAGCGCCCGCTCCAGCCAGATGGTGCCGACATCCATAGCGGCGTACAGGCTGTCCTTCTCGGACTTCTTCACCACCCGGTCACGGGAGCGAAGATCGGGGTCCGTCAGCTGCAGCTGCACGGACACGCGGGTGGCCACGTCCATGTCCTTCTCCTTCTTGGTGTCGAGGATCTGGAACATTACGATATATTTATCGGCCATGCTGCCGTAGTAGATCAGATTGTCCACCCGGCGCAGGGGATGATTTTTATAAACAAGGCCTTCGCCTTTTTTCACGTCTGCCATGAAAGTACCTCCATTGAAAAACTTTGTAACCGAATTGTAACACATCCGGCAGCGGCTGTCAACGCGCACCGGTAGGAAAAATTCGGAAAATGCCGTTGGAACGGGGAAAACAGGCGCAAAAAATGCCGCACGGCATAGCCGCGCGGCATTTTTGTCACAGCCTTTACAGCTCCAGATAGCTCTTGACCAGCACCTGCAGCAGCTCATCCCGGTCGATCTTGCAGATCAGCGTCCGGGCGGAGTTGTGGTTGGTGATGTAGGTGGGATCCGCCGACAGGATGTAGCCCACGATCTGGTTGATGGGATCGTAGCCCTTCTCCTTCAGGGATTCGTAGACGGTGGTCAGGATATAGTGGACCTGTTGATCCTTATCCTCAGCCGCGTTGAACTTTCTGGTGTAATCGTCCATATTGGCACCGCCTTTCATCTATATGCTCCTTAGTATACGCCTTCTCCCGCTTTCTGTAAAGAGGGAAAAAGCGCCGGTGCCGGAAAACGGGGGCTGGTTCAGCGGGAGCGGAGCTCCGCGCCGAAGCGCTTGGACAGCTTTTTCAGCACGGAGTTGGCCACCTCCTCGATCTCGGCGGAGGTCAGGGTCTTTTCCGTGGAGCCGATGGTCAGCCGCGCCGTCAGGGACTTCTTGCCCGCCGGCACCTGCTTGCCCCGGTACTCGTCCACGAAGGACGCGCCGTGGAGCAGGGGGTTCTTCACGCCCTCGATGGTCTCGGCCACGTCCGCCCACTTCACCTCGCCGTCCAGCAGGAGGGAGATGTCATAGTCGGTCATGGGATACTCCGCCAGATGGGTGAAGGTGTTGGTGCGGGAGCGCAGGGGTACCAGCGCGTCCTGATCCAGCTGGAACAGCATGACGTTGACGTTCTTGATGCCGCAGGCCATGGACACCCGCTTACTCAGCAGGGCCAGATCGCCGATGCGTTCCTCACCCAGATAGATGTTGAGCCACACCACCTCGTCAGCCCACACGGGCTTTTCCACCTGCCGGAAGTCATAGCGCTCCATGTGGGTATAGCGGGGCATCATCTCCACCACACCCTTGGCCTTGCGGAACAGAGCTGCCACGTCCTTGCCGGCGGACACGAAAGCGCCGGCCACGTTCTTACGCTGGGAGGGCAGCTTTTCCCGGGGATCGTAGGGGGTGGTGTAGTCCGTGTCGTGGAACACCTGCGCCGTCTCAAAGATGGCGAAATCACCGTAGTACCGCTCGTTCTTGGCCACCGCCTTGCACAGGTTGGGCAGCAGGGAGGAGCGGATAAAGCGCTCGGAGGGAGACGGCGGGGTGGACAGCGCCAGAATGCCGTCAGTGCTCTGGAGGATGGCGTTGACATACGACTCCTCCATCCACGGGTAGCTGAAGATCTCCTGCATCCCGCAGCGGACGGCCAGATATTCCTTGATGTGGCGCTCCAGATCCTTGTCCAGCTGGTTGATAGCGCCGTCGAAGGAGGTGGTGATGGGCTCGGCCTCGAAGTTCTCGTAGCCGTACATCCGGGCGACCTCCTCCATGATGTCGGCCTTAATGGACACATCGCCGGTGGAGCGCCAGGTGGGTACCACCACGTGCATATTGTCGCCGTCGAAGGACAGCTGGAAGCCCAGCGGCGCCAGCTTGGCGGTGATGTCCTCCGGTGTCAGGGTCTTGCCCAGACGGCGCTCCAGCCAGCTGACAGGCACGTCGATCTCCGCCTTTTGCAGCGGCACGGGATAGTAGTCGGCAAGGCCGGTGACCTGCATATCGGGATACAGCTCATGGAACAGCTGCATGGACAGGTCGAAGGCCTGGTCGCAGCGCTCCGGGTCGATGGCCTTTTCATACCGGGCGGAGGCCTCGGTGCGGTTGTCGTACCGCAGGGCGGTGCGGCGGATGCCGGCGGCCTGGAAGTTGGCGATCTCCAGAATGACCTTACTGGTGGTGGGGAGGATGGAGTCCTTGACGCCGCCCATGACGCCCGCCAGACCCACGATGCCCGCATCGTCGGCGATGGTCAGATCGTCGGTGCTGAGGGGCAGTTCCTTGCCGTTGAGCAGCGTCAGCGTTTCGCCCGCTTTGGCGCGGCGAACGATGATGTGCCCGGCGATGTGGTCGGAATCATAAGCGTGGGAGGGCTGACCGGTGGCCAGCATCACATAGTTGGTGATATCCACCAGCGCGTTGATGGGGCGCATGCCGGTTTTCCAGATCCGCACCTGCATCCAGTAGGGAGCGGGCTTGACGCAGACGTTTTCGATCTGCGTGCCGGTCATGCGCGGGCAGCGCTCCGCATCCTCCACGGTGACGCGGAACCCGGCGGTGTTCTCCACGTTCCGGTCGAAGCGGGGGAACTCCGCCATGGGCAGGTGGTACAGCGCCGCCAGCTCCCGGGCGATGCCGTAGTGACCCCACAGGTCGGGGCGGTTGGTCATGGATTTGTTGTCGATCTCCAGGATGATATCGTTGAGATCCAGCGCGTCGGCTAGCGGTGTGCCGGCGGGCGCGTCAAAATCGCTGAGGTCGAGGATGACGGCCTCCCCGTCGGTGGGGAACAGGTCGGCAAGGCCGATCTCCACGGCGCCGCAGATCATGCCATAGCTGTCCACGCCCCGGAGCTTGCTCTTTTTGATCTCCACCGGCTCGCCCTCGCCGTGCCAGCGGCAGACGGAGCCGGGCAGCGCCACCGCCACCTTCATGCCGTCGCGGAGGTTGGTGCCGCCGCAGACGATCTCCTTGATGTCGCCGCCGCCGATGTCGGTGCGGCAGATACGCAGCTTATCCGCGTTGGGGTGGGGCAGGACCTCCTTGATCTCACCCACCACCATATCGTGGAACGAAGCGCCCAGATCGACGGCGTCCTCCACCTCCACGGTGGACATGGTCAGGTCATAGGCCAGACGCTTCAGATCCATATCCTCCGGCAGCTTTACATAGTCCCGGATCCAATTCAGTGATACTTTCATTTCAGCACCCCTCCCTCATCAATGGAATTGCTCAAGGAACCGCAGATCGGCGCTGTGGAACAGGCGGACGTCGTCCACGCCGTAGCGCATCATGACCAGACGGTCCAGACCGATGTTGACATAGAAGCCGGTGTACTCGTCGGGGTCGAGGCCCGCGGCCTTCAGAACGTTGGGATGGGGCGTGCCGCCGGGCATGACCTCGATCCAGCCCACGTGCTTGCACACGCTGCACCCCTTGCCGCCGCAGACCAGACAGCCCATGTCGATCTCGAAGCCCGGCTCCACGAAGGGGAAGAAGCCGGCGCGCATCCGCACCGGAACGTCCCGGCCGAACACCTTGCTCAGGATGCTCTTGATCATCACCTTGCCGGAGGCGAAGGTGAAGTCCTTGTCCACGATCAGCGCCTCATACTGGAAGAAGGCGCGCTCGTGGCGGGCGTCCGTCGTCTCGTTGCGGTACACCTTGCCGGGGTACACAAAGCGGTAGGGGGGCTTGTGGGTCTGCATATAGCGGACGGAGCCGCCGGTCAGGTGGGGGCGCAGGCACAGCTTGTCCCAGCACTCGCCCTTGTCGTGTCCGGCCAGCCAGTAGGTGTCCATGCTCTCGCGGGCGGGGTGGTTGGGAGGGAAGTTCAGATTGTCGAAGCCGAACAGCTCGCTGGTGATGTCGTCCTCCTCGTAGATCTCAAAGCCCATGGAGCGGAAGGCGTCGTTCAGGTCGTAGCACATCTGTGTGATGGGGTGCAGACCGCCGCTGGGGGGCAGTATGCCCGGCACGGAGATGTCGAAGTCGGGGTCCACCTCGGACGCCTTCATCTTCAGCTCATTGCGGCGCGCATCCAGCAGCTCGGTGAGCTGGGCCTTGGCCTGGTTCACCGCCTTGCCCATCTCCGGACGCAGGGACACGTCCAGCTTGGGCAGCTCCTTCAGCAGCTCTGTCAGGCTGCCCTGCTTGCCCAGCAGCAGCGCCTTGATCTCCTGCAGCTCCGTCTCGGAGCGGACGGCCTCGATCTTGGCTTTGCCCTCGGTGAGCAGCTGTTCCAGTTTTTCCTTCATATTGTGTGAGTCCTCCTTTTGAGAGTTTCGTTTTGGGGATAAAAAAACACCTTTCATCCCACATGACATGGGACGAAAGGCGACGCTTCCGTGGTACCACCCAGCTTCGCGGACAGTGTCCGCGCACTCGTTTCCCGGTAACGGAGGATGATCCGGCCGCGCATTTCCTCGCGGCAGCTCCCGGGCGAACACTGCGATGTATCTCAGGCCGGCTTGCAGCCGGTGGCCGGCCCTCTCTTGGAGATGCGTCTACGCAGATCTTCCCGTTCATGGCTTTTTGTCGTATGCATACACTTATACCACACGGGGAATGAACTTGCAAGCACTTTTTTCCCACTGTGCGGCGAAAATAGCAGAAATGGCGATTGACAAATGTGATATACTGAACAAAAAATACGAAAAGAAGTGACTGCCATGCTGACGCTGGACGCCGCCTATGTGCGCGCCGCCCTGCCCCGCCGCGACCCGGAGGGTCACAAGGGGGATTTCGGAAAGGCCTATGTGCTGGGCGGCAGCGTGGGCTACACCGGCGCGCCGGTATTCTGCTCCCGCGCCGCCGTCCGCTCCGGCTGCGGACTGGTCTTTCTGGGCGTCCCGTCCGACATCTGGCAGGTGGCGGCGGTGAAGTCCGATGAGGCCATGCCCCATCCGCTGCCGTCGCTGGACGGAAAGCTGTGTCTGTCGGCGGAGGAGGACATCCGCCGCCGCGCCGCCGGGTGCGATGCCGTGGCTATGGGCTGCGGCATGGGACGCAGCGAGGAGAGCGACGGGCTGGTGCGCCGCCTGCTGACGCTGGAGCAGCCGCTGGTGCTGGACGCCGATGGCATAAACGCGCTGGAATGGCATATAGATGAGTTGTCCCGCCGCCGCGGTCTTGTGACGGTGCTGACGCCCCACGAGGGGGAGTTCTCCCGCGTGGGCGGCGACGTGAGCCGGGGCCGGGAGAGCGGTGCGGCGGCCTACGCCGCGCGCCGGGGCGTCTATCTGGTGCTGAAGGGTCACCGGACGGTGATCGCCACGCCGGACGGACGGCTGGCGGTGAACACCACCGGCAATGACGGCATGGCAAAGGGCGGCAGCGGCGATATCCTCACCGGCATGACCGCCAGCCTGCTGGCGCAGGGCATGGAGCCGTTTGCTGCCTGCTGCTGCGCCGTATGGCTCCACGGCCGGGCCGGCGATCTGGCCGCGGCGGAGAAGGGACGGCGGGGCATGACCCCCGGCGACCTGTTAGAGAAGCTTCCCTATGCGTTGAAAGAGGTGGAGTAGCGGAGAGCCTTCCTAAAAAGGAGGGAGAGCTGTGAACAAGATCATATGGCCGCTGCTGCTGTGCGCCGTCCTGTGCGGCTGCGGCCGCGGGGAGACGGGCAACGCCGTGCAGGAGCAGTACAGCACGCTGGAGACGGCGCGGCTGGAGGCGGAGGTCACCAGCCACACGTCCACGGACAGCCGGACGTTCACCCTGCTGTGCAGCTACGACGCGGACGGGGACGCCGTCACCACCGTCACCGCCCCCGGCGAGCTGGCGGGACTTACCGCCGTGGTATCGGGGACAGATATGACACTGAGCAGCGAGGGGCTGCAATTACCGGCGGGGGCGTCGCTGGATATCTGCCCGGCCAACTGCCTGCCCTACCTGCTGCGGGCGCTGGCGGACGGGTACGTGCTGGAGCAGAGCAGCGAGGCGCTGGACAACACGCCCTGCCTGCGTCTGGCGCTGGACACCACCGCCCCCGGCGGCGGAAAGGTGCTGTGCGCCGTCTGGCTGGACGCGGAGGGGCTTTTCCCGCGGTACGCGGAGTTTTCACGAAATGAACAGGTGGTGCTGACAGTGAAGCTGCTGGCGTTCACCTGTACCACATCGGAGGGATAAACATGGAGTCTACACTGAGGAGAACATGGGCGGAGATCGATCTGGACGCGCTGGCTTACAACTACCATGCGCTGCGGCGGCGCGTAGGCGCGGATGTAAAGTTTCTGGGGGTGGTGAAGGCCGACGGCTACGGCCACGGCGCCGTGCAGGTCTCCCGCACCTTACAGACGCTGGGCGCGGACTATCTGGCGGTGTCCAGTCTGGACGAGGCCATGGAGCTGCGGGCGGGGGGCATCACCATGCCCATCCTCATTCTGGGGCATACGCCCCGGGAGCAGGTGAAGAACCTCATTGACCTGCACATCACCCAGGCGGTGTCCTGTCAGGCCAAGGCGCTGGAGTACAGCCAGGAGGCGGTGCGCTGCGGCGGGGAGCTGACCGTCCACATCAAGGTGGATACCGGTATGTCCCGGCTGGGCTATCTGGTGTCCGGCGGACACTTCGGCACCGGCACGGCGGATATCTGCGCCGCCTGCGGCCTGCCGGGTCTGCGGGCGGAGGGTATCTTCACCCACTTCGCCGTGGCGGACGAGCCGGATGCGGACAGCGCCGCCTATACCCGCGCCCAATTCGACCTGTTCCGCCGGGTGGTGGACGAGGTGGAGCGGCAGCGGGGACAGCGCTTCACCATCCGTCACTGCGCCAACTCCGGCGCTGTGGCGTCCTATCCGGAGACGTATCTGGACATGGTGCGCCCCGGCATCCTGCTGTACGGCTGCGGCGATCTGGCGGCGGAGCTGGGCCTGCGCCCGGTGATGCGCCTTAAGACCACCGTCAGCACCATCAAGACCTATGAGCCGGGGACGGACGTCAGCTACGGGCGGCAGTACACCACGCCCCGCACCACCCGTATGGGCGTAGTGCCCTACGGCTATGCCGACGGTTTTTTCCGCTGTCTCAGCGGCAAGTGCCGGTTCGCCGCTAAGGGCGGTGACGCTCCCCAGCGGGGACGCATCTGCATGGATATGTGCATGGTCGACCTCACCGACCTGCCGGAGGTGCAGGTGGGGGACGAGCTGGAGATCTTCGGACACACCCATCCGGTGGAGGAGCTGGCCAAGCTGGCAGGCACCATCTCCTATGAGCTGACCTGCGCCGTCAGCAAGCGGGTGCCGCGGGTGTACCTGCAAAACGGGCAGGAGGTGGAAAAGGAGCTGCTGCTCCGGTTCTGACGGTACGCCACGCCCTGTATCCGCATAAGATACAACGGGCGAAACAAAACCGGGATTTACGGACGCGCAAGGGTATAAATTCCGCGGCTGCGTGGGACAATGGAAGTGACCTGAGGACATATCCCTCCGGTACTTCTTGCGGCGGAGTGTGAACTTTGTGGATACGAATGTCAGACGCGGCGACATATACTACGCCGATCTCAGCCCCGTGGTGGGCAGCGAGCAGGGCGGTGTGCGCCCGGTGCTCATCGTGCAGAACGACACCGGCAACCGCCACAGCCCCACGGTCATCGCGGCGGCCATCACCTCCCAGTTGGGCAAGGCCAGACTGCCGACCCATATCGCGCTGGCGGCGCAGGGCAGCGGTCTGCCTAAGGATTCCGTGATCCTGCTGGAGCAGATCCGCACGCTGGATAAGCGCCGCCTGCGGGAGCGGATGGGCCGTGTGGACAGTGCTGTGATGGAACAGGTGGACGCCGCCATCGCCGTCAGCTTCGGACTTACCGGCAGCCATCTGGTGTGAGGGCGCCGGGACGACGCATAAGAAAAACAGGTCTGTGCATACCATGGCACAGACCTGTTTTTTGCGTGATGGGAGGGGGCGGTGCGGATGGAGGTGCCTGTCTGTCTGGAGAAGCGGCGGGTGGGAACGCTGGCGGTGACGCCGTTGGGGACGGACACGGTGTTCCGCGTCCGCTGCACCGGCCTGCCCGCAGGATTGTACCGCCTGTACGCCTGCGGCGCGGGAGGGGAGCTGCTGCTGGGCGTCACGGAGGACGGCTGCCTGCACCGGCGGTTCTCTGCCGCCATGACTGCGCCGCTGGGGGCGGTGACGCGGTGCCGCGCCCAGCCGGCGGCGGCTCCGCAATGGCGGCCGCCGTCGCCGTCGGACAGCCTGCCGTGGCACGTCCCCGCCGGTACGCTGCTGCGGCGGGAGGGCGGTGTGACGCAGCTGGCAATGCCGTGGCCGCCGGACACGCCCTTCCCGCTGACGGAGCTGTTCTGCTTTGCCTCCGTGGGGCGGCGGGAGGGGAAACGGTATGTTTTTTTCATTTTTTCCGGCGGCTGGACGCCCGTCATGCCGGGGAAACCGTAAAAAACCCGAAAAAAATCCCAGTGCCTACTACCACATCTTGTACATTTGTGATATACTTCCACTAATCAGCGGCTTTTCGCCGCAAGTTCAGGAGGGTCAGCATATGAGATGTCCCTATTGCGGATACAAAGAGAGCAAGGTGGTGGACTCCCGCCCTGCCGATGAGAGCAGCAGCATCCGCCGCCGCCGGGAGTGCCTGTCCTGCGAGAAGCGCTTTACCACCTACGAGACGGTGGAGAGCCTGCCCATGGTGGTCATCAAGAAGGACGGCTCCCGCCAGAGCTTCGACCGCAGCAAGGTGCTGCGCGGCATCCAGCGCTCCTGCGAAAAGCGTCCCGTCCCCGTGGCGGACATGGAGCGCATGGCCATGGAGATCGAGCAGGAGCTGCAAAACGCGCTGGAGCGGGAGGTCAGCACTGAGGTCATCGGCGAAAAAGTCATGGAGAAGCTGAAGAAGGCCGACGAGGTGGCCTATGTCCGCTTCGCCTCCGTCTACCGCCAGTTCAAGGATATCAACACCTTTATGAGCGAGCTGAACAAGCTGCTCAGCGAGAAGTAAGTCACAGAATATTTTTGATGCTGATCTGCTGCGTCTCCGCCACCATGCCCAGACAGGCGTGGAGCTCGGCCAGCGTGGGGCGCAGCTCCTCGCTGTCCGCCTGACACAGCAGGACGGCCCGGCGCAGCAGCGTCTCGGCGTTGTTGATGTCCCCGTGCGTCACCACGATGTGGAGGTAGACCTGATCGGCCTGCCACAGCTCGTCCAGCTGCGCCAGCGCCGCCGACGCCTCCTCTGGATGCCCGGCAGCGGCGGCACGGTCGGCGGCCATGACCTCCGCCTGCCACGCATGGCACCGGCGGGTGAGGTACACCGCGTTGCACACGGAGAAGGCCAGCAGCACCGCCAGCACGAACAGGGGGATACGCACCGCCTTCATCGCACATCCTCCTTCAGCTGACACACCACGGCGCCGTTCTCGTCCACCGACAGGAGGAACACGTCCCGGGTGTGCTTGATCCTGCGCTTTTGCAGCTGCTGGCGCAGCCAGTTCTCGTCGCGCCCCGCCAGACGCAGGTTCTCCGCCATAACGCGGCCGTCGTTGATGACCAGCGTGGGCAGAGATACGTCATCCTCTACCGACACGGCCATCTGCCGCGCCGTCAGGGGCTGCTGGTCGGCCCGCAGCAGCACGGACAGGTGTCCGCTGGTCTCCAGCACCGCGTATTTCACGGTGTTGATGTCCAGCACGCCCTGTCCCCGCAGCTCCTCCATCAGCTCGTCCAGCGTCAGGCGGTTGTGGTGCATCACCTCCTGCCGGATCTGGCCGTCCTTGATGACCAGCGCCGGCTCGCCGCATACCAGCGACCGGAACCGCACGTTCCGCAGGCTGATGCAGCTGAACAGGGTGGACAGCGCGATCAGCGCCAGGATCGGCGCCACGCCGTTGAGCAGGGGGATGCCGAAATCCTGCATGGGTACCGACGCCAGATCGGAGATCAGCAGCGTCAGCACCAGCTCGATGGGCTCCAACTCGCCGATCTGCCGCTTGCCGCTGAGCCGCAGACCGGCGATCAGCAGCAGGTACAGGATGACGGTGCGCAAAAAAGCGGTCGCCAAGAGATACACGCCCTTTCCATAGGGTATTTTTTTCAGTATGTCCCCGTGGGGCGAAACTATGCCGGACGGGGACGGCGGATATCTTTTCTTTCGGGAGGAACAACAATATATGTGTGGCATTGTCGGATATGTGGGCGCCCAGCAGGCGGCCCCGATCCTGTTGGACGGCCTGCGCCGTCTGGAGTATCGCGGCTACGACTCCGCCGGCATGGCGGTCTGCGGCCCGGAGGGGCTGCGGGTCTGCAAGGCCAAGGGCCGCTTACAGGTACTGGCGGAGCTGACGGAGGAGGGACGCGCCATGCCCGGTACGCTGGGCGTGGGGCATACGCGCTGGGCCACCCACGGGGAGCCCAACGACATCAACGCTCACCCGCAGGTCAGCCGGAGCGGCCTGTTCGCCGTTGTGCATAACGGCATTATCGAGAACTACGCCGTCCTTCGGGAGCGGCTGGAGAAAAAGGGCTACGTCTTCCGCTCCCAGACGGATACGGAGGTGGTGGCCCAGCTGCTGGAGGACTACTACGTCGCCAGCCGCGACCTCTTTGAGGCGGTAAACGATATGCTCTCCGTGGTGGAGGGCGCTTACGCGCTGGGCATCGTCTGCCGCGACGCACCGGACAGGCTTATCGCCGTCCGGAAGGACGCGCCGCTGCTGCTGGGCTATGGTGAGGGCGAGAACTTCATCGCCTCGGATGTGACGGCGCTGCTCCCCTATACCCGGGATGTGGTGTATATGGATGACGGGGAGCTGGCGGTGGTCACCGCCGGCGGCATCCGCATCTACAACGAGCGCCGCCGCCCGGCGGAGAAGGAGCATCACCACATCGACTGGGACGTGGACGCCGCGGAAAAGGGCGGCTACGACCACTTCATGCTCAAGGAGATCTGCGAGCAGCCGGACGCCATCGCCCGCGCCATCACCGGCCGTATCCAGAAGGGACGGGTGGTGCTCAGCGACCTGACCATGACCGACCGGGAGGTACGGGAGCTGGGGCGCATCTGCATCGTGGCCTGCGGCTCCAGCTACCATGTGGGCATGGTGGGCAAGTACAATCTGGAGCGGATGCTCCGCCGTCCGGTGGAGGTGAGTCTCGCCTCCGAATTCCGGTACAGCGACCCCATCGTGGGGCCGGGGGATCTGGTCATCGTCATCAGCCAGTCCGGTGAGACGCTGGATTCCATGGCGGCTCTGCGGGAGGCGAAGAAGCGGGGCGCCCGCATTCTGTCCATCGTCAATGTGGTGGGCTCCTCCATCGCAAGAGAGTCCCACGATGTGCTGTATACGTGGGCGGGACCGGAGATCGCCGTGGCCACCACCAAGGCGTACAGCACCCAGATGGTGGTGCTGAACCTGCTGGGCCTGTACTTCGGCGACATCCTCGGCACGGTGGATCTGGATACCTACACCGCCATGGTGCGGGGCATCGAGGCGCTGCCCCACCAGATGGCGCGCATCCTCGCCGATACGGCGGATATCCGCGCCGCCGCCAAGGAGCTGGCGGGACACGAGCAGATCTTCTTTATCGGCCGCAATCTGGACTACGCCCTGTCGCTGGAGGGAAGCCTGAAGCTCAAGGAGATCTCCTACATCCACTCCGAGGCCTACGCCTCCGGCGAGCTGAAGCACGGCACCATCTCCCTCATCGAGGAGGGGACGCCGGTCATCGCCGCCGCCACCTATATGCCGCTGCTCGACAAGGCCATGAGCAACGTGGTGGAGGTGCAGGCCCGAGGCGCTCATGTGCTGGCGCTCACCACCGAGAGCGGCGCGGAGCGGATGCACAGCCGTGTGGAGCGGGTGCTGACCGTGCCGGAGACGGAGACGATGCTGCTGCCCCAGCTGGGCGTGGTGCCGCTGCAGCTGCTGGCGTACTACATCGCGCTGGAGCGCGGGTGCGACATCGACAAGCCCCGCAACCTGGCCAAGAGCGTCACTGTGGAATAGGGAAAACAGGGGGGAGACGGACAAAAACCGTTTCCCCCCTTTCTTTTTTCAAAATGGTATGTTATACTCAAAAATTGACTGAATACCAAGGAAAGGGCGTGTACGATATGCATGACGAGCTGCTGCGCCGGCTCAACGAGACGAAGACCATGTCCATCGTGGGTATGTGCAAGAACGCTGGCAAGACCACCATGCTCAACTGGCTGCTGACCAGCGACCACCTGCGCGGCACATTGGGTCTGACCTCCATCGGGCGGGACGGCGAGTCCACCGACGTAGTCACCGGCACGGAGAAGCCCGGCATCTTCGTGAAGGAGGGGACCCTGATCGCCACGGCCAAGGATATGCTGCGCCTGGGCGACGTGACCAAGGAGATCCTGATGACCACCGGCATCCCCACTCCGTTGGGCGAGGTGGTGATCCTCCGGGCGCGCAGCGCCGGGTATGTCCAGCTGGCCGGCCCATCCATCACCACGCAGCTCAAGTCCGTATCCCAGAGCTTCTTCGAGCTGGGCGCCGACCGCTCCATCATCGACGGCGCACTGGGGCGGAAGAGCCTGGGCGCCCGCGCCGTGGCGGAGGGCGTCATCCTCTGTACCGGCGCCAGCTACCACATGAGCATGGAGAAGGTCATCGCCGACACGGTGCATATCTACCGTCTGATGAATCTGCCCAAGGCGGCGGAGCTGCCGCCGGAGGCCGTGGACGGTCTGGAGGCCTGCGTCAAGGAGCACGGCGCGGCGCTGATCACCGGCGCTCTGACGGATACCATGGTGCTGCCGCTGCTGCGCTCCGGCGTGCTGCGCCGCTGCCGTCTGGTGGTGAAGGACCCCAGCAAGGTGCTGCTCAGCGCCGACACGCTGGATAAGCTGGTCACCCGGGAGGTGGCGCTGGAGACGGAGGAGGCCGCCCGTACCCTGTGCATCACCGTCAACCCGGTGTCGGCCTATGGATGGAAATTTGACAAGGACGAGTTCCTGCACCGTATGCGCGAGGCAGTGGACGTGCCTGTTATCAACGTAAAGGAGGAGTTGGCATGATCGAGATCCGATTTGAGGAGCGTGTGAAGATCGGTCTGCAATATGTGCTGGAGTCTCTGCACGGCTGCTCGCCCTTCGGGCAGGAGAAGATCCGCCGCCTGCGGTTCTATACGCCGGAGGAGAGGGCGGAGCTGGAGACGGAGCTGTACAACGTGGAGCGTGCCGCGGCCGCGGCGGAGGAGCTGAAGGGCCAGTACACCAAGCTGATGACCGGCCTGTGCCAGATGAAGGACATCCGCACGTCCCTGCGCCGCTGCGCGGCGGGGGAGACGCCGGACCATGTGGAGCTGTTTGAGATCAAGGGCTACCTCCAGCGGCTGGACGGCCTGCGTCCGCTGCTGGCGGAGATCGACGCTGTCACCCATTTCAAGGGCATCGCCCTCCACGACCCCAAGCCCGCGCTGGCCATTCTGGACCCGGACGGCACCGGCAGCCGGGGCTTCTACATCCCCGACAGCGCCACCGCCAAGCTCAAGGAGATCCGTCAGGCCAAGAAGGACGTGGAGGAGCGTCTTTTCAAGGCGGCGACGGACGCGGAGAAGGACGACCTGCGCCTGAAGCGCACCCGCTTGTGCGCCGACGAGGACGCCGAGGAGATGCACGTCCGCAGAGCCATGGGCGCTGCGCTGGCGCCGATGGTGGACGACCTGCTGGCGGACGCGGAGACCTCCGGCCGGCTGGATTTCATCGTGCAGAAGGCGCTGTTCGCCGTGCGCTTCGGCGGCATCCGTCCCGAGATCACCGACGGTGAGCTGGAGCTGACCGACATGGTCAACCCCGAGATCTGCGACCTGCTGGAGGAGCAGGGACGGCGCTTCGTCCCCGTCTCCATCCATCTGGAGCAGGGCGCGACCGTTATCACCGGCGCCAACATGGGCGGCAAGTCCGTGGCCATGAAGACCGTGGCGCTCAACGCCCTGCTGCTGCAGGCGGGCTTTCTGGTCTGCGCCAGGGAGGCGCGGATGCCCCTGTTCCACAGCGTGAAGATGCTGTTTGACGACCTCCAGTCCATCCAGTCCGGACTCAGCGGCTTCGGCTCCGAGATCGTCCAGTTCCAGAAGGCGCTGGCCGAGGTGGAGCAGGGCTACTCCCTGTTCCTGCTGGACGAGTTCGCCCGCGGCACCAACCCCGACGAGGGCGCCGTCATTGTGCAGGCCGTCACCCGGTATCTCAACGATGTCAACGCCATCTCGCTGCTGACCACCCACTACGACAAGGTGGCGGAGTACGCCAAGCTCCACTACCAGATCATCGGCCTGCGGGATGTGGATACCGAGCAGATCCGCCGGGAGCTGTCCGCCACCAACGAGGACGGCGTGGCTGTCATCGCCCGCCACATGAACTACGGCCTGTACCGGGTGGAGGGCCGCTCCGACTGTCCGCGGGACGCGCTGAACATCTGTCGGATGCTGTCTTTGAAGCCGGAGATCCTCAAAATGGTGGAAGAAGCCTATTGATTTTCGCGGTGCGAAAAAAGCTGTAAAGAAGCTGCAAAAAGTTTTCAAGCTGCAAAAATATTATTGTCAAGCTTGTCACGAAGTCCCTTGACAAACGCCCTAAAACCAGTATAATTTAAGAGTAGGATTTCGTGAATATCAGTCAATAGAGGCGCGAAAAGCGGGGTACTGCTGCGTGTGGGGACAGGCACCCGAGCAGCGTAGCAGGAAGGAGCTTTTCGCCGAAAGCAGCAGGCCCGCCTGAGACCTGCCGCTTGGCAGCGCGGTGTAAGCGGCGCTGCTGTCATGTAGAGATACATGGAGCGCTATTGGTCAATGACCTTGACCGATAGCGCCCTTTTTCATACCCAAAAAAGAGCGATAACGGCCGGAGCTGGTGTTTGAGAAATTGCACGTCCAAAATTTTTAAGGAGGAAATACTTATGGAAAAGATGACTTCTCTGCTGCGTCTGCGTATGAGCGCCAAGGATGCTCATTACGGCGGAAACCTGGTGGACGGCGCCCACATGGTCCACCTGTTCGGTGATGTCGCTACCGAACTGCTGATCAAGTGCGACGGTGATGAGGGCCTGTTCTGCGCGTATGACAACGTGGAGTTCCTGGCTCCCGTGTACGCCGGCGACTACATCGAGGCCTATGGCGAGATCGAGAAGATCGGCAACACCTCCCGCACCATGAAGTTCGAGGCCCGCAAGGTCATCGTCTCCCGCCCCGACATCAGCGCCTCCGCTGCTGATGTTCTGGCCGAGCCCGTGGTGGTCTGCCGCGCTCACGGCACCTGCGTGACCCCCAAGGATTGCCAGCGCAAAAAGATCGAGAAGTAAGGGAGTGGCATGATGGAAAAGCTCATTATCACGGCCGCTATCTGCGGCGCTGAGGTCACCAAGGCCTCCAACCCCGCTGTTCCCTACACCGTAGAGGAGATGGTCCGCGAGGCCAAGTCCGCCTACGAGGCCGGTGCTGCCATCCTGCACATCCATGTCCGCAACGATGACGGTACCCCCACCCAGGATCGCGAGCGCTTCCGTGTCGTGATGGATGCCATCCGCAAGGAGCTGCCCGACGTCATCATGATCCCCTCCACCGGCGGCGCCACCGGCATGAGCCCCGAGGAGCGTCTGCAGCCCACCGAGCTGTTCCCCGAGATGGCCACCCTCGACTGCGGCACCTGCAACTTCGGCGACGAGATCTTCGACAACACCATGCCCACCATGCGCGCCTTCGGCAAGCGCATGCTGGCCAACAACATCAAGCCCGAGTATGAGTGCTTCGAGATCGGCCATCTGGATACCATCCTGACCATGGCCAAGAAGGGCGAGGTCCCCGGCGCTCCCATGCAGTTCAACTTCGTGCTGGGCGTCAACGGCTGCACCCCCGCCACTATTCCCAACCTGTGCCATCTGGTGAGCCAGATCCCCGCCGGCTCCACCTGGACTGTCACCGGCGTCGGCAAGTCCGCCTGGACCATGGCCGCTGCCGGTATCGCCATGGGCGGCAACGTCCGTGTCGGCTTCGAGGACAACGTCTATCTGGGCAAGGGCCAGAAGGCCGGCTCCAACGGCGAGCTGGTGGCCAAGGTCGTCCGCATGGCCAAGGAGCTGGGCCGCGAGATCGCTACCTCCGCTGAGGCCCGCGAGATCCTGAGCCTCAAGCCCCTGAAGTAAGTTACCACATAGAATCAAGATATATTTTTTAGGAGGATATTTACAATGGCTGAATTGAAAGGCAACAAGTACGGTTCCCACCGCGTTATCGAGCCCAAGGGCGTTCTGACCCAGGCTGCTTGGAAGGTCGACAACGACATGAGCAAGGTCTACTCCAACGAGATCGTCTGCGACGTGACCTCCCTGAACATCGACTCCGCTTCCTTTACCCAGATCTCCGAGGCCTGCGGCGGCGATGAGAAGAAGATCGGCGAGATGATCCTGGGCATCGTTGCTGAGCGCGGCAAGCAGCAGAACCCCGTGACCGGTTCCGGCGGTATGTTCAAGGGCGTCGTCGCTCACATCGGCGAGGACCTGAAGAACAAGCCCGGCTTCGACCTGAAGGAAGGCGACAAGATCGTCTCCCTGGTGTCCCTGTCCATGACCCCGCTGAGAATCGACAAGATCCTGGCCATCCACAAGGATATCGACCGCGTTGACATCGTCGGTAAGGCCATCCTGTTCGAGTCCGCTCTGTATGCCAAGATGCCCGAGGATATGTCCGAGCCTCTGGCTCTGGCCGCTCTGGACGTGGCCGGCGCTCCCGCGCAGGCCCGCAAGCTGCCCCACGAGGGCGACAGCGTCCTGATCCTGGGCGCCAACGGCAAGTCCGGCGTGCTGTGCGGCTGGGAGGCCATGAAGAAGGTCGGCCCCAAGGGCAAGGTCGTGGGCGTTGTCCGCAACCCCAAGCAGGTTCCCGGCCTGATGGAGCTGGGCGTTTACACCGACGTCATCGTCGCCGACTGCACCAAGCCCGTTGAGGTTATGGAGGCTGCTCTGGCTGTCAACGATGGCAAGGAGTACGATCTGTCCATCTGCTGCGTGAACATCGAGTCCTGCGAGATGTCCGCCATCCTGCCTGTCCGTGACGACGGTATGGTGTACTTCTTCTCCATGGCTACCTCCTTCACCAAGGCTGCTCTGGGCGCTGAGGGTATCGGCAAGGACGTGACCATGATCATCGGCAACGGCTACACCAAGAACCACGCCAACATCACCCTGGATGTGCTGCGCGAGAACCCCAAGCTGCGTAAGCTGTTCGACGAGAAGTACTGCTAAACGACTTCCTTCAAAGCTGGGGGGCCCGTGTGGCTCCCCAGCCTTTGACCTACACCGAAACAACACGATATTGTGAAGGAGAAACGACTATGAAGACTCGCAACGGTTTGTTCGCCGATGTTCCCGAGAATCTGTGGAACGACTGGCATTGGCAGGTCGCTAACCGCGCTGAGACGGTTGAGGATCTGAAGAAGTACATGAACCTGACTCCCGATGAGGAAGAGGGCGTCCGCAAGACCCTGGGCAAGCTGCGCATGGCTGTTACCCCCTACTACCTGTCCCTGATCGATCTGGACGATCCCTTCGATCCCATCCGCAAGATGGCTATCCCCCGCGCGGAGGAGCTGGAGTATGCCGATTATGAGGACGCCGATCCCCTGCACGAGGATACCGACTCTCCCACCCCCGGTCTGACCCACCGCTATCCCGACCGCGTGCTGCTGCTGATCACTGACCAGTGCTCCATGTACTGCCGTCACTGCACCCGCCGCCGCTTCGCCGGTCAGAACGACTGCGAAGTGCCCATGCAGCAGATCGACAAGTGCATCGACTACGTGGCCGCTCATCCCGAGGTCCGCGATGTCCTGCTGTCCGGCGGCGACTGCCTGATGGTCTCCGATGAGAACCTGGAGTACATCATCAAGCGCCTGCGCGCCATCCCCCATGTGGAGATCGTCCGTCTGGGCTCCCGCACTCCCGTTGTGTGCCCCCAGCGTATCACGCCCGAGCTGTGCGCCATGCTGAAGAAGTATCATCCCATCTGGCTGAACACCCACTTCAACACCCCCAAGGAGTTCACTCCCGAGGCTGCCAAGGCCTGCGCTATGCTGGCTGACGCCGGTATCCCCCTGGGCAACCAGTCCGTGCTGCTGGCCGGCGTGAATGACTGCATCCATGTGATGATGGAGCTGGTCCACGGTCTGGTCAAGATGCGTGTCCGCCCCTACTACATCTATGCCTGCGATCCTTCCCTGGGTCTGAGCCACTTCCGTACTCCCGTCTCCAAGGGCATCGAGATCATGGAAGCTCTGCGCGGCCATACCTCCGGCTACTGCATCCCCACCTTCGTGGTCGACGCTCCCGGCGGCGGCGGCAAGACCCCCGTTATGCCCAACTACCTGATCTCCGAGACCCCCCGCAAGGTCATCCTGCGCAACTTCGAGGGCGTCATCACCTCCTACACCCAGCCCGAGCACTACGTTCAGGATTGCCACTGCGACGTCTGCACCGGCAAGAAGAAGGTGGAGAAGACCGGCGTGGCATGGGTCGCCGAGGGTACCAAGCAGCGCTATCTGGAGCCCACCAAGCTGCTGCGTAACGAGCGTCACGTCAAGAAGTAAGAGAGAGGTTAAACTATGGAAAGCAAACTCGGCTTGAATATGGAGCTGGTCGAACAGGCGCGTGCCTCTGCCGCCAAGGTGGCAGACGACACCCAGCAGTTCATTGACCAGCATACCACCGTCACGGTGGAGCGCGCTGTTTGCCGTCTGCTGGGTATCGATGGCGTCAACGATATGGACGTTCCTCTGCCCAACGTGGTGGTCGACCACCTGATGGCAAACTCCCTGCTGCCCGCCGGTGCTGCGTGGGCCATCGGCAACGCCATGGTGGAGACCGGCAAGGATCCCCAGGGCGTGGCGGAGGCTGTCAACAGCGGTGAGCTGGATCTGAGCAAGATCCCCGCTCACTCCGACGCAGAGATTCGTGCGGCCATCACCCCCGTGGTGAACGCCACCATGGATCGCATCAATAAGAACGTTGCCAAGCGCAACTCCTACCTGAAGGAGTGGGGCGATAAGGAAGGCCCGTACCTGTATATCATCGTGGCTACCGGTAATATCTACGAGGATATCATTCAGGCCAAGGCCGGTGCCAAGCAGGGCGCCGACATCATCGCCGTCATTCGTACCACCGGTCAGTCCCTGCTGGACTATGTGCCTTACGGCGCTACCACCGAGGGCTTCGGCGGCACCTATGCCACCCAGGAGAACTTCCGCCTCATGCGCGCCGCGCTGGACGAGGTGGGCGAGGAGCAGCACCGCTACATCCGGCTGTGCAACTACTGCTCCGGTCTGTGTATGCCTGAGATCGCCGCTATGGGCGCTCTGGAGCGTCTGGACGTTATGCTGAACGACGCTCTGTACGGCATCCTGTTCCGCGATATCAATATGCAGCGTACCATCGTCGACCAGTTCTTCTCCCGCGTGATCAACGGCTATGCCGGCGTGATCATCAACACCGGTGAGGATAACTACCTGACCACCGATGACGCCATCACCGCCGCTCATACCGTGCTGGCCTCCCAGTTCCTGAACGAGGCATTTGCCAAGTCCGCCGGTATGCGCGAGGAGCAGATGGGTCTGGGCCACGCCTTCGAGATGGATCCCGCTGTGGAGAACACCTTCCTGTATGAGCTGGCACAGGCACAGATGGCCCGTGAGATCTTCCCCAACGCGCCTCTGAAGTATATGCCTCCCACGAAGTTCATGACCGGCAACATCTTCCGCGGCCACATTCAGGACGCCCTGTTCAACATGGTGACCATCCTGACCAACCAGCGGCTGTGCCTGCTGGGCATGATGACCGAGGCCATCCACACCCCGTTCATGTCCGACCGTGCTCTGTCTATCGAGAACGCTCAGTACATCTTCCGCACCATGAAGGATCTGGGCAGCGAGCTGACCTACAAGGAGAACGGCATCATCCGCAACCGCGCCAACGAGGTGCTGACCAAGGCCACCGACCTCCTGAAGGAGATCGAGAAGCTGGGCTTGTTCACCACCATCGAGAAGGGCATCTTCGCCGATGTCAAGCGTCCTAAGGACGGCGGCAAGGGTTTGAACGGCGTTGTGGTCAAGGACGACAAATACTTCAACCCCTTCGTTGAAGTCATGAAAGGCAAGGTGGGAGCATGAGCAGCGGACTGTATAACACCCATAAGATCGATTTCGATACCACGCTGGATCTGACCCGTCTGAAGCCCTACGGCGATACCATGAACGACGGTAAGGTGCAGACCAGCTTCACCCTGCCCATCAAGGATGACGAGCGCGGTGAGGAGGCTGCCCGCCAGATCGCCAAGAAGATGGGCCTTGAGGAGCCCAACGTGGCATATCACACCGCGCTGGACAAGGAGTTCACCTTCTATGTGGTCTACGGCAGCTGCGTCCACTCCGTGAACTACGAGGATATCCACGTCATCACCGTGGAGTCCGACGTGATGAGCATGGAGGACACCAACGACTACATCCGTGAGCACATCGGCCGCAAGGTCGTGATGGTCGGCGCCTCCACCGGCACCGACGCCCACACAGTTGGTATCGACGCTATCATGAACCGCAAGGGCTTTGCCGGCCACTACGGTCTGGAGCGCTACGAGATGATCGAGGCCTACAACCTGGGATCTCAGGTCCCCAACGAGGAGTTCATCAAGAAGGCACTGGAGCTGCACGCCGACGTGCTGCTGGTCTCCCAGACCGTTACCCAGAAGGATGTTCACATCCAGAACCTGACCAACCTCATCGAGCTGCTGGAGGCCGAGGGCCTGCGCGACAAGTTTGTTGTCTGCTGCGGCGGTCCCCGTATCACCCACGAGCTGGCCAAGGAGCTGGGCTATGATGCCGGCTTCGGCGCCGGCAAGTACGCCGATGATGTGGCGTCCTTCGCTGTGACCGAGATGGTCAAGCGCGGCATGAAATAAGATCCTCAGCAAAAGCGGAGAGCCGCTAACCCGACTCTCCGCTTTTTGCGCGGAATCCCTTCTGATTAAGGTGATTTGCGCAAAAACAACATGGCTATCCCTTGCTTTTTCGTGCAAAGGGTGCTATGATGCTATTGTTAGAAAAGTCACGAAGCCCCGTCTTCGCGACTGTAAACCACCGCCCGGCCGCCGTACCTGGCGAGCCGCCCAGTGGTATAAAACAAGGAGGAACAGAAATGGCAAAGAAACCTGTACTGACTGCCCGTGAGGCAGCGGCAATGATCCCCGACGGCGCCACGATTATGTGCGGCGGCTTTCTGGCCTGCGGCCAGGCCCGCGCCATCGTCAAGGAGCTGGTAGCCCGCGGCACCAAGGATCTGACCCTGATCGCCAACGATATGGGTCGCGCCACCGGTCCCAAGGGTGAGGAATTCTTCGGCATCGCGGAGCTGATCCACAATCATCAGGTCAAGCGCGTGATCGCCACCCACGTCGGCATGACCCCCGAGGTCGGCCAGCAGCACACCGAGGGTACGCTGGAGGTCAACCTGCTGCCTCAGGGTACGCTGGCTGAGTGCATCCGCGCTGCCGGCGCCGGTCTGGGCGGTGTTCTGACCCCCGTGGGTATCGACACCCTGGTGGAGGAGAGCCCCTTCTGCATGGGCCGTCAGACCATCGATGGCAAGGATTACCTGCTGATGAAGCCCATCCACGCTGATTTCGCCCTGCTGGGCACCTATAAGTGCGATGAGTTCGGCAACTGCTGGTACAAGGGTACCATGCGCAACTTCAACGTTGTCATGGCCACTGCCGCTGACACCGTCATCGCCGAGTGCGAGTACATCGTTCCCGTGGGCGACATCGAGCCCGAGAACATCCATACCTACGGTATGTGCGTTGACTACATCGTGGAAGGAGACAGAAAGTAATGGAAAAGTCCGAGATCAAAGGCTTTATTGCCAAGCGCTGCGCCAAAGAGCTGAAGAACGGCGACGTCGTGAATCTGGGCATCGGCCTGCCCACCCTGATCCCCAACTATCTGCCTGAGGGCGTTGAGGTGATCATCCATGCTGAGCTGGGTATCGTCTCCGCCGGCGTGTCCCCCAAGGAGGGCGACGCCAACTACGATCCCTACCACGTTGTGGATGCCGGCGGCAACCCCTCCTCCGTGGCTTACGGCGGCGGCTTCATCGACTCCGCCACCAACTTCGGCCTGATCCGCGGCGGTCATGTGGACGCCTGCTTCCTGGGCGCTCTGGAAGTGGACGCCGAGGGCAATCTGGCCAACTGGATCATCCCCGGCAAGAAGATGCCCGGCATGGGCGGCGCCATGGATCTGTGCGTCGGCGCCAAGCACTGCATCGTCTGCATGGAGCACACCGCCAAGGGCAACCCCAAGATCTTCGAGAAGTGCCGTCTGCCCCTGACCGCCTCCCACTGCGTGAACAAGATCATCACCGAGATGTGTGTGTTCGAGGTCACCAAGGACGGTCTGCTGATGACCGAGATCAACCCCGAGTTCACCGTCGAGGATGTGAAGGCCGCTACCGCTGCTCCCTTCGCTGTCGCCGCTGACCTCAAGAGCATGATCGACTGATCTGCCTGAAAAGAGCAAAAAGAAAAGACCCCATGGGGTCTTTTCTTTTTGCTCTTTTTTACCGCTTCAGGCGCTTGTCGCACTTCTTGCCCAGCCATGTGCCAAGGCTCTGGAACACCTGCACCAGCAGCACCAGAATGACCACCGCCACCAGCATCACCAGATACTTGTACCGGTAGTAGCCGTAGTCGATGGCGATCTTGCCCAGACCGCCGCCGCCGATGATGCCGCTCATGGCGGAGTAGCCCAGAATGGTGGTCAGCGCGATGGTCACATTCTGGATCAGGGACGGTACGCTCTCCGGGATCATCACCTTGCAGATGATCTGCATGGGCGTGGCGCCCATGCTTTGAGCGGCCTCGATGATGTTGCCGTCCACCTCCCGGAGGCTGCTCTCCACCAGACGCGCCACAAAGGGAAACGCTGCCGCCACCAGCGGAACGATGGTGGCTGTGGTGCCAACGGCGGTGCCGATGAGCAGGCGGGACAGAGGGAACACCATGATCATCAAGATCAGGAACGGGATGGAGCGCAGCAGGTTGATGATGACGTTCAGCACCTGCATCAGCCAGCGGGGGAGAGGCAGCACGCCGTTTTTCTCGCCTACCACCAGCAGTACGCCCAAGGGCAGGCCGATGACCAGCGACAGCGCTGTGCTCACCACGGTGACATAGAACGTCTCCCATACGGCGAAGGGCAGAGAGGGCAGCACGGTCAGCAGATCCTGCACGGACTTCTGGGAAAACAGATCACTGTACATACTCACTCCACCTCCTCTACCTGTACGTTGGCCACATTATGGAGAAACGCCACGGCCTCGTCAAACTGATTGCTGGGGATGCCAAGCATCATGCTCCCGTATACCGTTTCGGACAGCTTCTGGGTGCTGGCGGAGATGACGTTGCAGAGGATACCCTCCTCCGACGCCAGCCGGGCGATCATGGGGATGCTGGTGGTCGCGGCATCCTTGAACACCAGCCGCACCAGCTTTTCGCCTGCCGGATCGTACACCTGCGCGTCGGCGCCGCCGGGGAATACCAGCCGCCGCCCCGCCGCGGACTTAGGCGCGGCGAACACCGTGCCAACCAGTCCGGACTCCGCCACGCGGCCCTCGTCCAGAATGGCAACGTGGGTGCAGATCTCCTTCACCACGCTCATCTGGTGGGTGATGACCACCACGGTGATGCCCAGCTTTTTGTTGATATCCCGGATCAGCTCCAGAATTTGCCGGGTGGTGTTGGGGTCCAGCGCGCTGGTGGCCTCGTCGCACAGCAGTACCTTGGGGTGGGTGGCCAGTGCGCGGGCGATGGCGACGCGCTGCTGCTGGCCGCCGGACAGCTGGGCGGGGTAGGAATCTGCCTTGTCGGGCAGACCTACCAGCTCCAGCAGCTCACGGGCGCGCTGCTCCGCCTCGGCCTTCTTCACGCCCGCCAGCTCCATGGGAAAGCAGACGTTCCGCAGGCAGGTGCGCTGCATCAGCAGATTGAACCGCTGGAAGATCATGGTGATCTCCCGCCGCGCCGCCCGCAGCTGGGCGGGGGTCATGGTGTCCAGCCGCTGGCCGTTGACGATGATCTCGCCGCTGGTAGGCTTCTCCAGCAGGTTGATGCACCGCACCAGCGTGCTCTTACCGGCGCCGGACATACCGATGATGCCGTAGATGTCGCCGTCTTCAATGGTGAGGGAGACGTCCTTGAGAGCGTCTACCCCGCCGGCTGTGCCGGAATCAAATGTTTTGCTGACGTGCTTCAGTTCGATCATGGGCGTCTCCCTCCTTTCTCACTTACTTGGTGGTCAGCGCATCCAGCGTGGTCTGCTTGCCGCCGTACAGACCCATGGGCTCCACGTGGATAGCGGCGATGGAGGCGATGTGGGTGCCGTTCTGGGCGTTGAAGTCCTCCAGATAGGGCAGGTGCTGGAAGTAGTTGGCGTCCACGGTGCCGTCATCCACCACGGTGTTGGGTACCACATAGTCGTTGTAGCTCTGGATATCCAGGGTGATCTCCTTGGCGGCCAGGATCTCCTTGGCCACCTCCAGGATCTCGGCGTGGGGCGTGGGGGAGGCGGCGATGGTGATGGTCTGCCCCTTCAGAGCCTCGTAGTCCACGGAGGCGTCATAGCCGTCGGTGGGGTTCTCCACCACGGATACCACGGAGCCGGCGTACTTCTCTGCGATGTAGTCAGCCACCTGCTTGCTCTCCAGCGCGGCCTTGAGCGCCAGGATCTTGGGCTCGTTCTCGTTGCCCTCCTTCACCGCCAGAATGTTGGCGTAGGCGGAGGCGCTGCCCTCGATGAACAGGGAGTCGTTGACGGGGTTCAGACCCGCGTTGATGGCGTAGTTGCTGTTGATGACCGCGTAGTCCAGATCAGGCAGCATATTGGGCAGCTGGGCGGCCTCAGCCTCCACGATCTCTACGTTGTAGGGGTTGTCTACGATGTCGTTCTTGGTGGCGGTGATGCCGGCGCCGTCGGCCAGCTTGATGATGCCGTTCTCCTGCAGCAGCAGCAGGGCGCGGGCCTCGTTGGTGGTGTCGTTAGGTACGCCGATCTTAACGGCGGTCTTGGTATCGCCGCTGTTATCACCGTCGGTGTTGGTGTCCTTGCCGCCGCAGGCCGTCAGGCTCAGGGCCAGGATCAGGGTCAGGGCCAGAGCGGCCAGACGAGTGAAATAAGTACGTTTCATCTTCATGTCTCCTTTTCAGATATGTCGTAAGGAATGTATGATCTTGCTGACGGCGTACCGCGGGACTGTGCACACGCCCTGCGGTGCGCCGGAACAAACGGAAGGGGGCGCATCCAAGCACCGGAAAAAACAAAAACAGCGGCAGGTCGATCGACCTTCCGCTGCTCGTTCACACACCGGCTTTTACAAGCCGTTCAACAGTTTTTGGAAAGCAATCGATCATTTTGGGCGCGCAGAAACATGCACATGGACATCATACCCATGCACATCTGGCACATCATCATGGCAGTGCTGCGACGCTTCATGCTGCTTTCCTCCTCGCTGTATTTGCTGAAGTTGGGCGCATCATAACGCTTTCACCGCCAAATGTCAACCCTATTTGCGTATTTTGGCGTTTTTTCCAAAAAAGTACCGGACATAAGCGGACGTTTTCGTGCCATCTGCCATGACGCAAATTCTTCTTGCACAAACCACAAGATGGTGTATAATGGAACGGTGTAAACCACAACAGGGAAGGGGAGAGGGCCATGTCATCCCGCGTTTTCGACCTCATCGCACAGGAGGAACAGCGGCAGGCGACCACCGTGGAGCTGATCGCCAGCGAGAATTTTGCCAGCGAGAACGTGCTCCGTGCGGTGGGAAGCTGCCTGACCAATAAATATTCCGAGGGCTATCCCGCCCACCGCGCCATGGGCAATCAGGGCCGCTACTACGGCGGCTGCCATGTGGTGGACGAGCTGGAGGAGTACTGCATCGCCAAGTGGAAGGAGGTCTTTGCCACCGACTACCATGTGAATGTGCAGCCCCACAGCGGCTCATCGGCCAATATGGCGGCGTATATGGCGCTGCTGCAGCCCGGCGACACGGTGCTGTCCATGAGTCTTGCCAACGGCGGACATCTGACCCACGGCTCGCCGGTGAACTTCTCCGGCAAGCTGTACGACCTCCATTTCTACGACGTGGACGGCGACGGCCTTATCGACTACGACGGCATGGAGCGTATGGCGCTTGCGCTGCGGCCCAAGCTCATCATTGCCGGCGCGTCGGCGTACAGCCGTACCATCGACTTTGCCCGCTTTGCCGCCGCCGCGAAGGAGGCGGGGGCGTATTTCATGGTGGATATGGCCCACATCGCCGGTCTGGTGGCGGCGGGGGAGCATCCCAGTCCCTTCGGTCTGGCGGATATCATCACCACCACCACCCACAAGACCCTGCGGGGGCCTCGCGGCGGCATGATCTTCTGCCGCCCGGCGCTTGCCAGGAAGGTGGACAGCGCCGTGTTCCCCGGTATGCAGGGCGGCCCCTTGGAGCACGTCATCGCCGGTAAGGCGGTGGCGGCGGAGGAGGCGCTGACCCCGGCCTACCGCACCTATATCCACAATGTGGTGGCCAACTGCAAGGCCATGGCGGAGACCTTCACGGCCATGGGCTACCATGTGGTCACCGGCGGCACCGACAACCACCTGTTCCTGCTGGATCTGACGGACACCGGTCTGACCGGCGGGGAGGTGCAGGAGCGTCTGGACGGGTGCGGCATCACCCTGAACAAGAACTGCGTACCCGGCGACAAGCGGCCGCCGTCCCAGACCAGCGGCGTCCGCATCGGTACCGCCGCCATGACCACCAAGGGCTATACGGCGGAGGATTTTCGCCGCGTTGCCCACCGCATCGACGAGGTGGTGCGGCAGATGATGGCGGAAAAGGCAGCGCAGGCGTAAAGCGCCTGAAAGAGAGCAAAAAGTATCCCACGGCACAGCCGTGGGATACTTTTTATGTTCGTTATGCCGCGGTTTTCCGCAGGAACCGCCGGAGGAACCACACGGCCATCACCGCGCACAGCGCCTCGGAGATCGCCGGTGCAAACCAGATGCCCGTGCCGCCCACGGCTGCCGCCAACAGCAGCAGCGCGCCGGCCTGGAACGCAAGTCCGCGGCCCACAGAGATGGAGATAGCCGCCTTCGGCCGCTCCACCGCCGTCAG
This sequence comes from uncultured Eubacteriales bacterium, assembly GCA_900545495.1. Lineage (GTDB taxonomy): Bacteria > Bacillota > Clostridia > Oscillospirales > Oscillospiraceae > Vescimonas. The sequence goes on from UQZJ01000011.1 coordinate 60,470, forward strand.
GAAGCCGCCCATGAGGATGTTGCTTCCCAGCAGTATGTAACACAGGCCGTACCGCCGCAGTGCGCCGGCCGCGCTGCCCAGCAGCTCCGGTTTCTCCGCTCCGAGGAAGATCCCGGCGATCTGGGGGGCAAAGATCATCACACCGGCGAAGATCACCGCCGTCATGATGCCCACCGCCGTAAAGCCGTACCGCAGCAGCTTTTTGTAGCCCGCCGCGTCCTCCTTGCCGTAGTGGTAGCTGACCAGCGGCTGGCTGCCCTGGGAGATACCCAGCATGGTGTTGATGATGAGGGTGTTCACATAGGCGATGATGGTGTAGCACACCAGTCCGTCGTCACCGAGGCACCGGAGGATGACCCGGTTGAACAGGAAGATCATCACGCCGTTGCACAGCTCCGTCACGCCGTCGGCAAAGCCCAGCGGGATCAGCCGCTTGTAGATGCTCCAGTCCATCCTGAACTTCACGAAATGGAAGGTGTTGTGTCCGCCCAGGAAGTGGCGCAGATAGATGATGCACGTCAGAAGCTGGGAAAGTCCCGTGGCGAAGGCCGCGCCCCACACACCCAGATCCAGCACGAAGATGGCGATATAGTCCAGCACACAGTTGGCCAGACAGCCGGTGATGACCGTCAGGATGGCCAGACGGGGATAGCCGTCGGTCTTGATCAGCACCTCCATGTTATAGGAGACGATGAAGCACAGCGCGAAGGGGGCCAGACCCCGGAGATAGTCGATGGTATATTGATACGTTACGCCCTTTGCGCCCAGCAGCACGGCGAACGGCTCCAGAAATACGAAGACGAGGACGGTGATGGTCAGGCCGATGCACGACAGCAGCACCGTGTTCTGGGAGAACAGGCTGTTGGCCTTCTCGCCTTGGTTTTGCCCCAGATAGATGGCGATGATGGTGCTGGTGCCGACGGCGAAGATGACGCCGATGGAGAACAGCACGTTGGTGAACGGCACCGCCAGATTCACCGCCGCCATGGCGTATTCGCCTACGCCCTTGGCGACCATCAGCCCGTCCACGATGGAGTACAGGCTGAAAACCATCAGGGATGCCACCGTAGCGGCTACGAAATGCAGGAATTGTGATAACAGACTTCGCTCATTGAGCATTTTGGATGAGATTCCTTTCTTTTTGATTTCCGTTTCGGATATATAATTCTATTCTAACGAAAAAAAGTCGTTCTGTCAAATACTCTTGTCATGAATGGCAAGACAGTTTATAATTATCTTGATTAAAAAATCTGTGGGGGTATTTTTTATGGAAGCCTATGTGATGGACGCCTTTTCCGCCCGCCTGTTCGGCGGCAATCAGGCCGGTGTAGTGCTGCCGAAGCATCCGCTGGACGACGGGGTGATGCAGCAGATCGCCGCTGAATTCAAGCACTCCGAGACCGCCTTTGCCGCCGTGGAGCCGGACGGCAGCGTGACGCTGCGCTACTTCACACCGGCGGGGGAGGTGGAGCTGTGCGGTCACGCCACCATTGCCACCTTTGCCCTGCTGCGGGCGCTGGGGCGCATCGGGGACGGCACTGTCACCGCCCACACCAAGGCCGCCCAGCTTGCCATCGAGGTGCAGGGCGATACGGTGTGGATGGACATGGCGCCGCCCCGCTGGATCCGGGAGCTGACGGCGGCGGAGCTGCCGGCGCTGTACGAGGCCTACGGCCTGACACCGGCGGACTGCCCGGAGGGGCTGCTGCCCGCCATCGTCTCCACCGGCCTTGCCGATATCATGATGCCCGTCCGGGATCACGACACCCTGCTGCGCGCCGTCCAGAACGAGGCGGCGGTAACGGCGCTGTCCAAGAAGTATGACGTCACCGGCGTCCATATGTTCTGCCTCGGCGATGACTGCACCGCCTATTGCAGCAACTATGCGCCGCTGTACGACATCCCGGAGGAGTGCGCCACTGGCACCAGCAACGGCGCATTGACCTACTACCTCTACCGCCACGGCATGGTGCAGCCGGAGCGGGAGAACGTATTTTTGCAGGGCGAGCATATGCACCGTCCCTCGGAGATCCGCAGCCGCCTGTATGCATCGGGCGACGCCGTCACCGTGCGGGTGGGCGGCCGCGCCGTCATGAGCATGGCCTGCGACATAAAGCTATAAAACAAACAGTCCACGGCTTTGCCGTGGACTGTTTGTTTTGCGATGACAACCTGAGGTTGCGCTGTTTCACCCCGCAAATGTCCGATGCAACCTGAGGTTGCTGGACGTAGTGGGAGCATATTCGCTATATTGTACAAAAAGGAGAGATCTTGGTACATTGGCGGATAAAAAGGAGGGTATATGGAACACACACGCTCGTATTCTGTAAAAGGCGTTCTGGCCGCGCTGGGGAAGTCCTTGCTGTACCTGCTGTTTTTCATCATGGCGCAGTTCCTGACAGGCGTCGTCTATACCGCCGCCGTCGCCGTCAGGACAGCGCTTGCGCACGAGGAGATGGACGTCGCGGAGGCAGCGCAGCTGGCGGCGGAGCGCCTTCTTGCCGGGGCGCCGGCGGTGGCGCTGCTTGCCAATGTGTTCGTTGTGGCGGTACTGCTGCTGTGGTTCCGGCTGCGGCACAAGCCGCTGGGGAAGGCGGCGGGCCTGCGCCGCTGCTCCGGCTGGACGGCGGCCTTCAGCGCCTTTGCCGCGCTGGGACTTTTCGTGGCGATCAATCTGGCGCTGGCTCTGCTGCCGGAGGCATGGCTGACCGCCTATAACGCGGACATGGCGCCTATCGCGTCCACCGGCCTGTTCACAGCGCTTTCCATCGTGGTCGTGGGGCCGTTGGCGGAGGAGCTGGTGTTCCGCGGGATCATCCAGACCCGACTGCTGCGCGCCATGCCCCCTTGGACGGCGGTGGTGCTGCAGGCCGCGCTTTTCGGCATTATCCACGGCACGCCCATCCAGATCGTCTATGCCCTCCTGCTGGGGCTGGCCCTCGGCTTCCTCCGCAGCCGCACGGGGAGCATCCTGCCCGGCCTCGCCGCCCATGCCGCGTTCAATGCGATGAACGACCCGCTGGGACTGCTGGGCGGTGGGGCGGGAAGCTGGTACGCCCTTGCAGGCATGGCGGCGGTGTGCGCCGCTGGATGCGTGCTGTGCCGCCGCGGGCTTGCGGCGCTGGCGGCATCACCGGAGAGAGAGCAGGGCGGCCCGCCCGCCATGTGACCGGTATCCGTTCCCAACCACAAATCGGCGACCTCCCGGAGGGGAGGTCGCCGATTTGTGGTACATTCTCTGAAAAATTACTGATACTATGCAGCGCGCATATTGTTTTTGCGCGGACAGGTGATATAATTGACCATGTGTATGTATTACCGTCTGCACGGCGGAAAGAGGGAGAGAATCATATGACAAAGCGAATCGTATCAGTATTGCTGGCTGTGGTGTTGATGATCGGTATGCTGCCGATGGAATTGTGTACCACCGCGTGGGCGGAGGAGACGGATGCTGCGGCACTGCCTGCATCTACCGGCAGTCAGGCGGATTACGGCCCTGCGGGCCGCAACCTAAGCTCGTCGGAAAAGGCACTGTATCTGGAATTGAAGAACGGCATCACCAGGATCGCCACAGGCCAGACGGATCTGGCGCGGATCGACACCAACTATAACCTGAATGAGACGTCCCGAAAGAAGGTGGGCAATGCATTGCGCGCCGATCTGACGTGGGAGCTGTACTGGTGCAGCGGCTGGTATTGGCCTGCTTTTCGGAGTGAGCATATCTGGGTGTTCAATATCAGATCTCAATATGTGAATCAGAACAGGGAACAGACCGTGTATTTTCCCTACACCAATATCCGCAGCAAGCCCAGTGGCGTTTCCGGCACACCGGCGTCTTCCGGCTCAGACTACGAGAAGCTGCGGGAGAATATGCAAAAAGCCGCATCCAGCAGCAGTTGGCCGACGACGACTGTGCAGCATTTCAAATACCTCTGCGATCAGACGGCCTGGAATGGAGATGTGGAGGTCTCTGTGGTGACCGGCCTGAAGGATGGCAAGCTGGCGACCGGCGGATGGAACATCGTGCGGATGGAGGGAACCAACTATCTGGTGGACGGCCTTGGCACATTCCTTCGCGGCGGCATTCTTAGGACCACAGAGGACGGTTCAGAGGTGTCGTATGTCGTGGGAAAGGTCGCCTATGAGTATGATATGAATACCATGAGCGTCTACAATTCGCGGCAGCTGGCGCTCAGCCACATAGACTATGACCCCAATCCGGGCAAGATCACGCTGCGGAGCGCGACGGCCGGTGATCAGAGTATTCTGGTGAGCTGGACACCGGATGCCCACGCATCAACATACCGCGTGTATCGCCGCATAGACGGCGGAAGCTGGTGGCGGATCGCGGAAAACGTGACCGGCAGCTACTACAGGGATACCGATGTGGAGCCCGGCGTCACCTACTACTATACGGTGGAGGGGGTGAACGGCGCCTATCGCAGTCCCACCAAGGACGAAACGGGCGTATCCGCCACGATTCCCATCAAGATCCCTGACGACGTGACTTTGACGGGTGCGACGGCGGACAGCAGCGGCATCACCGTCACATGGCAGACGGCGCGATATGCCAAGACCTATGTGGTCTACCGCAAGTCAGCGGGTATGAAAAAATGGGAGAAGCTCAACAGTTTTGCCACCGGCACCAGTTATAAGGATACCGCCGTCGTTCCCGGTGCCACCTATACATACACTGTGCGCGGCCTGGCCGCCGATGGAAAGACCTTGAGTGCCGGCTATGACCACACCGGGGTGACAGCTGTTGCCAGCAAGGAACCGGAGAATGTAACACTCACCAGCGTAAGGATCACCGGCAGCGGCATCACCGTCACATGGCAGCCCGCCTTGAATGCCAAGACCTACACGGTTTACCGCAAGACCGCCGGGACGGGCTGGTCTGTTATCGCAAAGGGCGTCACGGCAACCTCCTATACGGATAACACAACAGCCGCTGGAGAAACCTACACCTACACAGTTCGCGGGCGCACGGCAGATGGCATTCAAAGCAAAGGATTTGACAAAAACGGCGTTACAGCTACTGTACCGAAGACGGCTGACGACGTGGTGCTGACGGCTGCACGTATCAGCGGACGGAAGATCGTGGTCACGTGGCAGCCGGCTGACGGCGCGTGCAGCTACATGGTTTATCGAAAAGTGACAGGTACCAAAAAGTGGACTGCCATTGCCAAGAATGTCAAGGGGACCAGCTACACCGACAGCACGGTCAAGGCGGGCGTGTCCTATACCTATACCGTTCGCGGCCGCGGCGGTGACGGTGTACTCAGCCGGCACTACGATAGAGTCGGCGTTACCGCCGGTATTCCTGCCAACGTAACGCTCGTTTCAGCCACCGTAGAGGGTACTGGCATCACTGTTACATGGCAGAAGGCTGCCAATGCACAGACCTACACGGTGTACCGCAAAACTCCCGGCGCCAAGAAATGGACTGCGATCGGCAAAGCGATCAAGGGTACACAGTATAGAGACGCCGCGGTGACACCCGGTACCACTTATGCCTATACCGTCCGCGGTGTGGCCTCGGATGGACGCTCTCTTAGTCCAAGTTACGATGGCAAGGGCGTCAGCGCCACGGTGAATAAGACACCTGCCAATGTGACGCTAACTGCGGCCCGTGCCGGTGCAGACGGTATTACCGTCACATGGTGTGCGGCCAATGGTGCTGCATCCTATACCGTTTACCGCAGGATTGGTACCGCGAAATGGACTATCATTGCCAACGGTGTTACCGAGACTTCCTACACCGACAGCAAGGCGCAGGCTGGCGTGGCCTACGACTATACCGTTCGTGGCCGTGCGGCCAGCGGCACGCTGAGCCCGGGCTTTGACCGGACGGGTGTTTCCAGCGGTATTCCCGCCGATGTGACGCTGACTGCGGCCCGTGCTGGCGCGGACAGCATCACCATCACATGGCAGGCAGCAGCTAACGCCACCTCCTACGCGGTCTATCGCAAGAGCTCCGGCGAAGGAGAATGGTCGTGTCTTGCCGCGTCTGTGCCGGGTACCAGATACGTGGATACCACGGCAGCGCGGGATGTGGATTATGTGTATACGGTTCGAGGTGTGCGGGATAGCGCCCTGAGCCTCGGCTGCGATGAAAATGGCAAGACTGCCGGCTTATACAGCGTACCGGACGACGTAGTTCTGACCGGTGCGGATGCCAACAGGCATGGCGTTATGATCACATGGCAGCCTGCTGCCTATGCGCAGAGCTACCGCGTCTACCGCCGAGTAGACGGCGGTAAATGGGAAGTATTGGCTGATCGGGTCAGCAGTACCGGATACTGCGATGAGACCTTTGAGCAGGGACAGGCATACTACTATACTGTCCGTGCACTGAACCGTACGAAGATCAGCCGCGGTTATGACCGCGTCGGCGTGACCGCCACAACTTACTATTTTGGTACCTGCGGCGATAATTTGTCGTGGGATATGGATCCCGAAGAGGGAATGCTTACCATCTTTAACACAGAACACGGCACCCCCTGCCGGATGACGGACTACGATGATGCTTCCCCCGCACCGTGGTACGCGGCGCGGGAGAAGGTGCGCACTGTCGGGATGTATATCGACCAGGACTGTGCGCTTACCATTGGCACCAACGCCTTCGCCGGCTGCACTGCACTGAAAAGAATAGATATGCTGCCTGCCGGATTGACTGCCATCGGCAAAGGAGCCTTCACCGGCTGCACTGCGCTGACCGACGTGTACTACGGGGACGATGGCCACGCGTGGGAGCAGGTGACGGGCAGTGAAAATGCCCTGCCCGCCCAGACCAAGCTCCATACGGAGAGGAATCTGTACGAGAGCGGCACCCTGTCCAACGGTCTCCGGTGGGAGCTGGCGCTGACAGAGAAATCGGGCCTGCTGACCATCAAGGGAAGCGGGGCTATGCCGGACTTCCCCAACGGGGCCCGCACCACCGACTGGTACCCCTATCGGGATAAGGTGACGGTCGCCATCGTCTCACAGGGCATCACCTCCGTGGGAGCCAACGCCTTCCGCGACAGCGCCGCGCTGGATCTGATGAGCATCGCCGGCAGCGTCACCTCCGTGGGCGACAATGCGTTCCGCGGCTGCTCCGCGCTGCGGAAGATAAAGTTCCGCGGCAAGGGCGTCGACTGGGATGCCGCCATTGCCGGTGCGGACACCGGCATCCCCAGCACCACCGTCGTCGAATACCTGAACGGCGCCTATGACAGCGGCAGCTGCGGTGAGGACCTGACATGGACCCTGTCGCCCGACGGCGTGCTGACCATCAGCGGCACCGGCAGCATGCCGGATTATAGCATGAAGTATGCAAACACCACCGACTATACATGGATCTCGACGGCGCCTTGGGCGGCCCATGCCGACCGTATTCAACGCCTCGTGATGGAGGAGGGCGTCACCTCCGCGAGTAAGTATGCTTTCTGCGGCCTTACCGCGCTGACTGCTGTCACCCTCCCCGACAGTCTCAGCACCATCGGCTGGGGTACTTTTGAGGACTGCAGCGGTCTGACGGGCATCACGATCCCCAGCGGCGTGACCGCCATTGGTTACAGTGCGTTCGAGGACTGTACCGGTCTGACCTCCATTACCCTGCCCGACAGTGTGACATCTCTGGACTCCAGCGTGTTCTGGGGCTGCAGCAGCCTGACCTCCGTCACGCTGCCCACCGGCCTGACCTCCATCAGCGGGTATCTTTTCATCCGGTGTACCAGCCTGACGAGCATCACGATCCCCAGCGGCGTGACCACCATCGAAAAGTCCGCGTTTGACCGATGTACCAGCCTGACCAGCATCACGATTCCCAGCGGCGTGACGACCATCGGTGCGTCGGCGTTTGAGGGCTGCAAGGCCCTGACGGCCATCGACCTGCCCGGCGGCGTGACCGCCATCAGCGACAGCACCTTCGAGGGCTGCGAAAAGCTGACCTCCGTCACGATTCCTAGCGGCGTGACCGCCATCGGCACATCGGCGTTTGAGGGCTGCAAGGCCCTGACGGCCATCGACCTGCCCAGCGGCGTGACCGCCATCAGCGACAGCACCTTCAGGGACTGTCAGAAGCTGACCTCCATCACGCTCCCCGCACGGCTGAAGACCGTTGGCGCCTCCGCGTTTGAGGGCTGCAAGGCCCTGACGGCCATCGACCTGCCCGACAGCCTGACTGCCCTTGGCGCCTCTGCATTCAAGAGCTGCTCTGCGCTGCGGCACGCCGGCATCGGACGGCTGACGGACATCAGCGATTCCCTGTTTGAGGGCTGTGCAGCACTGGAAACGGTGTCCAGCGGCACGTTGAAGACCGTGGGCCAGCGGGCGTTTTACGGCTGCGCGGCGCTGGCGTTCCCAGCTGATTCGTATGGAACGGATAAGCTGACATACGTCCAGACCATCGGCGCGAACGCCTTTACCGGCTGCAAGGGGCTGACGTCTGTGAAATTCAACAATCTGACCGCCCTTGGAGAGGGGGTCTTTGCCGACAGCGGCCTGCGGGTGGCCGATCTGCGTTACACCAGCATCACCGCCATTCCAAAGCAGGCGTTCCAGAACTGCCCGCTGCTGGTCGCCATGCTGGGAGAGGACGTGACTGCCATCGAACAGAGCGCCTTCTCCGGCTGCACCCAGCTGAAGAGCATCTATATCCCTGCGGCCCTCACTTCGCTTTCCTACCCCTCGTTCCCTGACAGCAGCGCCATGGCCCAGCAACTCCATGTATTCTTTGGCGGAACCCGCAGCGCGTGGGAAAAGGTGACGTCGTATTCTGTCGGCACAACAGCACTGTCCAATGTCTGCCTTGTGGCAGGCTACAGCTTCCCGTGGGGCAACAACTATGACTGGAGCTTCTCCACGGACGCTACCCTGACCATCGGGACCATGAGCGGCGGCGGCTCCCGTTACGCGGCGCCGTGGGCGGTCTATATGCCGGCGGTGGAAAAGGTGGTGGTGAAGGAGGGGGTGAAGGCCATCGGCTATGAGGCCTTTGCTGCCGACGCATGGAGCCTTACCTCCGTCAGCCTGCCGGATAGCCTCACGCTCATTGCGTTGGATGCCTTCAACGGCTGCACCGCCCTGACGGAGATCGCTCTCCCCAGCGGCGTAACGGAGATCCAGAGGAATGCCTTCTACGGCTGCAAGACGCTGAAGCGCATCAGCATCCCCGCCGCCGTCACCGCCATTGGTGATGACGCCTTCTATAACACGGCGTTGTCCGACGTTTACTACGGCGGCACGGAGGAGCAGTGGAGCGCCATCACCATCGGGAGTAGCAACCAGCGGTTGACCAATGCCGCGCGGCACTACAACAGTCCCTCGTTCTGATGCACGGACAAAACAAAAAGGAAGGACGCCCGGGAGGGCGTCCTTCCTTTTTGTTTCGTTGTCTCACACATACCGCTGGGAGGTTACATCGAATACGCCGCGGGTGGTGATGCGGAGGCTGGGGATCACCGGCAGCGCCATAAAGCTCAGGGTCATGAATGGGTCGATGCCGTCGGACACGCCCAGCGCGTAGGCGGCGGCCTTGGCGGCCTCCAGATCGCGGTTCACGTTGACCAGACTGTCGTCGGACATGATGCCCGCGATGGCCAGCAGCACGTCGCCCTTTACCTCGCCGCTTTCCACCACGGTGATGCCGCCGTGGTTGCGCACGATATGGTTGGCGGCGAAGGCCATGTCCTCCTCATTGGTACCCACCACGATGATGTTATGGCTGTCGTGGCTGATGCTGGTGGCCACCGCGCCCTTCTTCAGACCGTAGCCCCGGATATAGCCCAGACCGATATGGTGGGTGTTCTTGTGCCGCTCGATGACGGCGATCTTCAGGATATCGTAGTCCACATCGATGCGGTCAGTGTAGCCGCCGTCGGTGGTGGTGATCTCCCCGTTGACCATGCCGATAACGGCGTGGGGGCGGCGGTCGATGAAGTCCTCTGCACACAGGGACGCCACGTGGAATGTGTCGTGGGCGCGCTTGGCCAGATAGGGGTCGATCTCCGGCGTGGGGAACTCCTTCAGCACGCCGTCGCTGTACATCAGCTCACCCTTCTTGAACACCTTTTCAATATTGAAATGGGTAAAGTCGTCGATGATCACGAAGTCGCCCAGGTAGCCGGGGGCAATGGCGCCCCGGTTATTCAGCAGGAAGTACCGTGCCGCATTGTGGCAGGCGGCCTTGATGGCGGTGATGGGGTCGGCGCCCAGTGCAATGGCCTTCTTGACGATGTAGTCGATATGCCCCTTTTCCAGCAGGTCGTTGGGGTGCTTGTCGTCGGTGCAGAACATACACCGCTCCACATACTTGTCGCACAGCAGGGGGGCCAGCGCCTCCAGATTGCGGGCGGCAGTACCCTCGCGGATCATGATAAACTGTCCCCGCTCCAGTTTGGCGATGGCGTCTGCCAGATCGTGGCACTCATGGTCGGAGTAGACGCCCGCCGCTATGTAGGCGTTGAGGTCGTTGCCCTTCAGGTCGGGGGCGTGGCCGTCGATCTTCTTGTGGTGTGCCTGACTGGCCACGATCTTCTCCACCACCTGCGGGTCGCCGTTGATGGCGCCCACGAAGTTCATCATCTCCGCCAGACCCTGTACCCGGGGATGGTCGTAGAAGGAGTCGATGGCACGGTAGTCCAGGTTGGCGCCGGACTCGTCCAGCGGCGTAGCCGGGACGCAGGAGGGGAGCATGAAGCGCACATCCACCGGCAGATCCTCCGTGGCCTGCAGCATATACTCGATGCCGTCGGTACCCATGACGTTGGCGATCTCGTGGGGGTCGGTGATGACCGTGGTGGTGCCGTGGGGCAGCACGGCCTTGGCAAACTCTGTGGGACTGACCAGCGAGCTCTCCAGATGGATGTGGGCGTCCACGAAGCCGGGCAGCACGATCTTGCCGCTGACATCCACCTCCTCGATGCCGTTGTATGCGCCCATGCCCACGATAAGCCCCTCCGCCACGGCGATATCCCCGTGGCACAGCTCGTTGGAGAATACGTTGACGTAGGTGGCGTTTTTCAGCACCAGATCCGCCGGCTCCCGTCCGGCAGCCACGGCGATGACCCGCAGTTTTTTGTTGAGCTTACGGTTGATCTTTCCGGCATAGCTTTCCTTTACAGACATATGCGATAGGCTCCTTTCCCTGCGTTACACTTGTTGTCATTAGTTTTGTTAATTCTAAATATTACCACAGCTTATAAAAAATGTCTACCCTCCCAGCTATAAAAAAAGTGCGGCAGCCCCACAGCTGCCACACTTTTTACTTATGTATGCTCACTTGACGGTGCCGTCGGCGTTGAACACCGGCAGGGGGGCGAGGAACTTGATGTCGTCGCGATCAGCGGCATCACCCTCAGCCAGCACGGCCACGCGGCCCACCACGGTGCCGCCCGCCAGCTTCACCAGCTCCTCCATGGCGTGGATGGAACCGCCGGTGGAGATCACATCATCCATCAGCAGGATGCGCTTGCCGCGGATCAGGTCGGCGTCGTCGCGGCCCAGATACAGCCGCTGGACGCCGGCGGTGGTGATGGACTTATCCTCCACATGGATGGGGTCGGGCATATACGCCTTGGGGCCCTTCCGGGCGATAAAGTACTTCTTGGCGCCGCTCTGACGGGCCATCTCGTGGATCAGGGGGATGGACTTAGCCTCGGCGGTGAACAGATAGTCGTAGCTGTCCTTCTCCACCAGCGCCAGCATATCGCGGGCGCAGGCGACGGTCAGCTCCGCATCGCCAAAGCAGATGAAAGCGCCGATGTACAGGTCATCGGTCACCTTGCAGATGGGCAGCTCCCGCTGCAGACCGGCCACGGTCATAGGATACACAGACATGATTCAAATCTCCTTTTGCGGCGCGGCGCGGAGAGCGAGCCGTCTGCCGTTATAGTGTGGGAGCGCTGCGCAAAACAGCGACAATTTATATTATATGGTAAAACCGAGAAAAGTCAAGCCGCAGACGGGCAGCGGCACGATTTTGTACGAAAAAGCGCCCGCGCGTCAAAGTACGCAACCGACGGAATATTTGTGAAAAATATGTCGAATTTGCCGCGGTTTGGTGCGTGGTTTATCCACGGAGTTTCAACAATATGCACAAAAAGGGGGGCGGATTTTTTACGGGCGCGAGGGGGGGATTTGTCCGCTGACCCCTTGAGAAAAGGAAGAAGAAGTGTTATCATCGTGATAGATGAAGGCGCAGGGACACTGCGCCGACACATTTCAAACGGAACAACTATTTGAGGAGGAATTATTTATGAATGCTTATCTGGCCAGCGTTCTGGAGAACGTCAAGACCAAGCATGGCAACGAGCCTGAGTTCGTGCAGACTGTCGAGGAAGTCCTGTCCTCTCTGGAGCCTGTGATCGAGAAGCACCCCGAGTATGAGAAGGTCGATCTGCTGGGCCGCATGGTCGAGCCCGAGCGTATGTTCACCTTCCGTGTTGTGTGGTGCGATGACAACGGTCAGTGGCACACCAACCGCGGCTGGCGCTGCCAGTTCAACGGCGCTATCGGCCCCTACAAGGGCGGCCTGCGCTTCCAGAAGAACGTGTACGAAGGCATCATTAAGTTCCTCGGTTTCGAGCAGACCTTCAAGAACAGCCTGACCGGTCTGCCCATCGGCGGCGCCAAGGGCGGTTCCGACTTCGATCCCGCCGGCAAGTCCGACGCTGAAGTCATGCGCTTCTGCCAGAGCTTCATGACCGCTCTGTACCGCTACATCGGGCCGGACATCGACGTTCCCGCCGGTGACATGGGCGTGGGCGGCCGCGAGATCGGCTACCTGTACGGCCAGTATCGCCGTCTGAAGGGCGTTTGGGAGAACGGCGTTCTCACCGGTAAGGGTCTGAGCTACGGCGGTTCCCTGATCCGTCCCGAGGCCACCGGCTACGGCGCTATGTACTACCTGCAGGAAGTGCTGAAGCACGAGAACGACACCATCGAGGGCAAGCGTATCGCGATCTCCGGCTACGGCAACGTGGGCTGGGGCATCATGAAGAAGGCCTCCCAGCTGGGCGCCAAGGTCACCTACTTCGCCGGCCCCGACGGCTACGTCCACGATCCCGATGGCGTTATCACCGACGAGAAGCTGAACTTCATCCTGGAGATGCGCGCTAAGGATCCTATGCACTGCAAGCCCTATGCCGACAAGTTCGGCTGCGAGTTCGTCGCCGGCGAAAAGTGCTGGGGCGTCAAGGATGTTGACGTGTACATGCCCGCCGCTATGCAGAACGACGTCAAGATGGAGTCCGCTGAGAAGATCGCTGCTTCCGGCGTGAAGTACTACATCGAGGTCGCCAATATGCCCACCACCAACGATGCTTTGAACTATCTGCGTGCGCAGAAGGGCATCATCGTGGCTCCCTCCAAGGCTGTTAACGCCGGCGGCGTGGGCGTCTCCGCTCTGGAGATGGCGCAGAACTCCGAGCGTCTGGTCTGGACTGCCGAGGAAGTCGACCATCAGCTGCACAAGATGATGGAGAACATCCACAAGGTGTCCGCCGAGGCCGCTGCTGAGTACGGTCTGGGTTACGATCTGGTGGCTGGCGCCAACATCGCCGGCTTCAAGAAGGTCGCCGAGGCTATGATGGAGCAGGGCTGCTTCTAAGCCGAACACCTCGCACAGCACCTCAACGTGCAAACAAAAAGGAACCGCCTCGGCGGTTCCTTTTTTACGTGCCAGACCTTGCGCTTGCGGCGCTTCTCCCGATGCGGTTGACATTTTTTCCAAAAACCGATTATACTATACGAAACACGGAACACCCGGCGCAAGCGGGGACGTGTGACTTTTCAACGGAGGGCGGGGATCGCGATACCACACGTTTCGTTTGAACAATTTCTGCGGATGCTGCCGGATCTGGCAGTGCTGGCGGTCATATATCTGCTGGTGCTGCGTCCCCGCTGGCGGGAGGCGGGACGCCGGACACTGGCGGTACGGTCGGTGTTCTGCCTGTACATCGTCTGCGTACTGGGGGTAACGCTGCTGCCGGTGCTGTCCAACCTGCCGGAGCTGGCGGGGAACCGCTATGTACCCATGGAGCTGGAGCTGTTCCGCGACCTGCGGAACGGCTACGGAAACGCGGCACGGCAGCTGGCACTGAACGTGGTGATGACCGTGCCGCTGGGGTTTTTGTGGCCGCTGGTGCGTGGAAAAAAGGGTGCGTGGCGGGCGGTGCTGGCGGCGTTTTTGCTGAGCCTGTGTATCGAGCTTTTGCAGCCGCTGCTGACCACGAACCGCACGTCGGACATCACCGACGTCATCGCCAACACAGCCGGCGGTCTGGCGGGCTATCTGCTGTTCCTACCCGTTGGCAGACCGCTGCTGCGCCTTTGTCAGGAAAAGAAAGAGCCGTCGGAGGAGGGATGACCCCGCCCGGCGGCTCTGTCGCGTGATTCAGATGGATTCCCCACGCCATGCGTGGGGGAGGAGTGCGTTGACGGCCTCCGTCAGCTCCTGAAACTGGCGGCAGGTCAGCGCCTGCCCACCGTCGGACAGGGCGCAGGCGGGGCGATCGTGTACCTCCACCATCAGACCGTCGGCGCCTGCCGCCGCCGCTGCCAGTGCCAGAGGCAGCACCAGCTCGCTGCGGCCCGCCGCGTGGCTGGGATCCACCAGCACCGGCAGGTGGGTGGCCTTTTTCAGAACGGGGATGGCGGCGGCGTCCAGCGCGGACCGTGCGGCGGACAGGCCGCTCTGCACACCGCGCTCACACAGGATCACCTGCTCATTGCCGCCGGAGAGGATGTACTCTGCCGCCAGCAGGAACTCCTCCACCGTGGCGGACAGACCCCGCTTCAGCATCACCGGGCGGCGCAGCTCGCCCAGCGCCTTCAGCAGCGAGTAGTTCTGCATATTCCGGGCGCCCACCTGCAGGATGTCCACATCCTCCAGCAGCGGGAGCTGGGACACATCGGTGATCTCCGTGATCACGGGCAGACCGGCGTCACGGCCCGCCTGCACCAGCAGCTCCACGCCGACCCCGCCCAGCCCCTGAAACGTGTAGGGGGAGGTGCGGGGCTTGAAGGCGCCGCCTCGCAGCACCTGTGCGCCGGCGGCCTTTACCGACTGGGCCACGGCGGCGATCTGGGGAGCGGATTCCACGGCGCAGGGGCCTGCGATAAAGCAGAAGCTCTCACCGATGCGGGCATCGCCCGCGCTGACCACGGTGTCGGCGGGATGGGCGGCGCGCCCCGCCAGCCGGTAGGGCGGCGTCAGACGGCGCACCTCCTGCACGAAGGGCAGCGCCTGTAAAGCATTGGGATCGAGACGCCATGTTTCCCCCACCAACGGCAGCAGGATGGATTCCGCGCCGGCCACGCAGCCGCCCTTGACGTTTTGCATGGAGAGCTGCGCCAAAAGCTGGCGGATCGCCGCCTCCGGAGTTCCTTTTTTGATGATGATGACCATGTGCGCCTCCTGTATTGAACAATGATAGCAAGTCATTATACCGCGTCCTGTTGTTTTTGGCAATCCGGCAGCTCCGCTTATTGACAAAAAATATGAAGTCGTTATACTGGACTTGATAAAACGGGAAATATTTTGCGAATTGCATAAGGTGATCCGCCGTATGATGTGGAGGGAACTATGGATAGAAAATTTACGCTGAGCTGCTGCTCGACCGTGGATCTGCCGTACAGCTATATGGAGAGCCGGGATATCCCGGTGCTGTTCTACACCTATGTGGTGGACGGCGTGGAGTACGACGATGATATGGGCCGTGACCCGGAGGCGCTGCCCCGGTTCTACCGCTTCCTCGAGGAGGGCAAGCTGCCCCAGACCAGTCAGGTCAATGTGGCGGCATACATGGACTTTTTTGAGAACCTGCTGCAAAAGGGCGACCTGCTGCACATCGCCTTCACCTCCGGCCAGTCCGGCTCCGTCCACAACGCCTTTCTGGCGGCGGAGGAGCTGCGGCAGAAGTATCCCGACAGAAAGCTCATCGTCATCGACTCGCTGTGCTCCTCCTCCGGCTACGGCCTGCTGGTGGACAGCGCCGCCGATATGCGGGACGCGGGGCGCTCCATCGACGAGGTGGCGCAGTGGGTGCTGGACAACCGCAACACGGTACACCACCAGTTCTTCTCCAGCGACATGACCCAGTTCCGCCGGACGGGCCGCGTGTCCGGCGCGGCGGCCACAGTGGCCACGGTGCTGAACATCTGCCCCATCATGCGGCTGGACGACACCGGTTCCATCAAGGCGTACAGCAAGGTACGGGGCAAGAAGAAGGCCGTGGAGACCACGGTGGATACCATGGAGCAGTGCGCCCGGGGCGGGCGGGACTACGACGACAAGTGCTTCGTGTGCCACTCACAGTGTCCCGAGGATGCCCGGATGCTCATCGACGCCATCGAGGAGCGGTTTCCCAAGCTGAAGGGAAAGGTGCGGCTGTGCGACATCGGCACCATCATCGGCTCCCACGCGGGGCCGGGGACTGTGGCGGTGTTCTTCTACGGCAATGAGCGGCCCAAAATGGATTAAATAAACAAACAGGCGGACGTATTGCGTCCGCCTGTTTGTTTTTGCCGCTGCCGCCGTATATTCGACTGCGGCGGGTGGAAAAATGCGTTATTGTAAAACTAGAATAACGTAATTCACCAGTAAGACTTGCAGAAAGACCAAAAATATTGTATAATAACTAAAAAATTTTTAGGACTTTCGACGGTCGGGGCGGCCCGCCGCAGAAGGGAGAACGATATGGCCACATTTATCGTGAACGGCAAAACTGTCGTAGTGGAGAAGAATCAGAAGCTCATCCGCTATCTGCGGGACACGCTGCATCTGACGTCCGTGAAGGACGGGTGCAGCGAGGGCGCGTGCGGTACCTGCCATGTGCTGATCGATGGCAAGCCCACCAAGGCCTGCATCCCCCAGACCGATAAGCTGGAGGGCAAGACCATCGTGACGGTGGAGGGGCTCAGCGACTGGGAAAAGCAGGTGTACACCTTCGCCTTTGGTGAGGCGGGGGCGGTGCAGTGCGGCTTCTGCATCCCCGGCATGGTCATCTCCGCCAAGGGGCTGCTGGATGTGAACCCTGACCCCACCCGCGAGGAGGCGGCGTTTGCCATCCGCAACAACATCTGCCGCTGCACCGGCTATGTGAAGATCATCGACGGCATTCTGCTGGCGGCCAGGATCTTCCGGGAGGGAAAGCTCCCGGCGGCCTCTGCCGACGACTGGCAGGTGGGCAGCCGCGTCCACCGGCTGGACGTGGAGGAGAAGGTGCTGGGCTATGGCCAGTATCCCGACGACGTGTATGTGGACGGGATGTGCTACGGCGGCGCGGTGCGCAGCCGATACGCCCGCGCCCGTGTGCTGTCCATCGATACCTCCGAGGCGGAGGCGCTGGAGGGCGTGGTGTGCGTCCTGACCCAGAAGGACATTCCGGGGCAGGTCAACGTGGGCCATCTGAAGAAGGACCAGCCTACCCTCATCGGTATCGGGGAGCTCACCCACTATCTGGGCGACGCGGTGGCGCTGGTGTGCGCCCGGGATCAGGAGACGCTGGAGGCCGCCAAGAAACTGGTGAAGGTGGAATATGAGGAGCTGCCCGCCGTACACAACCCCGCTGAGGCGGCGGCACCAAATGCACCTCTGGTATTCGAGGAGGACGAAAACAACGTACAGGCCTACAAGCACGTCTCCCGCGGAGACGCGGCGGGGGCTATCGCCAAGGCGAAGTATGTGCTGACGGAGAAATTCCATACACCGTGGACGGAGCACGCCTTTCTGGAGCCGGAGTGCTGCTTGGCGCTGCCGCTGGACAACGGCGGCGTCCGGCTGCTGACCACCGACCAGAGCGCCCACACCACCATGCACGAGTGCGCGGCTATGCTGGGCGTGGACTACGACCACTGTCAGGTGCAGAATATGCTGGTGGGCGGCGGCTTCGGCGGCAAGGAGGATATGTCCGTACAGCACCACGCGGCGCTGATCGCCTATGTGGCGCGGGTGCCGGTGAAGGTGAAGCTCAGCCGGCAGGAATCCATCCTCGTCCACCCCAAGCGCCACAGCATGGATATGGAGTTCACCATGGGCTGCGACGAAAACGGCATCATTCAGGGCGTGAAGGCCCGCGTGGTGTCCGACACCGGCGCATTTGCCTCGCTGGGTGGGCCGGTGCTGGAGCGCGCCTGCACCCATGCGGCGGGGCCGTATGCCTACGAGAATTTTGAGATCGAGGGCTGGGCGTACTACACCAACAATCCGCCTGCCGGTGCGTTCCGGGGCTTCGGCGTGACCCAGACCTGCTTCTGCACGGAGACGCTGCTGAACCAGATGGCCGATCTGGTGGGCATCAGCCCGTGGGAGATCCGTTATCGCAACGCCATCCGACCCGGCGGCGTGCTGCCCAACGGACAGATCGTGGACGGCTCCACCGGCCTCGTGGAGACGCTGGAGGCCATCAAGCCCGCCTACGACGCGGCGGTGGCGGCGGGCGACCCGGTGGGTATCGCCTGCGCCATGAAGAACGCCGGTGTGGGCGTGGGTATCCCCGACTGGGGACGCTGCAAGCTGATCGTGGAGCCGGACGGCAAGGTGCATATCTACACCGGCGCCAGCTGCATCGGACAGGGGCTTGGCACCGTGCTGGTGCAGACGGTAGTGACCTGCACCGGCCTGCAGCGGGACGATGTGGTATACGAGCGCAGCAACACTTGGATCGCGCCGGACTCCGGCGATACCTCCGGCAGCCGCCAGACGCTGGTAACGGGCGAGGCCGCCCGCCGCGCCTGCGCCAAGCTGAAGGCGGAGCTGGATAGCGGAAAAACGCTGGCGCAGCTGGCGGGACAGGAGTTTTACGGCGAGTATCTGGCCAAGACCGACCCGCTGGGCGCGGATGTACCCAACCCGGTGAGCCATGTGGCCTACGGCTACGCCACCCAGATGTGCATCCTTGACCGGGAGACGGGAAAGATCAAAAAGATGGTGGCCGCCCACGATGTGGGCAAGGCCGTGAACCCCCTGAGCATCGAGGGGCAGATCGAGGGCGGCGTGGTCATGTCCATGGGCTACGCCCTGACGGAGCAGTATCCCATCGACGAGAACTGCAAGCCCACCGCCAAGTACGGTACGCTGGGCCTGTTCCGTGCCAACCAGCTGCCGGAGCAGGAGATCGAGGCCATCGTGGTGGAGAAGCCGGGGCTGGACGTAGCCGGCGGCGCCATCGGCATCGGCGAGATCACGTCCATCCCTACGGCACCCGCTATCGCAGACGCCTACTACCGGCTGGATGGGGAGCGGCGCTTGGAGCTGCCGCTGGCAAACACGCCCTACGCACGGAAAAAGTAAAAACAAAACAAGCCGCAGCAGCGCTGCGGCTTGTTTGTCAGGCGGAAATCGTTTCTTATAGCTGCTGCTCGGTCAGGGCGGTCAGGGCGTCGCGGGTGTCCACGTCGGTGAGCTGACCGGCGGGTACCTCGTACAGCAGCAGGGCGTCCTCATGGCGGCGGATGACGGCGCTGCCGCCGCAGTCGCCTTGCAGCGCCCGCAGCTCCGGAAAGAAGCGGGCGGGGAACAGGCAGGGATTGCCCCGGACGCCGTTGTGTCCCAGCGCCGCGATGCAGGCGGGATGTCGGCAGTAGAGGTCGAGCAGCCCCTCCACGCTGGCGCGCTCCAGCAAGGGCTGGTCAGACACCAGAAACAGCGCGGCGTCGCAGTCGCCCAGCGCGTCCAGGCCAAGGGAGATGGTGTGGCTGATGCCCCAGTCCGGGTGGTGGTTTTCCACGGGCGTGAAGGAAAAGCGCCTTGCGGCCTCCGCCGCCTCCGGATACTGGGTGACGACCGCCACCCGGCACAGCCGGTTGGCAGGTACGGCCTCCAGCGCGCGGCGCAGGAGGGTCTTGCCGTCTACCTCCGCAGCCAGCTTGTTCCGGCCGAAGCGGGAGCCGTTGCCGGCGGCCATAACGACACAGCCGATACGCAGCTTTTCCACGGGATCACCTCCATGCCGGTAGTATACCCGCAAAATGGAAAAGCTGTCAAGAAAAACGGCGTTGTATCCCAAGTAGGATAACGGAAAAACCTTTTCAAATCTGCGGGTTTATGATAGGATAAGGTAATCATCAGGCTTAACTGTTACCGAGTCAAATCTCGCTTACAAGGAGGAGTATCGGAATGGGTGAGGTAGGAAAGAGCCAAGTCAGGGTGGACGCCTTTGACAAGGCCACAGGACGCACCAAGTATTACGAGGATCTGATGCCCCAGAACGCGCTGTATGTGCGCATCAAGCACGCGGAGATCGCCCACGGCTTTGTGAAGTCTGTGGATACCAGCGCTGCCGAGGCCATCACGGGCGTGGTGAAGGTCATCACCTGCTTCGATGTGCCGGACATCGTGTTCCCCACGGCGGGCCACCCGTGGTCCATGGATCCCGGCCATCAGGACGTGGCCGACCGCCATCTGCTCAACCGCCATGTGCGGTATTGGGGCGACGATGTGGCGGTGGTCATCGCGGAGGACGAGGTGTCCGCCATGCAGGGCGTGCGGGCGCTGAAGGTGGAGTATGAGGAGCTGCCCTTCGTGCTGGATGTGCAGAAGGCCATGGAGGACGGCGCACCCCAGCTCCACGAGAACTATCCGCACAATATCCTGAAGCACACGGATATGCGCAAGGGCGATTATCAGGCCGCCATACAGGAGCCGGGACTGATCAAGGTGGAGGGCTGGTACGATACCCCCACCGTGCAGCACTGCCATATCGAGAACCACGGCTGCTTCGCCTATGAGGAGAACGGCCGGATCGTGGTGGTGACCTCCACCCAGATCCCCCATATCATCCGCCGGGTAGTGGGACAGGCACTGGGCCGCCCGTGGGCGGATATCCATGTCATCAAGCCCTATATCGGCGGCGGCTTCGGCAACAAGCAGGATGCGCTGTACGAGCCGCTGTGTGCCTACTGCACCACGCAGGTGGGCGGCCGCCCCGTGCGCGTCGACTGCTCCCGGGAGGAGACATTCGTGTCCAACCGCGTCCGCCACGCCATCCGGTTCCACATCGTGTCGTGGCTCCGGAAGGACGGCACCTTTGCCGCCCGAAAGGTGGAGTGCTTCTCCAATCAGGGCGCTTACGCCTCCCACGGCCACTCCATCGTGGCCAAGGGCATGGGCTCCTTCGCCCAGCACTATCCCTGCGACAACATGGAGAGCGATGCGTGGACGGTGTTCACCAACCGCCCCGCCGCCGGCGCCATGCGCGGCTACGGTATGCCGCAGGCGTCCTTTGCCGACGAGGCCAACGTGGACGACTGCGCCAAGGCGCTGGGGATGGATCCGCTGGCCTTCCGGATGCAGAATATCATGCCCCAGGGCTTTGAGGACGGCTTCAGCCACAACGTGAACTACTACGACTCCTACCGCGACTGCATGAAGGTGGGACGGAAGTACATAGACTACGACCGGAAGGTGGCGGAGTACGCCAAGGAGACCGGCCCCATCCGCCACGGCGTGGGTGTGGCCACGTTCTGGTACAACACCGCCGTGTATCCCATCTCGCTGGAGACCTCCAGCAACCGGATGCAGCTGAATCTGGACGGCACCGTCACCATGCAGTGCGGCGAGACGGAGATCGGACAGGGCGCCGACACCGCCTACGCCCAGATGACCGCCGACGTGCTGGGTCTGAAGAGCTATAAGGACGTCCATGTGGTGTCCTGTCAGGATACGGACATCACCCCCACGGGTCTGGGCGCCTATGCCAGCCGCCAGACCTATACGGCGGGCTTCTCCATCCGCCAGACCGGTTTGCTGCTGAAGGAGAAGATCCTGCAATACGCCACCGACCTGACCCGTCAGGCGGTGTACAACATGGACATCGTGGACGGCAACATCGTCCGCTCCACCGACGGCAAGGTGCTGATGAGCCTGCAGGAGCTGGCGATGACCGCCCAGTACAACGCCGCCAAGAGCGAGCATATCACCGCCGAGTCCACGTTCACCATCCGCAACAACGCCTATTCCTTCGGCTGCACCTTCGCGGACATCGAGGTGGATATCCCCATGTGTAAGGTGACGGTACGGGATATCATCAACGTACACGACTGCGGCAAGCTCATCAACCCGGCGCTGGCCGGGGCGCAGGTACACGGCGGTATGTCCATGGCCATCGGCTACGGCATGGGCGAGCAGCTGCTGTTTGACGAGAAGACCGGCAAGCCGCTGAACAACAACCTGCTGGACTACAAGCTGAGCACGATCATGGATCACCCCCATCTGGAGGCGCAGTTCGTAGAGAATCCCGAGCCGACGTCGGCCTTTGGCACCAAGGCGCTGGGCGAGCCGCCGGCCTGCTCCGGCGCACCGGCCATCCGCAACGCCATTCTCAACGCCACCGGCGTGGCCATTGACCAGAATCCCATGAATGCCCACATCCTCTTCCAGCGCTTCAGCGAAGAGGGACTCATTCAGGACTGAGGAGGGACAAGCTATGTATGATATGTTGGCACTGTACGAGGCCAAGAACGTACAGGACGCGGTGCGCCTGCGGCTGGAGCATCCCGAGGCGCAGATCATCGCCGGCGGCACCGACGTGCTGGTGCAGATGCGCGAGGGCAAGCGGGCCGGAAAGGCGCTGATCTCCATCCAGAAGTGCGATGAGATGCGGGGCGTCTCCATCGACGCCGAGGAGAATATCCGCATCGGCAGCCTGACCAGCTTTACCCACATCACCAATGACCCCATCATCCAGCGGTACATCAACGTGCTGGGCGAGGCGGTGGACATGGTGGGCGGACCCCAGATCCGCAACGCCGGTACCATCGGCGGCAACACCTGCAACGGCGTGACCTCCGCCGACTCCGCCTCCACGCTTCACGCGTGGGAGGCTATCGTGGAGATCACCGGCAAGAACGGCGTGCGCCGCGTACCCATCAAGGACTTCTACATCAAGGCGGGTACGGTGGATCTGCGGGTGGAGGACGGCGAGCTCCAGACCGCCATCCTCATCCCCAAGGCGTCCTACGACCGGACGTGGGGACACTATATTAAATATGCCATGCGCAACGCCATGGATATCGCCACGCTGGGTACCTCCGTCAACGCCCGGCTCAGCGCCGACGGCAAGACCTTCGAACGGGTGCGTATTGCCTTTGGTGTGGCCGGCCCCGTGCCTATGCGGGCGGAGAGCGCGGAGGCGTTCATCAACGGCAAGGCCGTGACGCTGGAGAACATCGAGGAATTCGGCCGCAGGGTGCTGGAGGATATCCATCCCCGCGATTCGTGGCGCGCCAGCAAGGCGTTCCGCAGCCATATCGCCGTGGAGAGCGCCAAGCGGTGCCTCATCGAATCTGTGAAGCTGGCGGGAGGTGTACTGTAATGGCGAAGAAGCAGTATCAGCTGGTGACCTGCACCATCAACGGCAGGGAAGTGGAGCAGATGGTGGATGTGCGCGCATCCCTGACCGATATGCTCCGCAACGACTTCAGCCTGACCAGCGTGAAGAAGGGCTGCGAGGTGGGCGAGTGCGGCGCGTGCAACGTGCTCATCGACGGCGAGTGCTTCAACTCCTGCCTGTATCTGGCGGTGTGGGCCGAGGGCAAGCACATCACCACGCTGGAGGGACTGATGGGCCCCAACGGCGAGCTGTCCGACATCCAGCAGGCATTCATGGAGGAGACGGCCATCCAGTGTGGCTTCTGCATCCCTGGCTTTTTGATGTCGGCGGTGGAGATCCTGGATCGCGGCGTGCTGTACAGCGATGATGAGCTGCGCAAGCTGCTCAGCGGCCACCTGTGCCGCTGCACCGGCTATGAGAACATCTTCAAGGCGGTGAAGAAGACCATGCTGCGCCGTCTGGGCAAGCTGGACGACCCGTTTTTGAATACCTGAGAATCAGAAAACAGCGCCCTGAGCCGCACGGCTCGGGGCGCTGTGTCGTATGGGCGGTTCTTACGGGTTGACGGGGATGGTCAGACTGCCGAAGCGGATGTGATCCACCTGCGTGATGTCGATGGGAGCGGGGTAGAGCCAGTAGAGATCTGCATAGCTGTTGCTGAAACCGCCGCCGCATACACGCTCCTCATCAAGAATGATCTCGGTACCGTTATCCAGCACCAGCGCCCAACCTCTCTCCGGCTCACAGAGGGGTGCGTCAAAATCATCTGTGCCGTCGTACTCGTACTTCGCCTGTATATAGGTGCTGCTGATCCGGAAGGTGTCCAGATAGATCGTGCGGCCCGGTTGGGTGCTCGCTGTTGTCAAGCCGCCGGCATCCACTTGAATGGGCGCTCCCTGCGCCGAAAGATCGGGCAGCGCAAAGCGCCAGTCGCCCTCCAGCACCGTTTCGGTGTAATGGCCGTTCACGCCGATGGCCAAGCGCGTGATATGCAGGTACTTGGGCAGACCGTCGTTGAACCGCAGCGTACTGCCGGTATGTCGCAGAGCGGCGTGGTCACTGAGCATCTGCGCTTCCAGACACAACACACCCTCCAGCACGTTGTCGCCGCGAGAACTGTCCTCCCACGAAACCGAATAGCCTAAGCCGCTGAAATCATAGTCTGTCGTTTCCAGAATGCCGTCGTACGCCGTACCCACCAGCTGCAGTTCTCCCTCTGCCTGGGGGTCGGGGATGCGCAGCACTGTACCCGCCGGGGCCTCGATGCGCAGACGCAGGTAGTAATGGTACGTGTCACCGTATACGGCGATCGGCGTAATGGTGGCGCCGTTGCTGGTGACAGGGGCGGGCATTTCGGTGGTGCCCATCTCCTCCATCAGATGCTTTTCCTCTGCGGTAAGCTTGCCGAAAAAGCCGTTAAAGCTGTCGGCCACGCCCAGCTTCGCAGCGACCACGGTGGCAATGCACAGCGCCGCCGCAATAGCAGCCACCAGTAGCCCGCGGGTCACAAGGCGGATGGGACGTGCGCCGTGCCCGTCCTGATTTTCCTGAATTTTGTTCATCGTCAGCTCCTTGATCCGGCGGAGGTCGGCGGCTTCGTCCTCCGGCAGCGCGACGCTGTCGTCCTGCAGTCCGCGCATCAGATCGTAGATGGTATATTCCATGCCGTACCTCCTTTTTCCGATGCCTCATCGTATGGTGTCTCCCGCAACAGGAAGCTCCGCAGCTTTTCCCGCCCGCGGCGCAGTTTGGATTTGACGGTGGACTCGTTCAGCCCCATTTCCCGGGATATGTCACTGAGCCTCTGGCAGTAATAGTAGAAGCGGAGAAAGACCTCCCGGTCTGTCGCGTCCAGCGACAGCAGAGCCAGCTGTACACAGGCTGTCCGCTCCTTTTCTGTCAGCGCCGTTTCCGGTGTGCGGTGGTCTGCGATGACCGCGTCCTCCGGCAGCGGCTGCTCCGGCACGATCCGGCGGAGCCGATCGCGGGCGGCGTTGCGGGCTACGGCACTGAGCCACGGGCGAGCCGCGCCGCTGCGCACCTTTTCGGCGTTGTTCCAGAGGGAGAAGAACACGTCGGAGGCGGTCTCCTCCACGTCCGACTCCGTCAGCGCCGTGCCGAAGATACCGCGGATGACGGCGCTGACATAGGAACCGTAGCGGTCGATAAACCACGCCAGCGCATCTTGGGAGCCGCGCTTGATTTGGCGCAGAGCCTGTTCCTCGGTCAAATCGCTCACTTCCTTTACGGGGATTATTCTTGGCGGCCGTCATCTATCATAACGCAAAACAGGCGAAAAAGGTTGCGGAAATGGAAATAAAAAAAGAGACACGGCTTAACCGTGTCTCTTTGGCAGCGGGAGAAGGATTCGAACCCTCACATACGGAGTCAGAGTCCGCTGTGCTACCTTTACACAATCCCGCTGTGTCCTGACGAACAAAAACTATTATACAGATTTCGCGGGGTTTGTCAACAGTTTTTTTCAGAAGATCAGAAATTTATCCGCACCCCGGAATTTGATGGGGTATACGAGAGGCTCGGCAGGCTGTGAAGGGCGGCGCGCTACGCAGCCGCAAGGAAGGATCTATCCTCCGGTAAGGTGGTCTCCTTTTGACGTGCCGGCGCTTTGGGCATTTCGGAAGATGGCATACGCGCCGGGCAGGACGGAGGCGTGAAGCGGCTCCGTCGGCAATGCGTATATTATATATGTATAGGGCGTGCCTTCTCACGGCGTCTGTAATAAACGCTGCTTATCACGGACGCTGTATTATCTAAGGTGAGGGAAAAGGTAAAAAAGGGGTTGCAATTGTGGGAAGGCTGTGGTATTCTAACCAAGCTGTCCGCGAGGACAACAGCAGAGAGCCGGCAGGCGGCCAACGAAAATTGTCAAAAATAAGTAAAATTAGTAGTTGACAAGATGCCAGATATCTGCTATGATAATGACTGTTCCGCGTGGGACGTGTACCTTGTAAATTAAACAACGAACGAAACGAAAAGCACCAGACGGGAGCGCGAGAGAGCTTGTGAAAACGGGCTTTGGAGCGCAACTGAAAAGACTTGGTGGAGCCGGGTTAAGTCAATTACCGGCGAAGCTAAGTATAAAAAGTTTTAAGCTATGACAAATAGCTCTGTAAAGATTAGCTCGGTGGAAACACCGTGTTGATACAATTTATAGAGAGTTTGATCCTGGCTCAGGACGAACGCTGGCGGCGTGCTTAACACATGCAAGTCGAACGAGAATCTGTGGAACGAGGATTCGTCCAAGTGAAGCAGAGGACAGTGGCGGACGGGTGAGTAACGCGTGAGGAACCTGCCTTTCAGAGGGGGACAACAGTTGGAAACGACTGCTAATACCGCATAACACATGGGTGTCGCATGGCACTGATGTCAAAGATTTATCGCTGAAAGATGGCCTCGCGTCTGATTAGCTAGTTGGTGAGGTAACGGCCCACCAAGGCGACGATCAGTAGCCGGACTGAGAGGTTGACCGGCCACATTGGGACTGAGATACGGCCCAGACTCCTACGGGAGGCAGCAGTG